>ONCQ01000008.1 GCA_900316355.1 uncultured Prevotellaceae bacterium | reverse complement strand
GCGAACAACGATGGCTTCGTTCTACGCACACCTGGCACAACAAATTCCTGCATCAATCAAAATGGCGGCACGTCGGGTCCTTTGCAGTTCTGGACAGACGACAAAAGCTTGACAGACGATGGTTCAACGATGCGTGTAGAGGAGGTTATGACGCAGATTGTGGAAGGGGACTATGTGCTGATACCCAATGGCACCTATTATCTCTACAACACTGCTGCCCAGTTATACTTAGCACCTGGAGGAAGTAGTGGAACACGTGCAGCCTTGAACATTGCAGGCACAGACTGCATCCTAACACAGCAGGACGGAGGCTCACTCATCAATACCCGTTTCAGTGATGGCGATGGTTTGGAATATCTTGGTTACCCTGTGCCAAGCATGACCCAAGCAGCAACGACGTGGCTCTTCCTGCGCCAGGATGACGGTACATATGCATTGACACCTAATAAGAAATCCTTCCTAACGTGGGATGGTGAGACGTCTCAGCTGACGATGTCGCTTAACCCGGAAGTTGAAGCTGCTCATTGGCAACTGCTCACACGTGATGATATCATTGCACAAATGGCAACAGCCACGACGGAGATGCCCATGGATGTATCGAGTCTCATCAGTTATCCGAACTTTGACAAAGGCGGCAACGAACGTTGTGCTGTATGGGAAGGAGCTGCCGCTGCCTCGGGGCTTGATGATAACTTCTTCTCACAGAAGTTCGACCAAGAGAGTTTTGACATCCATCAGGACATTACAGGTCTGCCCAATGGCATTTACAAAGTGTGCGTGCAGGCGTTCTACCGCGAAGGTTGCGACAAGAACTGGCAACCGACCCCTGCCGTGGATTTGTATCTGGCTGGCGAAGAGCACTTCTATGCAAAATTCTATGCAAATGAAGCGGTGACATCGGTGGTCTCGATTTTTGAGGAACGAGATATGTGTGATGTGGGTGTAAGTACCGCAGTAGGTATGATTCCAAACTCAACAAAGGATGTATCAAAATGGTTCGCGAATGATCTCTATTGGAACGAGTTGGAAACGGAAGTGAAGGATGGCACGCTTCGCATAGGACTCCGTAAGGATACTTACGTTTTCTACGACTGGCTGTGCTTCGACAGCTTCCGCCTACTCTACTTAGGGCCGAAGCCCATCATTGATGCCATCGCTGTTCCAAAGGCTGACACCAATGTCCCCTCTACCATCTTCAACCTCGGCGGTCAGCGCATGAGCAAGATGCAGCGTGGCGTGAATATCGTTAATGGCAAAAAAGTGGTGATGAAACAATAAGTTCACATATTAGGAAGTAAAGCTAACATTTTTAAACGCAGAAGACGCTGCATCTTATATAAGGTGCAGCGTCTTGCAAAATGTAGTTTTTTGTTCACTTTTCTCTCTTTATTGGCTAATTTTCTCACAGTTTTTATCTACCTTTGCCGCAGAAATAAGGAATACAATATGCAGATACCTATTATCAATCGTTCGCATCACGCCCTGCCGGCGTATGCTACTCCTATGTCCGCAGGCGTCGATCTGCGTGCCAATCTGGATGCACCCATTGTTTTACAACCGATGTCCCGTGCCCTGATTCCCACAGGCCTGTTCATGGCGCTGCCCGCAGGCGTGGAGGCACAGGTGCGGCCGCGCAGCGGTCTGGCTCTGAAGCACGGTCTCACCGTGCTTAACGCCCCCGGCACGATTGATGCAGACTATCGCGGTGAGATCTGCGTGATTCTCGCCAACCTCTCCACCGAGCCCTTCACCGTCAACGACGGCGAGCGCATCGCACAGATGGTCATAGCCCGCCATGAGCAGGCGGAATGGCTACCGACAGACACTCTCGATGAGACCGAGCGCGGTGCTGGCGGCTTCGGACACAGCGGCAGAATTTGAGGCCCCCTATAATCCCCCAAGGGGGGATAAATGAAAAGTGAAAAGTGAAAAATAAAGGTTCCCTTTTTAATGATTGGTTTTGCAGGCAAAACAGCTTGCAAAGGATTCCTGTATTCTTCATTCTTTCATTTTTCACTTTTCATTTCGTGCTCTTCCTTACCTCCTGCAGTTCTTCCAGTCACACGGTCGCTAACGATGAGCCCGCGCCGCGCGCGTCAGCCTACCGTATGCTGTCGGACGAAGCTTACGCAGGGCTCTCGGAGGCCGACCACCTGCGACTGGACTATTTCTATCAGGAGGCATGTAAGCAGAAGCTAATGGGCAACCACGTGGCAGCCTTCGACCTCTACCGCCACTGCCTCGCCATCTGCCCCACGGCCCCTGAGGTGCTGTATGACCTGGCGCTCTATCAGATATCCCTTCGCGAGGACTCTCTGGCGCTGCAGAACCTGACGACAGCCGTAGCCCTCGACCCCGAGAACACCCACTACAAAGAATCCCTCGCCGGCTACTATCTCGAGCGCAACCGCCAGGTGGAAGCGCTGACAGAACTGGAGGACTTGGCGCAGCTCTCACCCCGTCGTTCCGATGTGCTGGGGCATCTCACACAGCTCTACATCGCCCTGAACCGCCCCGCCGATGCCATCCGCACGCTGGACCGCATCGAGGTCCTGGAGGGTAAGATGGCAAACGTCAGCTACCAGAAGTTCGCCCTTTACATGCAGCTGCGACAGGAGAAGAAAGCCTTCGGCGAACTGGAAGCCCTGTGCCGCGAATACCCGCATGAGATGACCTACCGTCTGGCCATCGGCAACCAGCTGCTGCAGGCCAACCGCATCACAGAGGCGCAGAAGGTCTATGACCAGGTGCGCAAGGTGGAACCCGACAATGCCAGCCTGAAGCTGTCAATGCTGGAGCTCTACCGCAAGACAGGGCAGGACTCCCTGTTCGCTGCCGTGCGCGACTCCCTGATGTATGGCGCCAAGACAGAGTCCGAGATGCGCGTGGCGCTGCTCCGCGACTATGTGACAGAACGCATGCAGGAGGACAGCACCGGCCGCCAAGCTGTCGAGAGCACCTTCGCCCGCATCGACTCCCTCTACCCCAAGGACCTGCAGCTCCTGCAGCTGCGCGCCGCCTATCTGGCCACCTATGACAAGAGCAATGACAGCGCCTTTGTGGCTGTGATGGACCGCGTCATTGACCTGGAACCTGAGAACACCCAGGCACTCTTCTACCTCATCCAATACTACGGCCAGCACAAGGACTTTCCGCGTCTGGAATCCCTCTGCCGCCGCGGCGTGCTCACGCATCCCGAGGAACTCATCTGCCACTACTACCTGGGCCTCGCCTGCTACCAACAGGATAAGAAGGCCGAGGCCCTGCAAGCCTTCAGCGAGGGCATCGTGCAGAAGACACCCGAGAGCCGACCGGCGATGGTGGCAGACCTCTACAGCATCGTCGGCGACCTGCTGCATGAGATGGGGCGCAAGGAAGAGTCCTATGCCGCCTACGACTCGTGCCTGGTATATCAGGATGATAACGCCAGCTGCCTGAACAACTACGCCTACTTCCTGTCCCTCGAAGAGTCCCACCTCGACCGCGCCGAGGAGATGAGCTACCGCGCCATACGTCTGGAGCCAGACAACCGCACCTTCCTCGACACCTATGCATGGATACTGTTCATGAAGGGGCGCTACGGCGAGGCACAGGCCTACATGGACCGTGTCTGCCCGCCTGACTCAGCGGACT
Organism: uncultured Prevotellaceae bacterium; assembly: GCA_900316355.1. Classification (GTDB taxonomy): domain Bacteria; phylum Bacteroidota; class Bacteroidia; order Bacteroidales; family Bacteroidaceae; genus Physcousia. The sequence goes on along the minus strand of ONCQ01000008.1, from coordinate 83,933 downwards.
CCGTGCTGGTGGCCGACCCTCAGATAGGGGGCGTCGTGCTGGAACACGCGGGTGACATCGCCTGGATGAACGACCTCACAGACCAAGCCCTCCGCTTCTGGCAGCTGGCCGAACAGGCCGGCGGCGATGGCCTCTCTGCTGTACTGTCCAAGAAGATTAAGCTGAAAAAATATGTGAAGGGAGAGGATTAAAAGATTCCTCGACATAACGAGATAACGAAATATCGACATATCGACATAACGAGAAAATGAAAACGATAGTCCAAAGAGTTGGTTTCCTCCTGTTGCTCATCGCAGCACTCCTCCTTACCGGCTGCCGTTCCAGCCGCAAGGCCGCTCAGGCAGACACTGACGCCGCGACCGTACAGACCACCGACGGCATGCCTGCCGTGACCACCACCGACACACCAGCCGAAGGCACTGCCCCCAAGGCCAGCAAGCTCTCTGCGCAGGCCATGACGAAAGTCCTTGCTAACCGTCAGCCCGCCCGTGGCATCCGCGCCAAGGTCAACGTCACCCTGGAGTCCGGCTCGCGCCTCTCCGCCAGCGGTTCGCTGAAGATGAAGCGCGATGAAATCATACAAATCACCCTCACCGCCATCCTCGGCATCGAGGTGGGACGCCTTGAGCTCACGCCCGAGTACCTGCTCATTCAGGACCGCATAAACCACCAGTATGTCAAGGCCGTGTGGGACGGCGTGCCGCAGCTGCGCGACGCCGGTATCAATTTCTACACCTTCCAGGCCCTCTTCTGGGATGAGCCCTTCGTGCCGGGACAGACCACAGCACCGCAGGCCAGTGATTTCGACACCGAGAAGCACAGCGGCGACTACATCATGACACCCATCCTGCGCTCCTCCAACGCTGCCACGATGGCCGTGAAGTTCCTTGTGGAGACCGCTTCGGGGTTGGTAAAGCAGGCCACTGTCGTGCCGGCCTCCGCCTCAGCAGCCATCAGCCTCGACTGGACCTATAGCGACTGGACCACCCTCGCCTCCCTGCCCTTCCCCTCCAAGATGCGCATGACGCTGAACTCCAGCACCGGGAGCACCGCAGCACAGTTCGCCCTCTCCAGCCTGCGCGTGGATGAGACCATGGGCGACATCCACACCACCATCGACGAGAACCGCTACACGCACGTGAGCATCTACAAGGTCTTCAACAAACTCACCCGATAAAGACGAAAGCTGCCGATGAAGCGTTTTGTTTCGATAGGTCTCTGTCTGCTTGTTGCCACAGCCATGATGGCAGACAGCAAGAAGGTCAAGGAACTCAAGAACCAGAGGTCCCAGATGGAGCGTGGCATACAGAATAAGAAACAGGAGCTGAACCGCACGAAGCAGAAAGCCGTCAAGAAGGAGCAAACAGTCGATTTCATCGAGGATCAACTGCAGAGCCGCCTCACCTATATCCACACGCTGGAGCGCGACATCGACACCCTCGACAGCCACATCGCCGTGCTGCAGGAGGAGCAGAAGGTGCTCACGGAGCAGCTGGCCATGCGCAAGCAGAAATACATCCAGAGCCTGCGCTCAGGGCGCTACTCCGAGAACCTCCGCAACCCCGCTCTGTTCATCCTCTCGGCTAAGTCGTTCCCGCAGCTCTATCGCCGCATGCGCTACGCCCGCGAATTCGCAGCCCTGCAGAAGCGACTGGGCATACAGGTCATCGAGCAGCAGAACCTGGTGCGCGACAAGCAGAACCAGCTCCTCGATGTCAAGCAGGAGAAAGCCGGAGCCATGCGCGAGGTCATCCGCCAGCGCAAGCTCCTGGCCACACAGCACTCCATCGCCAAAAACAACGCCCTGCAGCTACGCAAGCGTCAGAAAGAGATTGAGAAGGAGGTGGCCAATCAGCAGAAGCAGCTCAACGCTCTCAACGTCAAGATTGACCGCCTGATACAGATAGAAATCGAGCAGGCGCGCAAGCGTGCCGAGGCCGAAGCCCGCAAGAAGCGCGAGGCCGAGGAGCGCGCACGCGCTGCCAAGAAGCAGTCAGGCAAGAGCACCGCTAAGCCACAAACCGAGAAGGGTGCCGCCCCCAACAAATGGCTCACGGCAGAGGACAAGAAACTCAACGGCAATCTGGAGCAGAACAAAGGGCGCCTGCCGGTGCCCATCACAGGCCCCTATCGTATCAACCGCCGCTTCGGGCTGACGCATATCACCACGTCGGTGGTTTTAGACAATAAGGGCGTGAACTATCAGGGACAGGCCGGAGCCCATGCGCGTGCCATCTTCGATGGCGAGGTGTCTGCCGTGTTCCAGTTAGGCAGCCTCAAGAACGTCCTCGTGCGCCACGGCTCCTATATCTCCGTCTATTGTAATCTCTCATCCACCATCGTCACACGCGGTCAGAAGGTGAAGGCGCGCGACATCCTCGGCACTGTAGCACCCGACGATAACGGCAATTTCATCCTCCACTTCCAGCTCCGCAAGGAAACGGCCAAGCTCAATCCCGAGCAGTGGATTGCGCGTTAAGACCCTTGCGGCACATTACAGCCAGTTAATCGAACAGCGTCAGCTGCGTCTCCGGCAGCAGACGGAAGGTCATGCGGTGGTGCGGCGTAGCGCCATAGCGTGCAATGGCCTCGCGATGCACTTTCGCTGGGTAGCCCATGTTCTTGTCCCAGCCATACTGCGGGAACTCCTGCGCCAGCGCCTTCATACGGTCATCGCGGTAGGTCTTGGCCAGGATGCTGGCCGCAGCGATGCTCATGAAGGTGGCATCGCCCTTCACCACCGTGTCAGCCTTCACTATTTCCCCATTCCATCGGTATGGCATCCATCTGTTGCCATCCACGATGACATGCTGCGGCCGCACCGTCAGTTGGTCCAAAGCGCGCTGCATGGCCAGGATGCTGCAGCGCAGGATATTCATCTTGTCAATCTCCTGCGGCGAACATTCCGCCACCGCCCACGCCACAGCCTCGCGCTCGATGACCTCGCGCAGCTGGTAGCGCTGTCGCTCGCTGAGCTGCTTGGAGTCATTGAGGACATCGTTCTTAAAGTCCGCAGGCAGAATAACCGCCGCCGCCATGACCGGCCCCGCCAGGCATCCCCGCCCCGCCTCATCGCAGCCCGCCTCTATAACATCTGGTGTATGAAAAGGTAACAGCATATACGATTAGCTTTACTGTCTGCAAAGGTTGCAATTTTCTCGGGGATTACACAAGCATCATCACAAAAAATCCCTCATTGAGGGAGATTTTTTGGAATTTCATCCCTCATTGAGGGAGATTTAATAAGAAACTGCCCCGCGCTTCACAGCGCAGGGCAGATATTCTAACATAATTAAATAACTAACAACTGAGAGAACTGAACCCCTCAATTGCGGGGTATCGGCAGCCCGACCTTTTGTCGGGCTGCCGTGTGTGTAGGCGCGTTGCCGCGCAGGATCTTATTCCCAGATATTGCTCCAGCTGCCGGACTCCTTGGTGTCCATGCCCGCCCCTTGATCAGCGCTGGTGCTGCGTACCTCGGGACCACTGATAACTTGCAATATGCCGTCTGCCACGTTCAGCAGCTCTACTTCAACGGCAGGTGTGATATATGTCTTTTTCATATTATAAATAATTTATCTTTCAACAATCACCCCGCAGGCTCCCTCCCTCACGGGAGGGATGCCCTTGGGCAGGGTGGGTCATTTATTTTACGAGAACTTTCTTGCCATTCACGATGTTCACGCCCTTCTGCATCTTGCTCATGCGCTGACCTGCGAGGTTGAAGATGGAGCTGTTGGCGATTGGCTGTTGGCTGTTGGCAATCGAGTTGATGCCAGTAGCGGTACCGAAGTCGAAGCTGAGCATCTTAACACCACCACCTGCATTGTAGGTCAGGTAGCACTTGTAAGCCGTTGCAGTGAAGGCCTCATCAACACTGTAGAATGCCTGAATATCATTCTGAGTCTGGAGAACATAGTGATTTGCATCTGCAAGGATAGTAGCAGCGGTATAGACACCTGTCAGCAGACCAACAGTGTAGGAGTCTTCTTCATGAAGATCACCATAGAACGTTTCGCTGATGTTCTCACCCGAAGTATTATACAGAATGACAGGTGTATTAGCAGGAATAGTTGTCTCAACAGCACTCAAAGTTACGCGGTTATTCTTTACTCCTGTTGCCGTATAAGCATTGATATTTGCTGGAATCGTTACGTCAAACGGAGCAATAAATGTACCCCACTTTTCTGCCTTGACAGACATCGTAGCCCCAGAAGCAGCTTCATATTTTACATTCTGCCAGCTCAGCCAACTAATACCGCTTTCTGCTTCGACATCAATTGTAACAGTGAGATTACCTTCGTTATCAGCCTTTCCATAAACCTCAAACGTACCAAGATAACGGCCAGTGGTACCAATCTGATCACCCGTTGTGATGTCAACGGGAGTGCCATTTGTAAGAGCAAGGGTTATGTTGCCTGCACCCTTAGTAGTGTATGAAACACGCACGTCAGCGGTAAGTCGATAAACCTGTCCAGGTGTAAGGTCATCTAATGTCGCTGTCATAGTCTTTGCTCCAAGACTTCCACTTCCAGTCCAATACTCAAAGAAAGGTACTGAGAAGTTAGAACCATCACTGTCCCCTTCTACTGACCATGTATTAATGTAATACCCATTGTCAAAACCGATGTTAGCCCAAGCACTCTGCATATACACACCTGCAGCTCCGCTTGCATTAGCGCGCCAGCCAGACACAGCCGTGCCTAATGTTATGCCAGCATTATTAGCTGCATCATCCTCCAATGTACGTGCATCGTAAGCATCAGAGATAGCTGCGATAGCTGCTGCAAAGGTTGTAGCGGCAGCGTCAGTAACAAAGTTATTATTATCTTTAATATCATTAGCTTTATCAACGGCAGCCTTAGCCTTGGCATAAGCAGCAATGCTGGCATTAGCATTTTCTATAGCTGTTACAAGGGCTGCATAATTAGCCGTGGTCTTTGAAGCTTCGAAAGCGGTAACAGCGTCGTTCAAAGCTGTAGATACGCTCGACTTCATCACACCAGAAGGAACAGTGGCCAACAAGGCTGCTGCATCTTCGTCGGATACGAGATCGCCAAGATATTTCAATCGGAAGTTATCCACTTTATACCACCATACACCTGCAGCGCTATAACTACGTTCTGCATCATTATTAGAGCCTACAGCTCCTATGGTCAGAGTGCCATCGGTAACGGCACACTTCACCGTTCCTTCTACACCGACTGCACCGTCAGTGTCACACGTGATACCTTCGTGCGTATCATTTGCGATAAGGTAAACCTTTGCGGGATCGCCATCACTGCTATTAGCAACAACAGCAGTAAGTTCATAGATACCATTCGGCAGGCCAGTAATAGTCTGTGTGATGGGGTAACCTGCACTCCAGATATTGAAGAGGTAGCTACCTTCTGAGTCCGACATCTGATAGGTGGGGTTGCTTGTACTCTTGGCACCATGGTCATTGCTGGCTTTGTATGTCCAGCCAGTGGTGTTGCCAAATTCAAAACCAGGATTGACAATAACATTGGTGAAGTCAGCATTAACTGCTGTACCAGCCTTTGCGATGGCATAAGCGTAATAATCAGTATAGACCTCACTGATTGCCGTATAAGTACCTGCGTTGTACTTCGTATCACCATCGAAGGAAGCGTCCTGAGTCTTCAGGCCATCCAGAAGAGTCTTGATGCTTACATAGAGATCTGCACTGGGTTGTGCTGCTGCAATGGCATTGTTAAGAGCTGTCGTGGCAGCTGTCAGATCCTCGGCAGTAGCAGATGACGTGTCGATATCATCGTTAGCATCAATCACAGAGTTCAGTGTAGTTTTTGCGCTTGCTTCCATAGCTTTACCTGCGAGAGTCTGTGCGGTAGCCAAAACGTCATTGTAAGCGACAATGAGTGCACCATTCTTTGCCTCTGCAATGGTGCAATTACCGAAGTACTGCAAACGGAAGTTATCAAAGATGGTCCAGTCAGCACCTACAGACGTAGATTTCTTAATACCAATTTTTAAAGTTCCGTCTGTCACAGTGACATAAACAGTGTTCCAATAAAGACCAGCGGAGAAGAAATAAGAAGCAGCAGCCATGTTATCGGGGAAAGCTCCACTGATTCCTGTTGCTGTTACAGTTTTACCACCAGATGCCTTACCTGCTTCTTCAAAAATAGACATCAGAGGCTGTTCTTCATCGTTCGCATAAAGAATGGCATTCAGGGATTCCGTACCTGCAACATGTTTAGAAGCTGCATCAGCATAACCACCTTCACGATAAAAGCCCTGGACGCTTACTGCATAAGTACCATTTGCGAGACCTGACAATTCCTGATAGGTATCATAGGTCTTATTATAGTGTTCAGCACAGGGATTGAAGTCATCATAAGAACCAACGTCGCCAGCTTTTACACCTGTATTGCCTCCACGGGCGGGGGCGTCCCCACTCCAATTATCGACATTATCATCGAAACGAGGGTTGGCTAATTTATGTGTCCACTCCACGGGAGTTAGGTTGGTTGCATTGGCTGAGCTATTTCTGTTGTCAGCAGTAACCAATTTCCAATATGCTTTATTAGTCCCGGGGTCGGCACCAATTTCAACATTATACATACCAGCAGCAGCATAGACGTAGTCACCAGCAGCTGTTCTCAATTTATAGGTATCCGTGAGGCCCGCAACTAGCTCGAAAGTCCAGTTTGTGGAGCTGCCACTATCAACATAGCCGTTATCCGTGAAGAACCTTCCAGCGTACTTGCTGTTCGTACCCAGTGTATAGACGCCACTACCTGCTGTGACATTCAATACGAAACCGCTGCTCTTCAAAGCTGCGTGTGTACCCCAGCTTGAGCCGTTTTCAAGATAAGCATTGGCTCCTACATTGTAAAGGTAGAAGTCACCCGTAGCTGGTGCACTGGCCGTCCAGCCCTGTGCCCACGTTCCGACCGAGCACATTAGTGCTACAATCGCGAAAAGTAATTTTCTTTTCATTTGTTTGTTTGTTAGTTATATGAGTTATAAAGTTTTCGTTCCGTCAAGTGTGAATGACTGGCTCATCTAACTAACTCCTGTATTCCGACGCTTCGAGATGGGTGAGCATAGAAAAAGCGCAGCCTTCATCAAACGTCACTCTGGCTCACCACAAGCCTCTAGAACCTTACAGAGGAGTCTGCGCCATAGCGCATTACTCCTAACAGGTTCTAACTTATTGCCCGAAAGTCGAGGTCGAGGTGGTGATTCGAGTGACGATTTGAGCAAATAAAAAGTGTGCAGAAAGCCCATTACGGGCAAAATGCGGCGCAAAAGTACTGCTTATCTGTTGAATAGCAAAGGAAAACGAACAAAAAATAACATTTTGTAAGTTTTTTGTTTGTGCGTAAGCCAGAAATAAGTATATTTGCAGCGTCTAATCTCTAAGAATGTATCATGGACTTCAAGCCTTCATATATTATCTTTATCATTCGCAAGTTTGCGGAGCACTATAAGATGACCACGAAGCAAGCATACCTATATCTCAAACAGTATGCTGGCATCGAGTTTCTTGATGATTGCTATGAAGCAGAGCATCAACAGTCGGTTGCCACAGCTATTGAAGACTTGACTATGGTATGCCAAAATCACGGTGGAGGACTGCGCTATGCTTAAATTATACCATGGTTCCAATGTGACCATTGAGCACATAGATCTCTCCGTCGGCCATATCAACAAGGACTTTGGCAAAGGCTTCTATCTCACATCTATCAGGAGACAGGCCGAGGAGATGGCGAAGCGGAAGGCACGCTTGTCTATGAATGCACAACCGATTGTAACCACGTTCCTTTTTGATGACAAGTGCCTTAAAGATCAATCACTGAAAGTGAAGATTTTTGATGAGGTATGTGTAGAGTGGGCTGACTTCATATTCCAAAACCGTCGTGCCTCTGAGACTGGATATCATCATGATTTCGATATTGTTATCGGCCCTGTAGCAGACGATGGTGTCGTTATGCAACTTGACAGATATGAGCTTGGGCAGATTACACTGGCGCAACTGGTAGAAGAACTGCGCTATAAGAAATTGAATAATCAATATTTCTTTGGCTCTGAACGTGCTATTAAACACCTGCAAGTCTTATGAACCACGAACAGATATATTTGACCGATCGAGTTCTTTCAGGACTGACTCAATTAGTTATTGAGAAACAGCACAAGACCTTACCCGAGGCTCTTGAAATTTTGTATAACTCCAAGTTGTATGATCAACTGTCAGACCCTGAAACAGGTTTATATCTGCAGAGTAAGTACTATAACTATGAGCTATTGCAAAGTGAGATGTAACAACCTCTCATCTTCTAATCTTTGCTAAGAACAGCCAAAATCCAATCGCCAACCGCTCGCGCTTCGCGCGTACGCGTACCTTATTAAATAAATAAAAGGCACCCGGTGGGGTGCCTTTTATTATCGAGTGGGAATTGGATTCCGATAGTGCTTAGTAGCAAGGAGGATTACTCCTCACGACGGGGACGCTCACCGCGTTCACCACGCTCGGGGCGCTCGCGACGGGGACGGGGCGGACGCTCCACGTAGCCTTCGGGCTTCGGCAGCAGGGCGCGGCGTGAGAGCTTGAACTTACCCGTCTTGGGGTCGATGTCCAGCAGCTTCACGGTCATCTTGTCACCCTCCTTGATGCCAGCCTCCTCGACAGTCTCGAGGCGCTTCCAGTCGATCTCGGAGATGTGCAGCAGGCCGTCCTTGCCCGGCATGAACTCCACGAAGCAGCCGTAAGGCATAATCGAGCGTACGGTGCCCTCGTAGATCTCGCCCACCTCGGGCACAGCCACGATGGCGCGGATCTTAGCCAGTGCGGCGTTGATGCAGTCGGCGTTGGGACCGCTGACCTGTACCTTGCCCACGCCATCCTCTTCGTCGATGGTGATGGTGGCACCGGTGTCCTCCTGCATGCCCTGGATGATCTTTCCGCCCGGGCCAATGACAGCGCCGATGAACTCCTTCGGGATGATGATCTGCTCGATGCGGGGCACGTGGGGCTTCAGCTCGGGACGCGGCTCGGGCATGCACTCCAGGATCTTGCCGAGGATGTGCTCGCGAGCCTGCTTGGCCTGCATGAGGGCCTTCTCCAGGATCTCGTAGCTCAGGCCGTCGCACTTGATATCCATCTGTGTGGCGGTCAGACCGTCCTTCGTACCAGTTGTCTTGAAGTCCATGTCGCCGAGGTGGTCCTCATCGCCGAGGATGTCGCTCAGGACAGCGTATTTCTCTTCACCGGGGTTCTTGATGAGGCCCATGGCGATACCGCTGACGGGCTTCTTGATGGGCACACCGGCATCCATCAGTGCGAGCGTTCCTGCGCAGACGGTAGCCATGGAGCTGGAACCGTTGCTCTCGAGGATGTCGCTGACGACGCGTACGGTGTAGGGATAGTCTGCAGGAATCTGACCCTTCAGGGCGCGCCATGCGAGGTGGCCGTGACCAATCTCGCGACGGCCTACGCCGCGCTGTGCCTTGGCCTCACCCGTGGAGAAGGGGGGGAAGTTATAGTGGAGCAGGAAGCGCATGTAGCTGCGGTCGAGGACATCGTCCACGAGCTTCTCGTCGAGCTTCGTGCCGAGGGTGACGGTGGACAGGGACTGTGTCTCGCCACGCGTGAAGATGCTGCTTCCGTGAGGGCCGGGCAGGGGGCTGACCTCGCACCAGATGGGGCGGATGTCGGTGGTGCCGCGACCGTCGAGGCGGATGCCTTCGTCGAGGATGCAACGGCGCATGGCGTCGCGCTCTACGTCGTGGTAGTAGCGATCGACGAGGGCGTTCTTCTCTTCCAGCTCAGCAGCGTCCATGTCGGCATGAGCGGCAGCGTAGCGCTCCTTGAAGTCCTCGCGGATCTTCTCGAAGGCTTCTGCGCGGGCGTGCTTCTCCAGCGCCTGCTTCGTCACGTCGTAGGCGGGCTGGTAGCACTCCTTGTTCACCTGCTCGCGCAGCTCCTCGTCGTTGACCTCGTGGCAGTATTCGCGCTTGACGTCCTTGCCGAGTTCCTTGGCGAGTTCCTTCTGCAGGCAGCACATGGGCTTGATGGCTTCGTGGGCTACCTTCAGGGCCTGGAGCAGATCCTGCTCGCTGACCTCCTTCATCTCGCCTTCCACCATCATGATGTTCTCTTCGGTGGCACCGACCATGATGTCCATGTCGGCGTCCTTCATCTGCTCGAAGGTGGGATCCACGATGTACTCGCCGTTCAGACGGATGACGCGCACCTCGGAGATGGGACCTTCGAAGGGGATGTCACTGACACTGAGGGCAGCGGAAGCGGCGAAGCCTGCGAGGGCATCGGGCATATCCACGCCATCGGCGCTGTAGAGGTTGACATTCACATACACCTCAGCGTGGTAGTTGCTGGGGAAGAGGGGACGAAGCGCACGATCGACGAGGCGACAGGTGAGGATTTCGTCATCGTTAGCCTTACCTTCGCGCTTCGTGAAGCCACCGGGGAAACGGCCGGCAGCGGCATATTTCTCGCGATATTCTACTTGAAGGGGCATGAAATCTGTGCCGGGCACAGCGTCTTTTGCGGCACACACGGTGGCCAGCAGCATGGTGTTGCCCATGCGCAGCATCACGGCGCCGTCAGCTTGCTTGGCAAGCTTACCAGTCTCGATGGAGATCTCGCGACCATCGGGCAGCTGGACTGTCTTTGTGATTACGTTCATCTTGAAATTTACGATTTGACAATTTACAATTTACAATATATCTTCTTGCGTCTGAAAATTGGCTTTTGGCTGTTGGCAATTGGCTTTTAGCTTTTGGCTTTTGGCTTTTGTCTTTTAGCTTTTGGCTTTTGTCTCCTCTTCATTCCCTACGCTCCCCTTTAGGGGGCTCGGGGGCTTCAACGCTCCCCTTTAGGGGGCTCGGGGGCTTCAACGCTCCCCTTTAGGGGGCTCGGGGGCTTTTGGTCGCCAAAAACCGCGCAAAGGTAGTGTTTTTTGCTGAAAGATTAAAGATTATGTATTAAAGAATAAGGTTCGTTTATGCTTTTTTAGGATTCCGGCATGAAAAACTTGCTCGGTGGGATGGGCACCCACGCCCAGGCGAACACCGAGAGGCGTATGCCGGGGACGCTCTCCAGCGCCTCTATGGCGGCGTGCATCGTGGAGCCCGTGGTGATGACATCATCCACAATCATCACATGGCGCCCGGCGAGCCCTTCGTCGGTGAGCCGCCGGAAGATGCCCTGCACGTTGTCGTGGCGCTGCGCCCGCAAGAAATGCGTCTGCGACTCCTGGTAGCGCAGCCGCTGCAGCACATCCACGCGCACCGGTATGCCGAGGGCTGCCGACAGCCCATCGGCAATCTTCTCCGCCTGGTTGAAGCCGCGGCTGTGCAGGCGCCGTGCCGTCAGCGGGATGGGCACCAGCATGTCCACGCCCTCGAAGAGGCCCGTGTCGCCCAGCAGCTCTGCCGCCACGCGCCCCATCCAGTTGCCCAGCTCATGGCGGCGCCTGAACTTAAGGCTTCGCACCAGCTCCGCCGAGATATTAGTGCGGTCGTAGCGCGTCAGTGCCCCCACACGGAAGAGAGCAGGATGGGTGCCCAGCGCCACCTTGTGGCGGTTGAACTCCCAGTCGCGCAGCGTCTCCAGCGGCAGACAGCACTGACACTCCATGCACACCAGCTGCTCACCCGAGGCCAGCCGCTGGCCACAGCCGCAGCACTGCCGCGGGAACAGCAGCTCCAGCACCTCCCTCCCCCATCTCTTCAGTACCATTCTTATCAAGAATTTGAGAATTTGAGAATTATTTGAGCTCGGCAGTCAAGAGTGAATTGTTGAGAAGTGAAGAGTCTCGGCGAAGCGCTCCGCAGGCTTCGAGAGAGGGGCTGGCAGACGGGATAGCATTCGGCATCTGCGCAGCGTGCCGCCTCTGAAAAATTCTCTAATTCTCTAATTCTTGACAAAACTCTTGAACTCTTGAACCTTTGAACTCTTTGAACCTTTTGAACTCTTGAACCTTTTGAACTTCTTGAACTCTTTAACTCTTTGGCTCTTCCTTCCTGAAGTAATCATTATACATCTTGATGCCGAAGATGATGCAGGAGCAGGTCGAGGTGACGAGGTTTGTCAGGAACAGCGCCCAGATAATCTCTGGCTCATGCAGCAGCCCTTGCAACATGAAGCAGAAGGCGCCGATGCCCATCATCAGGAAGGTAGGCACTGCGATGCCGTCCGTCTCGCGTGTCCGAATCGTGTGAATAGCTTGTGGGAGATATCCCAGGATCATGCAGATGCTGGCAGCCCAGCCGCAGATCTCATAAAAAACTGTTTGTTCCATATCAGTCACAAAGGTAGCGACTTTTCATTAAAGATAAAGGATTACGGATGAAAGATTATGTTTTTTTAACCGCAACAGCCGCCTGCGGCTGGACTTTGACGATTATCAAGAATTAGAGCGCTCGGCCCAAAGGGACGCTTCATACTTGAAGAATTAGAGAATTATTTGTGTTCGGCAGTCAAGAGTGAATTGTTGAGAATTGTAGAATTCTCGACGAAGCGCTCCGCCGGCTTCGTCTAATTCTTATCAAAATCCCATTGCGCCCCAAAGAAATTCTCTAATTCTCTAATTCTTGACAAAAGAACTTGAACACTTGAACCTTTGAACTCTTTGAACTCTTGAACCTTTTGCGCTCGGCTCTGCCGCTTCTTCGAGCGACAGCGAGTCTGAAGAACTCTTGAACTTCTTGAACCCTTGACCTTTGGCTCTTCCCCCTTCCTTCTCAGACCTTAATCAATAAAAATTGCCGCTGAACGCTAAAGAAATGCAGAAAACCTTGCACCGTTAGCCCAAAAACAGTACTTTTGCCCACAGATAAGACAAAGAAACAGCCATGACCAAAGAAAAACAAGACATCCTGAAAGCAATTTCTAAGCGGGCACACGAAGTGGTTCCCACCAATGCTCAGGTGCTTCTCTTTGGTTCTCAGGCACGCGGAGATGCCCACCAAGGTTCTGACTGGGACATCCTCATCCTGCTCGATAAAGACAAGATTACCAAGGAGGACCACGATGATATCGCCTACCCTATCCACACTCTCGGCTGGGACCTTGACGAGTACATCAATCCCATCATGTTCACGAAGAAACAATGGGCAGAAAACCGCTATACCCCATTTCATCAAAACGTGGAAGAAGACGCTATCGTACTATGAGCTTAGACGAACAAGGACGTTACGATGTAGTTATCTATCGGCTGGAGAAGGCCAGACAGACGATAGAACAAGCTAAAACGATTCTCGCGCTTGGTTATTGGGAAATCGTGGCTAACAGATTGTATTACGCAGCCTACTATGCTGCCTCTGCATTGCTGATAGCCAATAGTATACGAGTGAAGTCGCATGAAGGCGTCATCCAACAGCTGGGTCTCCATTTCATCAAACCGGGGTTGCTGTCCAATGACATCGGGAAGCTCTATCGGCAACTCTTTACCTTCCGACTCAAAGGGGATTACGAAGACAACTACAATCTCACGGAAGAGCAAGTTGCCCCAATGATTGAGCCAACCGAGCAGCTCATCACCATTATCTCTAATCTGACTCGCCAGGCACTGGACAAAAGAAGCTGATTGGCCTTTGGCTGTTGGCCTTTAGCCTTTGGCTGTTGGCCTTTAGCTCCTCATCATTCCCTACGCTCCCCTTTAGGGGGCTCGGGGGCTTCAACGCTCCCTTCAGGGGGCTCGGGGGCTTCAACGCTCCCCTTTAGGGGGCTCGGGGGCTTCAACGCTCCCCTTTAGGGGGCTCGGGGGCATGTGGGACACACGCCGTGACCCTGCCACACTCGCTTCTAATGAAAAATAGCCCGAAAAAACTGCAAAACTGCCACCCTTCTTTATATCGCACTGTGAAAGAACAGGTTATGTGGTGGCAGTTTTGGTGTAGGCTGCCCTAAAAGGGTGTAGGTTTTCTGCCATTTTCCCCGTTGTTTAACTTTCAGCCCTACGATTTGCGACCCTGAACATCAGCATGTCACCGCGTGTCCCATGCATGGGATTCCCGCGTCCCATATATGGGATTCGCGTGTCCCATATATGGGACGCGGTCGTCCCACCTATGGGACACGCCCTCACCTCCTTTTTCCTTGCGCCCGTGCACTTAATCTAAAATAAAAATTTGCCCTTTCACAATAAAGAGATATGAAAAACCTTGCACTTTTGCCCAAAATGCCGTACCTTTGCGCGCAGAAATCTTACTCTAATTTATAACAATTTCACAATGAAACATTTATTACACAAGCTCAGCAGCTTGAGGCTGCTGACATTGCTCGCGGTACTGCTCGGTATGGGGAGTGGTGTGGCGTGGGCTGACAACAACGTCAGTACAGTTTCAACGAAGTTCTCTGCAACTGGTAATGTAACGAGTAAATTTTCTCAAACAGGTGATTTCACCAATGCAAGTTGGGATCTTGCCGTTACATGGAAGTCTTCAGCCTCTTGGAATAATTTAGACGGGACCAAAGGAACTCAGGTTGGTTCAAATAACAACCCTGCAACGGGTATTGTCTTAACCGGATCAGGCATATCTGGTACAATATCAAGTGTTGTAGTGAACACCTCGGGTGCAAGTAGTGTAAACGCAACTGTTGCTGTGACAGTAGGTGGTACAACATTCAAATATAATGGCAATAACACAGCAAGCCTGACCAGTTCGGCTGCGAATTATGAATTTACAGGTTCTGGCTCAGGTAATATAGTTATCACGTGGGCAAACAGTTCCAACAAGGCTATATATATAAAGTCTGTCACAACGACTTATTCTGCTACATCTCTCGAAGACAATGACCTTGCGCTGACAGGTGCTCCCATCGATCTCAGCTTCGACCTTTATAACAACTCCGATGCACAGGTCATCAACTACACGACGAGCAGCACGGGCGCTGTCACGGTTGCCACGAGCGACTATATTAATGCTGTAGTTAATGAGAGTGCTAAGACCATCACCGTCACTCCGGTAAAGAAGACGGCATCAGCACAGACTATCACAGTGAACCAGGCCGCAGATGCTACTTACGCAGCAGGCTCCGCCACTTTCACCGTCAGTGTTGCCAACTCAGCACCTGCCACCGTCTATGAAAAGGTGACGGATGCCAGCACGCTGAGAGCTGGCGATAAGTTCCTGTTCGTGTATGAGGAAGGACCGAAGGCAATGGGTGCTGCAAATGGTTCTTATTACACGGGCGTAGATGTTATCCTTGATAACTCACAGATTTCCATTACCGACGAAGAAGTCGATGTCATCACCTTGGGCGGCAGCGCTGGTGCTTGGACATTCTATGAAAGTCTGGGCGAGAAGTATTTGGCTTTGACAAGTGCTACCAATGCCCTGCATACAGCTGAGAATGCAGAAGAAACTACTGCACAATGGACTATTAGAATTTCTAATGGTGTCGCTACTGTTCAGAATGTGGGGACAACAGGCAGGACCCTGAAATGGAATTCAGGAAGTCCTCGCTTCGCTTGCTATACCAGCGGTCAGTCGTCTATTGCAATTTATCGCAAGCAGGATAGCCGCTTGGCCACCACGTTGACCTTCGCTGACGCTCTCAACCTCGACCTGAACGGCGGAGCATCTGTCATTGGCGACCTCGCAGCTGCTGTGCTGAAGGCTGGCGATGATGTGATTGGCGAGACCGTGACTTATACCATCGCTCCGAATGAGGGCCTGACATACAATGCTTCTACCGGTAAGGCTACCGCTACAGCCATCGGCACCTACACGATTACAGCCTCTTACGCTGGCGATGCCACCTACAAGGCTGCTGATGATGCTGTCTGCACGGTAACCGTTGAGAACTCCGCCATCGTGACTCCGCCGACTCTATCTATTGCCAGCGGAACGGCTGTGACTTATGGCACCATCGTCACCATCAGCGATCCAGACGATGATTATATGTATTTCTACACCACCGATGACAGCGACCCTGCCTGCGACGGCAATCTTGAAGCTACGGGCACGAGTGCTGAATTCCCCGTTGGTGGCCTTTCCATTACTGCTGCTACGAACCTGAAGGTCGTTGCTGCTAACGCAAGTTCACATCTGAGTGACGTGGTGACTGCCTCTTATACGATTGCAGCTCCTGCAGCTCCCACGCTCGACACTGCCGCGGGCGCTATTGACGAGGGCACGGTTGTTAAGGTGAACGACTATGACAGCGACCTCCTCTACTTCTACACCACCGACGGCAGCAATCCTGCATTCGCTGAGTTGAGTCCTACGGGTACGACACAGGCGTATGATGATAACACCGGTATTATGATTAACGAGGCTCTGACCCTGAAGGTGATTGCTGTTGACCTCGGCGGTAATGCAAGTGAGGTGACAAGCGCAGCTTATACCATCAAGGCTGTGCCTGTGATTGACCTCCGCGGCAAGGAAACGGCTGTAGAATTCACGGAAGCTGGCTTTACGACCAGCGGCTCCGGTTATAAGTCCTATGGCGATGCTACGGTAAGTGACACCGAAGATAATGACTATGAAGGCTGGAAAATAACGGATATGATGAAGAGCACCGGCATCCAACTTAAGGCTTCTACCGGTAAGATACAGATGCCTCTCATCAAGAGCGATGCAGGCTTCACCGTAACTGCCACAATGGCTAATAACCATGTGACAATCTCAGATGGTACGAACTCTGAAACTGATGAGCTGACGGTGAGCGCAACAGATGCTACCATCACCATATCCGCCACTGCGTCTTATGCTAAGTTCACAAAACTGACCATCACCCCGACCGTCATCAAGAGCGTGGCAACTCCCGTCATCACCCTTGCCGAAGGCACTTATGAGGAGGTGAAGACGACGACTATCACCTGCGAAACGGACGGTGCTACAATCTACTACACCACAGACGGCACAGAGCCTACTGACGAGAGCACCGAGTATGACGGTGGTGATATCGAAATCAACGAAAGCATGACCATCAAGGCCATCGCTTACTTGGATAGCGAGAGCAGCTATGTAGCTTCTGCTACTTACACCATCGACCTGCCCCTGACGACCATCGCACAGGTGAAGGCTTTGGAAAGCGGCACTGACTTCCGCCTGAACCTTACCGGCGCTCAGGTGGTTTACATCGATGCTGCGAAGAAGAATATCTATGTCCGCGATGCAAGCGGAGCTATTGACCTATATAATAATAGCGGCTTCGACACTTCTTTGACCACGGGTGACTTCCTCAGCGGTACAATCAGTGGCAGATACAGCCCCTACAATAACCTGCCAGAAATTATCAACATTGCCGACATCAGCGTGCTTACACGCACCAGCAACGAGACCGTTGTGGCCAAGGTGATTGATGGTACAACAGCCGCTATTCAGGCTAACCTCTGCGACTTGGTAAAGATTGCAAACACAGAAATCACAGAAAGTAACAGCAAGTACTATGTAGGTGAGAATTCTGACATCCAGCTTTATGATAACTTCAAGGTAGGATACGAAGTAACGACTGGCGCTGCCGTAGATGTGCAGGGTATTGCCACCGTTTACGGTTCGACTTATGAGTTGTTCCCCCGCGTAGCCGAGGATATCGTCTATCTCGCGACCTCTGAGGCTGTGGCTATCACAAGCTCCACCGGTTATGCTTCCTTCAGCTCAACCAATGCTCTGGACTTCAGCGCTGCTGATGCCTTCGAAGTGTATATCGCTACGCAGACAAACAAAAATACCATCCATATGGAGCGTATCTATAAGGTGCCTGCTAATACGGGTGTCATCCTGAAGAGCGCCAACGGCGGTGCCGTAGAGAGCACAAACATCCCGTATCTGACGGAGAGCGCCGACGATTGCTCCGCAAACCTCCTCCTTGTCTCCGACGACACTGTAGAAGGCGACGACAATACCATCTTCGCCCTCGGAGTAGGTAAGGTAGAACCCTATGTTGGTGTTGTGGGCTTCTATCTCGTGAACGATGGTCAGACGATTCCCGCTGGCAAGGCATATATGGTAATCCCCGCCGGTGGCGGCACCAAGGGCTTCACCTTCGACTTCAGCGGCTTGGCAACAGGCATCAATACGATTGCCAACAGCCAACAGCCAATAGCCAACAGCCCCATCTACAACCTGGCTGGCCAGCGCATGAGCAAGATGCAGCGCGGCGTGAACATCGTGAACGGCAAGAAGGTTCTCGTAAAGTAAACGCAGAAAGGAACTTAAATCTAGCATAAATTTAAACTTAAATAAAGATTTAGGTAGAGATTTGCGTTAGATTTAAGTTCCCCCCAAAAAATAACATTTAGGTTCAAAGAAAATGAAAAAGGTATATATTCAGCCGCAGATGACGGTAGATCAGTTAGAGACTGAAATGCTTATCGCAGAGAGCATTCCCTTCGACAATGCTAATAAGCTCGACAGAGAAGACATCCTGACCAAGGACCAGAACAACTGGAATATCTGGGACAATTAACCACGTCCTTCGTAGCGAAGCGCCACAAGCGCTGAGCTAACAATACAAGCAAGCGCCCTGCAATTCTCTCGAATTGCGGGGCGCTGTTTTATGACGAAATATACAAAGAGCAGGAAAGAAATTCATAAAAGCTTGCACCGCACACGAAAAGTCAGTACCTTTGCACCTCGAAATCTTACTCTAATTCAACAATGATGCATTTATTTCACAAGCTCAACAGCTTGAGGCTGCTGATAATGCTCACAGTACTACTCAGAATAGGGAGTAGCACGGCGTGGGCAGACACAACATTCCAACGTGTTACAAGTACAAGCGACCTTGTGGTCGGAGATCGTTACATCATAGTAAGCGAAACCAACAGCGTAGCCATGGGAACCTTAAAAAGTGGTAAGGGGCAAGGTATTGGCGTTAGCATCACCAGTAATACCATCACAATTGATGAAACGACTAGTGGCATAGATGTTTTTACATTAGGAGGCTCCGCTGGTAACTATACATTACGTGGTAGCAAAAGTTACAAATATTTGGGATGGAGTACAGGCACCGACTTTCAAACAAGTAACTCTCTACCCTCTTCAGCTGCTGAGAAGAAAAAATATCAGTGGAATATCACCTTTAGCTCCAATAATGCCACCATTGCCAATGTTTCTGATAATAACCGTTTGATAAAAGGATATGATAGTAGCAAAGACTTTAGAGCATACTCGACTTCTGATGGTTCTGCTGTGCAACTCTACAAGAAGATTGCTGCTACGCCGACAGAGAGTGTCACCGTTGGTGCTGCAGGCTACACGACTTACACCACAGTGAACTCCGTCAGCTTCCCCGATGGCGTGATTGGTTATATCGTTACCGCTACTGACAATGACAAAAGCACTGCTACCTTGACCCGCAAAGCATCTGTTCCTGCTAACACACCAATTGTGATTAAAGCATCGGCGAATACATACGAATTGCCTATCGTCGCAACACCCGAAGATGTCACCGGCAACCTCCTTCTGGCTTCCGACGGCTCTGTCAAGGGTGATGAGGAGGGCACCATCTATGCCCTCGGCATAGGTAAGACTGGAGAGAATGAGGGTCAGGTTGGCTTCTATCTCGTGAATGATGGTCAAACAGTTCCCGCTGGCAAGGCATATATGACAATCCCCGCCGCCGGTGGCAGCACCAAGGGCTTCACCTTCGACTTCGACGGCTTGGCAACTGGCATCAATACGGTTCAGGGTTCAGGGTTCAAGGTTCAGGATTCAAAGATCTTCAACCTGGCTGGTCAGCGCGTTGACGGTTCAAGGTTCAAGGTGAATGGTTCCGGGTTAAAGACAGGTATCTATATCGTGAATGGCAAGAAAGTTCTCGTGAAATAAACGCAGAAAGGAACTTAAATCTGGCATAAATTTAAACTTAAATAAAGATTTAGGTAGAGATTTGCGTTGGATTTAAGTTCCCCCAAAAAATAACATTTAGGTTCAAAGAAAATGAAAAAGGTATATATTCAGCCGCAGATGGCGGTAGATCAGTTAGAGACTGAAATGCTCATCGCCGAGAGCATTCCCTTCGACAACGCTGAGGGCAATAGGCTCAATAGCAACGAAATCCTGACCAAGGAAGAAGGTTCCTGGAACATCTGGGAATAATGACAGGTTCTGCGCAAGCAAGCGCTGAGCTGACAATACAGGCAAGACAAGCAAGCGCCCCGCAATTCGAGAGAGTTGCGGGACGCTGTGGTGAGGAACGTAAAGGTGGCAAAAAAGGGGCATTTCATCGGGAGAATTAGGGCGGAACATAAATAAGACATAAATCATCTGAGATCCTCAAGGAAAGTCCCGGAGTCGATGAAATGAATAGGGCGGCAGAATTAGTGTATAAGTTGGAGTAGGTTCATGATGGAGTTGGGACAGATAATGCAAGCAGTAACAGAGTTGACAGCAGATTATCGCGAATACAAGTCAAAAAGTGAGGATTTTGATATTAAAATGTGATTATATAGTATAAATATACAAGGTTTTTTGCTCTCTTTCAAAGGAAATCAGTATCTTTGTGCCAATAACAACAGAATTGAACCTAAAAGAAGAATATGATATCAAAAGAAGAAATACAGGGGTTGCTACACAGTACCGAGAATTTTCGTGTGGAGCGAACGGTCTCTACTACAAACATGGATAAGTTTTGTGAAGCTATTTGTGCCTTTTCCAATGATTTACCAGACTCTCGTCAAAAGGGTTATCTGTTGATAGGAGCCCATGACGACGGACGACTGTCAGGACTGAAGGTGGACGATGCTCTGCTGAAAAAGATTTCTGGAATTCGCTCGGATGGCAATATTCTGCCATTACCTGTTATGACGGTAGAGCGGGTGAAGTTTCCTGATGGCGAATTGCTGGTAGCAGAGGTTTCCCCATCACTTCTGCCTCCTGTGCGGTATCGTGGACGGGTGTTTATCCGTATTGGACCCAGACGTGACATCGCCAGCGAAGCGGAAGAACGGATATTGACGGAACGGCGTATGGCTTACATGGCTACTTTTGATGCTTCACCTTGTTTTGGCGCGACATTGGATGACTTGAATCTAGAGTATATCAAGAATGAATATCTACCTTCTGTGGTTACTCCAGAGGTGTTAGCTGATGACAAACGGGACATCAAGGAGCAATTGGCTTCAGTCCGTCTGTATGACCGCATTCATGGTTGCCCTACATACGCAGCCCTCATCTTGTTTGGCAAGAATCCTCGCTATTATCTGCCAGGGGCTTACGTACAGTTTGTACGGTTTTCAGGTAAGACCATTGGCGGAGAGGTATTGAACGAGAAACGTTTTCAGGGTCCGCTTTTCCAGTTGCTACCAGCATTGGAATCTTTTGTCAGTGATGCTATTATCACGCAAAGACCCGTCGCTGTGAGCCTGTTCCGTGAGAAGACCATCATCAATTATCCCAACAATGCATTGCGTGAGTTGATGATGAATGCCTGTATGCATCGTGACTATCAATCGAACATGCCAATCCGGCTATATCAGTTTGATGACCATATAGAAATCATGAATGCGGGAGGGTTATATGGTGAGGCACGACCAGAGAATTTTCCTAATGTAAACGACTATCGTAATCCTATTATAGCGGAGGCCATGAAGGAGATGAAATATGTCAATATGTTCAATCAAGGTATAAGGCGTGTGCAGGATATGTTGCTTGATAATGGCAACAAGGAGGCCGTTTTTGATGTGTCAAAGATAACTGCATTTGAAGTGACCGTGCCTTCAACCGTGGATGTCCCTCAAGGTGGCACTCAAGGTGATACCCAAGATGATACTCAAGGTGATACTCAAGGTGATGCACTTGATAGATGGATTGAAGAACAGATTAAGAGAAATCCTAAGATTACTACTGAAGAATTGGCAAGAACAAGCAAAAAAGGACTTGCAACTATTAAACGCCATATTTCAAAACTCACTCATATTAAGTATGTAGGCAGTGGCTATAGCGGTCATTGGGAAATTGTTGAAAATGATGCAGGAGCTTAATTAAGAGGCTATGAATGCAGAGTGTCTTGGCTATCAAGAAAAACGTTCCATCCCTGCCTTTGCTGTTCATCAAAGATGAAAATATGCGGGTGAGCGATAAAGAAATGCGAAAAACTTTGCACCGCACACAAAAAAGCAGTACCTTTGCGCACAGAAAACTTACTCTAATTCAAAACAATCTAACAATGAAACATTTATTACACAAGCTCAGCAGCTTGAGGCTGCTGATGTTGCTCGCGGTACTGCTCGGTTTAGGAAGTGGTGCGGCGTGGGCAGATGACGGTACAAGTACTCTAACATTTACAGCTAAATGTAATGGTTCCGGCACAGCAGATGATGGTGCCTCATGGACTGTTGCTTCTGATGGCACAGAGTCTAATTTTGACAATACTAAAGGTATCCACTATGGAACCAATAGTGCACAAGTGCAATATATCCGCTTAAGCACAAGTGACATTTCTGGGACAATCACAGAAGTAGTTGTTAATGCTAGTACAGCTAGTGGTGTAACTGCTACAGCTTCTGTTACTGTCGGAGGTAATGCATTCGGTGGTGATCCCCAAAGTTTATCATCATCTGCTGGTAATTACACATTTACAGGGTCTGCAAGTGGAGAAATTGTGGTAACGGTGACAAAGCCTTCTAAAGCTGCAAAAGCGATATATGTAAAGAGCGTTGTGGTGACCTACACAACAGGCGGAGGCGACACACCCACTCTTGAAGAATCAGACCTGGCTCTGACAGGTGCTCCGATTGCTCTGAGCTTCGACCTCTATAATAACTCAGCTTCTCAGGAGATTTCTTATACCACGTCCAGCACGGGCGCTGTGACAGTAAGCGAAAGCGATTATGTGACAACCTCTGTTGACGCCGTAAACAAAAAAATTACAGTATCTCCCAAGTCGCTTGTTACGCCCAGCACCCAGACAATCACAGTTAGCCAAGCTGCTGACGAGACCTACAATGCTGGAGCAAAGACCTTCACGGTCACGATAACTGACAGCACACCTATACCGACTCACACCGTTACCTTTAATGTGAATGGTAATGCCACTGGAAATGAAGTAGAGGAGGGTGCTAATATTGACTTCCCCACCAATATCGCAGATATTTATGGTAAGAAATTTGTTGGATGGGTTGCTACTCCCATTGATGGTACTACGGATGAAGCTCCTGAATTTGTGAACACCGCTACCCAAACGATGGGTGAATCCGATGTAACATATTATGCAGTGTTTGCTGAAGTTGTTGAAGGCGCTAGTACGACAGAGACATTAACTTATGACGCATCCCAAGATAATGGTTTCCCAAAGGCATATGCAGCCTCTGACGATTACGATCTTGATGGCGTATCATTTAACATCACGCAGATATTTGATAAAGACACTTATTTTCAATGGCGTGCACAAGGAAATAGTAACGGCACTGGAGCATTGTACAATAATGAGGCATTAAATGTACAAACTATCGTTATTACCTACACCGATGGAGACTCTAATAAGAATATCTCTTTGAAGGTTGGTGATAAATTGAATCCAACTGATGGCACTTCTATTATTCCTTCATCATCAGGAAATGTTTTTACCTTTGATTGCTCCAATGACAATAATGGATATTTTGTTCTAACAAATGGTTCAGGTGCTGGTTATACATCTTCTATTGTCATTACATATAAGTCAGGTACCCCCGACACATATTCTGCATACTGCACGTCAGTTGTTGCTGCTGCCGTAGAGCGTCCGGCCATCACTGTCACTTCTCCCTTCACCTTCTCGACATCTGTTGAGATGGCTTGTGATACAGACGGCGCAACCATCTACTACACGCTTGACGGTAGTGAGCCCACTTCCGGCAGCACGGAATACACTCAGTCCTTCGATATCAACGCTACCACCACCATCAAGGCCATTGCCATCAAGGGCAACGATCAGAGCCCCGTGGCCACAGTGAAAGCTACCAAGAACTTAGCTGAGCCCACCGTTGCCGTAAGCGGCGTCCTGACAGTGGACCTCAACGGTGAGACAAACGTCAGCGCTGGTACGCTCACGGCTGCCGTGACCTACGAGCAGGCTGCCGTAGAAGGTGCTACCGTGACATGGAGCAGCAGCGATACAGACATCGCCACTATCGATGCCAATACGGGTGCTGTCACCCTTCTCGCTACTGGCGAGGTGACCTTCACCGCCACATACGCCGGCAACAACGACTATGCCGAGGCAACAGGAACGAAGACCATCACCGTCATCAACAGCCAGGCTCCCGGCACGGAGGCAAGACCCTACACCGTGGCAGAAGCTATCGCAGCAACACCCCAGAGCGGCACATCTGAGAATGTGTATGTCAAAGGTATCGTTTCGTCCTTCTACAACACCAGCATCACTGGCGACGGTAACAACTACCGCTACTACATTTCCGATGACGGCACAACCTCTAACCAACTCCTTATCTATAAGGGAAAGGGTCTTGACAATGTAGCATTTGCTAATGCTGACGACCTGCTGGTTGGTGATGTTGTCACCATTTATGGTGGACTGACCACATATAAGAGCGAAGCAGAGGTAGCAGCAAACAACTACATCGTATCTCTCTCCCGCAAGCCTGCTACTCCCACTTTCTCACCTGCTGAGGGTGCTGTCGCTTCCGGCACTGAGGTGACCATTGAGAGTGTCACCGAGGGTACTATCATCTACTACACTACAGACGGAACCGAGCCGACAACCAACAGTGAAGAATTTGATGGTGCCATTGCTATCACAGAGGAGACCACCATCAAGGCCATTGCCGTGAAGGACGAGACGAGCAGCGATGTCGCTACGGCTCACTATACGATTGCTCTGCCCGTGGCTACGCCGACATTCTCTGTAGCTGCAGGCACATACTATACCGCACAGGCTGTAGAAATCTCCTGCGCAACGGATGGCGCTACCATCTACTACAGCTTCGACAACGAGGATTGGACAGAGTACACCGAAGCCCTCAACATCGCCGAGGACAAGACGGTCTATGCCAAGGCTGAAAAGGACGGCATGGCACAGAGTGAAGTGGCATCTGTAGAATACACCTTTGAGATTCCGAGCATCACATTCACTGAAGCTACTCCCAAGAACCTCACCTACGAAGCGCAGAATTATGATTTCGCCTTCACAACCCATTACACATCCGGCAATCCTCAAGTTGTCGTTTGTGATTATCAAGGCATCGCCACAACCTATGATTGGTTCAGCGCCGAGATTCTCAACGGTGTTGTCAGAGTAAGCCTGACGGAGAATGAGGATTCCGAAAATGGTCGCACGGCATTCTTCAAGGTAACTACCGACAATGCCGAGTCTGAGATTTTCTCAGTCGTTCAAGGTAACTTCGTCGTTGATTACGCAGTACTGCCGTTTGAATGGGATGACACCAGCACACCTACTGGAATTTCGAAAGAAGGAGTTGGCACTTATGGAACTTCTCCTTATATGAAGTTTGATAGCACTGACGATTATATCGTTCTCAAGATTAACGAGCGTCCTGGAATCCTGACCTTCGACATCAAGGGTAACAGCTTCTCTGGCGGCACCTTCACCGTTCAGACCTCTGAGGATGGCCAAGCCTATACTGACCTCAAGTCATACACAGAGCTCGGTAACACTCAGAGTGAAGAATTTGACGATCTGGGTGAGAACGTACGTTACATCAAGTGGATTTACACAAGCAAGAGCAGTGGTAACGTAGCCCTCGGCAACATCGCATTGGCAGAATATGTCGAACCTGTTCTCACGCCCACCGTTACAGTCAGTGAAAGCGCTATCAATGCTACAGCCGAAGAGACAGATGGCACCATCACGGTGACCTATGAGCATATCACCGACATCAATGCAGACGTCTTCTTCTGTGACGCTGACGGCAACGAGGCTACATACGATTGGTTTGACGCAGACATCAACAAGGATAATAATGTTGCTTATACTATCGAAGCCAACACGGGCGACGCACGTACTGGCTATCTGAAAGTGTATGCTCTTGATGACAATACCAATGAAGTCTATTCTGAGCTCATCACCATCACCCAGGCTGGATATGTTGCTCCTGCTGCTGGCGAAAAATACAACCTCTTCACTGGCGAACTCGTTGAAGGCGACTACATCATCTGCTACGATGGTAAGGCAATGAATACCACAGTTACGAGTGACCGCTTGCAGTATGAAGAAGTAACTCCCGAAAACGATGTCATCACCACCAACAATGCTGCTATCGTATGGCATATCGCCAAGAGCGGTGATTATTGGACCATCTACAATGCAGAGGCTGATGCTTATGCAGCAAGTACGGGCGCAAAGAACAAGGCTCAGATGTTAGCAGACGGCACGGATGACAAAGCGTTGTGGACTGTCAGCGGCACTGAAACATTCGACTTCGTCAATAAGAAAAATGAGGCATCGGAAGTCAACGCCTACCTGCGCGGTAACGGAATCCACGGATTCGCCTGCTATGCTGAGAGCACTGGCGGCGCCCTGTCACTCTACAAGAAAGCAGGCGTCAAGCTCAACGCTTCTGGTTATGCAACGTTCTCCAGCACCAAGGCTGTTGACTTCACGCACTCCGAGACAAGCGGCTATTCAGCATGGGCTGTAACAGCTATCAATGGTTCAGAAATCACCTTCACACAGATTCAAACCGCTGTAGCCGCTGGCACTGGCGTGCTCCTCAAGGGAACTGCTTCTACCGAAATAGATCCTGTCTATGTTGAAGAAGGCGAAGCTGTCGAGGGCAACAAACTCGTTGGCATTACCGAAGCCACCGAAGTCACCGAGGGTGAATACTACGGCCTGAAGGGCAACAACTTCGTGGAAGTTAATCCTGGCACCGTACCTGCTGGCAAGGCTCTGCTGCCTGCATCCGCAGTGCCTGGCGGCGATGTCAAGGCCCTCACCTTTGTCTTCAACGATATCGCAACTGGTGTCCGCACCATCGAGACCGTGAGTGCCGAAGAGGCTGCCAAGATCTTCAACCTGGCTGGCCAGCGCATGAGCAAGATGCAGCGCGGCGTGAACATCGTCAATGGCAAGAAGGTTCTCGTAAAATAATTCAAATCAAGAATTAGAGAATTAGAGAATAACATGGCATAGCAGTTCGCAACCCAAGACTGTGAAACAGCAAGATTCTCTAATTCTCAAATTCTTGACAAATAAAGAAATACTAGAGTCCTATGAAAAAGAGATATTTGACACCGCAGATGGCGGCAAAGAATGTCAGGCCGAGCCTGCCATTGGCACTTAGCAATCCCCAGGTCGGCATCAAACACGACGATACGGTTGATGCAGACAAAGTAGAAACCAAGTACCAGAACGACTGGAACATCTGGAGCAATTGACAGATTCTTCACAAGCGAAGCGTCGCAGACGCTGAGCGAACAATACAAAGCTACGCCCCGCAGCTCGATGGAGTTGCGGGGCGTAGTATTTAAGGCTGTGGGTCAGGGTTTCTTGCGCAGGAGCGTGAGGCCGTCGCGGATGGGAAGGATGACGACTTCGACACGCGGGTCGGTGGCTACGAGGTCGTTGAAGGCCATGATGCCGTTTAATTGTGACGATTTTGCGTTCTCTCCGCTCTGCGCGGCAGACGAAGAAGCGTCATACACTTGCCCGCCCCAGAGGGTATTGTCGGCAAGGATGAAGCCACCGGGGCGGACATGGGGAAGGACGGCTTCGAAGTAATCGACATAATGGCGCTTGTCGGCATCAATGAAGACCATATCGAAAGCGAGGTTCTCCCCCTCACGGGGGAGCGGAGAGAGGGTCTTCAGGACATCCGCGACATGAAACGCAATCTTATCGGCCCAGGGAGAGTTCTCTATCCAGGGACGGGTGAAGTCCTCCTGCTCGTCGTTGATCTCGAAGGTATGGAGCATAGCACCGGGTTCGAGGGCACTGGCCATCACGAGGGCGCTGTAGCCGGTGAAGGTGCCTATCTCAAGAACAAGGCGGGGACGGATCATCTGCACGAGCATCCGCAACAACTGCCCCTGCAGGTGACCGCTGGCCATGCGGGGGTAGTTGAGGTGGAGGTGCGTGGCGCGCCAGAGGGCGTGCAGGTAGGGGTGCTCCGGCTCAATATGGGATTCTATGTAGTCGTCGAGACTCAAGTGAAATCCTTATTTTTCACTTTTCACTCTTTCATTTCTCACTATTCACCAGTGCTTCTACGGCGAGGCGGTAGCTGTCGAGGCCGAAGCCGCAGATGACGCCGCGGCAGGCAGCGCTGATGAAGCTCTGGTGGCGGAAAGGCTCGCGCTGGTGGACATTGGAGATATGAACCTCTACGACAGGCGCTGTGATGGCGCGGATGGCATCGTGGAGAGCTATGCTGGTGTGGGTGTAGGCTCCGGCATTGAGGACGATGCCATCGATGGTGAAGCCCACCTCATGGAGTTTGTCGATGAGGGCGCCCTCATGGTTGCTCTGGAAATAGTCTATCTGCACGTCGGGGTACTGCGCCCGCAGCTCCTGCAGATAGTCATCGAAGGAGCGAGCACCATAGACGTCGGGCTCGCGGCGGCCGAGGAGGTTGAGGTTGGGACCGTTGAGGATGAGGATTGTTTTCATATTTGACGGTTAGGAGAATGACGAATGACGAATAAAAGTTACCCTTCAACCTCGCTTGCGAGGCCCTCCCTCCCACGGGGGGAGCGGGGAGAGGGGCCACCCTACGCCGTTCTCTGGATGACGAAGTCGAGATAGAGGTCGAGGGCGTGGGCGATGGCGGGGTCGCGGAGGTCGCGGAGGAGGGTGCGGGCCTCTTCGGCGAGGCGCTGCATCTCGCCCTCGGCATAGGCTATACCGCCGCTCTGGATGGTGAAATCGACAAGTTCCTGTATCTCGAGGCGCGAGGCTTCGAGGGCTCTCACGCGCAGGGCGAGGTGACGGTAATGGTCCTCTGAGGGCTGAGTGTTGAGGGCGTAGATGACGGGGAGTGTCAGCTTGCCCTCCTGGAGGTCGTTGCCCTTGGGTTTGCCCACGTTGAGGTTCTCGTCGAAATCGAAGATGTCATCGCGCATCTGGAAGCAAAGGCCTACAAGGTGTGCGAAGCGCTGCAGGCGCTGCACGGTGTCGGCATCGGCCCCGCCAAGCGTAGCGCCAGCGAAGGCGCAGGTCTCGAAGAGGACCGCGGTCTTGCGTGCGATGACATCGTAGTAGGCCTGCTCGCTGAAGGCACTGCTGTGGGTGATGTTGAGTTGCAGCAGCTCACCGTCGGCGAGCATCTGGCCAAGGTGCGCCATGCGATCGACGATGTCGAGGTGGCGGGTGAGGGCCACCTGCGAGAGGGCCATGGAGGTGATGAAGTCGCCCACGAGGACGGCAGCCTTGTTGTCGAAGAGCGCATTGACGGAGCGCTGTCCGCGGCGCATCATGCTCTCATCCACGACATCGTCGTGCACGAGGCTGGCGGTGTGGAGCATCTCCATACCTGCGGCAGCATGTAGCACCTCATCGGTGACCCGCCCCCCTTCGCGCGCACAGAGAATGACGAGCGTGGGGCGCATCATCTTACCCAGCTTGCGGGTGAGATGACTGAGGGCGGCTGAGAGGAGCTCGTTGTCGGAGTGCAGGGCGGTACGGAAGAGCGCCTTGTAGCGCTCCAGCTCAGCGGCTATCGGTTGTTGTATTTCTTCTAACATTTCGGGGGCAAAGATACGAAGATTTAGTTTAAAGTGTAAAGTTTAAGGTTTAAAGTTGGGGTTAGGGCTTGAAAATTGATATTTCAGGGCCTTCGGTATCAGAAATAATTCATATCTTTGCCGCATGAAACTTTTCTTACTCGACGCCTACGCCCTCATCTATCGGGGCTACTATGGTTTTATCAAGAACCCTCGCATCAACAGCAAGGGCGAGAATGTCTCTGCCATCTACGGCTTCATCAACACGCTGGACGAGGTGCTGGCGAAGGAGCAGCCCACGCACATCGGCGTGGCCTTCGACCCCCACGGCGGCACCTTCCGCCACAAGGCCTACCCACCCTATAAAGCGCAGCGCGAGGAGACGCCGGAGGCTATCCGCTTCGGCGTGCCCATCATCAAGGAGCTGCTGAAGGCGTACAGGATTCCCGTACTGGAGGTGGCGGGCTACGAGGCTGACGACGTCATCGGCACGCTGGCAGCACAGGCCGAGGCGCAGGGCATCGAGACGTACATGATGACGCCCGACAAGGACTACGGTCAGCTGGTGACGGCGCATGTGAAGATGTTCAAACCCCGCACGATGGGCGGCGGCTTCGACATCATGGGTCCCGAGGAGGTGTGCCAGAAATGGGGCATCGAGCGCCCGGAACAGGTCATCGATATCCTGGGACTGATGGGTGATGCCTCAGACAACATCCCCGGCTGCCCGGGCGTGGGTGAGAAGACCGCCACACAGCTCATACAACAGTTCGGCGGCATCGAAGGACTGCTGGCTCGCACAGAAGAGCTGAAGGGCAAGCAGCGCGAAAAGGTGGAGGCGAACCGCGAGCAGATAGAGCTGTCGCGCTGGCTGGCCACCATCGTGAAGGATGTGCCCATCACGCTGGACATGGAGGCGCTGGCGGTGCAGGAGCCTGACCGCGAGGCACTGAACAAGCAGTTTGAGGCGCTGGAGATGAGGTCGAAGACGAAGACACAGACTCTACTCCCGCCCTCCCAGACCTCACCCCTAACCCCTCTCCAAAGGGCGAGGGGAACTTCAAGGAAGGAACGGTCAGCTAAGAGTAATGGGGACAATATGGCCAATGGACAACTGGACTTGTTTGGCGACGGGCAAGGTGACCTGTTTGCCCCAACGCCAGAAGTGCCCAAATCAGCACAAGTATATACTCCCCTCCCTGATAATAGGGAGGGGCAGGGGGGAGAGTCTCTCTATCACCTGTGCGACACCCCCGATGCGCGCGCGAACCTTATAAATACGTTACGCACGCATGAAGAGGTGTCGATAGACACTGAGACCACGAGCACCGAGGCCATCGATGCGGAACTGGTGGGGCTGAGCTTCGCTGTGAAGGAGGGCGAGGGATACTATGTCCCCGTGCCCGCCGAACGCGATGCTGCACAGGCCATCGTGGAGGAGTTCCGCTGCATCTATGAGGATGAGAAAATTGTGAAGGTGGGGCAGAACCTGAAGTACGACCTGATGGTGCTGGCGAACTACGGCATCGAGCTGCGCGGCCCGATGTTCGACACGATGATCGCGCACTATGTGCTGCAACCCGAGATGCACCACGGCATGGACTATCTGGCCGAAGCCTATCTGCACTACAAAACCATCCCTATAGAAGCCCTCATCGGCGAAAAGAAGGCGGGGAAGCCCCAGAAGAACATGCGCGACGTGGCTCCCGAGGTGGTGTGCCCCTACGCCGCCGAGGACGCTGACATCACACTGCGCCTGAAGAACGTCTTCCGACCGATGCTGGAGGAGGAGGGGTCGTGGGAACTGTTCCGCGATATCGAGATGCCGCTGATGCCGGTGCTGGCGCACATGGAACTGGCGGGTGTACGGCTGAACACAGAAGCCCTGAAACAGGTGGGCGAACAGCATACGCGCGAGATGCAAGAGATAGAACAGGAGATCTACGCGCTGGCAGGCGAGGAGTTCAATATCCAGTCGCCAAGGCAGGTGGGCGTGCTGCTCTTTGAGAAGCTGCAGCTCGACAGCAAAGCCAAGAAGACGAAGACAGGACAGTATGTCACCAATGAAGAGGTGATGGAACGCCTGCGCACGAAACACCCGGTGGTGGAGAAAATCCTGCAATACCGCGGCAAGCGCAAGCTGCTGAGCACTTATATCGAGGCGCTGCCCAAGCTCATCAATCCCCGCACGGGACATATCCACACCTCGTTCAACCAGACCATCACAGCCACAGGACGCTTGTCCAGCTCGAACCCGAACCTGCAAAACATCCCCGTGCGCTCTGCCGACGGCAAGGAGATCCGCAAGGCGTTCATCCCCGATGAGGGACAGCTGTTCTTCTCGGCGGACTACTCACAGATAGAACTGCGCATCATGGCCCACCTCAGCGGCGACGAGGGCCTCATCGAGGACTTCCGTCTGGGCCACGACATCCATGCTGCCACGGCAGCCAAGATCTTCCATAAGACGCTGGAGGAGGTGACACGCGACGAGCGCAGCCGCGCCAAGACGGCGAACTTCGGCATCATCTACGGCATCACGGCCTTCGGTCTGACAGAGCGCTTAGGCATCAGCCGCACAGAAGCCAAAGAGCTCATCGACAACTACTTCGCCACATATCCGCGCGTGCAGGCGTATATGCAAGAGAGTATTGAACAGGCGCGCGAGAAGGGCTACACGGAGACGGTGTGCCACCGGCGATGCTACCTGCGCGACATCAACTCCAACAACGCCACGGTGCGCGGCTACGCCGAGCGCAACGCCATCAATGCGCCCATCCAAGGTTCGGCTGCCGACATCATCAAGATGGCCATGATACGCATCTTCCGACGCTTCCGCAAAGAGGGCATCCGCTCGAAGATGATCCTGCAGGTGCACGATGAACTGAACTTCTCCGTGCTGCCCGAGGAGCGCGACCAAGTGGAGCGCATCGTCATGGAAGAGATGGAGGCGGCGTTCACGATGCGCGTGCCACTGGTAGCGGATGCGGGATGGGGAGAGAACTGGCTGGAGGCACATTAGGGCCCCCGAGCCCCCTAAAGGGGAGCGTAGGGAGTGACGAATGATTATAAGAAGTTTAAGGGTTTAAGAAGTTTAAGGGTTCAAAGGGTTCAAAGGGTTCAATGGGTTCAAAAGGTTCAAAAGGTTCAAAAGGTTCGAAAGGTTCAAGGGTTCAAAAGGTTCAATGGACAATTGACAGGTAAAGGGTCGGTTTTAGTGACAAAATGTAAAGAAAAGCGTGAAGAAAAGCAAAAACTTTAAACATTAAACATTAAACTTTAAACTTTTTCGTACCTTTGCCCCCGCAAATAAGTTACATCCTATAAAAGCAAACACAATGAAAAAGATTCGTGCCGCCGTAGTGGGCTACGGCAACATCGGAAAGTACACGCTGGAGGCTCTCATAGAGGCTCCCGATATGGAGATTGCAGGCATCGTGCGCCGTCGCGGTGCCGAGGACTGCCCCAAGGAGCTGGAAGGCTACAAGGTGGTGAAGGACATCCGCGAGCTGGAGGCTGTGGACGTCGCCATCCTGGCTACACCGACGCGCAGCGTGGAGGCCTACGCCAAAGACATCCTGGCGCTGGGCATCAACACCGTTGACTCCTTCGACATCCACACGAAGATTGTGGAGTTGCGCCGCTCTTTAGACGCTGCCGCCAAGGCTGGCAACGCCGTGAGCATCATCAGCGCCGGCTGGGATCCAGGGTCTGACAGCGTGGTACGCACACTGATGGAGAGCCTGGCGCCGAAGGGCATCAGCTACACTAACTTCGGCCCCGGCCGCTCGATGGGACACAGCGTCTGCGTGCGCTCCAAGGCGGGCGTCAAGGATGCGCTGTCGATGACCATCCCTGTGGGACAAGGCATCCATCGCCGCATGGTGTATGTGGAGCTGGAAGAGGGTGCCAACCTCGACGAGGTGACGGCAGCCATCAAGGCCGACCCCTACTTCGCCTCCGACGAGACGCACGTGTTCCAGGTTGACAGCGTGGATGCGCTGAACGACGTGGGCCACGGCGTGAACCTGGTACGCAAGGGCGTCAGCGGCCAGACGCACAACCAGCTCTTCGAGTTCAATATGAAGATTAACAACCCCGCCCTGACGGCTCAGGTGCTGGTCAACGTGGCGCGCGCCTCAATGCGTCAGCAGCCCGGCTGCTACACGATGATCGAGATTCCCGTCATCGACCTGCTGCCAGGCGAGAAGGAGGATATCATCAAGCATCTGGTGTAATATAATGGTTGCTACCATCGGCTTCTTCGATGGCGTGCATCGCGGCCATCAGTGCCTCATCCGGCAAGTGCAGGATGAGGCACTGCAGCGTGGTATGCGGTCGCTCATCATCACCTTCGACCGCCACCCGCGGGCGGTGTTCGCGCCGGGTGCTGTGCCGCCGCTGCTGACGACAACCGAGGAGAAGATGGCGCTGCTCAAGGCCACAGGCATCGATGACATCTATGTCCTGCCCTTCGACAAAGCGATGGCGGCGCTGACAGCCAGGGAGTTCATGCAGCAGGTGCTGAAGGAGCAGCTGGGCGTGAAGGTGCTGGTCATCGGGTATGACCATAGGTTTGGGAGAAGGGAGACGATTGACCCTGCGACGAAATCGCAGGGCACCATACAGGAGAAAGACGCGGTTGAGGGGTTTGCAGAGTATCAGGGTTATGGAAGAGAAATGGGCATCGAGGTGGTGCTGGCGAAGGAGCTGGAGGGAGAACATGTGAGCAGCTCGGAGATTCGCAGGGCGCTGGAATCCGGCGATGTGCAACGGGCTGCGCAGCTGCTGGGACGATCTTATACATGGACGGGGCGGGTAGTGCACGGCCATGAGGTAGGGCGCCAGCTCGGATTCCCGACGGCGAACCTGGTGGCAGTGGACCGCTCGGCCCAAGGGGACACTTCACACATGAAGAAGGGACAAGAGACTGTTGGGAAGATGTTGCCAGCGAGAGGGGCGTATGCAGTGAGAGTGAAAAGTGAAAGAGTGAAAAGTGAAAAATGGGATGATGAAGAATGGGATGCTGGGATGCTGAATATCGGGCAACGACCGACCATCGACAACGGTTCGGACATCAGCATCGAGGCGCATCTGTTTGACTTCGAGGGCGACCTCTATGGTCAGACGCTCACCTTATCTTTTATCGCGCGCTTGCGCGAAGAACGGCGCTTCGCCAGCGAGGAGGAGCTGATGGCACAGCTACAGGCGGACAAGCAGGTCGCTTTGAGCCTACAGCCATGATTTTATGAGGAAGTCCACTACCAAACTACCAAAGCTATACAATCAAGTTAACAGAGATCAAAACCTTTTTCTTTTAGATGATGGAATCGAAAACAAGGTCGTGGTGGGTTTATCTTTTGTTTTTCTTCATCAGCCAGCTGGCAGGTGGAGGAGTGGCGGTAGTGCTGACGGCAACGAAGCTGGCATCGGCGGAGGAGAGTCTGGTGCTGTCGCTATTGATGGCCAATCTGCTGGCGATAGGGATGTTCCTGCTGTGGCGACAGAGGGATGTCACGTGGGTAAGGACGGCGGCCGGCGTGCAGGGGGAGAACCTGCGGCACACGGGATTGGTGTTCGCGATGGCACTACCCATCATCGTGCTCGTGAACCTCGTCCAGGAGGCGTTCTTCCCGGAGATACCGGACTTAGTCGGCGAGGAAACATTCAAGGCTATCATGTATAACCCCTTGGGGCTGCTGACAGTGGCCGTGTTGGGGCCGCTGGCTGAGGAACTGCTGTTCAGAGGCGGCATACAAGGCGGCTTTCCCACTATCAGCGGGAAGACCGCGCTGCTCCTCTCAACCTTGATCTTTGCCCTTGCACATCTGAACCCGGCGCAGATGCCGGCGGCATTCATCCTGGGTGCGGTGCTGGGCTTCGCCTACTGGTGGACAGGTTCGCTGGTGGCCCCCGTGTGCATCCATGTCTTCAACAACTCCATCGCGTGTGTGCTGTCCTTTTTGTCGCCCAATGATGACTCCCTCATCCGCTTCGTAGGGGGCAATGAACGGGCAGGAGTGCTGGCTGCCGTATGTATCTTTTTCCTCGTGATAACGCTTCATGCGGTGCGCCAAGAGATGAGAAAAAGCACGGAAAAGAGGTAAAAAAAACTTTTTTCCTATATATATTAAGGTGTAATTCGTGATTTTTGTGTAGTTTTGCGCCCACATTTCAAAAAGCGTAAGAAAACTATGCCCAAAAATCTTGTTATTGTAGAGTCTCCTGCCAAGGCCAAAACCATTGAGAAGTTCCTTGGTAAAGATTATAAGGTGATGTCGTCCTACGGTCATATCCGCGACCTGAAGAAAAAGGACTTCAGCATCGACACCGACTCCTTTATGCCCCAATACGAAGTGCCGACTGACAAGGCACATATCGTGAGCCAGCTGAAACAGAATGCGAAGAAGGCAGACATGGTCTGGCTCGCATCCGATGAAGACCGCGAAGGAGAAGCTATCTCATGGCATCTGCAGGAAGTGCTGAAGCTGGACCCGAAGACCACACGCCGCATCGTGTTCCACGAGATCACGAAACCCGCCATTCTAGAGGCTATCGAGCATCCCCGCAAAGTGGATATGTCGCTGGTGAATGCGCAGCAGGCACGCCGCGTGCTGGATCGCATTGTGGGCTTTAAGCTTTCTCCCGTGCTGTGGCGCAAGGTGAAGCCCAACCTGAGTGCAGGCCGCGTGCAGAGCGTTGCCGTAAGACTGATTGTGGAGCGTGAGCGTGAAGTGCAGGCTTTCCAGAGCGAGGCCTCCTACCGCGTGAATGCCTTGCTGGCGCTGCCCGACGGCAACCAGCTGAAGGCCGAATTGAACCGCCGCTTCCAGACGCGCGCCGAGGCCGAGAAGTTCTTGGACGCTGTCAAGGATGCCACACTGACCATCGACGACATACAGACGCGCCCCGTGCATCGTACCCCTGCCCCACCCTTCACCACCAGCACCCTGCAACAGGAGGCTGCCCATAAGTTGGGCTTCCCCGTATCGCAGACCATGATGGTGGCGCAGCGTCTGTATGAGAACGGTTACATCACGTATATGCGTACGGACAGCGTGAACCTCTCGAAGCTCGCCTTGGGCACCAGTCGCGATGTCATCACGAAACTGATGGGCCAGGAATACGTAAAGATACGCCAATACCACACCTCTTCGAAAGGTGCACAGGAGGCCCACGAGGCTATACGTCCCACCTATATGGACCGCACGGAACTCACCGATGGCAATACGCAGGACCGCCGCCTCTACGACCTCATCTGGAAGCGCACCATTGCCAGCCAGATGGCCGACGCAGAGATGGAGAAGACCACAGCCACCATCGGAATCAGCGGACGCGACGAGCAATTCGTGGCCAACGGTGAGGTGGTGAAGTTCGAGGGTTTCCTGAAGGTCTATCGCGAGACCGATGCCGAGGAAACCGATGAGCGTGCCGAGAGCGAGGGCATCCTGCCAAGCATCAGCGTAGGCGAGAAGCTCCAGCGCGTAGAGGTGCAAGCCATCGAACGCTTTACACAACATGCACCCCGATACAACGAGGCCAGCCTCGTGCGCAAACTGGAGGAACTGGGCATCGGACGTCCTTCCACGTACGCCCCCACCATCTCCACCATTCAACAACGCGAATATGTCGTGCGCGGTGACAAGGCCGGCGAGGAGCATTCCTACACCGTGCTGACACTGGATGCTAAAGGGCTGCACGAGGAACAGCGCACCGCTGTCATCGGTGCTGAGCGCGGCCGACTGCTGCCCACCGACACGGGCGTGGTCGTCAATGACTTCCTGATGCAATACTTCCCCAGCATCATGGATTATAACTTCACGGCGGGCGTGGAGAAGGAATTCGATGCCATCGCCGACGGCAAGGAGGAGTGGACAGGCATGCTGCAGCATTTCTGGACTGACTTCGAGCCTCTTGTGGAGGAATCCATGAGCACGAAGACGGAGCTGCGCGTCGGTGAGCGCGTGCTGGGCACCGACCCCGACAGCGGTCGCACGGTGAGCGTGAAGATAGGCCGCTTCGGGCCGGTCGTGCAGATTGGAACTGCCGAAGAGAAGGAGAAGCCCCGATTCGCACAGCTCAAGAAAGGACAGAGCATCGAGACGCTAACGCTGGAGGATGCCCTGGAGCTGTTCCGCCTGCCACGCACGCTGGGCGACTACGAGGGTAAGACCGTCACGGTGGGCACCGGTCGCTACGGTAACTATGTCCTTTATGACAAGCAGTTTGTGAGCATCCCCGCCACAACAGACCCGCTGGCCATCACGCTGGAGGAAGCTGTGCAGCTCATCCATGAGAAGCAGCAGAACGAAGCGGAGCGACATCTGAAAGCCTTCGCAGAGGATGCTGACCTAGAGGTGATGAACGGCCGCTATGGCGCCTATCTCTCCTATAAAGGCACTAACTATCGCCTGACGAAAGCCCTGCAGGAGCGCGCCAAGGATCTCACCTATGACGAGTGCATGGCCATCGTCAAAGAGCAAGACGAGAAGCCAAAGACCACAGGCACGAAGCGTCGCTTCACCAAACGTAAGTAAATGGTTCGCATCATCCTCATAGGTTATATGGGTGCCGGCAAAACGACCGTCGGCAAGGCGCTGGCAGCGGAGCTGGGCGTACCGTTCTACGATTTGGACTGGTACATCACGATGCGCTACCGCAAGAGTGTTCCCGAGATCTTCGCCGAACGCGGCGAGGAAGGCTTCCGCGACCTGGAACGCCGCATGCTGCATGAAGCGGCAGAGTTCGAGAATATCGTGCTCAGCTGCGGCGGCGGCACTCCCTGCTTCTTCGACAACATGGAGTACATGAACAGCCTGGCTGACACCATCTATCTGAAGGCCGAGCCCGAGGTGCTGGCCATGCATCTGAAGATGGGCAAGGGCAAACGACCCCTCATTGAGGGTAAGACACCCGAAGAACTGGAGGCATATATCCACGAGTCGTTGCAAGCCCGCGAACCTTATTACACACAAGCAAAATACACACTGGATGTGTCGCTGCTCGAAAACTTCACCAAGATACAGGAGAGCGTGCGACTGATTCGCGAAATGCTAAAGATATAGAATATGAAGAAGTGGCGCATTGAAGATTCCGAAGAGCTCTACAACATCAAGGGGTGGGGCGTCAATTACTTCGGTATCAACGACAAAGGACACGTGTATGTGACCCCAAAGAAGAACAACGTGCAGGTAGATCTCAAGGAGGTGATTGACGAACTGGCTACGCGCCATGTCACCGCCCCCGTCCTCTTGCGCTTCCCGGACATTCTTGACAACCGCATCGAGAAGACCGACGAATGCTTCCGCAAGGCCACCAAGGAATATGACTATCAGGCGGAGCACTTCATCATCTTCCCCATCAAGGTGAACCAGATGCGCCCCGTCGTGGAGGAGATTATCAGCCACGGCAAGCGTTATAACCTAGGACTGGAAGCCGGCTCGAAGCCCGAGTTGCACGCCGTGCTGGCCACGAACATGGACAGCGACAGCCTCATCATCTGCAACGGCCATAAGGACCAGAACTTCATCGAACTGGCGCTGCTGGCACAGAAGATGGGCAAGCGCGTGTTCCTCGTCATTGAGAAGCTGCCAGAGCTGAAGATTATCGCCGAGACAGCAAAACGGCTCGGCGTGCGTCCCAACCTCGGCATCCGCATCAAGCTGGCTGCCAACGGCAGCGGTAAGTGGAGCGAGAGCGGCGGCGATGCCTCGAAGTTCGGGCTCAACAGCTCCGAGCTGCTCATGGCACTGCAGATGCTCGATGAAATGGGACTGCGCGACTGCCTGAAGCTGCTGCATTTCCACATCGGCAGCCAAATCACCAAGATACGTCGCATCAGCACCGCCCTGCGCGAGGCGGCGCAGTTCTATGTGCAACTCCACAACATGGGCTTCGGCATCGAATTCATCGACTGCGGCGGTGGCCTGGGTGTGGACTACGACGGCACACGCTCCAGCAACAGCGAGAGCAGCGTGAACTACAGCATTCAGGAGTATGTCAACGACTGCGTCTATACACTCGTGGAAGCAGCAAACCAAAACGGTATCCCCCACCCCAACATCATCACCGAGGGCGGGCGCTCGCTGACAGCACACCACAGCGTGCTCATCGTGGACGTCATGGAGAGTGTCTGCGCACCGCAGATGCCCGAAGACTTCGAACCCGGTGAGAGCGACCACAAGCTGGTACACGACCTCACGGAGATATGGGACAAACTCAGCAGCCGTTCGCTGCTCGAGGACTGGCACGATGCGGAGGATATCCGCGAGGAGGCTCTCGACCTGTTCCGTCACGGCATTATTGACCTGAAGACACGTGCACAGATAGAATCCATTTACTGGGCCATCAGCCATGAGGTGGCTGAGCTGGCACACCACCAGAAGCACGTGCCTGACGAGCTGCGCGCCCTGGATAAACAGATGGCAGACAAATACTTCTGTAACTTCTCACTCTTCCAGTCGATGCCCGACTCCTGGGCCCTCGACCAACTGTTCCCCATCATGCCCATCGCGCGCCTCGCGGAACAGCCCACCCGCAGCGCCACGCTGCAGGACATCACCTGCGACTCGGATGGTAAGATTACCACCTATGTCAATGGCGGTCACCAGACCAACTATATTCCCCTGCACTCCGTACGCGCGGATGAACATTATTACATCGGCGTCTTCCTCGTGGGTGCGTACCAAGAGATTCTGGGCAACATGCACAACCTGTTCGGAGATACCAATGCCGTGCATATCTCAGTCTCGAAAGACAGCTATGAGATAGACCAGATTATCGATGGCGAGACAGTTGCCGACGTGCTGGAGTATGTGCAGTACGACCCCAAGAAACTCGTTCGACGCCTGGAGATATGGGTCAGCCGCGCTGTCAAGGACGGCAAGATTACCGAAAGCGAGGGCAAGGAGTTTATCAGCAACTACAGGGCAGGACTGTATGGATATACCTATCTTGAATGAAAAATGAAAAGTGAAAAATGAAAAGTGATTTTTCCGTTTCTGTTATCAAGGTAGGCGGCGCGGTCGTAGAAGACCCGGCGCAATTGGCGATACTCCTCGATGAATTCGTCAAAATCGATGGGCCGAAGGTGCTGGTGCACGGTGGTGGCCGGACAGCCACCAATCTGGCAAAACAGCTGGGCATCGAGAGCCAGATGGTAGGCGGACGTCGCATCACTGACGCTGAGATGCTGAAGGTCGTGACGATGGTGTATGGAGGTCTCGTCAACAAGAATATCGTAGCACAGCTACAGGCACGTGGCATCAATGCTTTGGGGCTCACCGGTGCGGACATGAACATCGTGCGTGCACACCGCCGCCCCGTCACCCCCGAAGGTATCGACTTCGGCTTCGTAGGCGATGTCGATAGCGCCAACGGCACACAGTTGCTGCACTTGCTGGAGATGGGCATCACACCCATCATAGCGCCCCTGACACACGACGGCCAAGGCCACATGCTCAACATCAACGCCGACACCATGGCACAGACCATTGCAGTAGCCATCGCACAAGCGAAGGAAGGTGTGGA
Source organism: uncultured Prevotellaceae bacterium (assembly GCA_900316355.1). Taxonomy (GTDB): domain Bacteria; phylum Bacteroidota; class Bacteroidia; order Bacteroidales; family Bacteroidaceae; genus Physcousia. Next base: position 42,842 of record ONCQ01000008.1, on the reverse strand, counting down.
GAGCGGGTCTCTGACATTTTGCTTCGAGCTCCCTGGTGTGATGCGCGACCCCGCTGACCCCAACAGCCTGATTCCCCATATCAATGAGGCCAAATTCCGCGCCCTTGTGGCAGACGGAACTATTGCCGGGGGGATGATTCCGAAGCTGGAGAATGCCTTCACAGCCATCCATGCGGGCGTAGCCTGCGTGCGTATCACCCACATCTCCAACCTTCAAGGTGGAACGGTGATTTCCAATTAAAAATAAAAGATAAAAATAAATGCGCCTTGGACCATGGACCTGCGCACCGATATACTCCCCCACAGCGACCGCTTGTATCGCCTTGCCCTCAGCATCCTAATGGATGCAACAGAGTCCGAGGATGTGGTGCAGGATACGATGCTAAAAGCGTGGGAACGGCGGGCCGAATGGGATAGCATAGAAAATATACAAGCCTGGTTGACACAGATTTGCAAGAATCTGGCACTAGACCGGAAAAAGAAAATGGGCCGCACGGAGACGATGGATGACCACGCTGTGGCGACAATCACCACCACACCATCAGGCGACACCGACGGGCAGCTGGCACTCCTGCACCAATTGATAGCAGAACTGCCACCTCCTCTGGATGATTTAATACGCCTGCGTGACATCGAGGGCTACACCTACCGTGAGATTTCTGAACAACTCAACCTCACCGAAGATCAGGTGCGCGTCTATCTCCACCGCGCCCGTGGTCGCATTCGCCAACGCTACGAAGCGCTGCAGAAATAATTAAAGAATGTTAAATACCTACGAGCGCTGTAACTTTTGCAATGCTCAATCGTCTTTCCATTAGTAACACGCATCAACAAGATGATGGACTACAAGTACATCGAACAACTCATCGACCGCTATTTCGAGGGCGAGACTACCCTTGAAGAGGAGCAAATCCTAAGGAAGTTCTTCGCACAGGAGGGGTTGCCTGAGCATCTACAGAAATGGCAGGCATTGTTCGCTGCTGAGCGTGACCTCTCAGCAGCACACCTCGATGACACGTTCCATGAGCGCATCCTGGCGCTGACGGGTGAATACCATGTCAAAGCGCAGCCCATCTCACTGCATGTGCGCCTGCGCCCCCTCTACCGCGTGGCAGCCTTCCTGGCTTTCGCAGTGGTGATTGGCTCGGCTGTAGAGTTCTCCACCGGTTCGCGCACCGAGAGCACCCAAGAGCAAGTCGCAGTGCAGGAACAGGATGAGTTGGATGTTGATGAAGCGAAACCGTTGGACATCCGCTCGGCGGAGCTGATGACTTCCGACACCTTACACATTCAATGATTTCATTTTTGCTTTTTCTATAAAACAGTTAGTGCTTCCCATTTTGCAGTAATCCTGCATCTCTGAAGTTGTGAAACTTCACCCCGTTCTTAGAATAACATCAAAACCAAAAAGAACACTAACGATGATAAGAGGCGACCGCGAGGCCGCCTCTATCTTTTTATGTAGCAATACTAAAGGTTTCGGACAAGACGTGTGGAAACCCACAAGGCGACTGGCGCAGATAGCAGACCGGCGATAGCATCCACAACATAGTGGGCCTGAATATAGACGGTAGCACAGCAGAGCAGGGCCCATAGTGGCAACAGGCAGTACAGGAGACGGGGAGCATGGCGGTAGGCCAGCATCATTACAATCGTAGAGATGCCTATATGGCTGCTGGGGAAGGCGGCTGTGGGGCGTTCACCAGCCTCATGAGCCATGGCCACCAGATGGTTGAAGAGTCCGTCAGTCCAACCTGGCGCTGGCAGCATTTCGGTGTGGCTGCTGAAATAGGTGCCGAGAGACGGGAAATGACCTTGCAGAATCTCATCAACGCCCACGGCCTGGAAGTAGAACTGAGGGCCCGTGACAGGGAGGAAGATATAGACAAGGTAGTAGAGGAAAAAAGCGGTCTGGATAATGGCGGAGACGGAGATGAAGGCTGATAAATGAGGAGTGACAAATGATGAATGACGAATGATGAATGAGGGGTGAGGGGTGAGGGATGAGGGGTTGCGCCATTCCTTGATGAAGATGGTGATGACGAGGATCGCAATCATTGGGAAATAGCTGAAGTAGCCCAGATTGAAGGCTTCACTCCACAGCGCACCAGGTAAGGCCTGACTGAATTCTATCGAGGGCTGACAGCCGAAGAGCGATTGCTCAAAGGCCGCAAAAAAATGGTCCAGGTTCTGCAGGCTGCGATTGAACTCGTAGGTGTCAGGATACCACTGCGGCAACCAGGCCATTTGAGCCAGGACGCGGAGAAAGGTGGAGATGCGCCCCGCATCAAAAGAACAATGAAAGGTGAGGAATGAAATATGGGCGTCCTGCGCACGCGACATGAAATGGGAAAGCGCGATGACAGCGACTGTCAGCGCCAGCCACTCCACACGCATAAGCAACATTCCCACAGGCTCTACAAGCCAAGGCATCATGACGGCCATCAGTATGCTGGTCAGGGCACAATAGACGGCCGACACCTTCTCGATAGGTAGTAGTTTGATTCTTTTCACAGCCATCCCGCTTGCTTATACCATTTCACACTCTCGCGTACACCGTCCTTGAGGTTCCATTGGGGTTCATAGCCCAGCTCGCGACGGGCGGGCTCGATGTCACAGTTCCAGTTGCGCTGCGCCAGGATATGATATTTATCCATGTTCAGTGTCGTGAGCTTGCCCATCCAGCGACAAACGGTGCCGTTGACAGCACAGATGAGGCGCAGGAACCAAAGGGGAGCTTTGATATGCAGCACGAAGCGCGTGCCGATCTCCTTCTGCAGCAGGTCGCTGAAAGCGCGGCTGTTGTAGCTCTTCCCGTCGGACAGGAAGTAAGCATGATGCAACACGTCGGCCTCCGAACGTTCACAAGCCAGAAAAGCGGCCTGCACGACATCCATCATATAGACGAAAGTAATCTCCTGAGGCTGATAGCCCACAGCGAAGTCCACGTGCTGCTTGATGCTCTGCGCCATCAGGAAATAGTCGCGCTCACGGGGACCATAAACCCCTGTAGGACGCAGAATGACCCAAGGCACATCGGTCTGCGCACAGAGCCAGTTCTCGGCAGCCAGCTTGCTCTCGCCATAGGCGGTGTTGGGGCGTGGTGTATCCTTAGCTGTGATGGGGGCATATAACTGTGCTGAGCCGTCGGTCCCAATCTTATCCTCACGAATAGCACCGAAGATGCTCAGAGAACTCACAAAGACGAAGCGGCGAGGCATCATTCCACATTCGCGCAGTGCACTGACAATGTTCTTGGTGCCTTCGGTGTTGGTGCGGAAGAAACCCTCACGCTTTAGGGACTTGGTGGCGCCGGCGGCGTGAATCACATAATCCCAGCCCGTGCCGCCCATCTCCTGCTTGTAGCGTAGCAGCTGCGTGCGCAAGATGTCAGGATGACTGAGGTCGAGTTCCGCAAAACGAATGCGCGAATCCGTGAGGTACTGCTTACTACTGCTATGGCGCATGCCTGCCCACATCTCATAGCCACGCTCGAGACCGTCGCTGACCATGAAACTGCCTATGAAGCCAGAGGCTCCTGTCACAAGTACTTTCATCATGCTTGTAGATTATTTTGGCGGCAAAGATACGACTTTTTCTTGTAAAATGATGAGGTGCATTCGTTTTTTTACTATCTTTGCCGCAGAACAAGGCAACAAACGATGTTGCAAAACACCTAAAACTATGGCAAAAGGCAAAAATAAACAAGGGGCACGACGCCTCAATAAACAGCAGCTGAGCGAACTGGTGATGGATTTCTTCCAGTACCACGCCGGCGAGGTCATTGACATCAAGACCATTTTCAGGGAACTACACCTGAATACTCATCCGGCTAAACTGTTGTGCATGGATGTGCTGGACGACCTGCTCATGGATGACTACATCATCGAACAGGCACAGATGCGCTACACGCTGGCCACCAAATCCACCGTGATGGAAGGCACCTTCCGACGCAAGCACAACGGCAAGAACACGTTCCTGCCCGATGACGGCGGCGAGCCCATCCTGGTGGCCGAGCGTAACTCGCTTCACGCCATGGACGGCGACCGAGTGAAGATTCAGATGATGGCGCGCCGGCGCGGTCATGTGCGCGAGGCTCAGGTAACGGCAATCCTTCAGCGAGCTGACAAGAGCTTCGTGGGTAAGCTTAGCGTGCGCAAGGACTTCGCCTTCCTGCTCACTGAGGACCGCACCCTCTCTAACGACATCTTCATCCCTAAGACCCAACTCAAGGGGGGCAAAGATGGCGACAAAGTCATCGTGAAAATCATCGAGTGGCCAGAAGGCTCTAAGAACCCTATCGGCAAGGTAGTGGAGGTGTTGGGTAAGTCTGGTGAGAACGAGACTGAGATGCATGCCATCTTGGCTGAGTTCGGGCTACCCTACACCTATCCAAAGGCTGTGGAAGATGCCGCCGAACACATCGAAGCAGCCATCACACCACAGGACTACGCTGAGCGTGAGGACTTCCGCGACCGTCTGACATTCACCATCGACCCGCGCGATGCCAAGGATTTCGACGATGCATTGAGCTTCAAGGTACTCCCAACAGGAAAAGGGACATTGTATGAGGTGGGCGTACACATCGCTGACGTCTCGCACTATGTCACCGAGGGCTCGCTCATCGACAAGGAAGCTGTGAAGCGCGCCACCAGCGTCTATCTCGTGGATCGCACAATTCCGATGCTGCCCGAACGTCTCTGCAACTTCATCTGTTCCCTGCGCCCCGACGAAGAAAAGCTGTGCTACAGTGTCATCTTTGAGATGAACGATAAGGCAGAGGTCAAGCGCTGGCATCTGGCACACACCGTCATCAAAAGTGACCGGCGCTTCGCGTACGAAGAGGTGCAACAGTTGTTCGACGGTGACCCCGAAGCGCCTACAAAGGGCTTTGAGGAGGCCCTGAATACCCTCAATGCACTGGCCAAACAACTACGCGAGAAGCGCTTCAAGGCTGGTGCTGTGGATTTCGAACGTCCCGAGGTGCACTTTGACATTGATGAGAAAGGGCATCCCATCGGAACATATGTGAAGGTGGCAAAGGATGCCAACAAGCTCATTGAGGAGTTCATGCTGCTGGCCAACCGCACAGTAGCTGAGAGCATCGGGAAGATTGACAAAAACAAAAGGGCAAATCGAGAATCGGCGAATAGCAAAACAAAGAAGACCTTTGTTTACCGTATCCATGAGCAGCCCGATCAGGACAAGCTCATGAACCTCTCTCAGTTTGTGACAAAATTCGGGCGAAAGCTAAAGACCACAGGGTCCAAGATAGATATCAGCAAGAACCTCAACAAGCTACTGCATGAGGTGCAGGGACAGAAGGAACAGAATCTCGTGGAGATGGTGGCCTTGCGCGCCATGATGAAAGCCAAGTACTCCACCGTCAACATTGGCCACTACGGCCTCGCCTTCGACTACTATACTCACTTCACGTCGCCCATACGCCGCTACCCGGACCTGATGGTGCACCGTCTGCTCACGCGTTATGCCGAGGGAGGGCGCTCTGCCAACCAAGAAAAATATGAAGCACTGTGCGAACAAAGCTCTGAGATGGAGCAGACGGCAGCCCTCGCCGAGCGCGCCAGCATCAAGTACAAACAAGTGGAATTCATGGCTGACCGACTCGGGCAGGAGTTCGATGGCATCATCTCAGGCATCTCGGAGTTCGGACTCTATGTGGAACTCAATGAGACTAAATGCGAAGGCATGATACCCTTGCGCGAACTCGATGATGACTACTACGACTTCGACGAGCGCAACTACCAGCTTGTGGGCCGCCGCCATCACCACCGTTACACCCTCGGAGATCCCGTGCGAGTGGTAGTGGCACGCGCCAACCTCGACAAGAAACAACTGGACTTCGCGTTGGTGTAGGGTTATCACATTTCCATACAAAAAAAGAGCTTGAAATGAAAAAAAATAGGCTTTTATGCATGATGATTCATAAAAAAAGCGTACTTTTGCCCCGCTTTTAGCAATAAAAGCCTTAGGATTGGGATATGGTGTAATGGTAACACAACAGGTTTTGGTTCTGTTTTTCCTGGTTCGAATCCGGGTATCCCAACCTCTAAAGTTAAGAGTTGAAAGTTGAAAGTTGAGAGTTCAAAGGAAGACTTGAAAAGGCTCCGTCTCTTTCTTTTCATATTATTGGGGACATGCGCCACGATGCGCGCCCAATACGATGCTGCGTTCAATCATTATTGGGCGCTGCAATCGTTTTATAATCCCGCTGCTTCTGGACTCAAGGGGCAGATTGACGTACAAGGCGGCTATGCCATGCAGATGCTGGGCTATGAGCACGCACCTGCCACGATGATTGTGACGGCCGACCTGCCATTATGGTTCTTGAGCCCGGCCCACGGCTTAGGCGCAGGATTCATGAACGACAAGATAGGTCTGTTCGCACACAAGAAGTTCTATATCCAGTATGCCTACCACCAGAAACTGTGGGGCGGTCGCCTGAGTGCTGGCGTGCGTGCAGCCTTGCTGGCAGAGACGTTCGACGGATCGGGATTGGACCTTGAAGAATCCAGCGACCCTGCTTTCCCCACGGCAGAAGCCAACGGCACGGCCTTCGACCTAGATGCGGGCATCCGCTACGACGGGAAACGATGGTATGCAGGTTTCTCGGTGATGCACACGTTGGCGCCAACGGTAGAACTCGGCGAGGCTAAAGTCAATGAATTTAAGATTCCGCAAGTGTATTATTTAACTGGCGGATACAATATTCCTTTTAGAAATCCGTTATTCTCTATGCAGACGTCCGCCATCGTACGTACAGATTTCGACTATTGGCGAGGCGATATCACAGCCCGTTTGCACTACAACGGCCCGAAAGGAAAGATGTACGCGGGTGTGGGTTACAGCCCCACGATTTCTGCATCGGTCTTCATCGGTGGCGACCTCCACGGCATACAGTTGGGATACTGCTACGAAATCTACACAGGCGGCGTTGGTGCGCTGCAAGGCACCCACGAAATCAGCCTCGGCTACACCACATCGCTGGACCTGTTCAAGAAAGGCAAGAACCGGCATCAGAGTGTAAGAACGCTATAAGATTGAAAGATTGAGAAATTGAATGGTTGAAAGACAATTCTACGAATATGAAAGATAAAGTTATTCTTTATTATCTGGCATGTATCATTACCGCGACAGCGCTCTACTCCTGTGCCGGTGCCAAGTCTAATGCGATGGCTACAGGCGGTGAGATTACAGGAGTGCGCGGCACATCGTTTGCCGAGCCTGCACCATTTGGCATGGTGGGTATTCCTAAGGGTTCGCTGCGCGTAGGTATTGAAGAAGGCGACACCCTGTGGGGTGCTGGATTCCCCGTTCGTGACATCAGTGTGGACGGTTTCTGGATGGACCAGACGGAAGTCAGCAACGCCAAGTACCGACAGTTTGTGATGTGGGTGCGCGACAGCATCATCCGCGAGCGTCTGGCAGACCCGGCCTATGGCGGCGATGAAACCTTCAAAATTGAGGAGGACAAGGATGGTAATCCCATCACGCCCCACTTGAACTGGAACAAGAATATCCCTTGGCGCAAGGCCAATGAGGATGAACAGCGTGCCATCGAGAGCGTGTATATCACCCATCCCATCGACGGCACCAAGATGCTGGACGCCAGCCAGATGAACTATCGCTATGAGGTCTATGACTACGCTGCAGCCGCTCTGCGCAAGCACCGTATAAAAAACGACCGCGACAACGGTATCGGTGTGTCATCCCTGGAGAAGCGCGACCTAAACACAGACCACGAATACTCCGAAGACGATGTGATGATTTCCAAGGACACCGCATACATTGATGACGACGGGCATGTCGTACGCGAAACCATCACGCGTCCGCTATCCGGACCGTGGGACTTCTTGAACACGTACATCGTGAACATCTACCCCGACACCACTTGTTGGATCAATGATTTCCGCAATGCCGAGAACGAGCGCTATATGCGCCTGTATTTTTCCAACCCTGCCTATGACGACTACCCGGTTGTGGGGGTGTCATGGGAACAGGCTACAGCTTTCTGCCGCTGGCGCACAGAATACCTGCTGAAGGGTCTCGGCAATAACGGCCGTGAGATACAACCCTATCGCCTGCCCACTGAAATTGAATGGGAGTATGCCGCTCGCGGTAAGGACGGCAACCCGTTCCCCTGGGAGGCTAAGGACGTGAAGAGCGACAAGGGTTGCTTCTATGCTAACTTCAAACCCGACCGTGGTAATTATACTCAAGACGGTAGCCTCATCACTTCGAAATGCGGCATCTTCTCAGCCAATAGCAACGGGCTATACGACATGGCCGGTAATGTGGCAGAGTGGACCTCAACCGTCTTCACTGAGGCTGGCGTAGAGTCCATGTCAGACATGAACCCCGAACTACGCTATAATGCGGCCAAAGAAGACCCCTATCGCCTGAAAAAGAAGAGCGTACGCGGAGGCTCGTGGAAAGACCCTGAGAGCCTGATTCGCTCTGCATGGCGCTCCTACGAATACCAGAACCAACCCCGCTGTTTCATCGGTTTCCGCTGCGTACGCAGTATGGTAAAGGATGCCAGTGGTGTGAAGAATAAAGGAAAGAAATAAGATATGTCAAAGTTCTCTCTTATAGCCCGCTTGCAGCACTGGATGGATTCAGTGCCGGGTCAGACGTTTATGAACTATGCCTACAGCTGGGGTGCTGCCGTCGTCATCCTCGGTACACTCTTCAAGCTGACGCATATCCCAGGTGCCAACCTGATGCTTTTCATCGGTATGGGCACGGAAGTCTTCGTGTTCTTCGTATCGGGTTTCGACCGCCCCTTCAACTCACAGAACACAGAACTGGCCGATGAGTTCATCGACCTCGAAGATTTGGAGGCCATGAAGGAAGCTGCCCACACGGTTGCCGAGGCGGGTGCCGCAACAGCTGCTGGCGGTGGCACAGTGGTCATCGGCGGTGGCGCACCTGCGGGTGGTACTGTTGTTATCGGTGGCGGTCAGCCTGTTACTAACGGAGCTACAGGTGCAGCCATCGAAGGTGGTGCCACGGTAATAGGAGGAGGCGTCATCGGCGGTGGTGCCGGCATCTCCGAAGAGGCTGCCGCGAACCTCGCAGCCGCAGCACAGGCTGCAGCAGGAGCTGCGGTCCTCGGACAGGATGCTCAGGGTCTGCTCACCAATGCTCAAGCCGCCAATGCTCCCGAAGTGGAGGATGCCATCGAAGCCTATGTGGATCAGTTGCAACAGCTCACAGAGGTGCTCGGCAGAGTACGCGAGCAGGCCGGCCGCATGACACAGGACAGCGAGGAGATGGTCAACCTCAACCGCACACTAACAGGCATCAACACCATCTACGAGATGCAGCTTAAGAGCGTCAGCCAGCAGGTCGGCACTATCGATCAGATCAACGATCAGACACGCAAGATGGCAAAGCAGATTGAAGAACTCAACGCTGTCTATGCCCGCATGATTGAGGCACTCACCGTGAACATGCCCAAAGGCGTTGCACCACAAGCATGATGTAACCCAAACGTTAAACGCTAAACGTTAGACGAAACAAGAATGGCCGTAAAGAAAAGACCCGTATCACCGCGTCAGAAGATGATTAACCTGATGTACGTCGTCCTCATGGCAATGCTCGCGCTGAATGTGTCGAGCGACGTACTGAATGGTTTCTCACTGGTGGATAAGAGCCTGCAGACGACAACCAACAACGCCACGCAGGTGAACCAGGGCATCTATGACGACTTCGAAGAGCAGATGAAGGCCAACCCGAAGAAGGTGAAGGAATGGTACGATAAAGCACAGCAGGTGCGCAAGATGTCTGACTCGCTTTTCAACTTCGCAGAGGAACTCAAAGAGCTCATCGTGAAGAGAAGCGACGGTGAGGACGGTGATGTACACGATATCAAAAACCGTGAGGACCTTGAGGCTGCCACAAGTGTAATGCTGGCTCCAGGCACGGGACGCGGCACGGCCCTCTTCAAAGGCATCAACAGCTACCGCGATCAAATCATCAAGATGGTGACAGACTCCGCTCAGCGCCGCATCATTGCCAGCAACCTGAACACTGAAGTGCCAAAGAATGTGCGCTCTTTGGGAAAGAACTGGCAGGAGTATATGTTTGAATCTATGCCTACGGCTGCTGCCGTCACGCTACTCACCAAGCTGCAAAGCGATGTGCGCTATGCTGAAGGCGAGGTGCTCCACGGATTGGCCGCTAATATCGGTGTCAAGGATATCCGCGTCAATGAACTTAACGCCTATGTGATTCCCAATGCGCAAACCATTGTGCAGGGAGGCCGTTTCTCAGCACAGATACTGATGGCTGCGGTAGATACCACAAACCGTCCCACCATTTATATCGGTGGTCACAAGATAGAAAGTGACCGTGGCATCTATGAGACCGTGTGCAACAAAACTGGTGACTTCACACTGGTAGGTTACATCGAGATGATGAACGCTCAGGGCGAACTGGTGCGCCGTGACTTTGAGCAGAAATACAGCGTCGTGGCACCGAGTGCTACCGTTTCCGCAGACCTGATGAACGTACTCTACGCAGGTTATGACAACCCGATGAGTGTCAGCGTACCAGGTGTGCCAGCTAACAAGCTGCAGGTGAGCATGACAGGCGGCGGTCTGACACCCAAGGGCGACGGCAAATTCATTGCACGTCCGACAGCCGTGGGCGGTGATGCCGTCATCACTGTGGCCGCGCATACCGAGGGACGCCTGCAAGAGATGGGTAAGTTCTCATTCCGCGTACGCAAACTACCCGACCCGACTGCCTTCATCGCCTATGCTGATGGTCAGGGTGGCGAAAATCATTTCAAGGGTGGAAAACTCGCCAAGCAAGTGCTCATGAATGTCAATGCTCTCGGCGCAGCCGTTGATGATGGTCTGTTGAATATCCCATTCCGTGTGCAGGGTTTCGAGACTGTGTTCTATGACAACATGGGCAACGCCATTCCCGAGGTCAGCAACTCCGCTGAATTCACTGCACGCCAAAAGAACATGTTCCGCAGCCTGGCCCGTGGCAAACGTTTCTTCATCACGCGCATCCGAGCCATTGGTCCCGATGGAGTGGAGCGCACGCTTGATGGTGCGATGGACGTAACCGTGAATTGAAATATTTAAGATTGATTGATTCGGAAATTGAAAGATTCAGAATATATGAAAAGATTCTTGATAATAGGGCTTGCCATGTGGCTGGGCATGAATACCATGCAGGCACAGCCCAAGAAAAGCCGGGTTGGCACCGTAACGACGACGACGCAGAAGAAAACTACTGCAAAGCCAGCCAGCGACCGAGCTGCGCTGATGTTCCCCACTTCCGATGAGATGCCCGAGGACGTGGTGTGGCGCCGCGACATCTACCGTCAGCTTGATCTGATGAAGGATGCCAATGCACCTCTCTACTATCCTGTGGAGCCGCATGGTAAGGACCAGAACCTGTTCACCTACCTCTTCCGTCTGTTCGTTTCGGGGCGCATCCCAGCCTATCAATATAAGCTCGACGGCAATGAGAGCTTCGAGGAAAAGGACAAGGCTGATGCTCGCGAGTTACTGGAACGGTACTCCATCTACTATGAGGAGAAGGACGGTAAGGTCAGTGTACCTGAAAGCGATATCCCTTCGGCTGAGGTGACACGCTATTATATCAAGGAGTCTAACTACTTCGACCAACGCTCGGCAACTTATAAGACGCGCGTCACCGCTCTCTGCCCCGTGCTAATGCGCGGCGCTGATGACTTCGGCACTGAAGCAACCCCCTACCCTCTGTTCTGGATCAACTATGACGATGTTGACGCCTACCTGTCACGTATGCCGCTCATGTCCTCGAACCTGAACAATGTGACAAACATGACGGTGGATGACTATTTCACCATGAACCGCTACGAAGGTAAAATCTATAAGACCAACAACCTGCAAGGACGTGTGCTGGCCAACTACTGCAAGACGGACAGCGCCATGACCAAGGAGCAGAAGCGCATTGAGCAGGAGCTGGAAGACTTCGAGCACCACATCTGGCACCAACCCGAAGTGAAAGACAGCCTCGACAGCGTGGCCGTAGATAGCAACGCCAAGAAGGGTAGCAGGGTGAAGGACAAGACCACCAGCAAGAAGGATACGAAGACCTCATCGCGCCGCAGTAAATCATCCTCAGCAGCCTCTAAGCCAAAGAGCGGTGGCTCCTCGGCACCGCGTGTGTCAGCACGTCGGCAACGGCGCTGACAACATATTAACACCCACATCGGATGAGACGGTTCCTGATCCTTACCATCATTGCATTGAGCGCAGCCACAAATGCCTGCGCTCAGTTGCGTTACGGTCTGGACCTTGGCTTAGACGTCTCACGTCTGGGATTCTCCAAATCCGTGGTGGACGCGAAGAACCGCGCAGGTTTCTTTCTCGGACCAAAGATACATGCCAAGATTCCCAAGATAGGCTTGGGTGCCGACATCGCCTTGTGGTATGCCCAAAAGAACGCCGCCATCGAGGTATATAACACCTTAGAGACAGAAGTCTATGAGAAGGAACGGATGCACTATATCGAGGTGCCGCTGCATGTGCGATGGGACATTACCTTTCTGAAGTCCTTCGGCGTCTTCATCGCCACAGGACCGCAATGGGATTGGTATTTAGGTCCTTCAACATGGGAGAGCATGGATCAATTCAAGGCCACTTTCAACCACCATACGCTAAGTTGGAACGTGGGCGCAGGTGTCATGCTCTTCAAGCGCCTGAACCTTGGCGTCAGCTACCACATCCCCATCACCGACCAAGGCTCTTTCGTGACACGCGTCTATAACACCATCACCAAGCAGGTTGAAAATGCGGATGTCGATATGAACAGCCATTCTTGGCAGATTTCTCTTTCCTTTTTCTTTAATAAATGATGTTTGCCGATGTCCTTCTGCCCGTCCCCCTTCCGGGACTGTTCACCTATGCCGTGCCTCCAACCTTGGTGTCCATAGCACAGGCGGGATATCGCGTACAGGTTCCATTCGGTACTAAGAAATCCGCCACAGGGCTCATCGTTCGCTGCCACCGTGAACCGCCTGCCGACCCCAAGGTAGTGGTTAAGGACATCACAGAAGTTCTCGACACCGAGCCCGTCGTCTTGCCGGCACAATATGAACTTTGGCATTGGATAGCGGAGTATTATATGTGCGCCATCGGCGAGGTCTTCAAGGCTGCGATGCCAGGAAAGCTGAAGAAAAGTGCCACTTCCATTGCCCTCTCTCCCATCCTTCAGGGTATATCAGACTTGACACCGCCTCCCCCACTCTCTCCCGCCCAACAGACAGCGCTCACTGGTATCCATGAAGCCTGGCAACGGCATCCCGTATGCCTGCTGCACGGCGTCACCTCATCCGGCAAAACGGAATTGTATATCCACCTCATCGCTGAGGCTCTGGAGCGAGGTGAGCAGGTGTTGTATCTGCTGCCGGAGATTGTGCTCACCACCCAGCTCACCGACCGTCTGAAGGCTGTCTTTGGTGACCGTTTGGGTGTCTATCACAGCAAGTTCAACGACAAAGACCGTGCTGAGGTATGGATGCGACAGCTCTCCGCGCAACCCTATGACATCATTGTTGGCGTACGCTCTTCCATCTTCCTGCCCTTCCAACGTCTGGGCCTCGTCATCGTTGACGAGGAGCATGAGGTCAACTTCAAACAGCAGGACCCTGCACCCCGCTATAATGCACGTAATGTAGCCATCATGATGGCTTCGCGTGCAGGGGCACGGACCGTGTTAGGAACGGCGACGCCCTCGTTTGAGAGCTATTTCAATGCGCGAACAGGGAAATATGGTCTTGTAACACTCACCGAGCGCTTTGGGCAAGTGCAGTTGCCGGATGTAGAGATTATCGATGTGAAGGAGCTACGCCGTAAGCGCCTGATGCAAGGTCCCTTCTCGCCGCAACTGTTAGAAGCTATGCGCACCGCCTTGGAGGCCGGTGAGCAGATTATCCTATTCCAAAACCGTCGCGGCTTCGCCCCTCAAGTGCAATGTCATATATGCGGCTGGGTACCGCGATGTCCGCACTGCGATGTCCCGCTGACGCTCCATAAACGCTCTGGGCGCATGACCTGCCACTACTGTGGCTATACTACAGAGATTCCGCAACAGTGTCCGGCCTGCGAGAACCCCGACCTGCGTGGCCATGGCTACGGCACCGAGCGCATCGAAGATGAATTGCAACGCCTTTTCCCACATGCACACATCGCACGCATGGACCTTGATACCACTCGTACGCGCACTGCCTACGAGCAAATCCTTGAGGACTTCGCTACGGGTAAGACCAATATTCTGGTTGGCACACAGATGGTTACAAAAGGTTTGGACTTCGAGCACGTGAGCATCGTGGGCATCCTCTCAGCCGACACCATGCTGAACCAACCCGATTTCCGAGCCTACGAACGTGCCTTCCAGATGATGTCACAGGTGGCAGGGCGTGCCGGGCGTCGGCATCAGCGCGGACGCGTACTGCTGCAGACGATGGAACCTCAACTGCCCATCATTCATCAGGTGGTGACCAACGATTTCCACACCATGTATCAAGAGCTGATGGCAGAGCGCCGCGAATTTTCCTACCCGCCCTTCACCCACTTTGTGATGATGTATTTCAAGCATCGCAGCGCTGACATCATCGAAGCACTCTCACGCGATGCTGCCCTGCGATTACGTGCCGTCTTCGGCTCACGCCTCTTAGGTCCCGACGAGCCACCTATCGCCCGCATCGGAGGCATGCATATCCGACGGCTCATCATAAAAATGGAACCAACGCTCTCCCTTTCCAAGGCGCGCCAGTTCCTTATACAGACCCGTGCCGACCTCTTGGCCGAGCACTTCTATGGTTCCGCAAACATCTATTTCGACGTGGATCCGCTCTGAGGACCGTTCTCTTTCACCTCATCTTGAGGCTCATGGAGCGTCGGGTAGGACACGCGTGTGTGATAGATGGTCTTCAACTTCTCTTTCAACACCTGCTTGGTCATCTGGATGTCCTGGAATGTGATGGGACACTCACGGAAGAAACCGTCGGTCATCTGTCCGTCGATGATTTTGTCAACAAGCGCACCCACGCTTTCCTCGGTATATTCTTTCAGAGAACGTGCCGTTGCCTCCACGGCATCCACCATCATCAAGATGGCCTGTTCCGTCGTGCTCGGGTTAGGACCGATATAGGTGTAGTCCTCCATGTTGATAGGCTCATCTGGATGCGCATTCTTCTGAGTGATGTAGAAGTATTTGGCTAAGCCACGACCATGGTGCGTGCTGATGAAATCGCGTATGATCTTCGGCAGGTTATACTTATCGGCCAATGCCAATCCATCGGTGACATGGCGCAGAATGATAGCGGCGCTATCTTTGCAGGAGAGGTTGTTGTGTGGATTCAGACCACCCAACTGATTCTCCGTAAAGTACTCAGGATTCTCCAACTTACCAATATCATGGTAGAGGGCACCCGTACGTACCAACTGTGACTTCGCCCCAATCTTGTTTGCCACCTCAGCGGCCAAATTGCTGACCATCATCGAATGTTGGAACGTACCTGGAGCTTGTTCCGAGAGTCGGCGAAGGAGCACATTGTTGATATTGGACAGTTCCACCAATGTGACATTGCTGGTAAAGCCGAAGATACGTTCCAGCAAATACATCAGCGGGTAGGCGAAGAGCAGCAGCAGACCAGAAAGGACAATGTGCGTGTAGATTCTCCAGTCGATGAGCGTCGCACTATTGCCATCGAAGAACTTGCGACCGTGCATCAAGTCGATACTCATATAGAAAACAACAGCCACGGCCGTCACCATGAAGGCCGTACGGATAATCTGCGAACGCTCCGACAGGTCGCGCAGTGAATAGATAGCTATCAGACCACCCAACAGCTGTGTAGTGATGAACTCAAAAGGATAGCGCAGCGACATGGCACACAAAAGAATCATGCAAACATGCGTGAAGAAGGCAGTACGCGAATCCATGAACACGCGCACGAAAATCGGTAGCATCGCATAGGGTATCAGATATACAGAGAGCAGCGTGTGACGCATAAGGAAGGAGGTCATCAGCGGGAAGGACAACACGAGCAGGCTGAGCAGCAAGACACTGCGGATATTGTTGGCATAGTCCTGACGGAAGAGATCAAAATAGAGAACCAGACACAAGAGAATGAGACCAACATACACCGCCTGTCCCAACAATTGCAAGCGGGCATCACGCGTAGGCTGCTGACGCGCTGCCTGTGCTTGATTATAGCTCTCCAGAATTTGATAGACTTCCTCGGTGATAATATCTCCGCGGTCGATGATATTCTGCCCGGCCTGCACATAGCCTGAGCTGGCTATCACGGAGTGCTCCAAGTCTTCCAGTAGTTTGTTGGACTTCTCCTCGTCATAGAGCAGGTTACCCTTGATGTAGAGGTTCAGATTGAGCTGTTGCAGCTTTTGTTTATTGACAAGATGCTGATCGGCAATGCTGAAGATATATTCATAGGCTGATTTCTCAGAGAAGATATCCGACACCGCATACGAGCTGGCTTCTGTACCCTGAAAGATATGGATGTGGCTTATCTTCTCCAGCTGAAGCGTTTGCAGATCGCTGTTGCTGATGACACCACGGCTGTATATTTCGTGCAGGCACATCTCCACAAATGCACGATAGTGCCCGGGCAACGGCTCCTTATCATATTTGCGGAAAGCCTTGCGAAAGGCTTCCACCTGTTGGTTCTCCACACGCTGTTGCAGCTCGAAGTACGGTTCATATGTCTTCATCAGGCTGTCACGCTCTCGCTGTAGCTGTGCCTCGGTCTTCAGAATAGGGAAGTCATAGGGCGCAATAAAGCGTCCATAAGGCCATGGTTTGTTGGCTTCAAAGGTCATGGCAGTACGTTCGCCACGCGGCAGAAACCACACGAGAATGAAGGTCGCTGATGCGATGATGAGGAGGCGGATGAAAAAGTCCTTCCAAGTCCTGTCTGTAGGCTTATTATATCGGCTCATAGGGGGTAAAGAGAACTGTTTTCTACATTTTGAGGACAAAAATACATATTTATTTGCTACTCGTCCAAGAATTTGTTGTATTTTTGCACAAAATTACGATAAAAACTGCTTATGAATATGCCAAAAGTACGCGTTCGCTTCGCACCATCGCCCACTGGTCCCCTCCATATCGGTGGTGTCCGTACCGCTTTATATAACTATCTCTTCGCCCGCCAGCATGGTGGAGAGATGATCTTCCGCATCGAGGATACGGATTCCACACGTTTCGTGCCGGGAGCCGAAGACTATATTCTCGAGTCCTTCCGTTGGCTCGGCATACAATTCGACGAGGGCGTCAGCTTCGGCGGCAACCACGGGCCCTATCGCCAGAGCGAGCGCAAGGAGATTTATAAGGAATATGTCAAGCAGCTTCTAGATGCCGGACGCGCCTACATCGCTTTCGACACTCCCGAGGAGCTGAAGGCAAAGCGCGATGCTGCCGAAGAGCGTGGTGAGAAGTTCCAGTACGACGCTTCCACACGCTCGCAGATGCGCAACTCACTGACGCTCGGCAAGGAGGAGACAGACCGCCTCATCGCCGAAGGACACCCCTACGTGGTACGATTCCTCATCGAGCCCGGCGAGGACATACACGTCAATGACATCATCCGCGGCGACGTCTGCATCAACAGCTCCATCCTCGACGACAAGGTGCTGTGGAAGAGCACCGACCAGCTCCCCACCTACCACCTCGCCAACATCGTGGATGACCACCTTATGGAGATTACCCACGTCATCCGTGGCGAGGAGTGGCTGCCATCGGCACCCCTGCATGTGCTTCTGTATCGCGCCTTCGGCTGGCAGGACACTATGCCTCGTTTCGCTCATCTGCCTCTACTTCTGAAACCCGACGGAAAGGGCAAACTCTCCAAGCGCGACGGCGACCGCCTCGGATTCCCCGTATTCCCGCTGGAATGGCACAATCCCGAGACGGGTGAGGTCAGCAGCGGCTACCGCGAGAAGGGCTATCTGCCCGAGGCTGTCGTGAACTTCCTTGCGCTCCTCGGCTGGAACCCAGGCGACGATCAGGAACTCATGACGCTGGACGAGATGGTCCAGAAGTTCAATCTTGAGAAATGCTCCAAGAACGGTGCCCGCTTCGACTATGTCAAGGGGTTCTGGTTCAACCGCGAATATCTCCTGCAGCGCAGCGATGCAGAGTGGGCTCCCGCCTTTGTGAATATTCTGAAGGAACAGGGCATCGAATGCTCCGAGGAGCGTGCCGCTGAGGTCGTGGCAATGATGAAGTCAAAGGTCATCGAGTATGACACCACTGACGGCCCCCGCAAGCGCAACGTCTCCTTCGTCAGCGACCTGTGGCCCCTCTGCCGTTTCTTCTTCGTGGCACCCACAGCCTTCAACACCGAAGACAAGTTCGTCAAGAAGAACTGGAAAGAAGGTACTGCCGCCGAGATGCAGCAGTTGCGCGACGTGCTGGCCACCATTGACGACTTCAGCGTCGAAGGACAGAAGGCCGTCGTAGATCCCTGGGTAGAACAGACTGGTATCAAGCCCTGGAACGCCTGGCGCGTCTGCCTCGTCGGCGAGGGGCAAGGCCCCGATATGTATGGCCTCGCTGCCTTCCTCGGCAAAGACGAGGTGCTCCGCCGCATGGATTTTGCCATCTCCACCCTAAGCCCCAAACTATAAACCTTAAACCCTAAACCCTAAACCTTAAACTTTAAACATTAAACCTTAAACTTTAAACTAAACTTGTACAGTTTCGCCATATATATCTATATGCTGGCCGTCGGCATCGCCGCCCTCTTCAATAAGCGGGCGCGAAAGCTGGCTATAGGACATCAGTACGCTTTCCTACGCCTGAAGCGCCTGGTGGAAAAAGATGCACGTTACATCTGGTTCCATGCCGCTTCACTCGGCGAGTTCGAGCAAGGGCGTCCGCTCATGGAGCGCCTGCGCCGCGAACACCCTGAATACAAGATTCTGCTCACCTTTTTCTCACCTTCCGGCTACGAGGTGCGCAAGGATTGGGACGGAGCCGACATCGTGTGTTACCTGCCTCTCGACACTCCCACCAATGTGCGCATCTTCTTCCATTATGTGAAGCCTGAGATACTCTTCCTTATCAAGTACGAGTTCTGGCATAACTATTTGAAAGCCTGCCGCCGACGCGGCATTCCCGTTTACAGTGTCAGTAGCATCTTCCGTCCCAATCAGATTTTCTTCCGTTGGTACGGCCGTCTCGGCGGCTATCGCAGCGTCCTCAACTGCATCACCCATTTCTATGTGCAGAACCAGCAGTCTAAGGACCTCTTGGCCACCATCGGGCATACAGACAATGTCACCGTTGTCGGCGACACCCGTTTCGATCGCGTCATCGACATCCGCAACGCAGCCAAGCCCCTGCCTCTCGTGGAGAAGTTTGCAAAAGGCTACACCGTGTTCGTGGCCGGCAGCAGCTGGCCTCCTGACGAGGCGCTGTTCATTCCGTGGTTCAAGAGTTCAAGAGTTCTTGAAGTGTCAAGCGAGCAAGCTCGAGCGCAAGAGTTCAAGAGTTCAGCCCTCAACCCTCAGCCCTCAGCCCTCAACCGCCTCATCATCGCCCCCCATCAGATTGGTGAGGACCATCTTCATGCCATTGAGCAAGCACTCGACGGCTACCATGTCCTGCGCTATTCTGCGGCCACCGAAGAGAATGTCGCCACAGCAGATGTCCTCATCATCGACTGCTTCGGACTCCTCTCCAGCATCTACCGCTATGGTCAGTTGGCAATGGTGGGCGGTGGCTTCGGCGTAGGCATCCATAATATCCCCGAATGTGCGGTCTATGGCATCCCCGTCATCATCGGTCCCAACAACAAGAACTTCCGCGAGGCCCGTTATCTGCTGGATGCCGGAGCCTGCTTTGAGGTTCATGATGCCAAGGAGTTCAATGGCATCGCCAACCATCTCCTCACGGATGCCGACGCCTATCGCCGTGCCGCCGACGCTGCCCGCAGCTATATCGCCGACAACTCCGGTGCCACCGACATCATTTATTCGAAGACATTTCCCCAATAAATAGCATTGACATCCTCCTCTCCATTGGCTAACGATTCTACGCCCCTTCCTAACAGGGAGGGACAGGGGGGAGAGTCTTTAAAGCAGAAAACGGCCCAAGGCCTCATCTGGGGTGGTTTCAGCAATGGCATGGTACAGCTGTTGGGAGCCATCTTCGGTCTGTGGCTCATCAATATCCTCTCCCCTGAAGACTACGGTAAGATGGCCGCATTGGTTATCTTCTCCAATATCGCCAGCGTCCTGCAGGAGAGTGGCTTCACGGCAGCCTTAGCCAACAAGCAAGAGCCCACGCATGAGGAGTACAACGCCGTCTTCTGGTTCAATGTTCTCGTGGGCGTTAGCTTATACATCCTACTCTTCTTCGCATCACCGCTCATTGCCGACTTCTACCAGGAACCCGTCCTCTGTCCTTTGGCGCGCGTTGCCTTCCTCGGTTTCGTCTTCTCCTGCTTCGGCACCGCCCAGCGGGCCTATCTCTTTGGGCATCTGATGGTGAAGCAGACCAGTATCATGCAGATGGCCTCCATCACCCTCTCCGGCATCGTAGGCGTCTGTCTTGCCTATGCTGGCTTCGCTTATTGGGGCTTGGCGCTGCAGAGCCTTGTTTATGTCGGTTCCATCACCACCTTCGCCTGGTACTTCTCGCCTTGGCGACCCACGTGGCCAAAGGGAAAAAATGACGAATTACGAATGACGAATGACGAATACAAAATACTTTCGAGGGATAAGCGCAAACCTCATTCATCATTCATCATTCGTCATTCGTCATTCGTAATTCGTCATTCGTCATTCGTCATTCGTCATTTGTCATTTCTTGAGACGCTAAAGCCCGCCTGGCGTATGTTCGGCTTCTCTTCCAAGCTCCTCGTCAACAGCCTGGCTTTTCAGTTCAACAACAACGCCTTCGGTGTACTCCTCAACCGCTTCTATCCCGGCGGTCATCTTGCCGGCATCTATTCCAACGCCCGTAAGTGGGATGACATGGCCATCGCCACCATCGGCGGCATGGTGCAAGGCGTAGCACAACCAGTGCTGCGAGAGGCCACGTATGACGCCAATGGCGCCGGCCTAGTGAGAAGCTTCCGCAAGCTTCTTCGTTTCACGTGCTTTGTCAGCTTCCCCTGTCTCCTGGGTCTCGCCCTTATCGCCGAAGACTTCATCGTATTGTTAGCCGGTGAGAAATGGCATGAATCCGCCATGCTACTCTCCATGCTCTGTGTCTATGGCGCTTTCTCGCCCGTGGTGACGCTCTATTCCAACCTCGTCATCGCCTGTAAGCGTAGCACTATCAATATGACCATAGGCTTGCTGAACTGCGCCTTTGTGTGGGGCGGCATCATCCTGCTCCACGCCCTCGGCTACGGCCTCACCGCTATGGTCCTCTTCTACGTTGCCCTGAACATCGCCTGGCTCCTCGTGTGGCAATCTTGTGCCCGTCGCCTTATCGGGCTCAGCTGGTGGCATGCCTTCAAGGACATCGTCCCCTTTTTTATCTTCGCCCTTGCCGTGATGGCAGCAGCCTACCTCGCCACACAGTCCTTCCCTATCTCATGGCTTCGTCTGTTTCTTCGCACCCTGACGGCTATTGTCCTTTACCTTGGCTCCTTATGGCTCGCCAAGGCCAGAATCCTGTCCGAATCCCTTCACTATATCTTCCGTAGGGCCTCATGACATGCCCCTGGAAGTTCTTCATCACTTAATTATGATGGAGGTTTGGGGGTTGCGGAGGCCGGTGGTCTGACGGAGGAAGGCTTTGGCGGTACCGAAGCGGAGGTACATGTCGAGGCGCACAGGGATGTGATTGAGGTCGTCGGTGATGTAGAAGGTGATGACCTCACGCTCTTTGTTCTTGTCGTCGTACCACACAGAGGAGAAGACAAGGCATCGGTAGGTGATGCCGGTGTCATCCATTTTGAATTTCTTCTTACCGCGATAGATGAGGACTTCGTCGGAGACGCGGTCGCCGTCGGCCATCTTAAAGTGTATCTTCTGGCCTTCGCGATAGTTGGTAGCGTCAAAAGTGCGCGCGCGGATAAGCATACTGAGCATGTCACAGACGGTGGCATTGACGCTACGTTCAGTATTGAAGACCTTGCGGTCGTTGTTGGTATAGCGCTGGCGCAGATGTACGTTGCCATCGCCGGGATAGTCATACCACACCTCGTCGATGTAGTAGCGTTTGCCTTCGCGTGCGCCCTTGCGGAAGAAGAGTGGCACAAGCTCGGGAGTGAGGTAGCTGACGATGGTATCGCGCATCATGAAGAAGCGGTCGGTACGTTTGTTCCCCTTGGTGAGGAGTGTGGCACGCAGGATGTCTTGATTATTGTAGCGGCCGTCCTTGATTTCGAGATAGGCGGTGCCGGCTTTCAGCCAGATGAACTTCCAATTGAAGTAGAGCTGGTAGTCAAGGCGCTCCCCGGCCGCGAAGGCGTGGTTCTGCAGGGGCTCTTGGGCTGAAGCACTAAGGAGGGTGAGGAGTGAAAAGTAAAGGAGTGAGAAGTAAAAAATGAAAGAGTGGAGCTTATAGGCTTTATGAGGCTTATAAGTCCAATAGGATTTCTTGGCTTTATGGAAAATGTTATTTTTCATTTTTCACTTTTCATTCGTCATTCGTCACTCGTAATTCGTCATTCGTAATTCTTCCCTCCTTACGCTCCCCTTTAGGGGGCTCGGGGGCATTACGCTCCCCTTTAGGGGGCTCGGGGGCATTTTAGGGGGCTCGGGGGCCATTCCTTATTTCCCTTTCGATGCAGCGCGTTCAAGATTGCGCTGTTTGATTTGCTTCTCCTTATCCGGTTTCTGCTTCGTAATCTTGGCCGGCTTCTGCTTCATGGCAGCAATGGAGCGCGGTTCCCAGTCCTGGTTGAGTTCCCAAAGGGCTTTCATGGTAAGCGGCTGTGGGAAGTAGTAGGTTTCTTCAGGCGCGATGCCTGCATCGTAATCGCCCGTTGTCCACACCCCGTCGCCATTCTTGTCCACGAAGCAGCGAAGATAGTAAGTTCCGGGCTTCACATAGTAGAAGTCCGCACGCCCTTCAGCATTGGCCCGTTCAATAGCAATGGGTTTGTCACTGCCGTTGAGGAGCTGCACCACGATGCCCGTATCGGGATGTATGACATGCACAAAGAGGGTTCCGAATTCCTCCTCCCTACGGATGCGGATATCCTGCGTGACTGGGCGGTTGGTGTGCCCGAGTGCACCTGTCACCGTGGCGCTGTCTATCTCGAAGCGGTACTGCTCACCGGGCTCCCAGTCAGCCAGCAGCTGGAAGCGGCGCGGATGATTGGAGAGAGGGATTATCTGATAGGGCTCATCCACCCATAGGCTATCCACCTTTAGGCGCAGACGCATGGCAGTGGTGTCAGGAAGCTGCGCAGGTTCGGAGATGGTAATAATAGGTATTTGGTTGGGTGCTATCGAACCGGCAGGCTTCATCTCCACGTTCAGGAAGGTGATGAGGTTGGGGTTCTCCTCGGGGGGCAGATTGGGATTCTGCTTCCTCTTTTTCTTCTGCTCCTTCTCCCACTCCTCATTTTTCTTCTCCAGCTCCTTCAGCTGCTTGGCACGTGTTGTCTTGGGCAGCAGCTCCAACGTGTCTGTTTTCCAGACGAGTTGTCCCAGCGTGTCGGTATCGAGATAGGAGTATTCCATGGCCAACGTGTCGGTATAGGCTATCGTGGTGTCAGGAATCCAGTAGGTGATTGTGTCGCCCTTTTCGGAGGGTTCCAGGATGAAGCCGCCGTCACCCTCGAAGCTGATACCTTTGATGCGCGGCAACGTATCGGCCGGTGCCGTGAAGAACACCGTGAAACGCTCCGGCACCTCGCGCAGCTCCTTCAGGCGGTGGCGCTCCTGCCCTTCTTCGAGGAAGGCACGGATGACGATGTCATCGGGGTAGAAATGCGTATAGCGGACGGGACGGATACTGTCGTAGTGTGTGGAGTCTCGCCATAGTGTGTCCAGTCGGTAGTCCGGGCGACAACGGCTCTCAAAGATGGTAGTGTCCGCCCCCACGCGCTCACTCTTCTGAGAGAAGAAGAAGTTACCGTCCATGTCCTGCAGAGCAAACGCACGGTAGCGTTTGTTGGCGGCAACACCCTTTATCACGAAGCGCCCACTGCCGTTGGTGCGGCTGACACGTTCGAAGGCACGTGTGCGGAAGATGCTGTCGGGCACTATGCTGTCTTCGTTGATTTGATAGAGTCCCACGAGGATGCCCTTGATGGGTTCCAGATCCTCGGCATTCAGCACATAGCCCGTCACCTCCATCGTGTCGATGGTGGGTCCTGTTGAGAAGGAGTAGGTGTAGTTGCCCATCGGATTACCTTCGTTGTTATCCACGATGGCATCAGAAAAGTCGATGGTGTAGGTAGTATTAGCCTGCAGGCTGTCGAAGAGATCTATGCGGACGCTCTTTCCGTCGGCACGCACATTGGGACTCTCCGTCTGCGGCGGCGACACCACCACCTTATCGCTGGCATTCTCTATCTTAATGTATTCGTTGAAGCGGATACGTATCTTCTTACTATTCGCATTCACCGCTTGATTGTCCGGCTCACTGAACAGTACGCAAGGTGGCGTCTCGTCGTAGGCACCTCCGTCGGGCGAGCCGATATTGGCGCAGGCACAAATCAAAATGAAAAATGAAAGAGTGAAAAGTGAAAAATGAGGCCAATAGGCCTTATGGGACTCATTGGGCTTATGGGACTCATGGGCCCTGTAGGGCTCATAGGCCTTATGTGTCGTATGGAAAAAATTATTTTTCACTCTTCATTCGTCATTCTTCATTCATCATTCTTCCCTCCCTACGCTCCCCTTTAGGGGGCTCGGGGGCCTATTCATCTCCAGCATCTGCTCGATGAAATCGCGGTTGTTGCTGAGGCGTGGCACCTTATGCTGACCGCCGAGCTTGCCCTTACTCTTGAGCCAGTCATGAAAGAGCCCCCTGCGGGCACTGATGACCTCAAGCCGCTGCAGGGTGATGTCCTTGTAGCGCTTCGCCTCATAGTCAGAATTTTCCTGCTGCAGAGCCTTGTCAAGGGCATCAGCAAACGCCTCGATGTCTGCGGGTGGACGTGAGAATTCGATGAGCCATTGATGCCGGCATTTCCCGTTGGCATTCATGAAGACCGGTGCGGCGCTATATTCCAGCACCTCGGCACCCGTCTGCTGGCAGGCGGCATGCAGGCCGTGTTCGGCGTTATCGACAATCAGCTCTTCGCCAAAGGCGTTGATGAAGAACTTCGTGCGACCGGTGATGACGAACTTATAGGGTGCTGTGCTGGTGAAGCGCACGGTGTCGCCGATGAGGTAGCGCCAGAGGCCGCTGCTGGTGGTGATGACCATCGCGTAGTTCTTGCCCGTCTGCACGCCCCACAGGGGAACGACCGTTGGGACGGGTTTGTCGAGTTCTTCCAGAGGGATAAACTCAAAGAACACACCGTAGTCAATCATCAGCAACATGGCGGGGTCGGCCGGGTCGCTTTGTATGCCGAAGAAGCCTTCAGAGGCATTGTAGGTCTCCTCATAATGCATCTGCGGCGAAGGGATGAGCCGACGGTACTGCTCGCGATAGGGCGTGAAGGCCACGCCGCCGTGGAAGAACACCTCCAGGTTGGGCCACACATCGGTGAGCACCTCCTTTCCGGAGATCTCCAGGACACGCGTGAGCACGGAGAGCATCCATGAGGGCACACCGCTGATATTCGTCACATTACGGTGCAGGGCCTCACGTGCGATGCGGTCGCGCTTCTGCTCGAAGTCCGAGAGCAATGCCGTCTTCTTGCTGGGAACGCGCATGTAGTTGACCAGCGGGTTGATGTTCTCTATCAGGATGGCGCTGAGGTCGCCCACGAGGGAGTGGTTGACGTTGTAGTTGGGCGAGTGGGAGCCACCGAGGATGAGACCGCGCCCGTCGAACATGCGGCTCTCCGGGTTGTTATGCAAGTAGATTACCACCGCATCGCGACCTCCGGCATAATGCGTATCCTTCAGGCCTTGCGGCGACACGGGGATGAACTTGCTCTTGTCGCTGGTGGTGCCGCTGGACTTGGCATACCAGCGCACCTGACTGGGCCACAGGACGTTCTTCTCGCCATGGCGCATGCTATCGATATCTGCCTTCAGGTCATCATAGCTGGAAACAGGGCATGCCTGGGCAAACTGCTCGTAGGAGGATACCCCGTCAAAGCCGTGGCGACGGCCCCAGACGGTCTGACGTCCCTTCTCCAAGAGCTTTCCCAGCACGCCACGCTGGAGCTGTTCAGCCTGCGTCGCATAGCGTTCCAGCTGGCGGTAACGCCGCTCAAAAATGGGTCTTACAAGTTTTGTGATGCTCATATAGGGCACAAAAGTAGTGCAAAAAATAAGGATGACAAAATCAAGCGATTTAAATAATGTTATTTTCCGCTCGTTGGTCGCGTGCGGCCAGGATACACTGCACAAGCATCTTGTCGCTCTTGAGGGATTGGAGCGTGGATTTTGCGGCCTGCTGGTGGCTCTCTTTCTTGGAGTAGCCCTTGCCCGTCTCGCAGTCGAGACCTTCGATGACGACGCGCGTCACAAAGATGGGCGACGCATGGTTCTCACAGCGTTCCTCAATGAGGCGGAACTCCAGCTGCAGGCGGTTCTTCTGGGCCCACTCGATGAGCTTCGACTTGAAGTTCACCTCCTGGGCGGCCATCTTGTCCACATTGATGACTTGTCGCAGGATGCGGTCGCGCATGAAGTGCATGCAGGCGTCGTAGCCACGGTCGAGATAGACGGCTCCCACGAGGGCCTCGAAGGCGTTGCCGCCCATATTGCTGTTATGGGTGTTGGTGTGCCCGTTACTATGGATGAGGGCATCCAGGCCCAGCTCGTGAGACAGGCGGTTCAGGGTGTCGCGCTGCACAATCTTGCTGCGCGTGTTGGTCAGGAAGCCCTCGCGCCGGTCGGGGAAGTGACGGTAGAGGATGTCACTGACAATAGACTCCAGCACCGCATCACCCAGGTACTCCAGACGCTCGTTGTGATTTCCATTGAGATGCTTGCCGTGGCTACCCGTGGACTTATGCTGCAGGGCCAGCTTATAGTATCTGATGCGATGGGGATAGAAGCCCAGTATCTCCCTTAAAGACGCGCAAAGCTCCCTATCCTTGCAGAAAGGGAGCTTGATGCGGTCGATGAAATTCGATGGGATGAACACGCTTATGCCTCGTATTTCTTGAAGATGACACAAGCATTGTGGCCACCGAAACCAAAGGTGTTGCTCAGGGCAGCACGCACGGGGCGCTGCTGCGCCTTGTTGAACGTGAAGTTGAGGTCGTAGTCGATCTCTTCGTCGCGGTCCTCATCCTCGTGGTTGATGGTGGGAGGCACGATGTCATTCTTGACTACCAGAACACTGGCCAAAGCCTCCACAGCACCGGCGGCACCCAGCAGGTGACCCGTCATGGACTTGGTGCTGGAGATGTTCAGCTTGTAGGCGTGCTCTCCAAACACCTCCTTGATAGCCTTGGCCTCGGAGATGTCACCCACATGTGTGGAAGTGCCGTGGACGTTGATATAGTCGATGTCCTCGGGCTTCATGCCGGCATCGTCGAGGGCGTTCTGCATCACGAGCTTGGCACCGAGACCTTCGGGGTGGGAAGCGGTGATGTGGTGAGCGTCAGCGCTCATGCCTTCGCCGACCATCTCGGCATAGATCTTGGCACCGCGGGCCTTGGCGTGCTCCAGCTCCTCAAGGATGAGGCAGCCGGAACCCTCACCCATCACGAAACCGTCGCGGCTGGCGCTGAAGGGGCGACTGGCCTTCTCGGGTTCATCGTTGCGAGTAGAGAGGGCTTTCATGGCGGTGAAACCGCCAACGCCGCCTTCGGTGATGGCTGCTTCGGCACCACCGCTGACAATCATGTCGGCCTTGCCCAGACGAATCAGGTTGAAGGCGTCAGCCAGCGCATTGGTGCTGGAAGCACAGGCAGAGGTGGTGACATAGTTGGGGCCGTGGAAGCCATAGAGGATGCTGATGTGTCCGGCAGCGATGTCGGCAATCATCTTGGGGATGAAGAAAGGACCGAACTTGGGGCCAATCTCGGCACCCGTACGGGCATAGGCGCTGATCTCCTCCTCGAAGGTCTTGATGCCGCCGATGCCGACGCCATAGACGACGCCCACGCGGTTCTTGTCGATGGTGTCGAGATTCACCTGGCTATCTTCAATGGCTTCACGGGCTGCAGCGATGGCAAACTGTGTGTAGAGGTCCATCTTGCGAGCCTCCTTACGGTCGATGCCAAAGTCCTCAGGGTTGAAGCCCTTCACCTCACATGCGAATTGTGCTTTGAATTTTTCAGCGTTGAAATGCGTAATAGGAGCGGCACCGCTCTTGCCTGCGAGTAGGTTCTTCCACGTTTCCTCAACATTGTTACCCAGGGGCGTGATGGCACCCAGACCTGTTACGACAACTCTTTTCAATTCCATAGATTATGTTAAAATGTAAAGGGGTCAAAAAAGGGACGAGTCCACGAGTCTAGCTCGTCAACTCGTCCGCTTGATGATGTCTAGTAAAAGATTTACTGATGAGCCTCGATGTAGGCAACAGCGTCGCCGACAGTGGAAATCTTCTCAGCCTCATCGTCGGGGATGGAAATACCAAACTCCTTCTCAAACTCCATGATGAGCTCTACGGTGTCGAGAGAATCAGCGCCCAGGTCGCCTGTGAAACTCTTCTCTGCACTTACTTCTGCTGCATCAACGCCAAGCTTATCGACGATGATATCTTTTACTTTGCTTTCAATTTCAGACATAGTCGTTACTTTTAAATAATGAGTTAATGAATAAATCGTGTTCTTTTCGAGGTGCAAAGGTCGCACTTTTTCTTCAAATTGCCAAATAATTGACCAAAAAAGTGTATTTTATTGCACAAAGGCATATAAAGTGTGCAAAAACAGCCCCTTTGTCATACCATTTCGCGGCGCAGCGGGTAGTGTCCGCGCTGCCATTCAAATGTCTCTGGCGAGGCTTTCAGGCGCTCGCTGTCACGGCACGGGTCATAGAGCTGCAGGGCCCGTTCCTCGGCATCCGATGAAGGATGGAAATCGGCAGGAAGCGACGGGGGCTGGATGTCGAAGTCCATGGGGCGGAAGAAGAAACGGCACACGTGGCGCAGCGTCATCCGGGTGGCATTGGTCTTGCCGTCGGCGCTGTAGCCGGCGATGTGCGGGGTGGCGATGAAAGCCCGGCGGAGGAGTTCGTCATTGATGTGGGGCTCGCTCTCCCAGGTGTCGATGACGACGTCGCTGACGGCTCCGCCACTCATGGCTCTGAGCAGCGCCTGCTCATCGACGATGCCTCCGCGTGCGGCATTGATGAGGATGCGGCCATGAAGCCCCTCGAAAAAGGCATCGTCTAACAGGTGCCAGGTGGCGTTGTCGCCCTCACGTGTCAGCGGTGTATGGAGCGTGATGATGTCGGCCTCCTCCCTGATGCGTTCCAGAGAGCACCATTCATAGCCTTCTGGAGGGGTGTCGCCAGCTTGCTGCCGGGGTGGGTCGCAAAAGAGAATCCTGCGAAGACCAAGCGGGGCACCAGGTATCCCTTCGGTCACCGACCGCCATACGGCCGTTCCCACGTGCCCTACTCCCACGATGCCGAGGGTGCAGCCCTTCAGATCGACACCGCGCTGGCGCTGCAGCTGTAGCAGGCTGGAATTCACGTATTGTCCCACGCTCGACGCATTGCAGCCGGGACAATTCGCCCACGCGATGCCGTGTTCTTCGAGCCAACGGGTGTCAAGATGGTCATAACCTATCGTTGCCGTAGCCACCAGGAACACGCTCGAACCGCTGAGCAAGGAGGCATCGCAACGCGTGCGCGTCCGCACAACTAAAATATGTGCGTCCCTGACGTCGGCGGCGGTGATGTCCTGTCCGGGTTTCATCACCACATCGTCCGTCAGCGCCCGGAGGCACGGCTCAATATACGGTATCTTATCGTCTGCTACAATCTTCATAGTAGATCTGGCAGCTGGTGCAGCTTCGTGCTATTAGAGCCCTTGATGAGGATCAGGTGGCCCGTAGGTGGCTGTCCGGCGATGGCTGTCTTCACCGCTTCCACATCCTCGAAACAGCGAACCTCCATGTCCGTAGCCGGCGCCGCATCCAGAGCTTTGCGGAACTCCTCACCCACGAACCACACCTTGTCGGCACCGCATGCCAGGGCCTGCCCGATGACCTTGCAGTGTGCCTCGTGGCTGGCAGTGCCCAGCTCCTTCATGTCGCCCAGGATGACCATCTTGTGAGCATGACTGATATGACTGAAATTCTGGAGAGCCGCCGTCATCGACGTGAGGTTGGCATTGTAGGCATCCACGATGAGTTCGTTCTGTGCCGTCTTCCTATACTCCGAGCGCCCCAGCGAGGGGTGATAGCCAACCAGGGCGCTATCTATCTGTTCCGGCGACACCTGGAAATGAAGACCTACGCAGATGGCTGCCAGGACATTGTCCAGGTTGTAGTCGCCGATGAGCTGCGTCTGCACCTCGTGCAGTGCCTCATGGCAGGGGCGCCAGCAGATGCGCAAGGCGGGGTTGCAGCTTATGACACCACCCTCGCACAACCACGGTAGCACGTCGCCCTCCTCACGGGCATAGGCGATGCATTTGTCGCCATTGGTGTCGATATGCCGTTTGTCCAGCATATCCCGTAGGTCGGCATTGCTCTTATTCACGAAGATACGCGCTGTCGCCTTCTGACCCAGATAGTCATACAGCTCACCCTTCGTGTTCTTGACGCCCTCGAAGGAGCCGAAGCCCTCGAGATGCGCACGGCCCACATTGGTGATGAGACCGTAGTCCGGCTGCACCAACTTCGTGAGGAAGGCAATCTCGCCCGGGTGGTTGGCGCCCGTCTCGATGATGGCCATCTCATGTTCTGTCGAGCGCAGACGCAGGAGTGTCAGGGGTACCCCGATATGGTTGTTCAGGTTACCTTGCGTGTAGAGCACGCGGTAGCGCTGGCTCAGCACTGCCGCCAGCAGCTCCTTCGTGGTCGTCTTGCCATTCGTGCCGGTCACCTGCAGGACAGGGCCGCTGAACTGCTGGCGATGGTATGCTGCCAGTGCCTGCAGCGTCTCCAGAACGTCATCCACGAGGACATATCGCTCATCACCCGACGGGATGACGGTTGCGTCATCCACCACAGCGATGGCAGCACCCGTCTCTAAGGCCTTCGATGCAAACTGGTTACCGTCGAACGAATCGCCCTTGAGGGCGAAGAACATACTCCCATCCGGACAGCGGCGGCTGTCGGTGGTTACCTCGGGATGAGCCTGATAAAGATGATATAAATCTGCGATATTCATGTCTTTTGTTCTCAAAATCGCGCCAAAGTTACAATTTATTCGTGATTCGCAGCACATGATTCGCAAACAATCGTTACCTTTGCAGGCGAAAATCATCATAAAGTCAGCTGTGACGCTCAATTTCTCCGGCCATCTCACGGATTGTTCATCACCCCGCGTGATGGGCATTCTCAATGTGACGCCCGACTCCTTCTATGCCGCCAGCCGCGCGCAGGAGGAGACGGCCATTCGTGAGCGTGCCGCACAGATCCTCTCTGAGGGCGCTGCCATCATCGATGTGGGAGCCTACAGCTCGCGCCCCGGTGCTGCCGAGGTGTCGGAGGAGCAGGAGATGCAGCGCCTCGACATGGCTTTGAGCGTCGTCCGTCAGCACTTCCCCGAGGCACTGGTGAGCGTCGATACCTTCCGTTCGGAGGTGGCGCGGCACTGCGTGCGCGACTTCGGCGTACAGCTTATCAACGATGTCAGCGGCGGCCTGCTGGATGACAAGCTCTTCGAGACCGTGGCTGAGTTGCAAGTGCCCTATGTGCTCACGCACAGCGGCGGTCTGGCAGACGCACCTGTCTCCGCCTCGGATACGTTCGTCGAAGATCTCTGCCGCTTCTTCGCAGAGCGGCTACAACGGCTCTACGCCCTGGGTGTGGCTGATGTCATCCTGGATCCGGGCTTCGGCTTCGGCAAGACGCTCGAACAGAACTATCAGCTGATGCACCGTCTCGCAGATATCATAGGTCTCTTCCCCGACAACGCTTTCCTTGTGGGGGTCTCGCGCAAGTCGATGATCTATCGCCTGCTGGGCACCACGCCCGAGGAGTCCCTCAATGGCACCACCGTGCTCCACACCATCGCCCTGCAGGCCGGTGCCCACTTTCTCCGCGTCCACGATGTCCGCGAGGCCGTGGAAACAACCAGGATTATTGGACAACTGAACAAATTACAATTGGACAATTGCAAAATCCCCAACAGTGAATCTAAATTGTAAATCGTAAATCGTTAAATAGTAAATTATTTGTGTTCTTCTCCTTCGACCTGAAAGACTTCATTGACATCCTTCTGGTGGCCATCCTCCTCTACTACGGCTACCGGCTGATGAAGGAATCGCGCTCGCTGAACATCTTCTTCGGCGTGCTCGTCTTCGTGATCTTCTGGCTCTTCGTCTCGCAGATCCTGGAGATGCGGCTGCTGGGAACGCTGTTGGACCGCGTGGTCAGCGTGGGTGCCATTGCCTTGCTCATCCTCTTCCAGGACGAGATTCGCAAGTTCTTCTTCTCCCTCGGCACCCACCAGCGTGTCCGTGCTGCCGTGCGCTTCTTCAGCGGCGAGGAGAAGCAGACGCACACCCGCGAGGACATCATACCCATCGTGCTGGCGTGCTTGTCCATGTCGAAGCAGAAGGTGGGCGCACTCATCGTCATGCAACGCTCCCTGCCCCTGAATGACTTCATCCGCTCGGGCGAGTACATCGATGCCAAGATCAGTCAGCGCCTCATAGAGAATATCTTCTTCAAGAACTCACCGCTCCACGACGGCGGCATGATTATCTCGCACAAGCGCATCGCCGCAGCGGGATGCATACTGCCTGTGGCCCACGACCTGAACCTGCCCAAGGAGCTGGGCCTGCGCCACCGTGCCGCACTGGGTGTCTCACAGGAAACAGACGCCCTGGCCATCGTTGTCTCAGAGGAGACCGGCGCCATCTCCGTGGCCTTCCGCGGCAGCTTCCAGCTGCGCGTGAGTGCCGAGGACCTGGAGCGGATACTCACCGAGGATGCGTTCTAAGACTCACCCCCGCCCCCTCCCTAGCAGGGAGGGGAGTAGATACTAAAGACGTCGAAATAACGATATAACGGCATCTCGAAATAACGAAATAACGAAAAATAAAAACAATGAGTAACAACCAAATGACAAAGGATACTACGCCCCTCTCTGACCATAGAGAGGGGACGGGGGTGAGTCTTCCCGACAACGCCTTCCGCGAGCTGCAGCCGGGCGAACAGTATGAACCGCTGATGAGCCCTGACCGCAGCTATGCCGAAGTGAACGCGTGGAGCGTCTCATGGGGCATCATCATGGCCGTCATCTTCTCGGCAGCGGCCGCCTACCTCGGCTTGAAGGTGGGACAGGTCTTCGAGGCCGCCATCCCTATCGCCATCATCGCCGTAGGCCTGAGCACCGCTGCCAAGCGTAAGGGCGCACTGGGCGAGAATGTCATCATTCAGAGTATCGGCGCCTCGTCGGGCGTCATCGTGGCAGGAGCCATCTTCACGCTCCCCGCCCTCTACATCCTGCAGGACAAGTACCCTGAGATCACCGTCAGCTTCTTCCAGGTCTTCCTGGCCTCTCTCCTCGGCGGCTGTCTCGGCATCCTCTTCCTCATCCCTTTCCGCCGCTATTTCGTCAAGGACATGCACGGCAAGTACCCGTTCCCCGAGGCTACCGCCACCACGCAGGTACTCGTCAGTGGGCAGCAGGGCGGCAGTCAGGCAAAACCGCTCATCTGGGCCGCTGCCATAGGTGGTCTCTATGACTTCTTTGTCAGCACCTTCGGCTGGTGGCATGAGACGCTCACCACCCGCATGACGGCATGGGGCGAGGACCTGGCCCAGCGTGTGAAGCTGACCTTCTCCATCAACACCGGCGCGGCCGTGTTGGGACTAGGCTATATCGTAGGCCTGAAATACGCCAGCATCATCTGTGCCGGCTCGCTCTTCGTGTGGTGGTTCCTCATCCCCCTGCTGGGCATGACGACCACCGACTCCGCGATGCTCTCCGGGATGGACCCGCAGTTCATCTTCACCAACTACGCCCGCTTCATTGGCATCGGCGCCATCGCCATGGCCGGTGTCATCGGTATCGTCAAGAGCTGGGGCGTCATCAAGAGTGCCGTGGGACTCGCGGGCCGCGAGCTGCGGGGCAAATCCAGTGCCGTGGCTACTGCTGCGCTGCGCACCGACCGCGACCTCAGCATGCGCTTCCTGACCATCGCCGTTGCTATGGCCCTGGTCATCGTCTTTGTCTTCTTCTATGTCGGTGTCATCCACAACTTTTTCCAGGCACTGGTAGCCTGGCTCGTGGTCACTGTCATCGCCTTCCTCTTCACCACGGTGGCCGCCAATGCCATCGCCATCGTAGGTTCTAACCCCGTCAGCGGCATGACGCTCATGACGCTCATCATCGCCTCCATCGTCCTTGTGGCAGCAGGCCTTCAGGGCACCAGCGGCATGGTGGCCAGCATGGTCATCGGCGGTGTCGTCTGCACAGCCCTCTCCATGGCCGGTGGTTTCGTCACCGACCTGAAGATTGGTTACTGGCTGGGCACCACACCTGCCAAGCAGGAGACATGGAAGTTCCTGGGCACGCTCGTCTCGGCGGCCACCGTCGGCGGCGTCATCATCATCCTGAATAAGACCTACGGCTTCACGGGCGAGCACGCCCTCGTAGCCCCCCAGGCCAATGCGATGGCTGCCGTCATCGAACCGCTGATGATGGGCCAGGGTGCCCCGTGGCTGCTCTATGGCGTGGGGGCCATGCTGGCGCTGATGCTGAATGTGCTGGGCGTGCCGGTCCTGGCCTTCGCCCTCGGCATGTTCATCCCCCTGGAGCTCAACGTGCCCCTCGTGGTCGGCGGTGCCATCAACTGGTACGTCACCACACGCTCCACGGACACCGCCCTCAACACCGCCCGTGGCGACCGCGGCACACTCCTTGCCAGCGGCTTCATCGCCGGTGGTGCCCTCATGGGTGTCGTCTCGGCCCTCCTGCGCTTCGTGGGCTTCAACCCCATCAACGAGGCTTGGCTCGCCAACCCCCTCTCCGAGCTCCTCTCCATCCTCGCCTACCTCCTGCTCATCCTCTATGTGACCGTAGCCAGCCTCAAGGCAAAGGTCTCATGAGACCAATAGCCCTTTAGGTCTCTTGAACCCCATGAGCCCAATAAATTGTGAATTTGTAAATTGTCAAATTGTCAAATTAAATCATGTCATTAATTGAAAAAATCATCGCACGTGCACAGGCCAATCGCCAGCGCATCGTGCTGCCCGAGGCCGAAGAGGAGCGCACGCTCATCGCGGCCGACAAGGCTCTGGCCGACAAGTTGGCCGACATCATCCTCATCGGTAACCCCGCCAAGGTGCACGCGCTGGCCAAGCAACACGGCCTCACACACATCGATGAGGCCACCCTCATCGACCCCGAGAACTACGAGCGCAGCGAGGAACTCGCACAGCTGCTCTGTGAACTGCGCAAGAGCAAGGGCATGACCATCGAGCAGGCCCGCCAGATCGTCAAGAACCCGCTCTACCTCGGCTGCATGATCATCAAGACCGAAGGTGCCGACGGTCAGATCTCCGGCGCCCTCAGCACCACGGGTGAGACCCTGCGCCCCGCCCTGCAGATCATCAAGTGCTCACCGGGTATCACCTGCGTCAGCGGCGCCATGCTCCTCATCACCGATAAGCCCGAATACGGTGAGAACGGTGTCCTCGTCGTGGGCGACGTGGCCGTGACGCCCATGCCCGATGCCGACCAGCTCTCGCAGATTGCCGTCTGCACCGCGCAGACCGCCAAGAGCGTCGCCGGCTTCGACGATCCCCGTGTGGCCATGCTGAGCTTCTCCACCAAGGGCTCTGCCAAGCATGAGGTCGTCGATAAGGTCGTTGAGGCCACCCGTCTGGCCAAGGAGCGCTGTCCCGAGTTGAAGGTCGATGGTGAGCTGCAGGCCGATGCAGCCCTCGTGCCCAGCGTAGGCGAGAAGAAAGCTCCCGGCAGCGCCATCGCAGGTCATGCCAACGTCCTCGTATATCCCAACCTCGAGGTGGGCAACATCAGCTACAAGCTCGTGCAGCGTCTTGCCGGTGCCATCGCCATCGGTCCCATCCTCCAGGGCATCGCACGTCCCGTCAACGACCTCAGCCGCGGCTGCTCCGTCGATGATATTTATTACTTAATCGCTATAACTGCCTGTCAGGCAATGGATGCAAAATGAAAATACTTGTCTTGAACTGCGGAAGCAGCAGTATAAAATACGCTTTGTACAACATGGATGACCGCAGCGTCATCACCAGCGGCGGCATCGAGAAAATCGGCCTCCCCGACTCCTTCATCAAATACAAAGTTACCGTTCCTTCGGGTTCTCCCGAAGGCTCTGTCCAAAAGTTCCAATTCGAGGCCCCCGTTCCCGAGCACACCGCCGGTGTGCAGCTCATCTTCAAGGTCCTCACCGAAGGCGAGCACGCCGTCCTCAACGACCTCCACGAGATTGACGCCGTAGGCCACCGCATGGTGCACGGCGGCGAGAAGTTCTCCAAGAGCGTGCTCCTCACCCCCGAAGTCATGGAGCAGTTCGCGGCCTGCAACGACCTCGCACCCCTCCACAACCCCGCCAACATCAAGGGTGTCAATGCCGTCAAGGCCCTGCTCCCCGACCTGCCTCAGGTCGGCGTCTTCGACACCGCCTTCCATCAGACCATGCCCGACTACGCCTACATGTACGCCCTCCCCTATGAGCTCTACAAGAAGCACGGCGTGCGCCGCTACGGCTTCCACGGCACCAGCCACCGCTACGTCTCGCAGCGCGTCCTGGAGTTCCTCGGCATGCCCGTGGAAGGCAGCAAGGTCATCACCTGCCACATCGGCGGCGGAGCCTCCATCGCGGCTGTCAAGGACGGCAAGGTCGTGGATACCTCCATGGGCCTCACCCCGCTGGAAGGCCTGATGATGGGCACCCGCTCCGGCGACATCGACGCCGGCGCCGTCACCTTCCTCATGGACAAGCTCGGCCTCGACACCAAGGGCATCTCCAACCTGCTCAACAAGCAGAGCGGTCTCCTCGGCGTCAGCGAAGGCCGCAGCGACTTCCGCGACATCCTCGCCGGCATCGCCGAGGGCAACGACCTCGCCCGTCTGGCCAAGGAGATGTACACCTATCGCATCAAGAAATACATAGGCTCCTATGCAGCTGCCATGGGCGGCGTCGATGTCATCCTCTTCACGGCCGGTGCCGGCGAGAACCAGTATGAGGTGCGCGAAGGTGCCACCCGCGGTCTCGAATTCCTCGGCGTGGAGCTCGACGATGCCAAGAACCGCGCCTGCCGCGCCACCGAGGCCATCATCTCCAAGGACTCTTCCCGCGTGAAGGTCTGCGTCATCCCCACCGACGAGGAGCTGATGATTGCCCTCGACACCCTCGCATTGGTCAAGTAACTATTGATACTATTCCCTCCTATGTCACATCCCCGTTTCTCCCATCGCCCCACAGCCCTCATCCTCCAATCCGCGCTATTCGTCCTCTCGCTGTTCCTCACCTCCCCTGCCCTCGCCGATGAGGGCATGTGGCTGGTGGGGCACACCGACCCGAAGGCCATGGCTGCTGCCAGGGCTCTGGGCCTGCAGCTCACGGATGCAGAGCTCTACGGTGAGGATGGCACCTCGCTCAAGGACTGCGTGGTGAACTTCTCGGGCTACTGCTCGGGCGTCATCGTCAGTGCCGACGGCCTTCTGTTCACCAACCACCACTGCGGCCTGCGTGCCATTCAGCAGCTGTCCACCCCGGAGGATGACATCCTGCAGAACGGCTTCGTGGCACGCACACATGCCGAGGAGCGCCCCGCCAAGGACCTCTTCGTGCGCATCTGGCAACGCACCGAGGATGTCACGGCACAGGTCACCCACGAGCTGGACAGCATCTATGCCAGCAAGGGCAGGAACCTGAAGCCGCGGCAGAAAGCTGAGATCTACAATGATTACATCAGCGGAGTGCTGACGAGCATCGCCGCACGGGCGGAAATGAAGGCCGAGAAGGACGGCGAGAAAGGCATCGCATGCGACTGTAAGGCGTTCTATGGTGGATCGGTGTATTACCTGAACTTCTACCGCCAGTATTCCGACATCCGCCTGGTCTTCACCGTCCCCAAGTCCTTGGGTAAGTTCGGCGGCGACACCGACAACTGGATGTGGCCGCGCCAGACCGCTGACTTCAGCGTCTTCCGCGTCTATGCCGACTCTGTGGGGCAGCCCGCCGAGTACAGCGAGGACAACGTGCCCCTGCACCCTAAGCGCTGGGCACGCGTAAGCCTGGAGGGCTACACGCAGGGCGACTACTGCATGACCATCGGCTACCCGGGCTCCACCAGCCGCTATCTGAGTAGCTATGGCATCGACGAGCGCGTGAATGTCTCGAACATCCCCGTCATCCAAGTGCGTGGCGTGAAACAGGAGGTATGGAAGCGATGGATGAATGCAGACAGAGCTGTCAACATCAAATATGCCTCGAAATACGCCAGTTCATCGAACTATTGGAAGAACTCACAGGGCATGAACGAAGCCGTCAGGCGCCTCGGCATCATCACCCAGAAGGAGCAGCGCGAGCAGGACATCCGACGCTGGTACAGCGCCACTCCCGACCTGAAGGCTCGCTTCAGCACGATGTTCCCCACCCTGAAGAAAGCCTACAAGCAGCGCCACGACGCCCGCTACGCCCAGGGCTTCATGACAGAGACCTTCTATCGCGGTATCGAGATACTGGATATCGCCAATGCTGCCTATCGCTACTACAACGCCGCGAACCGCGAGGCACGTCAGAAGGCCGATGAGGCGCTCACACGCCTCTACAAGGACTACGATCCGCGTGTCGATGAGGAGGTGATGGCCGCCCTGTTGGAGAACTATGCCAAACAAGTGAAGAGCAAGTACTTACCTGCGTTCTACAAGTACATCCGCAAGAAATACCATGATGACTACCGCAGCTTTGCACACGATATCTTCCTGCAGTCGCGACTCACCTCCCAGGAACAATGGAACCTGATGAAAGTGCGGAAGAAGGCCACCGTCAACTTCTCTGACAAGGAGCTGGCAGAGGTACTGGCTACAGACTCCGTGCTGGACAAGGAAGCCTTCCTCAAAGACCCCGCCGAGAAGATGATGATCGCCGTCCTGCTGATGTATAAGCAGACGATGCAGAAGGTGGCCTATGCCACGACGCCTGTTATCCGCTACAACGAGGACCTGCTCACACAGGCCGTCCTGGAGATGGAGCAGGAGCAGCCCCACTACTCCGACGCCAACTTCACACAGCGCTTGAGCTACGGCATCGTCAGCGACTACACCAATGCCGGCACCCGCCACGACTATCTCACCACCATGCCCACGCTCATCGAGAAGATTGAGAAAGGCACCGACAACCCCGACTACCGCGTACAGGCCGACATCCTGAAGTTGCTGAAGTCCGGCGACTACGGTCGCTACAAGGACAGCGCCACCGGTCAGCTGCCTCTCTGCTTCCTCACCACCAACGACATCACGGGCGGCAACTCCGGCAGCCCCATGTTCAACGGTCGCGGCGAGCTCATAGGTCTGGCCTTCGACGGCAACTGGGACGCCCTCAGCTCCGACATCAGCTTCGACAGCGCCCTGCAGCGCTGCATCGGCGTCGATATCCGCTTCGTGCTCTGGCTCATGGAACGCTGGGGAGGAGCCTACCACCTCGTAAACGAGGTGGTAAATTAGTTTAAACCTCTCGCCATCTGATGAGTAAAAAAACATTCAGTAGTCACATAGATACCACCCTCCCCCTTGAGGGGGAGCGGGAAGGGGGTCCCCATCCTCTTTCCCTCTTCCAGTTCTGTCCCCGCTGCGGATCGCCGCGCTTCGTGGAGCACAACGCCAAGTCGAAGCACTGCGAGGCGTGCGGCTTCACCTACTATATCAACCCCTCGGCAGCCACCGTGGCCCTTATAGAACGACTCACCCCCGACCAATCGTCAAATGGTAAATTGTCAAATTGTCAAATCGAGTGGCTCTGCGTGCGACGCGCCAAAGAGCCGGCCAAGGGAACCTTAGACCTCCCCGGCGGCTTCTCCGACCTCTATGAGACCAGCGAGGAGGGCGTCATCCGCGAGGTGAAGGAGGAGACAGGACTCGATGTCGTCGATGTAGAGTTCCTCTTCTCCATCCCCAACCAGTACGTCTATTCCGACCTCACCGTCCACACGATGGACATGTTCTACCGCTGCCGCGTCAACAGCTACGAGGGTGCCCGCGCTGCCGACGATGCCGGCGAGTTGCTGTGGCTGCGCCCCGAGGACATCCACCCCGAAGACTTCGGACTCATCAGCATCCGACGAGGCGTCACACAACTGCTGCAACAGCGGAAATAAAAACGACAAAGAGGCTGTGTTATGAATTTAACACAGCCTCTTTTTCCATTTCTTCAGAACAGCCCCTCGGGCTGCAGGTCTTCATAGTCCAGGAGGGCATCGAAGCACGGACACTGCTTGAGCCATTCGTTGGGCGTGATGCGTCCGTTGCCGTCGCGGTCCGGCGACAGGTCGCGGTGCCCGAGGATGATGGCGTCGGGGTAGTCCCCGTGGAGCCGCGTGAGCAGAGCGCGCAGGCTCTTGCGCTGCGCCTTCGTGCGCGTGTCGGCCGCTTCGCCGCTGGCATCTAGACCGCCCTCGTAGCACACCCCTATTGAGTGCTGGTTGTGGCCCTTGCAGTGCGCACCCGGCTGGCTCAGCGGACGCCCCTCATGTACGGAGCCGTCGCGCGTGATGTAGTAGTGGTAGCCGATGTCCTGGAAGCCACGGCGGATATGATCCTTGCGGCACCGCTCGAAGCCATAGCATTGCCCGGCCCTCGTGGCCGAGCAATGAAGGATGATGAATGTGACCGTTCGCATAATACCAATAGCCAACAGCCAATAACCTAAAACCTTAACCCGCAGCTGCTGGCGGTGACAGATGTGATGAGGGCCGTGAGCACGGTCACTACGATGTCAAAGATTCTCTTCAATGTACGTTTTGTTGTTACTTTCATTCCTTGTAAAGTTTAAGAGTTTAAGAAGTTTAAAGAGTTCAAGAAGTTCAAAGATTTTTAGACTTGTTGTCGCTCGAAGAAGCGGCAAAGCCGAGGGTAAGGTAACCTCCGCTACAGATTAAATGGATTGCACGGATTTCGTTGCGTTGCCGGTGAAAGGAATTCTCCGCCACAGATTAAACGGATTGCACGGATTTCGTTGCGTTGCCGGTGAAAGGAAACTCCGCTACAGATTAAACGGATTGCACGGATTTCTTTGCGTTGCCGGTGAAAGGGATAACGCCCCGATGGGGCTGGGAGTTTCGATGGCTGGTCATCTTGAAAACTAGTTTTTAGAGTGACAGCCCTCGGAATCTCCTGCGGCTAACAGCCTAAGCTGTGAGCCAATCCCTTTCTCCGAGTGCGGGAATCATTTGTATCCATAAGATTTAAGTCCGGACTTATGATCGATTTATGTTCCATTCATTATGCTCATTATGGAAATTCGTGGTTCGAAAAATCCGTTTAATCCGTGTAATCTGTAGAGAAAAATTCGTCTAATTCGTCTAATTCGTGGTTCGAAATAATCCGTTTAATCCGTGTAATCTGTAGAGAATTATTCGTCTAATTCGTTGTCTGAAAAATCCACGTCATCTGTGGTGTCAGAAAAGTGGTGAGGGCGCTTGCGCGCCACTCACCTGCCGAGGTTTAAGGTTAGTCGTTACCGCCGTCGTCACCATCTTCGGGATCCGCGCTCCAGTTGGCAGTCGTCAGGCCCTGCAGCTCCGCTTCGAGAGCGGCGGCGACAGCCTTGCGGGTAGGCGCCTTGTGGAGAGATACGTGCTGCAGGAGGTCGTCGAACTGCTTGCTGGAGCTGAAGTTCACGTTGATGCACTTGATGTTGGCGCGTGTGAACTTCTCCTTGCTGGGTGCGCCCTCGCTCTGACACGAGAGGAAGAGCTTGCCCAGGTCACCCAGCTCGATGCGGTAACCGTCGAGCATCAGCTCCTTGGAGCAGCTGACGAGCTTGATGAGGATGGCGATGATGTCGCCGCGGTCGTAGTTACAGCCGTGTGAGACCATGTGGTCGGCAATCTCCTCGATGGTGAGGGTGGCACGGCTCTGGAGGAAGGCGTAGGCCTTCTGCGGCTCTTCGGGGTGAGCAGGGTTCTTCAACATAGCTACTGCGTAATCAATCATAGTGTTTTCTTGTTAAAGGTGAATAAATAGGTTGACTGAACGCGCAGACACTACTAGTCCCTCGCCTTACCCTCTATAGTGTCTGCGCGCAGACACTGCAGTGGGTCGGACAGGCCTCCGTCCTTTTGCGAGTGCAAAGGTACCACCTCCCCATCCCCCCAACGCACGTTCCCTACACGTTCCGTCAGATATCCCCCTGTTCC
The DNA here is from genome assembly GCA_900316355.1 of uncultured Prevotellaceae bacterium. GTDB lineage: Bacteria > Bacteroidota > Bacteroidia > Bacteroidales > Bacteroidaceae > Physcousia. The sequence continues at coordinate 259 of ONCQ01000008.1, read as the reverse complement.
GTCATTTATTGAAGTTTCGGATATAATTCTCCACCACAGATTTACACGGATTACACGGATTCTTGTCCTCTTGATTTCAAAATTTCATTCTATATTACACTGATTCTTGGCAACACGCTACGCAGGTGTTGAATGTAGACCAAGTCTAAGTGACCGCGTTGAATGCCATCGAGACCCGCGCAGCGTCTCGCTCAATAATCTGTGGAATGAGTAACCAGAATTCATGATGGCCAACAGCTTTGAATCTGTGGAATCTGAG
>ONCQ01000020.1 GCA_900316355.1 uncultured Prevotellaceae bacterium | reverse complement strand
CAGAGCATCCAGTGGCTCACCGAACAGGCCGAGCGCCTGAGCACTCAGATGGACGAGACAGGGCTGCGCGTGACACAGTCCTCACGGGAGATCCTGGAGACCAAAGTGAATGCAAAACTTTCACATTCGTGTTACGCATGGCAATATCCGGCCATGCTCAGCCAAACATCAACCTCGACGACGAGGATGACATCATCGTCAACAACAATCCACAGGGCGGCTGGGGAAGGTAGTTCCCTTGTGTCAATTATTTCTTCAGCGACGCTATGAGGGCATCCAGCTCTGCGGCCAGATGCTCATAGTCGTCGATTTTCAGCGGACAAGCCCGCAACGCTGCTCCCATTCTTGAGGGAACAACATTGTAGGCTTCTTCCTCTAACGCCCTACCCTTCTCCGTCAGGCTGACGAGCTGCTGACGCTTGTCTTCCTGTCCGCGCTGGCGCACCACGAGCCCCTGCTTCTCCATTCGCTGAAGCAGCGGCGTCACGGTGTTTGTCTCCAGCAACAGCCGGTGGGCGATGTCGTTCACGGGCTGGCAATCCTTCTCCCACAGCACCATGAGCACCAGGTACTGCGGATAGGTGATGCCCAGCTCCGTGAACATCGGCGTGTAGGCTTGGGTAATCAGTCGCGACGCCGTGTAGAGGCGAAAGCAGATCTGATTGTCAAGCAGTAATTCAGCATGCATGAGCTCTGAATTCTTTACTTTTTCATTGTTATCAGGCCAACATGGCTTCGACATCCTTTTCGAAGTCCTTCGGCGCTGTGGTGGGAGCATAGCGTTTGACAGTGGCGCCATCCTTTGAGATGAGAAACTTGGTGAAGTTCCACTTGATGTCGCTGTCCTTCTCCACGCTGTTGCTGATAGTCTTGAAGAGCGCCTTGGCAGCTTTAGCCTTCAGACCGTGGTACTCCTCGGTGGGAGCCTGCGCCTTGAGATATTCAAAGATGGGGTCTGCGGCAGCACCGTTGACATCAATCTTCTTCATAATCTGGAATGTCACTCCATAGTTCAGCTGGCAGAAGCCCTCAATCTCGCTGTCCGAACCCGGATCCTGCTCCTTAAACTGGTTGCAGGGGAAGCCGATAACGACGAGGCCCTTGTCCTTGTACTTCTGATTCAGTTCCTCGAGTCCTGCGAACTGAGGGGTAAAGCCACATTTGCTTGCGGTGTTCACAATCAGCAATACCTTACCTTCGAACTGGGAGAAATCTATCTCCTTACCTTTGCTCGTGAGAGCCTTGAAATCATAAATTGTCTGCATACCTTATTATTTTTACAATGGTGATTTATATCGTTTGCGACGCAAAGGTAAGGAGAATAATTTATATCGCAAGCGATTTACCTTATCTTTTAATATCGTTTAACATTGTGGACGCTTACTAAATCTTATTAAAACATTCGCCCAAAGAGCACGTAATTGAGCAATTATCCTTATCTTTGCCCTCGACAAGGGGATTTTAGGCGCAGAATCATCTCTAAAAACGGAAGAATATGAACTTTCTTGAACTCGTAAAGAACAGGTACAGCTGCAGAGCCTATCAGCCGTGCGACGTGGAAAAGGAGAAACTCGACTATGTGATGGAGTGCGTGCGCTATGCGCCTTCAGCCGTTAACAAGCAACCGTGGATGTTCCACATCGTCAGCAGCGAGAGCGGCAAGGCGAAGCTACATGAGTGCTACAACCGCGAGTGGTTCCAGACAGCGCCCATGTACATCATCTGCAGCATCCTCCACGATGAAGAATGGGTGCGTGCCGATGGCAAGGCTCATGGCAACATCGACATTGCCATCGCTGTGGAGCATCTCTGCCTGGCCGCCAGTGAGCAGGGTTTGGACACCTGCTGGGTATGCAACTTCGATGCTGTGAAATGCAAACAGCTCTTCGCCATCCCCGACAACGAGGAACCAGCCGTGCTGATTCCCATCGGCTATGCTGCCGATGGTCCTAGAGAGAAGACACGTAAGTCTATCCACGACATCACCCAACAGTCATGACAAAATCATCCGGATGGATTCTCGCGCTCCTCATTGCGACCTCTACGCCGGCGTTGTCACAAGAGCATCTACAAAGAAGCGCCATCGCCTCAGACGCGCATAAGACCTTCACGACCGTGAAGGAGCTGCCCATCACAAGCATCAAGAACCAGCACCGCAGCGGCACCTGCTGGGCCTATGCCACGCTGAGCTTCTTCGAGAGCGAGATACTGCGCAAGACGGGCAAGGCCTATGACCTGTGCGAGATGTTCGTGGTGAACAAGGATTACATGGACTGCGCCACGCACTACGTGCGGATGCACGGCTACAGCCAGATTTCAGAGGGCGGTTCCTGCGATGATGTGCTGGAGGTCATCCGCCGCTACGGCATCTGCCCCGAGGATGCCATGCCCGCTCCAGGCTCGCTGACTGGTGACTCGCTGGCCAACTTCAAGGTTTTCTTTCCCGAACTGGAGCGCCGTGTGAGCAGCATCGTCGTCAAAGGCGCCAAGGCTCCCCTCGCTCATTGGCAGGACAGCGTGCAGGCTGTCATCGAGCGCTACGTGGGTTGCTGCCCCTCGACATTTTCCTATGAGGGACAGGTCTTCACGCCGCAGTCGTTTGCACAAAGCCTGGGCCTTGACTTCAGCGACTATGTCAGCCTCACCAGCTTCACGCATCATCCCTTCAACGCATGGTTCATCATCGAATCACCCTACAAATGGCGACTCAAGCCCAGCTATAACATCCCCGTCGGTCAGCTGATGGCTGTCCTCGACGCGGCGCTGGATGCAGGCTACACCGTGGCATGGGGCGGCGATGTGTCGGGAGACTTCACCCGCACTGGGCTTGCCATGCTGCCCGACAGCATACAGCCTACGCAGCTGCTGCGACAGGAGCAGTGGGACGACTGGCGTTTCACCTACGACCACGTGATGCTCATCTACGGCAAAGCCACCGACGAGCAGGGTCTCCCCTACTACATGGTAAAAAACTCATGGGGCAAGCACGGGATATACGAGGGTATCTGGTACATGTCACGCGACTACATCGCGCTGAACACCATCTACCTCTTCCTCAACCGCCACGCGCTCCCCGAGGACCTGCACGCCGCCATGAGGACAGCCCGTTTTGACTACGAATAAATTCTGATAAGAGATGAGCAAAGGAACCACACATCGCATCCTTTTCGTATGCCACGGTAACATCTGCCGCAGTCCGATGGCAGAGTTCGTGATGAAGGACCTCGTGAAAAAAGCCGGAGTGGAGGAGAGCTTTGAGATTGCGTCAGCTGCCACCTCGACAGAGGAAATCGGCAATGGCATTTATCCGCCTGCACGCCGCAAACTCGCCGAGCACGGCATCGGCTGCGAGGGCAAGACGGCACGCCAAATGACGAGCACGGACTACGACCGCTATGACCTACTCATAGGCATGGACTCCTGGAACATCCGCAATATGCGCAACATCAGTGGGGGCGACCCGGAAGGGAAAATCACAATGCTGATGGACTTCACGCGACGACCCGGCGATGTCGCCGACCCATGGTACACAGGCGACTTTGAGGCCACCTGGCGCGATGTTCTGGAAGGCTGTCAAGCCCTGCTGCAAGCACTTGAACGCTGACCACCACCCTCCTACTCCACTACGGCACGCAGAAGGATGACATCGGTGAGGGGGCGGTCGTTGGAATCGGTAGCAGTGGCCTGGATAGCCTTGACAACTTTCATGCCATCGATGACGTGGCCGAAGACGGTGTAGGTGCCGTCGAGATGTGGCGCCCCTCCACGTGTGAGATACGTCTGCCACATCTCATAGTTCATCTCTATGCCGTTCTCCTCGAGAGCGCCTCGTACCTTGCCCAGCGATGTCTCGCCGAAGCTGCGGCCATAGACGATATAGAACTGCGTGGAGCTGCTGCGCATCTCCGGGTTCACATCGTCGCCCTCGCGGGCAGCAGCCAGCGCGCCTCGCTCGTGGAACAGCCAGGGCAGACGGAACTCAGGTTCAAGGGTGTAGGGCAGTCCGCCTTCGCCCAGCACTTTGTCGCGCGAGGGTGAGACGATGCTGCCGTCGGCTCCCTGATGCACGCGGCTGTCGGGGTCGCCACCCTGAATCATGAAGTCCTTGATGACGCGATGGAAAAGGGTGCTGTCGAGGACACCGTCGCGCACAATCTTCAGGAAGTTGTCGCGATGACGGGGTGTCTCGTCGCTGAGTTCCACACGAATGATGCCTGCCGTGGTCTCCAAGCGGACCACGGCAGGTTTCTGTTTGGGCTTGGCGCTACCTACGAGGGCCACGCCAAGCAAGAGGGTTATCAGGGCCTTACGCATTGTACTCCTGCCAACTCTTGATCTTGATGTCGGCGAGATCGAGTGTGGTGAAGGCTTCGATGAAGGCCTTGGCCAGACGCGTGTTGGTCATCAACGGGATGTTGTGGTCGATGGCAGCACGACGGATGCGGTAGCCGTTGGTGAGCTCGCGGCGTGTGCGGTTCTTGGGCACATTGACGATGAGGTCGAACTTGTGCTGTGCGATGAGCGAGAGGACATTCTCGTCGTCCTCCTCATCAGGCCAGCTGACGCTGCGTGCAAAGACGCCGTTCTCGTTGAGGAAGGCAGCAGTGCCGCCAGTGGCATACACCTCCAGCCCTTTCTTCACGAGCTGGCGGGCAGGCTCCAGCAGGTCGAGCTTACCCTTGGCCCCACCGGAGCTGATGAGCACAGCCTTCTTCGGCAGACGGTAGCCGGTGGCGATGAGGGCATTGAGGAGCGCCTCGTTGAGGTCGTCGCCCAGACAGCCCACCTCACCGGTGGAGGACATATCCACGCCGAGCACGGGGTCAGCATTCTGCAGACGTGCGAAGCTGAACTGGCTGGCCTTAACGCCGATGCGGTCGATGTCGAACTCGCTCTTCTCAGCACGCTGGTAGGGCGCATCGAGCATGATCTTGGTGGCCGTCTCGATGAAGTTGCGCTTGAGAATCTTGCTCACGAAGGGGAAGGAGCGTGAAGCGCGCAGGTTGCACTCGATGACCTTCACCTCGCGGTTCTTGGCCAGGAACTGGATATTGAAGGGGCCGCTGATGTTGAGCTCGGCAGCAATCTTGCGCGCAATCTTCTTCATCTGGCGGATGGTGGAGAAATAGACGTTCTGTGCAGGGAACACCATCGTGGCATCACCACTGTGCACGCCGGCATACTCCACATGCTCGGAGATGGCGTATTCCACAATCTCGCCCTTGTCGGCCACGGCGTCGAACTCAATCTCCTTGGTCTCCTGCATGAACTGCGAGACAACGACGGGGTACTCGTGGGAGACCTCGGTGGCGAGCTGCAGGAAGCGCTCCAGCTCCTCGTCGGAGTAGCAGACATTCATGGCAGCGCCCGAGAGGACATAGCTGGGACGCACCAGGACAGGATAGCCGACCTCGGAGATGAACTCCTTGATGTCGTCCAGGCTGGTGAGTGCGCGCCATGCGGGCTGGTCCACGCCCAGCTTGTCGAGCATGGCAGAGAACTTGTCGCGATTCTCGGCACGGTCGATGTCCACGGGCGATGTGCCCAGCACAGGCACGCCCTGGCGATGGAGCTTCATGGCCAGGTTGTTGGGAATCTGACCACCCACGCTGACGATGACACCACGCGGCTGTTCCAGGTCGATGACATCGAGCACACGCTCCAGCGTCAGCTCATCGAAGTAGAGGCGGTCGCACATGTCGTAGTCGGTGCTGACGGTCTCCGGGTTGTAGTTAATCATGATGCTCTTGTAGCCCAGCTTGCGAGCTGTGTTGATGGCATTGACAGAGCACCAGTCGAACTCCACGCTGGAGCCGATGCGGTAGGCACCGGAGCCCAGCACGATGACGGACTTCTCGTTGGCATAGTAGTTGATGTCGTGGGCTATCTTGTAGGTCTCGCCCGAGGGGTCGCCAAAAGCAGGCACGTGGGTGTAGGTGAAGTAGAGGTAGTTGGTGAGCTCGGGATGCTCGCTGGCCACCGTGGGAATGCGCTTCACGCTGGGGAGGATGCCTCTCTGCTTGCGATGCTTGCGCACTTCCAGATTCTCCTTCTCGAGATTGCCGGAGGTGGGTTTGAGCACGAAGCGCGCAATCTGGAAGTCGCTGAAGCCAGCCTGCTTCACTTCGAGGAGGAAGCTGTCGGGGATAGCCTCCAGGCTGTTGTAGCTCTCCAGCTGGTGCTTGAGGTCCACGATGCGCTTCATGCGTGTGATGAACCAGGGGTCAATCTTCGTGAGCTGCTCGATGCGCTCCACCGTGTAGCCTTTCTCCAGCGCCTCGGCGATGGCGAAGATGCGCAGGTCAGTGGGGTTCTCCAGGGCATCGTCGAGGTCGTCGAACTCCACGTGCTCGTTGCCCACGAAGCCGTGCATGCCCTGCCCTATCATGCGCAGGCCCTTCTGCAGCATCTCCTCGAAGCTGCGGCCGATGCTCATGATCTCGCCCACGGACTTCATCGAGGAACCGATCTGACGGCTGACGCCTGCGAACTTGGTGAGGTCCCAGCGAGGAATCTTGCAAATCATGTAGTCCAGCGAGGGCGCCACATAGGCGGAGTTCGTGGTGCCCATCTCGCCAATCTGGTCGAGGGTGTAGCCCAAGGCTATCTTGGCAGCTACGAATGCGAGCGGATAACCAGTTGCTTTCGAAGCCAATGCGGAGCTTCGGCTCAAGCGGGCGTTTATCTCGATGATGCGATAGTCGTTGGTGACGGCGTTGAAGGCGAACTGGATGTTACACTCGCCCACGATGCCCAGGTGCTTCACACACTTGATGGTGATATCCTGCAGCATCTTCACCTGTTCCTCGGTGAGCGAGCAGGTGGGCGCCACGACGATGCTCTCGCCGGTGTGGATGCCGAGGGGGTCGAAGTTCTCCATCGAGGCCACGGTGAAGCAGCGGTCGTTGGCATCGCGGATGCACTCGAACTCAATCTCCTTCCAACCCTTCAAGCTTTCTTCTACAAGGATCTGGGGTGCGAAGGTGAAGGCGCTCTCGGCCAGTTCCACGAACTTTTCCTCGTTGGGGCAGATGCCGCTGCCGAGGCCTCCGAGGGCGTAGGCCGAACGGATCATGATGGGGAAGCCGATCTCGCGGGCTGCCTTGAGGGCGTCGTCCATGTTCTCCACGGCGTGGCTCACGGGCACCTTCAGATCCACCTCAGCCAGTTTCTTCACGAAGAGGTCGCGGTCCTCGGTGTTCATGATAGCTTCGACGCTTGTGCCCAGCACCTCCACACCGTATTCCTTCAGCGTACCGTTGAGGTAGAGCTCCGTGCCGCAGTTCAGCGCCGTCTGTCCGCCGAACGCGAGGAGGATGCCGTCGGGACGCTCCTTCTTGATGATTTCCGTGACGAAGTAAGGAGTCACCGGCTGGAAATACACCTTGTCAGCGATACCCTCGGACGTCTGAATGGTGGCGATGTTGGGGTTCACGAGCACGCTGGAGATACCCTCTTCGCGCAGCGCCTTCAGCGCCTGCGAGCCGGAGTAGTCAAACTCGCCTGCCTGTCCGATTTTCAAAGCACCGCTGCCCAGCACCAGCACTTTCTTCATGTTCTTTTTCATAGATCCTTGTATTTTGTGTTAGAGTGTATTTTATCGCATCACCTGCCCCAGTCGTCCGAAATCGTCGAAAGCCTGACGGGTGGAGAGGAACAGCGTGAGAATGAGTGAAATCATGGAAGCCGTCATCGTGATGATGACAATCATCATCTGGTACTTAACAGCCACGTCAGGGGCCGAGCCGCCCAGAATCTGGCCTATCATCGTGCCCGGCAGCGCCACGATGCCCATCACCGCCATGTTGGCAATGCAGGGCGTGAAGCTCTTGATGACAGCCTCGCGCATGAACGGAAGCCAAGCCTCGAAGCGCGTGGCGCCGTTGCCCAACAGATAATAATAGGTAGCATGTTCGCGCGCGATACCACTATAGAAGGTGGAGAGCGTCAGCACATTCACGCCCAGCATATTGCCCATCAGGATGCCCATGATGGGGATGAAGTAGCGGGCGCCGAAGGGGTTGTCCAGATGCAACACGAAGAGCAGGAAATAGAAGCCCACGGCCGCTGCCGCCACGATGAAGCCCACGAAGGCGGGCAACGCCAGCACACGCCACTGCAGGCGTGTGCGCTGTCCCAGGGCGTGCGTGGCCACGACAGCCATGATGAGCACCCACAGCATGTTCAGCCATGGGTTGTCCCATTCAAAGAGATAGCGAAGATAGATGCTGATGAGGAAGAGCTGAAGGATCATCCTTCCTGCGGCTACGAGCGTGGCGCGAACGAGACCCGTGCGCAACACCCACAAGAAAAACAGGGGGATGCAGAGCAGCAGGAGGCCTATGGCCAAGGACAGGAAATCAATATCCACGATACGCTCTTTCTAAAGTCGGCGCAAAGGTACGAAATCTTTCGCAACTATGCTATCATTTTGCGCACAAATCACCATTATTTTTAGATTTTCTTACACATGTCAATCCTTTTAGTCCGAAAAGTGCCATAATGACACCATTTTCTCATCTCCACCCCATTTTTATTCTTTGAATAACACGATCGTGTGGCAATCGCATCAGAAGTCAAACTCGAGACAGAAGCGGACGCCATGCTTCTTGACGCCGGGGAAGTCGTGGTAGTTGATGCGATAGACATAGTCTATACGGATAATCTTGAGGATGTTATGGATGCCGACGTTGAGTTCCATGTAGGGAACATTACCCATCTCATGTACGATGCTCTGCCCGTCGCGCATGGGCATCTCGAAGAGGTCGTGGTCGCCGGGATGTTTGGCGGGGTTGTTCCTGTCGGAGAGGTGGCCGTAGAGGGCCTTGAAGCCAATGACCTCGCGCAGCTTGAGTTTCTTGAGCAGCGGGATGCGGTTGAAGAGCTTGCCTGAGAGGTCCCATTCAGCCTGAAACGAGAGGTAGCGGTCGTTGATGAACTCCATGTTGTTGATCATGCAGAACATGTCACGCGTGATGATGTAGGAGTTGTTGGCCACGGGCATGAGCAAGAGGGGGAAGGGCACACGGTTCCACTGCACGGCACCGCGCAGGTTGAGGCTGATCTTACCATAGGAATTGAGCCAGATGCGCTTGTAGGCGGTGAGCTCAGTGACATTGTAGTTGTAGTTGCTGCCGAGGATGCCCTTGATGCCTGTGGTGTGCGAGAGGGTGAAGATGGGGTTGTTCTGGTGGACGTAGTGGCGGCGCTGCTTGGAGTTGATGACTTCCTCGCCGGGAGCCCAACGCACAGAGAACATCAGGTCTGAGTTGTAGAGATGCTCGACCATCTCGCCATCGAGGCGACGATAGAAAAGGTCACCGCAGGGGGTGATGCGGGCATGGCGGGCCTGCAGCTTGAAGTCGATGTGGGTGTTGGTCTCGTACTCGTAGCGCAGCAGGAAATGGCGTTGGAACATCATGTGACGCACATCCTGAGTCTTGAAACTGGTCCACACGTTGTCCTTGTCGCGGCCGTGCTGCCACATCATGTCGGCAGGGCTGAAGACATCCTGCCGGAACTGTGCCGTGATGCTGTGACGAGGAAATTCATGGGGCGACTGTTCCTTGCGCAGGAAGGAGTACTCCACCTCGCCCATGCCGTACCAGTTGCGGCTACGGACGCCATAGGCGGCATAGCCCTTGAGGAAGAGCTTGGGGAATAGTTTGGCGGTGGTCTGCATTCCCAGGCGGAAGCGGGCGCCATCGATGAAGTTGTTGGAGTACATCGACATCACAGGACCAATATCCACCTTACTCTTTCCATTATGACGGGAGGTCTCCAGGTAGTTGTTGATGATGGCGCGGACAGCATAGAGAATGACTCCGGCGCCGCGCTGCGTCTGAAGGGAGGACATCATGTTCTTCAGCTGATTCTCGGAGCGCGAGAGGGTGTCCACGCGGTGCTGCGCCCAGAAGTCGGGGTCTTCAATGTTGTGGTTACCCTCGCGCAGTTTGTCGCTCTTGCGGAAAGCCTCGTCGGGGATGGAGTCGGTGCTGATGGACGTGTAGTTTGTGGCTCGGTGGACAAAGGCCGCACGGTTGCCTTTGATGACACCGAGTTCGGCAAAGAGGTCGTCGGTTTGCAACACACGCTGTCCATTGGGGAGATCTGTGAAGCGCTGCTCGATGGACAGGGCATTGACATAGTTCACGCTGGAGCGCAGGGGCAGATGCAGGAGACCTTTATGAACACGGAAGGTGCTGTCGTTGAGAATCCATAGGCGGCCACTGAAGCCGAAGTCCTGCGGGTTCTGGGGCACGAAGCTCATCTGGATACAGGACTTGTCATCCACCACGACGGTGTCCTCGATGAAGAACTGGAAGAACGAGATGGCCGCGCGGGAGGACAGAGGGCTGGTGAAACGACGTGACAGGAAGTTGATGACATCATCGTAGATGTTGATGTCGGTGAAGAGGCTCTGCACCACGGTATTTACCTCGTCGCCGATGGGCAGCAGGTCTGTGACGCCCTCGCTGTTGGTGCCCAGAACATAGTCGCGCTCGTTCTTTGGCTCGCGACGCCAGAGGTGGTGCGTGACGCTCTCCATATAGTGAATGGGCAGGATGTACTTGTCTGTCTGCGGGCAGTATTCCACCTGCTGCTTCAGGAGCGGGCGCTGCAGAATCTTCAGAGAGTCGGCCTTCTCCTGCGAGATATTGTCGAAGCCGGTGGTGATGCGCTGGTACTTGTAGTAGCTGACAAAGTCGTTCTGATCAAGGGAGTGGTTGCCCTTGGCGGCAATCACCTTCTGCATGAGCTCCACGGCAGGGTTACCCTTGCGCTTGTAGCGCTGCTTCTTTGGTTTCACCTCTACCTCCTTCAGGTTCCGCTCCACATAGACGGTCTTCTGAGCAAGGAGGGGACTACAGAACAAAAACAACGCCAGAAAGAAAAGAAAAGTCCTCCCCTGTCCTTCTCCTAAAATGGAAAGGATTATATTCTTTATACAGGGTATCAGACTTCTCATTTCTAACGGTATATACTCCCCTCCCTCGTTAGGGAGGGGTTGGGGGGTGAGTCCTTTAGCAGGCCTTGAAACTCATATCGAGACCTTTCACACTGTGCGTCAGTGCGCCCACAGAGATGAAGTCAACGCCGCATTCAGCGTAGTCACGCAAGGTGTCATAGGTGATGCCGCCGCTGGACTCTGTCTCATAGCGTCCAGCTATCAGCTCCACCGCTTTCTTGGTGTCAGCAGGGGTGAAGTTGTCAAGCATGATGCGGTTGACACCTCCGATGGTGAGAACGCGGTTGAGCTCGTCGAAGTTGCGCACTTCAATCTCTATCTTCAGGTTCTTACCCTTAGCCTTCAAATACTCATGGCAGCGGTTAATGGCGTTCTCAATACCTCCGGCGAAATCCACATGGTTGTCTTTGAGGAGAATCATATCGAAGAGTCCGATGCGATGGTTCACGCCGCCGCCAATCTTCACGGCAGCCTTCTCCAGCATACGCATACCGGGCGTCGTCTTGCGGGTGTCGAGAACGCGGGTCTTGGTGCCTTCGAGCTTCTTCACATATTTGTTGGTCATCGTGGCGATGCCGGACATGCGTTGCATGATGTTGAGCATCAGGCGCTCGGTCTGCAACAGGCTTTGCACCTTGCCCGTGACAATCATTGCCACGTCACCGGGTTTCACATGGGCACCATCCTCGATGAGCACCTCGACCTTCATGGAGGGGTCGAAGCGGTGGAACACTTCCTTGGCAACTTCCACGCCTGCCAGGATGCCCTCCTCCTTGATGAGCAGCTTGCTCTTGCCCATAGCGTCAGCAGGGATGCAACATAAAGTGGTGTGGTCACCATCGCCGATATCCTCGGCAAAAGCGAGATCGATGAGACGATCGTTGAGTTCTTCTACACTTAACATGGTTATATTTTACAAGTTTACGAATTTACAAGTTTCTTGCAGGGCTACTCAAAGCGCATCACCTGAGCCGGATGGATTCGGGACACCAGATGGCTGGGCACGATGAGCACCAGAAGCGTGATGAGCAATGTGGCGATGTTCAAGGCGAGTATCAGCCACCACGAGAACTGAATCGGAACGGTATCGACATAGTAGGTGGAAGGGTCGAGATGGACAAGACCGAACTGCCACTGCAACCATGAGAGACCGATGCCCAGGACATTGCCCCACAGCAACCCCTGCCCTACCAACAGAGCAGCGAAGGAGAGGAAGATGCGGCGCACCTGATGGTCGGCAGCGCCCAAGGACTTCATCACAGCGATGAAGTTGGTACGCTCCAGGATGATGATGAGCAGGCCTGCCGTCATCGTGAACAGGCTGAGGCCTATCATCAACAGCAAAATGACATAGACATTGGTATCAAGAAGGCGGAGCCACGAGAATAGTCCCGGGTAGAGCTCCATGATGCTGTGAGTGCTGTAGGTGTTGCCGTCGGCGTCAGCAGTACGGTTCATCACCTGACGCACCTGATTCGTAACAGCTTCCACCTCGCCGAAGTCATGTACGGACAGCTCTGCCCCGGCACATTGGTCCTGGCGCCATTCATTCAGGCGCTGTGTCGTTGCCAAATCCGTAAACACCAGATGATTGTCAAATTCGCTCAGGTATGTCTCATACACACCAGCCACGAGGAAGCGGCGCGCCTTCACATCGTCGGAGAAGAAGTAGGCAAACACTTTGTCCCCGGCATGGAGACGCAGCTCGCGGGCCATAGCAGCCGATATCAAGATCTCATTGCTGACAGCAGTAGCGGAAAAGCGAGGCAGACGGCCTTCACGCAGATGCGATGCCAGGAAGGTGGTGTCGTATTCCTCCGCCACGCCACGCAGAACCACGCCCTTGAAGGTGATGTCGGTCTTCAACATACATGTCTTAGTGGCGAAGCGCTGCGCATGGGTGATGCCCGGCATCGCGCTCAAGCGCTTCAGCAGGGCGCCATCCACCTGAATAGGTTGTGCCTCGGCGGTATAAAGACTGCAGTAATTGATGACTTCCACACTGCCACCAAAACCGACAACCTTCTGGCGTACCTCCCCTTTGAAGCCGAGGATGATGCCTACAGAGAGAATCATCACTGCCAAGCCGACAGCGACGCCCCACATGGCAATCTTCACCGCCGGCCGCGACAAGCGTCGGCCTTCCTCGCGGTGGCCGTACAGGCGGCGTGCTATGGAATATTCAAATGACATATTACTCTTTCCGCCCCGGATATGCTTCGAGTGCCTTGCTCAGCACGAAGAGCGCACGGGTGAGGTCTTCCTTCTTCAGGACATAAGCCAAACGCACCTCATTACGTCCGAGGCCAGGCGTCGTATAGAAGCCGGCAGCAGGAGCCATCATGACGGTCTCACCCTCGTAGTTGAAGTCGCGCAGACACCAGGCACAGAAGTCCTCGGCATCTTCCACCGGAAGCTTGGCCACCGTATAGAAAGCGCCCATGGGGATAGGACTATAGACACCGGGGATGCGGTTTAAGCCATCTATCAGGCATTTGCGGCGCTCCACATATTCATCATAGACTTCGCGCGAGTACTCCTCGCCTTCATCCAGCGATGCCTCGGCTGCAATCTGTCCAATGAGCGGGGGCGAGAGGCGTGCCTGACAGAACTTCATCACGGCCTTACGCACCTCCTCGTTTTTCGTAATCAAGGCACCGATACGGATGCCGCACTCGCTGTATCGTTTCGACACAGAGTCGATGAGCACCACATTCTGCTCGATACCCTCGAGATGACAGGCTGAGATATAGGGGGAACCCGTGTAAATAAATTCGCGATACACCTCGTCGGAGAAAAGATAGAGGTCATATTTCTTCACGAGGTCGCGAATCTGGTTCATCTCACGACGCGTATATAGGTAACCCGTCGGGTTGTTAGGATTACATATAAGTATCGCGCGCGTGCGCTCGTTAATGAGTTCCTCAAACTTCTCTACCTTCGGCAGTGAGAAGCCCTCCTCAATGGTGGTTGTGACCGTACGGATAACAGCACCGGCCGAGATGGCAAAAGCCATGTAGTTGGCATAGGCCGGTTCGGGCACAATAATCTCATCGCCAGGATTAAGACATGAAAGGAAAGCAAACAAAACCGCCTCGGAACCACCGCTGGTGATGATGATGTCATCTGGTGTCACATCAATGTTATACTTGGCATAGTAGTTCACCAACTTCTGACGATAGCTGAGATAGCCCTGTGAGGGAGAATATTCGAGAATCGTGCGGTCGATGTTGCGAATGGCATTGATAGCCGCAGGAGGCGTGGGCAGATCAGGCTGGCCGATGTTCAGATGATAGACGTGAATGCCACGCTGTTTGGCGGCATTGGCAAGGGGAGCCAGCTTACGAATCGGGGATGCGGGCATCTCAAACCCACGGACTGATATTTTTGGCATACGGGGCAGAATTTCTGTTTCTTACACAAAATTTGCGCAAAATTACTATTTCTTGGTTAAGAACCCAAGAAAGGAGGGCAAGAAAATGCATGTGAAGCACGATTTAAGCATTTTTTAGGATTCTTTTTGCAAAAAGACTTGCTTTAGTCAGACTTTTTGGCTTAATTTGCGATGTAATTGTTCAATATAAAATCATTTACCCATGGAAGTAAGCAAGCTTTCGGGGCTGAAACGTGAAGATTTTCAGTCCACTATACAAGGGAAGCAGACCGATTTGTTCACCCTCGTCAACAAGGCAGGAAATGAGGTTTGCGTCACCAATTACGGTGGTGCACTCGTCGCCATCATGGTTCCCGACAAAAATGGCAAGATTGCCAATGTCATTCAAGGGCATGACACAATTCAGGGCGTAGTGGAGAGCCCGGAACCGTTCCTCTCCACTCTCATAGGCCGCTATGGCAACCGCATCTGCAAAGGCAAGTTCACGCTCGACGGCAAGGAATACAGTCTCGCCATCAACAACGGTCCCAACCATTTGCACGGCGGGCCCACAGGCTATCACGCCCGCGTCTGGGAGGCCACACAAACCGACGCACAGACACTTTCCCTCCATTATCTCTCGCCGGACGGAGAGGAAGGTTTCCCCGGCAACCTCGACATCACGGTCATCTACCGTTGGACCGACGATAACGAATTGGTTATCGACTACAAGGCCACCACAGACAAGAAGACCATCATCAACCTCACCAACCACGGTTTCTTCTCCATCTCGGGCATTGCCAATCCCACGCCCGATATCATGGACCTGCAGTGCCAGATCAATGCGGACTTCTTCGTGCCCATCGATGACACCAGCATCCCGACCGGTGAGATTCGCGCCGTGAAGGGCACGCCCTTCGACTTCACCAAGATGCACGCTGTAGGCGATATGATTGACGCCGACGACGAGCAGACCCGCAACGGTGCCGGCTACGACCACTGCTTCGTGCTCAACAAGCGTCAGCCCGGCGAGCTCAGCTATGCCGCAAAGATTTTCGAACCGCATACAGGTCGCACGATGGAGGTTTACACCACCGAACCCGGCGTGCAGGTATATACCGACAACTGGGCTACAGGTTACCCTGGCCAGCATGGTGCCACCTTCCCGCGCCGTTCCTCCATCTGCTTCGAGGCACAGCACTTCCCCGATAGCCCCAATCGCCCCTACTTCCCCGGTGTTGTTTTAGCCCCCGGAGAGGAATATACACAAACCACCATCTACAAGTTTGGCGTTGAGAAGTAACTTCAACTGCATCTATTTAAATACTTACCAAACAATAAATTATGAGTAATCAACAAAAACAATGGGGCGCAATCATTGTGATGATTGCCCTCTTTGCCATGATTGCCTTTGTGACGAACCTGTGTTCGCCCATGGGTGTCATCGTGAAAAACCAGTTCGGCACCACCAACTTTATGGCTATGATTGGTAACTACGGAAACTTCGGTGCCTACCTGATCATGGGCTTTCCCGCTGGTATGATGATTCAGAAGTGGGGCTACAAGCGTACAGCGCTCATCGGCTTGCTGGTGGGTATCACGGGTATCCTCGTGCAGTGGCTCTCCGGTTGGGGCGGTATGGCCGTTTATCTCTGCGGTGCCCTCATCTCCGGATGCTGTATGTGTATCCTTAACACCGTTGTGAACCCCATGCTGAACATCCTTGGCGGTGGCGGTAACAAGGGTAACCAGCTCATCCAGACGGGTGGTGTGTTTAACTCCACAGCAGCCGTTGCTGTCTATATTATCATGGGTGCGCTCATCGGCGATGCCGCCAAGGCAAAGATTTCCGATGCTACCCCTGCCCTGATGATTGCGCTGGCTATCTTCGTAATTGCCTTCATCGTCATCTTCTTCACCAAGATAGAAGAACCCCAGCAGCCTGTGGAAAAGAAGGACGGCGAGAAAGATCCTCACAGCGCCTTCTCCTTCCGCCATTTCAACCTTGGCATTCTGGCCATCGGTCTCTATGGTGGCATTGAGATGGGTATCCCTGGTTTTATCCTCCAGTATCTAACAGCTGCAAAAGACGTTGCGACCCCAGGTCTCGCCATGGACGCCGGTTATGTTGGTACGCTGGGATCCATCTACTTCCTCTTCATGCTCATCGGTCGTTTCATTGGTGCCAGCGTGGGTGGTAAGGTCAGCACCAAGGCAATGATAACCTTCGTCAGCGGTCTCGCCATCATCCTGCTTCTGGCAGGTATCTATCTTCCCACCACAGTGGCCGTGAGCGTACCCGGTATCGACTACACGAATATGGCTATCCTTTGGGGTAACGTTCCCGTGGGTATCTTCTGCTTCCTGCTCGTCGGCCTCTGTGCCAGCGTGATGTGGGGTGGCATCTTCAACCTTGCCACGGAAGGTCTAGGCAAATACACCGCTATCGCCTCCGGCGCGTTCATGACAATGGTGGTGGGCTTCGCTATCATGGTGGCCATTCAGGGTCTCGTTGCAGACTGGACAGGCAGCTACCTCATCTCCTACTGGGTGCCCCTGCTCTGTGCAGTTTATATCCTATACTATGCCCTCTGGGGTTCCAAGAATGTAAACACCGACATTCCTGTCGAGTAATCCAATAACTTAAAAACTAATAACTTAAAAACCCTATTCACTATGAAACTTACTATTGAAGACGTTCGCAGTCGCTTCATCAAGCATTTCGATGGTAGCACAGGAAGTGTATATGCTGCTCCCGGCCGCATCAACCTTATCGGCGAGCACACCGACTATAACAACGGTTTTGTGTTCCCCGGCGCCGTGGAGCAGGGAATGATTGCTGAAATAAAGCCCAACGGCACCCGCAATGTCGATGTTTACTCCATCGACCTGAAGGACCGCGTGCAGTTCTCTCTCGACGACCCCGCAGGTCCCAAGGCTACATGGGCACGCTACATCTTCGGCGTATGCCGCGAGATGATGGCGCTGGGTGTTCCCGTGGAGGGCTTCAACGCAGCCTTTGCAGGTGATGTGCCCCTCGGCGCAGGCATGAGCTCTTCCGCCGCTCTCGAGAGCTGCTTCGCTTATGGCCTGAACGATCTCTTCGGCGACAACAAGATTGACCGCTTGGAGCTGGCAAAGGTTGGACAGCGCACCGAGCACAAATACATCGGTGTCAACTGCGGCATCATGGACCAGGCTATCTCCTGCCTCGGCAAAGCCGGTCATCTCATGCGCATGGACTGCCGCAGCGGCGAGGTTGCCTACTTCCCTTGGAACCCGAAGGGCTACAAACTCGTGCTGGTAAACAGCAACGTGAAGCACGCCCTCGTAGGTTCTCCCTACAATGACCGTCGTCTGAGCTGCGAGCGTGCTGCCGCCGCTATCCACGAGATTCATCCCGAGGTGGAGAGCCTGCGCGATGCCAGCTACGAACAGCTCGATGAGGTGAAGGCAAAGATCAGTGAAGAGGACTACAAGCGTGCACGCTATGTCATCGGTGAGCGCGAGCGCGTGCTGGCAGTCTGCGACGCTCTGGAGAAGGGCGACTACGAGACCGTCGGTAAGATGATGTATGAGACTCACTACGGTCTGAGCAAGGAGTACGAGGTCAGCTGCGAAGAACTCGACTTCCTTAACGACATCGCGAAGGAAGAGGGTGTCACGGGCTCACGCATCATGGGCGGCGGCTTCGGCGGTTGCACCATCAACCTCGTGGACGAGCACTACTACGACAACTTCGTGAAGGCAGCGAAGGAGAAATTCAAGGCTAAGTTCGGCAAAGAACCCATCATCATCGACGTAGTAATTGGCGACGGCGCACGCAAACTCTGCTAAACCTTCTACTCGCTTTTCAACAAAAGCACCTAAAAAGCGGCTTCCCATCATCGGGAGGCCGCTTTTTTGATGTCGTGAAGTGCTAAAAAGGGGCATTTAGTAGAAAAAATGCGATGAAAACACAAAAAAAGTGTGAAAAGCACACTACTTAAATAAAAAAGCACTATCTTTGAACCGATTTAGGGACGTTTACGTCCTTACAAGGCCAAAAAGGAATAATCATTATCTACTAACTACTATCTCACAACAATCATGAAGACTTTCGTGAAAGGTTTTGTTTCTGCTGCCGCAGCCGTTGTTCTGATGGCAGCCTGCACCGATCGTAAACCCGCTGCAACTACCGAGCTTACGGTTAGCGGTCTGAATCCAGAACAGTTTATTGACACTATCGGCGGTAAGGCTACAGCCCTATACACGCTGACCAATGCCAACGGCATGGAGGTGTGCATTACCAATTTCGGCGGCCGCGTGGTCAGCATCATGGTGCCCGACCGTGAAGGCAACCTGAAGGATGTGGTGCTGGGCTACGACAATGTCGCTCAGTACGCCGACTCCCAGAACTCTCCCAGCGACTACGGCGCAAGCATCGGCCGCTATGCTAACCGCATTAGCAAACACTCATTCACGATTGGTGAGGAGACCTACGAACTGGTGGCCAACGACGGCGATAACTGCCTCCACGGCGGCCCCACCGGCTGGCAGTATCAGGTATATGATGCTGAGCAGGTTGATGACCAGACGCTGAAACTGACCATCGTAAGCCCCGATGGCGACAACGGGTTCCCCGGCGAAGTAACTGCTGTGACAACCTACAAGCTCACCGACGACAATATCCTCGACATCACCTGGGAGGCTACCACCACCAAGGAGACCGTCATCAACCAAACCAACCACTGCTACTTCAACCTCAACGGCGACCCCTCACGCGCGGGTACCAATATGGTTCTCTATGTCAATGCAGACAACTTCACCCCGTCCGATATCTACTACATCCCCACAGGCGAGATTGCTTCTGTCGAGGGCACTCCATTTGACTTCCGCGAGCCGCGACCTCTTGAAGAGGTCGTCAACGACACCACGTTTGAACAGATAAAGAACGCCACAGGTGTTGATCACAACTTCTGCCTGAACACCTACGACATGGACACCTATCGCGGCGATGACAGCCAGGTAGCTGCCAGCCTCTACAGCCCTGAGACAGGTATTCTGCTGGAGGTCTTCACCAACGAGCCCGGCATTCAGGTCTATACCGGCAACTTCCAAGGCGTAGGCCGCGATGCTGACATCCTGCGCAAGCACGGCATCAAGTATCCGAAGCACGTCAGCGTTTGCCTCGAGAGCCAGAAGTATCCTGATAGCCCGCACCGCGCAGGCGAAAACTGGCCTTCAGCCAACCTGAAGCCCGGCGAGACATACTTCAGCCACTGCGCATACAAATTCTCCGTGAAATAAGAAGTTCCTACTGTTCTCTCCCTAAGGGGAGAAGATAAACAGGTCTTCAACAAACGAAGTCATCA
The DNA here is from genome assembly GCA_900316355.1 of uncultured Prevotellaceae bacterium. Classification (GTDB taxonomy): domain Bacteria; phylum Bacteroidota; class Bacteroidia; order Bacteroidales; family Bacteroidaceae; genus Physcousia. The sequence goes on along the minus strand of ONCQ01000020.1, from coordinate 24,977 downwards.
ATTAATCATTAGTAACAATAGACCCAAGCCCCTTTAGGGTCCTCCCCACTCGGGGAGTTAGAGGGGGGCCACTTTCTATGAACTGGAATTCACATGAATTCATCTGGCTGGACTGGGCGATTCTCGTCGTCGGCCTCTTAGGTGTCGTGGCTGCCGTATGGTATGCCATCTGGAAAGACAAAAAGTCACAACAAGGCGAAGACTCTTCTGCCTATCTCTTCGGTAAGGGCGAACCCTGGTACGTGATTGGTATGGCCATCTTTGCTGCCAACATCGGTTCGGAGCACCTCGTAGGTCTCGCCGGCACAGGCGCCAAGGACGGCGTAGGTATGGCTCACTGGGAGATGCAGGGTTGGATGATCCTGATTCTGGGTTGGCTGTTCGTACCTTTCTACCAGTTGCTAATCAACAAGATGGGCAAGATTATCACGATGCCCGACTTCCTGAAGTTCCGCTACACTCAGCGTACGGGATCCTGGCTGAGCATCATCACGCTGGTTGCCTATGTGCTCACTAAGGTCAGCGTGACAGCGTTCACGGGCGGCATCTTCTTCAAGTACCTGTTGGGAATTCCTTTCTGGTATGGTGCCATTGGTCTGATTGCCATCACTGCCATCTTCACCGTCTTCGGCGGCATGAAGGGTGTGATGACGCTCTCCACCATCCAGACGCCTATCCTTATCATAGGTTCCTTCTTGGTACTCTTCCTTGGTCTGGCCGCTCTTGGCGACGGCAGCATCACTGCCGGTTGGGCTAACATGATGACCGCCTGCAATGCCGCTCACGAAGGCTTCGGCACCACCCACATGTTCCACACCGATCCCGCCGACCCGATGTACCCGCAATTCCCTGGCTATGTCGTTTTCCTCGGCGCCTCCATCATCGGCTTCTGGTACTGGTGTACAGACCAGCACATCGTACAACGTGTACTTGGTCAGGTACCTGGTGAGGACAATGCAGCCGTCATTGCCCGTGCACGTCGCGGTACCATCGCAGCCGGATTCTTCAAGATTCTGCCCTGCTTCATGTTCCTCATCCCAGGCATGATTGCCTACGCCCTCTCGCAGAACCCCGATAGCGGCATCGTGATGGATATCACCAATCATGAGAGCACCGATGGTGCCTTCGCCATGATGGTGAAGAATATCCTGCCCGCTGGTATCAAGGGTATTGTCACCATCGGTTTCGTCTGCGCTCTCGTAGCTTCCCTCGCAGCCTTCTTCAACAGCTGTGCAACACTCTTCACAGAGGACTTCTACAAGCCCATGAAGAAGGGCATGAGCGAAGCCCACTACGTCTTCGTAGGCCGTATGGCTACCGTTGTTGTCGTGTTGCTGGGTCTGGCTTGGATGCCTGTGATGATGTCTATGGGCAACCTCTACAGCTACCTCCAGGATATCCAGTCACTGATTGCTCCCGCTATGGTGGCCGTGTTCACGCTCGGTATCTTCTCCAAGAAGATTACGCCAAAGGCTGGTGAATGGGGCCTTATCGGCGGTTTCCTCGTCGGCATGCTCCGTCTGGTTACGAATGTCATCACTGATTCCGGCAAGGCTGTGATGGACGGCGCATTTTGGGAGAACACCACATGGTTCTGGCAGACCAACTGGCTCATCTTCGAGTGCTGGCTGCTGGTATTCATCATCGCCCTGATGATATGTGTCAGCTTCTTCACGCCCGCCCCCTCCAAGGCACAGGTGGAGGCTATCACGTTCACCGCAGACTTCAAGAAGAGCATTCGTGAAAGCTGGGGTGTATGGGATATCGTCGGCACACTCGTTGTCATCGGCCTCTGCGCTTGCTTCTACTGGTATTTCTGGTAATGTCAATAATGGGAGTGGAGTGTCCCCACTCCACTCCCATTATTTCCACTGAAAAGCCTTAATTTCATATCTGTTAGACACATCGACTACAACACACTCATGAGTACAATATTCTATCAACAATACCCGAAGTTTCATGTCGCTGTTGACTGTATCATTTTCGGGTTCAAAAAATGCCAGTTAAAGGTTCTTCTGCAAAAACGCCCCTTTGAGCCTCGCCAAGGTGAGTGGTCTCTGATGGGTGGTTTTGTCAATCGCGATGAAGACATTGACGATGCAGCCAAGCGTGTGCTGCGTTCGTTGACTGGACTCCATGACCTCTATATGCGTCAGGTGGGGGCTTTCGGTTCTGTCCACCGCGACTCTGGAAACCGAGTTGTGTCCATCGCCTATTTCGCATTAGTGGATATCGACAATGTCAGCAAAGAGCTCAACTACCAGAACTCCGCTTACTGGGAAGATGTTGACCATCTGCCGCACCTGCTTTTCGACCACATGGAAATGATCAACAAGGCGCTCTTGTGCCTGCGCACACTGGTGCCATCCCGCCCTGTCGGCTTCCATCTGCTGCCTCCGCTGTTCACGCTGACACAGCTGCAACAGCTCTATGAAGCCATTCTGGGCGAAACCATCGATAAGCGCAACTTCCGTAAACGAATCAACGAGATGCCGTTTATCGAGAAGACTGAAGAGATAGACCGGAAGACCTCCAAGCGTGGAGCGATTCTCTATCGATTCAACCAGTTAGCCTATCAAGATGTGAAGATGTTCAAACTCTGAACAGCTACACCTTATTATATCATTACTACTAAGCTCATAAACTACGAAACTATCAAGCGACTAAACTACTAAGCTATTAAATACGAATAACAATGTTAGAAGAACTCAAACAGAAAGTTTTCAAGGCCAACCTTGATTTGGTCAAGCAAGGCCTCGTCATCTTCACATGGGGCAACGTCTCCGGCATCGACCGTGAAAAGGGCCTTGTGGTCATCAAGCCCAGTGGCGTCAGTTATGACGAGATGAAGGCCAGCGACATGGTGGTCGTGGACCTCGAGAGCAGTAAGGTTGTTGAGGGCGAACTTAACCCCAGCAGCGATACTCCCACTCACCTTGTATTATATAAGGCTTTCCCCAACATCCAGGGTGTTGTCCACACCCACTCCACCTATGCCACAGCCTTTGCTCAGGCAGGCCGCGACATCCCCAACATCGGCACCACCCATGCCGACTATTTCTATAAGGATATCCCGTGCACGCGCGATATGACAAAGGAAGAGGTAGAGGGACAGTATGAGTTGGAGACGGGCAATGTCATCGTGGACGAAATCCTGAACATCCGCAAGATCAACCCCGACCACACTCCCGCCGTGCTCGTCAAGAACCACGGTCCCTTCTCCTGGGGTACTTCTCCCGACAATGCGGTATATAACGCTAAAGTGATGGAGCAATGCGCCAAGATGGCTTTCGTCGCCTTCAGCGTCAATCCGGCTCTCACCATGAATCCCTTGCTCGTGGAGAAGCACTACAACCGCAAGCACGGCCCTAACGCCTACTACGGCCAGAAAGGACAGAAGCACTAAATCATATAAACATTACTAACAATAGACCCATTGCCCCCATTGGTCTTCCCCCTGCAGGGGATAAGAGGGGGGCCACTAACAAATGTTTGAAAACTTTGAGATTTGGTGGGTAACTGGTGCACAGTTGCTCTACGGAGGTGACGCCGTCGTAGCTGTTGACGCTCACTCCAAGGAAATGGTTGAAGGCCTCAATAAGAGCGGCAACATCCCCGTGAAGATTGTCTATAAGGGCACAGCCAACTCCAGCAAGGAAGTGGAGCAGGTGATGCTCGCTGCCAACAACGACGAGAAGTGCGTAGGTATCATCACATGGATGCACACCTTCTCGCCCGCTAAGATGTGGATCAAGGGCTTGCAGCAACTGCAGAAGCCTCTCCTGCACTTCCACTCACAGTACAACGCCGAGATTCCTTGGGGTGAAATCGACATGGACTTCATGAACCTCAACCAGAGCGCTCACGGCGACATCGAGTTCGGACACATCTGCACCCGCATGCGTGTAGCTCGCAAGGTCGTTTGCGGCTACTGGAAGGATGAGAAGGCACAGAAGCAGATTGCCGTGTGGGCTCGCGTTGCTGCCGGCGTTGCTGATGCACACAACGTACGCTGCCTCATGTTCGGTATGAACATGAACAACGTGGCTGTCACCGATGGCGACCGCGTAGAGTTCGAGCAGCGTCTGGGCTACCATGTTGACTACTACCCCGTCAGCAGCCTTATGGACTACTACAAGAAGGTCACCGATGCTGAAGCCGACGCACTCGTTGAGGAGTACAAGAAGCTCTACACCATCAAGATCGACGAGAGCGGTGAGAAAGTATATTGGGAGAAAGTACACAACGCTGCCAAGGCTGAGATTGCACTGCGCCGCGTGCTGAAGGATGAGGGCGCTACAGCCTTCACCACCAACTTCGACGACCTCGGCGATGCCGACATCGACGATCCTAACTTCTGCGGCTTCGACCAGATTCCCGGCCTTGCCAGCCAGCGTCTGATGGCTGAAGGCTATGGTTTCGGTGCTGAGGGCGACTGGAAGACCGCCTGCCTCTATCGCACCCTTTGGGTCATCCAGCAGGGCATGCCAACCGGCTGCTCCTTCCTTGAGGACTACACCCTCAACTTCGCCGGCGACCGCAGTTCCTGCCTGCAGAGCCACATGCTTGAGGTGTGCCCGCTAATCGCTGTCGAGGACAAGCCCAAGCTCGAGGTACACTTCCTCGGCATCGGTATCCGCAAGCAGCAGACCGCCCGCCTCGTGTTCACCTCCAAGACCGGTGCTGGCCTGAAAGCTACCGTTGTGGATCTCGGCAACCGCTTCCGTCTCATCTCTCAGGAGGTTGAGTGCATCGAGCCGAAGCCCATGCCCAAGCTGCCCGTAGCCAGCGCACTGTGGATCCCCCAGCCCACCTTCGAGATTGGTGCTGCTGCATGGATTCTCGCTGGCGGCACACACCACAGCGCCTTCTCCTACGACATCACCGAGGAGTACTGGGAGGACTTCGCAGAGATGCTTGGCATCGAGTATGTGAAGATCAACAAGCAGACCAACATCGCCGACTTCAAGCAGACCCTCCGCAACAACGAGGTTTATTTCATGCTGAACAAAGCCCTGAAGTAATATGACAGCAAAACAGATTATAGAAAGTGGTCGCGCCATTCTCGGTATCGAGTTTGGCTCGACCCGTATCAAGGCTGTGCTCATCGACCCTGAGAACAAGCCCATCGCACAGGGTTCCCACACATGGGAGAACCAGCTCGTAGATGGGCTGTGGACCTACAGCACCGAGGCTATCTGGTACGGTCTGCAGGACTGCTACGCTGACCTGCGCAAGAATGTGCTGAAGGAGTACGACTGCGAGATCGAGGCGCTTGCCGCCATCGGTTTCTCGGCGATGATGCACGGCTACATGCCTTTCAACAGCAAGGGCGAAATCATGGTGCCTTTCCGCACATGGCGCAACACCAACACGGGCAAGGCCGCTGCCGAGCTCAGCGAACTCTTCAACTACAACATCCCCTTGCGCTGGAGCATCAGCCACCTCTACGAAGCCATCCTCGACAACGAGGAGCACGTGGGTGACATCAAGTTCCTGACCACCCTCGCCGGCTACGTTCACTGGCAGGTGACAGGTCAGAAGGTGCTGGGCGTGGGCGATGCCAGCGGCATGATTCCCGTAGATCCCTTCACGAAGACCTACGACGCCACAATGGTGGCCAAGTTCGATAAGCTTATCGAGCCGCGCGGCTTCTCATGGAAGTTGCTGGATATCTTGCCCAAGGTGCTCGTGGCTGGTGAGAACGCTGGCTTCCTGACCCCCGAGGGTGCCATCAAGCTCGATGTCAGCGGCCACCTAAAGGCAGGCATCCCCGTATGTCCTCCCGAGGGCGACGCAGGCACCGGCATGGCAGCCACGAACGCCGTCCGTCAGCGCACAGGTAACGTCAGCGCCGGCACCAGCTCGTTCTCTATGATTGTGCTGGAGAAACCGCTCACGAAGCCCTACGAGGTTCTCGACATGGTCACCACGCCCGACGGCTCCCTCGTGGCAATGGTCCACTGCAACAACTGCACCAGCGAGATCAACGCATGGGTGAAAATGTTCAAAGAGTATCAGGAACTGATTGGTGTCAAGCAGAGCACCATGGACCTCTACTCCACCCTCTTCAACGTAGCCCTCACGGGCGATGCCGACTGCGGCGGCCTGATGGCATACAACTACGTGTCGGGTGAGCCCGTCACGGGTTTGATGGATGGTCGTCCCTTATTCGTGCGCTCTGCCAACGACAAGTTCTCGCTCGCCAACTTCATGCGTGCTCAGCTCTATGGTGCCATCGGCGTACTGAAGATTGGCAACGACATTCTGTTCAACGAGGAGCATGTGCAGGTGGATCGCATCATGGGTCATGGCGGCTACTTCACCACACCTAAGGTGGGTCAGCGAATGCTTGCTGCTGCCCTCAACTCCCCCATCTCTGTGATGGAGACAGCAGGCGAAGGCGGCGCATGGGGTATCGCCCTGCTGGCCGGCTTCATGGTGAACAACGCCAAGGGTCTCACGCTCCCCGACTATCTCGACCAGGTTGTCTTCGCAGGCAACACAGGTGTCGAGGTGGCTCCCACCAAGGAAGATGTCGAGGGTTTCAACCGCTACATCGAGAACTACAAGCAGAGTTTGCCCATCGAGCAGGCCGCCGTGCAGTACAAGAAGTAAGAACCTACACATCAAAAACAAAGAAGGCGTGGCCTCGAGGGTCACGCCTTCTTCTTGTGCGTTATTGAAAGTTGCTACTTTGCTGTGAAGATTAGTCCTGAAGAATGCCTGAATTAGTTCTTGAAGAAATCTTGGACGGCCTCGTTGGGGACCATCTTCTCATCGAAGGAGTAAGAACCTTTTTCGTTCTTCACCATCTTGATGACCTTTGTGTAGCTACGGCCATCGGTCTTACCCGTTTGCAGGGTTGCGACTGTTTTCTTTGCCATTTTGCTTCAGTTTTTATTTGATTTCCTTGTGAACCGTCATGCGCTTGAGTATCGGATTATACTTCTTCAACTCGAGGCGCTCAGGGGTGTTCTTTCTGTTCTTCGTGGTGATGTAGCGGGAGGTGCCGGGGAGGCCGCTCTCCTTCATTTCCGTGCATTCGAGAATCACCTGTACTCTATTGCCTTTAGCTTTCTTTGCCATGATTTACTACGTTTTGAATGTTAACGACTCAGATGGCTCTGCTCACTGAAGGTAGCCCTTTTCAGCAGCACGCTTGATAGCGGCATCGAGACCAATCTTGTTAATCAAGCGCAGACCGGCAGCCGAGATATTCAGGCTGATCCAGCAGTCTTCCTCGACCCAGTAGAACTTCTTGGTAAAGAGGTTCACGTCGAAGACACGCTTTGTGCGGCGCTTAGAGTGCGACACATTATTACCATGCATCGCTTTCTTTCCGGTGATTTGACAAATCTTAGACATGTTCTAATCTTTCCTTTTTGTAACTTTCAATATTACTTTTCTTCCAAACAGCGTGCAAAGGTACTGCATTTTTTCGGATTACGCAAAGGTTTGAGCAAAAAAATCACTCCTCTCCAAGAGGAAAGTCGTTTTTCAAGCGCTCCAGCAGCATTTGCAGTGCGGTGAGTGTGGCGCGTGCTACATTTTCCTCGCGCCCGTCGTCGCCTTTGAGTTCGCGCACTTCGATGCGTTCTGCCGTTCCTACCGCGACAAAGATGGTGCCCACTGGAGCCTCGGGGCCACCGCTGGGACCGGCATAACCCGTGACGGCGATGCCATAATGCGTCTGCAGATGCTCGATAGCACCTTCCGCCATGGCGCGCGCCACCTCTTCACTCACGGCGCCCTTCTCTTCTAGCAGCGCGGTGGGCACGCCCAGCAAGAGCGCTTTCAGGTCGTTGGCATAGGCCACGATGCCACCGCGGAAGTAGGTACTGGCACCGGGCAGCGCGGCGATAGCGGCAGAGATTTTACCGGCCGTACAACTCTCAGCGGTGCTCACCGTCTGGTTCGAGCGCCACAGATATTCACTAATCTCACGAGAGATTAACTTCGTCTGAATATTCATAATGTTTTTTTATATCTTAAACAATTGAACTATTGAACTTCTTGAACCCTTGAACATCATAAACCTTTCATCCTCGCTTGCGAGGTCTTCCCCTTTGGGGAACGGGATGAGAGTCCACCATTTCAGATTGCCACGCGGCTGTATGCGGGAGCCTCCATAGGGCAGAAGTCCTTGTCGGCATATTTGAATGCACCGGTGATGGCTATCATGGCCGCGTTGTCGGTAGTATAGCTGAATTTGGGGATGTAGATAGTCCAGCCGTAGCGACGGGCATGGTCCTTGAAAGCTTCGCGCAGACCCGTGTTAGCGCTGACACCCCCGGCCACCGCGACATGTTTTATCTTCAGGTCCTTGGCTGCGCGTCGCAACTTGTTCATCAGGATATCAACGATGGTCTTTTCCAGCGATGCAGCCAAATCCTCCTTATGGTGCTCGATGAAATCAGGGTCTTCCTGAATCCACTCGCGTAGGTTATAGAGGAACGACGTCTTCAGTCCACTGAAGCTATAGTTGTAGCCTTCGATGGCGGGCTTTGCAAAGTGGAAGGCGTCGGGGTTTCCCTGTCGCGCGAGGCGGTCGATGATGGGGCCGCCGGGGTAACCTAACCCCATGACCTTGGAACATTTGTCAATGGCTTCACCAGCGGCATCGTCAATGGTCTGACCGATAATCTGCATATCGTTGTATGCCTTCACGAGTACGATTTGCGAATTGCCACCGCTGACGAGTAGGCAGAGGAAAGGAAAAGGAGGAATAGAAGACTCTACTTCGCTTTCTTTGATGAAATGTGCCAGCACATGCCCCTGCAGATGATTCACGTCGATCATGGGGATGCCCAGCGAAGCAGCCAGCCCTTTGGCGAAGCTGACGCCCACGAGCAGTGAACCCATCAAGCCCGGTCCGCGCGTGAAAGCGATGGCCGACAGTTCTTCCTTCGTAATGCCAGCGCGCTTCAACGCCTGATCTACCACGGGTACGATATTCTGCTGGTGCGCGCGCGAGGCCAACTCAGGCACCACGCCGCCGTAGGCCTCATGCACAGCCTGCGATGCAGTGACGTTCGACAACAGGTAGCCATCGCGGATGACAGCCGCTGAGGTGTCGTCGCAAGAGGATTCAATGCCGAGGATGGTGACAGGAGACACACCTGCAGCAGCCCCCTCTCCTTGCCCCTCCTTTGTAGGGAGGGGAGTAGAATCCTTTGCTCGCTGTATATTCTCTATCATTTAATTATCTATTTATTGTCTTTTCTTGTACGGAAATTATTCCCCTTCCTCCACGGGAGGGGTTGGGGGTGGGTCTTAGTGCGTCAGCACCTCCACTCCATGTTCCGTCATCACGAACGTGTGCTCCCATTGTGCGCTGGGCAGCTCGTCCTCTGTGACCACAGTCCATCCGTCGTCCTCGTCGCAGAACACCTCCCATGTACCCATATTGATCATTGGTTCGATGGTGAACACCATGCCGGGAACGAGGAGCATCCCCGTGCCCTTGTGGCCGTAGTGGTCCACATCGGGCTCTTCGTGGAACTCAAGGCCGACGCCGTGGCCAGAGAGGTCGCGAACGACAGAGAAACCATTCTTGCGGGCGTGCTTCTGAATGGCGTTGCCGATGTCACCCACATAGACGTAAGGTTTGGAGCACACCTCCTCGCCTATCTTCAGACATTCCCATGCCACATCCACCAGCTTCTGGCGCTTGGCATCCGTCTTACCACCAACGACATACATGCGCGAGGCATCGGCGTAGTAGCCGTCGAGAATCGTTGTACAATCGACATTGATGATGTCACCATCCTCCAACACTTCCCAGTCATTGGGGATACCGTGGCAGACGACTTCGTTGACGCTGGTGCAGCATGAGCGGGGGAAACCGTCGTAGCCCAGACATGCCGATGTGGCGCCGTGGGCCACAGTGAAGTCTGCCACCATATCATCTATTTCCTGCGTGCACATGCCCGCGTGTATCTTGTCGGTGAGCATGTCCAGGATGCCAGTGTTGATGATGCCGGCCCTGCGGATGCCTTCAATCTGCTCGGGCGTCTTGATGAGCGAGCGTGAGGGCACCAACTTGCCACGCTCCTGTGCATCGAGAATGATGCGGTCCATCTCCGTAAGTTCCTGGCCCTTGATGATGGTCCATCGATTCTTCTTTTTTCCGTTCATGGGTGCAAAGGTACGAAAAAGTTGTGAGTTGAGCGCCGAGAGTGGAGAGATTTTTGTTGAAATGGCAAAGGATTAGGGAAGATTAACGCTCCGCGCTAGTCTTCCCACTGTCTATCCGACGGGATGCCATCCACAAGGCGAGTGCCGTGAGGCCTCCGTTCATTAGCAGCAGCTCGTAGCCAAAATGGTAGTTCCAGCGCGCCGAGGCGTAGGCGGAGAGGAGGTAGCAGATGACGGGGGAAGCCACGCAGATGAGGGGCACTATTCTCTCGCGTGGATGCCAGCAGCGCGGCATGAAGAGGCCATAGGCAAAGAGACCGAGCAGGGGGCCATAGGTGTAGGAGGCAATCACATACACGGCATCGATGACGCTGGTGCTGTTCACGGCGCGAAAGAGCAGGATGAGCAGCAGGATAGCCACCGTCACGACACCGTGCATCCATCGGCGCAGGCGTTCGTCGTCAGGGCGATGACATAGGTCCACACACGCGCTCGTCGTCAGTGCCGTGAGAGCGCTGTCGGCGCTGGAGAAGGCAGCTGCCGAGATGCCCAGGGCGAAGCACAGCGAGGCCGCCGGTCCGAGATAGCCACCCGAGCATAGCATGGGCAGCAGCTCATCGCCCGATGCCGGCAGGGCAATGGCATGGCGTGCAGCAAAGAGATAAAGCAGAACACCTAAGGAAAGGAACATGAGGTTGGCGGGCACGTAGAGGAGTCCATTGACAAGCATGTTCTTCTGCGAATCGCGCAGCGTGCGACAGGTCAGGTTCTTCTGCATCATGTCCTGATCCAAGCCCGTCATCACCACCACGATGAAAGCGCCGCTGACAAACTGTTTCCAGAAATACTGGCGGCTGCTGACATCGTCGAAGACGAAGATGCGGCTCATCTTGCTGCTGTGTATCTGTGCGATAGCATCGCCAATGCCCCACCCTTCTGTCGTGAGCACGGCGGCTAAGATGAGCACCAATGCCAACAGGAGTACCACCGTCTGCGCGCAGTCCGTCCACACGATGGTGCCGATGCCGCCGCGACGGGTGTAGAGCCAAATGAGGGCGAGCAACAGTAGCACCGAGAGGGCAAAGGGCAAACCCAGCGCATCGAAGACCATGCGTTGCAGGATGGCGCATACGAGATAGAGGCGCACTGCGGCTCCCAGGAGTTTCGAGAGGAGGAAGAAGGAAGCCCCCGTGTGGTAGCTCGTGCGCCCAAAGCGCTCGTTGAGATAGGTGTAGATGCTGGTGAGGCGCAGGCGGTAATAGACGGGTAAGAGGATGAAGGCCACAAGGGCGTAGCCGGGAATGAAGCCGAGACACATCTGCAGATAGGTCATGTCTGCGGTGCGCACCATACCAGGGACACTCACAAAGGTGACGCCGCTGAGGCTGGCTCCCACCATACCGAAGGCGACGGCCCACCACGGGGACCGTCGCTCACCTCTATAGAATGTATCGTTGTTGGCGCTACCTGCCGTGCGTCGCGAAATGATCAGCAACAGCATGAAATATGCCAACAGGATGATTCCTACTGACATCGCTTATTCCAGCACCGAGAGTCCGCCTGTGTCTTCATCATCATCATCCTTGACATCAGCCTCGGGGGCGTAAGTCGAGTAGAACGTGTCATCGTCAGTGGGCTGCACATCGTCCTCGTCCACCTCATCCTCGCGATCATCGTCACGTTCGTCATCGTCATCATCATCGGACTGCAGGCGGTTACCGTCCTCATCGTATTCATTATCCATGAGCAATCGCAACTTGGTGGCAGGTGCCTTTTTCTTGGCGAAGATAGCCTCCACCCATGTGCCCTTGGGCACCTCCAGCACTTCGAAGCCGTCGGCCACCTTACGGTCGAGGGTGCCTCCTGCGATGTGGAGGCGCGTGGCGGGCAACGTGGTGGTGCTGATTTCGAAGCCGCTCTCGATGATGTCCTTCATCGACAGGGGGATGCTGTCCCATCCGCCGCCGAAATTGCGGCTGATGAGTTCCAGCAGCGTGGCAGCCGTGATGTGGCGGATATTCTCGTAGCTCAGGTCTGTGAGGCGCGAGATGTTGCGCTTGCGAATGGCCACCATGCCTTTGTTTAGGTTGGTGCGCGGGAAGGTAGCCCATTCGCCATTGGTGTATTTGGCGCTCTCACGTTCGTTGCCACTGTCGAAGTGCACGACCTCGTAGGCCAGACGTATGATGTTCAGAAGTTTCTCCTCATAGGGCGGGAAACTCTCGTCCTTCATCTCCTCTTCCCACAATGCTACGATTTCGTTTTCGTTGACCGTCCACACATTGGAGGCGTTCAGGTCGAGGATGGACTCCAACTGATTTTCTGCTTGTTGCTTGCTCATTTATTCTTTGTGTACTTTTGTTTTATGGTTGACTCCTTTAACTTCCAATTTATTTTTCTTCCGTGAACTGTCGGATACGCTGTTCCTCTTCGCGTCGACAGATGAGAAGTGCACCGTCCTTCTCGGCCACGATATAGCCGTTGAGTCCTTGGATGATGACACGCTTCTCCTGCATGGTGTGGACGATGCAGTCAATGGAGTCATGCAGCTCGATGCACTGTCCTATGCAGACGTTGCCATTGCCGTCCTTTTCGCTATGCTCGTGCAGGGAGCCCCATGTTCCGAGGTCGCTCCATCCGAAATCAGAGGGCATGACAAAGATTTCCTCAGCCTTCTCCATGACGGCATAGTCGATGGAGATGCTGGGGCATTTGGGGAACTCGCGGTCGATGGCGGTCTGCTCGTCGGGGGTGCCATACACGGACAGAAGCGGCTCGAATATCTGTGAAATCTCTGGGGCGTAGATGCGCAGAGCATTCACGACGGTGGTGACACGGAAGAGGAAGATACCGCTGTTCCAGAAGAAGTTCTTACGCTTGATGTACTTCTGCGCCACAGCCAACTCGGGCTTCTCATGGAAGGCATCCACGCGATAGACCTCACGGTTTCGGGCACTAGAGACGCTCAAGTCGGCCTGTATGTAGCCGTAACCCGTCTCTGGGCGCGTGGGCTTCATGCCTAGGGTGACGATGCTATCGGTCTCCTCCGTGAACTTGAGCGACGAGAGTATGACGCGCTTGAACTCAGCGGGGTTCATCACCACATGGTCCGAGGGCGACACGACGATGTTAGCCTGCGGGTTCAAGGCTTTGATGCGCCAGGCGGCGTAAGCGATGCAGGGTGCTGTATTGCGGCGGCAGGGTTCTCGCAAAATATGGTTCTCCGGCACCTCGGGCAGCTGCTCATGCACGAGGGCTGCGTAGCGAGCGCTGGTGACAATCCAGACATTCTCCGCCGGGCAGATGTCCGCGAAGCGATCCATGGTCAGTTGAAGTAGTGAGCGTCCGCAGCCCAGCACATCGATAAACTGCTTGGGACAGTCGGCAGTGCTCATGGGCCAGAAGCGGCTACCGATGCCGCCGGCCATGATGACGAGATGGTTGTCTTTTCTCATAACATTATCTGATTAAGACTTTCTTACCGTTGATGATATACAAACCCTTTCCGGGGTGCTGCACGCGGCGGCCGGAGAGGTCATAGATGTCAGCCGTAGCGGGCTTCATGGAGGAGTCTGCGGGCAGGTCGCTGATGGCTGTGATGACGCATTCCGGGTTGCCGCCCATGAAGTCGAAACTAACGAGTCCGTTTTCCATCTTCACATTTTCGATGGGCTTGTGCATCAACTTCACGCCGTCGGTGTTCTTGTTATAGAGTGCTGCCTTCGGCGACGAGATGTCGGTGAGGCTGACATTGTCGCTGTAGGGCCACAGGTCGCGCTTGGTCGTGGTCTGTGAGAGGCGGCCGTCAGCCGGAATGATGGTCATGCGTTGGCGCATGGGGTCGCTGTTGACGGTGTTGTTGGCCCAGACATTCTCATCGTAGTCCACGTGCATCACCATCAAGCCGGCTCCTCCTTGGTAGCGGTTCCAGCCTTTCTTCTGGTGGTTGGCCAGGAGGTAGTATTCGTTGCGGTTGTTGTCGTTGTAGATGACATAGGCCACGGGCTCGTCCTCGATGCAGGGCATGTCCGTCACCGTGGCGGGGCCTGTGAGCTCCGTGGGTTCTAGCCATCCGCAGAACCAACGCTCGTAGGCGGTGTAGCCTGCTGGGCAGTAGCCCTCGTTGTTGTAGCTGCCATGGTCGAGAATAGACCATGAATACATGCCAAAGCCGCCTGCATAGCTGGTATCGTAGAAGTCGGGAAGGCCGAGGCAGTGGCTGTATTCGTGGCACATGGTGCCGATGCCGTCGAGCTGAGTGCCAGACTTACCGGTGAGCTCCGAGCCGGTGGCGTAGGTATTGATGCGCACACCGTCGAGTTTGAGGACATACTCCTTCACCAGCATCCATGAGTCGGTTGCCCAATTGTAGGCCCACTCACCCAGCATGTCGTTGAGCGTGGACTGATGGGGCCAGATGGTGCTCCTCGGGGCGCCTTGTGCTTCCGAGTAGCCTGCATAGGTGACGTAGATATTCTCCACCTCACCGTCGCCGTCCCAGTCATAGTCGGCGAAGTTCACCTCGTCGTCCACGAGCTTCACGGCCTCATCCACCATCTCAGCAGGACGGAGGTCATTGCCGTCAGCGTCATTCCCGCCATAGTAGCTCATGAGCTGCGACACGGTGACAGGGCCCACGACGTCGAACTCGATGTCCAGCAGCCCATAGCTCTGTGTGCGGAAGTATTCGCGCACGCTGCCTTGGTTACCGTTATAGGGATCGCCGATGCCGTTGAGTTCGTGCTCATAGATGGCCTTGCTCTTGTCTTTGTTCACCATCTGCTTGTCGGGGAAGTTCACGAGAATCAGCAATCCTTTCTTGGTGCCCGTCACCGAGTTGGAGCTGCCCTTGATGCGGCGCATCTGGCGATCGGTGCGTGCCATGCGTGCCAACTTACGCGTCTTCTCGGCCAGCACGGTGCGGTGAGCGGTGCGGCGCTTGGTGGAGGCTGTCCACAGCGCTGCGATGTCACGTGTGTCCTTCACCCATTCGCCCTGCGCGTTCTCGCGCATCGGCGTGCCGTCAGGCGCGGTGTAGTAATGAAAGTGTTCGTCGCCGCACAGCGTGAGCGTCAGTGTCGAGCCGTCGGGCTGCGTCACCGTCTTCTTTACTCCGCTTCTCGCAGGAAGGGCATACACAGCGGCAGCCACAATCAGCGAGGCGACAATCATCAGTAGTTTCCTCATGTCTGTCATCCTATTTTCTAATTACCTTTCTAATATTCTGGCCGGGGACATACACCTTACGGCCATCAACAATATATACTCCTTTCGTGGTGGGTTGCGCCAAACGGCGACCTGTCAGATCATAAACGATGCCGCGTGCGCCCTCGCTCTCCAAGCCCTCCTGCGGCACCTCGCCGATGCCCACGGCCGTTTTGTATCCGTCGCCGAAATAGACACTTACGCTGCCGTCGGTGTTCTCGCAAATGCCATTCAGGTCCTTGCGCATGAAGCCAGCAGCGGTGAAGACCGTGGCCGCCGGCGTGGAGTACGCCGTGAGCGAGTCGTTGCCCTCGAAGGGGTACAGGTTGCCGTTCCACGTTTTGATAATCTCCGAGGCCGGCAGTTCTGTGTGGCAAGTGCCGAGGTAGCGGTTGTTGGCGGCGATGATGGTCATGCGCTGGTGGTCGACATCGGTGTTAACAGTGTTGCCCGACCATTTTCCGGCGTCATAGTCCACATGCGTCACCATCAGTCCGTGGCCGAAATCGCACACAGCCCTATCCCAGCCCACGGCCTGGCGGTTCTCAATGATGTAGTATTCGTTGGCATTTGCAGGGTTCACGATTTTGTAGCCCTTGCCTGTCGTCGCCGTGGGTTCGAGCGTCAGCCAGCCCGCTGTCGTGAGTTCTTGCATCGTCTCCCAGCCCATGAACTCGCGCTCGTAGGCCGTCATCGCCACGGGAGTGTAGCTATTACCGGCATACTGCCCGAAGTCCATGATGCTCCAGACATCCATGCCAAAGCCCTTATAGTTAATGTCGTAGAAATCTGGCAACCCCAGCGCGTGATTCAGCTCATGGCAGAGGACACCGATGCCCTCGGGTTTCACCGAAACGATATATCCTCCATCATTCCTCACAGGCTTATTCTCGCTGCTGCAGAGGCCCGAGTAGAAGTTCACGCCATTGACTTGGAAACCCAGCGTTTTCCACTTAGGCCACAGCGTCGAGGCAGCGCCACCGTTGTGCTCACCGCAACCGGCAAAGATGAACAGCACCATGTCCACGCGGTTGTAGCCGCGATTAGCGAACTGCGACCAATCGACATCAAACTCCGACATGGCCTTGGTTATGGCATCACGGCAGAAACCGCTGAAATCCGCATCGCTGCCCTGCTTCTTGGAAGAGGTATTACGCCCGTAGGTCGATTCAGGATTGTCCAGCCGCACATGGCCCACGACCACGAACTCCGGCGAGAAGGCACCACGGCTTTGGTCTTCATAGTAGTCGCGGATGGCGCCGTCGCTGCCGTGGGCGGTGTAGTGCTGGCCGTCGCGTGTGCCATTGCAGTAGAGGTTGTAGTAGGCCAGCAGTTCCTCGTCGGTCTCTCTCGCATGGAACACCGAGTCGCTGAAGCTCACGAGAATCACGGGAATACGCGGTGACCCCAAAGCGGGCAGCGGCGCTGTGGACTGCGAGCCGATGCGGCGCACTTCCAAGCGGCGCGCCTTACGCGCTGTGGCGCGCACCGCATCCGCATCGTCATTAGAGAATACGTAGCCCGCATCCGTCTCTTCAAGAATGCGGCCCTCGGGGGTCTCGAACCAAGCATAATGTTCATCGCCGACAAGACGCGCCTGCACCCAGGTGCCATCGGCCATCGGAAGACGACGCAATACACGCTCAGCGGGCACCGACCACAGAACTGTGCTCAGGCAAGCGAGCAAGAAAAAGAGACAGAGTTTTTTCATACGTTCACATAATGAGTGCGCAAAAGTACACAATCTTTCGCGCGCACGCAAAGAAAAACAGCAAAAAGTGCGTTTTTAACCGCCGAATTTGCTTTTTTCGCACTACTTCCCTTGCCCGTCCCTCTCTTTTCCTTACCTTTGACCCGTTAATCCATAATTTTTAAACCCTAATTATTCATCATCCAAAAATGCTCGTTTATCCCAACGCCAAGATCAACCTCGGGCTCCACGTCACCGCCCGCCGCCCAGACGGTTACCATGACATAGAAACCGTCTTCTACCCCATCCCCCTCATGGATGCCCTTGAGGCCACCGAGTCACACGCTGGCGGCAGCTTCCGCCAGACTGGCAACGTCCTCGACTGCGACCCCGCCGACAACCTTGTCATACGCGCCCTCAGAGCTGTTGAAGCGAAACATCATCTTCCTGCACTTGACATACACATTTTCAAGCATATACCATCTGGCGCTGGACTCGGCGGTGGTAGCAGCGACGCCGCCTTCATGGTGCGGCTCCTCAACGAACAGTTCCAGCTCGGCATGAGCCCCTCGGAGATGCGCGCGCTCGTAGCACCCCTCGGCGCCGACTGCGCCTTCTTCATCGAGAACAGCCCCATGCTCGCCACTGGCATCGGCGATCGCCTCACGCCCATTAGCGTCAACCTCTCCGGCTGGACCATCATCGTCGTGAAGCCCGACATCCACGTTTCCACGCGCGATGCCTACGCCGGCATCACGCCCCGCCAGCCCGCGCGCCCCCTGACGGACATCCTCGCCCTCCCCGTGGAGCAGTGGCAGGGCCGCCTCGTCAACGACTTCGAGCCCCACATCTTCGCCCTCCATCCCGAGATTGCTGCCATCCGCGACCGTCTCCTCGACCTCGGCGCCACCTACGCTGCCATGAGCGGCAGTGGCTCAGCTCTTTTCGGTCTCCTACGCACACCCATCGACCACGCCGAAGAGAAGTTCGCCGACTGCTTCGTGCGACAGCGACAGCTGTAATCACGCGAGGACACCGACGGGAAACTGCATGGTGGAGCAGTGGAGGGAGCCGTGCTGGCGGATGAGGACGCGACAGTCGATGGGCACGATGTCGTACTTGGGGAAGGCCTTCTGTAGCTGGCGACGAGCAAGGTCGTCGTTCTCAGGTTGTCCATAGGTGGGCATCAGCACGGCACCATTGATAATGAGAAAGTTGGCGTAGGTGGCGGGCAGACGATGGCCGTCATCGGGGTCGTAGATGGGGGACGGCATGGGGAGGGGTATGAGGAGCCCCTCTGAGGACACAGAGTCCTCCCCCCCACGGGGGGAGTTAGAGAGGGGCCTAGAGAGGGGCCAGCCCTTAAGTTGTTCCTCCATCGCCGTGAGGGCCTCGTAGTGCTCGTCAGCGGGGTCGGTGCACTGCACGTAGGCGATGGTGCCGCCAGGGCAGAAGCGGGCGAGGGTGTCGATGTGGCTGTCAGTGTCGTCGCCGGCGAGATAGCCGTGGTCGAGCCACAGCACGCGCTCGGCATGGAACCAGCGCAGCAGACGCTCCTCGATCTGCAAGCGGTTGAGGTCGGGGTTGCGGTTGGGCGAGAGGAGGCAGGCACTGGTGGTCATGAGGGTGCCACGGCCGTCGCTCTCGATGCTGCCACCCTCGAAGACGAAGTCCAAATGCGATTCGTAAGTACCGTTGATTTTACAATTGGACGATTTACAATTTGACAATTGACTATTGATGGCATTGTCTAAATCGGAGGGGAATTTGTTGCCCCAGCCGTTGAACTGGAAGTCGAGGAGGCGGGGACCGGACTCGGTCATGAGGGTGAGGAAGCCGTGGTCGCGGGCCCAGGTGTCGTTGGTGGGGCACTCGAAATAGCGTACGTGGGGCAGCAGGCGCGAGGGGATGCGCTCGTGGAAGAGGCCCTTGATGCGGTCGGGCTCGGGGGTGACGATGAGCAGAAGTTCATTGCGAACAAGAATCTCCAGGGCGATGCGGATGAAGCAGTCATCGACCTCGGCAAGCAGCGGGGCCCAGTCGGTGGCGGCATGGGGCCACGTCAGCTGCACGCCGCTCTGGGGAAACCATTCGGCAGGGAAGAAGGTGGAGCGGATCTCGGTCTGCTCGGGACCAGCGACGGGCTTGGCCATCTGCAAATGCAGGGTGAGGTCGCTGATGGTGGGGGTGCTGGGGGTGAAATGGATGGACATGGGGAGGGGGCGGCCCCCTCTAAATCTCCCCGAGGGGAGACTTGGGGAAGAGGGAAGAGGTTAAAGGGGTGAGGGTTAAGGGGTGAGGGGTGAGTGAAACATGCGAAGTGTCGTAGCCCCCTCGGGGGCCGAAGGGGGGGCACTCATTCTCTAAATCTCAGGAGGAGGTCCTGGTAGGCGTCGATGCGGCGGTCGCGGAGGAAGGGCCACCAGCGGCGCACCTGCTCGGAGCGGTGGAGGTCGAGATCCACGATGAGGTTCTCGGGCTCGGTCTGTGAGGCTTCAGCCAGGAGCTCGCCCTGGGGACCACAGACGAAGCTGGTGCCCCAGAACTGTATGCCACGGGTCTGGCCGCTGGGATCGGGCTCGTGCCCTACCCTGTTCACGGCCACGACGGGTAGTCCGTTGGCCACGGCATGACCGCGCTGCACGAGCTGCCATGCCTGGCGCTGGCGCGCCTGCTCCTCGGGTGTGTCGCTGCTCTCGTAGCCGATGGCGGTGGGATAGATGAGGATGTCGGCGCCGGCAAGGGCCATGAGGCGTGCGCCCTCGGGGTACCACTGGTCCCAGCAGACCTGCACACCGAGGCGTCCGACGGAGGTTTGGATGGGCTGGAAGCCGAGGTCGCCGGGGGTGAAATAGAACTTCTCGTAGTAGGCGGGGTCGTCGGGAATGTGCATCTTGCGATGTATGCCGGCGATGCTGCCGTCGCGCTCAAAGACGACGGCGGTGTTGTGGTAGAGCCCCGCGGCACGGCGCTCGAAGAGGCTGGTGACGAGCACGACAGCGTGTTCACGCGCGAGCGCGCCATAAAAAGAGGTGGAGGGCCCGGGGATGGGCTCTGCCAGGTCGAAGAGCTCTACATTCTCTGTCTGACAGAAGTAGGGCGTGTTGTGCAGTTCCTGCAGCACGACGAGCTCTGCGCCACGGGCTGCGACGTCGGCGATGGCGGCAGCGATGCACGAGCGGTTGTCATCGATCGAGGATGTGCAGGGGTGTTGGATGAGTGCGAGTTTCATTCTTCATTAACTTCGTTGACTTTTGTCACGACTCGGCCATTTAAGAGCAGGCTCTTATGGCTCTCGCTGCTCCAAAAGTTCGTCATTTTTCATTCGTCATCCTCTACGCTCCCCTTTAGGGGGCTCAGGGGCTTGACTAAGCGTCAGCACCTTATCGCAGAAGCGGAGGAAGACGGGGTCGTGGGAGACGACGAGGGCTGCACGGCCTTCCTCGTGGCAGGCCCGCAGCAGGGCGAGGGCTACGCGCTGGCTGTTCTCCTCGTCGAGGGCTGAGGTGGGCTCATCGAGCAGCAGCAGGGGCTTGGGCAGCGCGAGGGCTGCGGCAAGGAGGATGCGCTGGCGCTGGCCGCCGGAGAGCTTCGAGGCCTCCAGCGAAAGCAGTGCGGGGTCGATGGCGAGGGAGGCGAGGAGCTGAGGGAGTTGAGGGCTGAGGGTTGAGGGTTGAGGGGTCAAGCGTCCCGCTGGCGATGTGGGTTGGGAGGCCAGGAGGGCGCGGTTGAAGGCAAGGGCGTGGGTGAGGGCGATGAGGGCTGCGCCGTCCTCGGCAGGGGGCTGTAGCTCCTGCGGAACGTAGGCTATCTTCTGGCGGATGGCATGGATATGGTGCACATCCAAGGGGAGGCCGCAGACCTCGATGGTGCCAGCGGTGATGGGGATGACGCCCACGATAGCGCGCAGCAGCGATGTCTTGCCCGTTCCGCTCTCGCCAGTAATGCCAACCAACTCACCGGCCTTGACATCGTAGTCGAGGCCGCTGAAGAGCGGGCGGTCGCTGTAGGCGAGGGTTAGGGAGCGGAGTTCTAACATCAGTTCGCAGCCGTGAACTCCTCCAGGAAGCGGACGTCGTTCTCAGAGAAGAGGCGGAGGTCCTTGACCTGATACTTCAGGTTGGCGATGCGCTCGATGCCCATGCCGAAGGCATAGCCGGTATAGACGCTGGAGTCGATGCCATTGGCCTCGAGGACAGCGGGATCTACCATGCCGCAGCCGAGAATCTCGAGCCAGCCGGAGCCCTTACACATAGAGCAACCTTTACCGCCGCAGATGGTGCAGCTGACGTCCATCTCTGCCGAGGGTTCGGTGAAGGGGAAGTAGCTGGGGCGCAGGCGAATCTGCGTCTCGGGGCCGAACATCTCCTGGGCAAAGAGCAGGAGGACTTGCTTGAGGTCCTTGAAGCTGACGTTCTTGTCGATATAGAGGCCCTCGACCTGGTGGAAGAAGCAGTGGGCACGGGCGCTGACGGCCTCGTTGCGATAGACACGGCCCGGGCAAATGACGCGGATGGGCGGCTGCTGCTTCTCCATGATGCGCGCCTGCACGCTGGAGGTGTGGGAACGCAGGATGATATCGGGGTGTGCCTCCACGAAGAAGGTGTCCTGCATGTCGCGAGCAGGATGGTCGTCGGCAAAGTTCATGGAGCTATAGACGTGCCAGTCGTCCTCCACCTCGGGGCCCTCGGCAAGGGTGAAGCCCAGGCGCGAAAAGATATCGACGATTTCGTTCTTGACGATGGTCAGCGGATGGCGCGTGCCAAGGGCGATGGGGTACGGCGTGCGTGTGAGGTCGAGGTCGTCGGCCACCGTCTCCTGAGCTGCCGCAGCGGCCTTGAGCTGGTTGATGCGTTCGGTGGCGAAGTCCTTGAGCTCGTTGATGTGGCGCCCCACCTCCTTCTTCATGTCGTTGGGGATGGTGCGGAACTCCTCCATCAGCGCGCTGATCTCACCCTTCTTGCTCAGATACTTGATGCGCAGTGCCTCCACCTCCTCGGGCGAAGCGGCTGAAATCTGCTGCACTTCCTCAAGCATCTGCTTAATCTTTTCAAGCATATTCATAGTCGTTGGATTGATTTATCTTCATAAAACGGCGCAAAGGTAGCGAAATATTTGCGAAAAGCGTGCGTCATACGAAAAATAAAGTGTACTTTTGCACGATTTTTACAAAAAGGAAGTTTCAGAAGCACTTCTATGAACAGCAAACAGCCAAGAAGATTTGGCCGACCGATGACAAAATCGAGCCTCCTGGCGCTGGCGTGCCTGGCAGCCGTCAGCATCACGCTTGCCACCTGCACGAGCAAACAGCAGCGCGCCATCACAGACGCCCCCGCCGACGAGGCCGACAGCCTGTTCCTCGACTCGTTGGAGAGCGCTGCCGACACTCTGCTCCTCGACATCGAGACAGCAGAAGTGCCACTACCGGAAACCGTTGACGAGCTCTTCAACGACTTCCTCTTCAGCTTCGACCAGAGCAACCGTCTGCAGCGCTCGCGCATCCGCTTCCCGCTACCCGTCGTCGGCGTGAACGGCGAGACCACCTTCCTGCAGCGCCGGGACTGGCAGCACCACTATCTGCTCCTGCATCGGGACTTCTGCACCGTGCTTTGGAACACACGCCGGCAGTTCTCCATGGCACAGGACACCACCGTGAGCGAGGCGCGCGTGGACCAAATCTACCTCCACAGCCGCATGATAGAGTCCTTCGTGTTCCAGCGTGACAGCGTCAACGGCCTCTGGATGCTCACCGAGCTCTGTAAGATACCCTTCGGGCACACCGACCTCGCCCCCTTCCTCGACTTCTACCGTGAGTTCACCACCGACAGCGCCTTCCAGCGACGCCACGTCTCAGACCCCTTGAAATACGTCACCATAGACGCAGAGACCTACGAACCCACTACAGGCAGCATCAATGCCGACCAATGGTTCGAGTTCCAGCCTGAGATGCCTGCCGACGTGCTCATCAACATCGCCTACGGACAGACTTACGACGACCCACGCCGCATGATCCTGCAGCTGCGAGGCATCAGCAACGGCATGGAATCCATCCTCGGCTTCATCCACGACGGCCACACTTGGCGCCTGCGCGAGCTTGAGAATTAACACTCTAAACAAACTATCTTGAAGACCCTCGACAACTGCTCGCTACGCGGGCATAACACCTTCGGCATCGACGCACAAGCCGCCCATTTCGTGGAGTACGACAGCGTTGACGAACTGCAAATGTTCGTAGGCCGTCGCGCCGCCAACGGCGACACCACTCCTCTCCTCCACATCGGCGGAGGCAGCAACCTGCTCTTCCTCGGCGACTACGCCGGCACCATCCTGCATTCCACCATGCGGGACATCACCGTCACGGCCAACGAAGGTGACTATGTCTATGTGCGCGTCAGCGCAGGCATCATCTGGGACGACTGGGTGCAGTACGCCGTTGACAGCCACTGGCACGGCCTCGAGAACCTCTCCGCCATCCCCGGCGAGGTGGGAGCCGCTGCCGTGCAGAACATAGGGGCTTACGGCAGCGAGGCCAAGGACTTCATCCTCTTCGTAGATACCGTGGACCTCGAGACCGGCGCCATCCGACATTTCACCAACGAGGAATGCCGCTACGGCTATCGCGACAGCATCTTCAAGAACGAACTCCGCGGACGCTATGCCGTCACACACGTACACTTCCGCCTCACCCATGACTTCCGCCCACGCCTCGAATACGGCGGCATACGCCGTGCCCTGGCCGAACACGATATCGACGAGGTCAACCTCACCGCCGAGCAGCTGCGCCAGACCATCATCGACATTCGCCATGCCAAGCTCCCCGACCCTGCCACCCTCGGCAATGCCGGAAGCTTCTTCAAGAATCCTATTGTGGAGCGTAGCATCTATGAGCACATCCGCCAGAGCTATCCCGATGCCCCACACTACGAGGTCGATGCCGACCGCGTGAAGATTCCTGCCGGATGGATGATTGAGCAATGCGGATGGAAAGGCAAGGTCACAGGCCATGTCGGCGTTTATGAAAAGCAAGCCCTCGTAATCGTCAATATTGGAGGAGCGACCGGTATGGAAGTCAGCGATTTATGCAAATCGATTCAAGCAGACGTTGAATCCCACTTCGGCATTCACATTGAGCCCGAAGTGAACTTCATCTAAGCCATCATTTATAGCTGTCTGAGCGTTTCTTGTTGTAGTTGACAAGCAGGAAACGGGGATGGCATCGGAAATAGATGCCGAAGGAGAAGTTGTTGAAAAAGGCAGAGGAGCGCACGCTGCCGTCGGCATTGGTGAGCTCGCCCTCAATCATAGGATAAGCATCGACCTTGGCGCCGAGGATGTAGTTCTTGGCGAAGGTGTGGCTCCACTCGGCACCGATGTGGGGCGTGAGGACGTAGCTGAGGCGCGCGCCCGGCTGCTTGTGGGAGATGGTGCTATAGAAGGGAATGCCGTAGAGCGAGACGAAGTCGCGCGCGTAGAAGATCTGACCGAAGAGACGGAAATTCTTCTGAAACTCCACGGAGAGGGAGGCGGAGGCACCAGCGCCGGCATCGAAGGGCCACAACTGACCGCTCTGCTGCCAACAGCCGAGGGCTGCCACCTCGGCGGTAAGACTCTCCAGTACGCGCGAACGGGCACACCATTGCAGGCCTAAGCCTATGCTGCCGTTGGTGATGGTCTGCACACCCATGTCGGTGTTGTCCTGCTCTCCGCCACGATGCTGGATGAGGATGTCGATGGGGATGTATAGGTTGAGGGTTGAGGGTTGAGGGTTGAGGGCTGAGGGTTGAGGGTTGAGGGCTGAGGGTTGAGGGTGATTTTCTGGTGGAGACCCACGGTGAAGGCCTCTTGATGGGTGTCTTCCTCGAAGATGTAGCTCTGCCAGTTGAGCCACGCATCAAGCTCGTAGCGCGGCAGGTCGAGGAGGAGCTGGAAGCCCATCTCGGGG
>ONCQ01000038.1 GCA_900316355.1 uncultured Prevotellaceae bacterium | reverse complement strand
ACACCGCCCTGTCACGCCAGAGCAGGTTGCCGAGTACACCAACATTCCCCTTGCGACCATCTATCAGAAACTCGCAAACAGGGAAATCCCTGGCTCCAAGCCTGGCAAGCGATGGGTCATCTACCTTGACGAGATTGACAAGTGGCTGGAAGCGAACCGCAAGAATCCCATTCCTTTGACGGATGAGGAGCAGAACGCTGCCATCCTTGCATCGCACAAACGCAAGCCGAACAAGTCCAGTTGGAATGATGAAGCTTCAGCTCGACGACGTCAACCTATTGCAAAACCATTTGACGGGGATAAAATCTAAAATCAAGCAATTATGTTCGACCAAAAGATTCATTACTGCTTCATTCTGTCCGAGGAACAGATGAAGTATCTACGAAGCAAGAAGTACAAGATGACGCACTTCTCACAGATTCCTTACTATAAGCCAGCAGGCAAACTGATCTTTTTTGAGAAGAGTGCCTTGCTTGACTGGGTGCGCAACGTGAAGGTGAAGTCCGAGGACGAGATAAGGGAGGAAGCTGCCTTGCACCTCTCTAGTCTCAGCGTTCCCCGTTCTGAGAGAACCCACGTATAACCATATAAATATGTATGCTTATGGAGAACTCTCATTCTGAAACACGGCTCATCCTGTCCCTGTCGCTACAGGACATTGACAATCTTGCCAAAGACCTGAAGCCAAGACAGAGGATGTTCCGCTTCTTCTCACTCCTCCGTCATGCCGCAGAAACCGACGGTACGCAGACAAAGCGTAGCATAGACTACAGCGTACAAACGGGACAGGTAGGTGCTTCGCATTCCGAACTTGGCAAAGAATGGAACTGCAACCGCAGTACCGTCACCCGTTTCCTGAAGGAATTGGAGGCAGACGGACTCGTCAAGGTCAGCACGGGTAACGTATCGTCCGTGACCGACATCAAGTGTCTGCTTGGCTGGCAGCATGGCGACAAGGTTACACCGAACCTGTCAAGTGACAACGAACTTGTTTATCAACTAATCATCTGAACAACTATGGGAAAGATTGTATTATACACTAACGTAAAAGGAGGCGTAGGCAAGACAACCCTTTGTGGTATCTTTGCCACCTACCTAGCCAACAGCGGCAGAACTGTTGCCGTTGTCGATGCCGACCTTCAGCAGTCCCTGTTCCGTCATCGCAAGCGTGACCTACACCAGAATCCAGATACCAGTCTGCCTTGGGAGATAAACACGCTTAGGGGCAGAACTCCAGAAGAGGTCGCAACAATCATGGCTAACCTAAAGCTATTGCCTTACGATGTCATCATTGACTGTCCGGGCAACCTCGTTGACCCGAACCTCGAAGCCATCTATTCAAATGCAGATATTGCAGTGGTGCCTATTCACTATGACAGCGACACCCTTGATGCCACACAGATGTTCTGTGAGACATTCAAGGGTCACTTCGCAGCAAAGATGTTCTTCGTTCCCAATGGCATTGTTTCGGTTGAGGAAAGGCGTGAGCACCTGCAGCAGGAAAGAGACAAGGCCATTGAGCTGCTGAAAGCCTACGGCACAGTAACCCCGCGAATAAAGCGAAGCGTGGTCATCAGTGACTACAATACGCTGCTTCCGCTGACCATCTATCAGAGGAATGCAGTCAAGTATGCCTTTGAACCTATTATCAATGAATTGCAGGAAGGAGGTGCAGAATAATGGAGCCAGACAATACTTTCAGTGGTATCTTCGGCAATAAGCTTTCAACACCGCACAAGCCAGAGCCTATCGCACAGCAGGAAGATACTCCTGCCATCACGGATCAGACTGTAGCAGACCTCACTGAAGACTCTGGGCAAAAGGCCATAAAAGAAGGACATGAACCAAGTGCAGGAGAGAAGACTATCCGCAAGCGTAGTCGCAGGAGGAAGGGCGATGTCAGTACCGATGGCTCAACCCCTGATAAGGTCGGCCACTTCTCTTGCATCTGTGACAAAGACCTCATAGCAAAGGTCAGGGCTATCGCCTGGCAGGAGCACATGACCGTCAGAGCTGTTGTGGAAAGCATGTTCTCCAAGTGCATTACCAAATACGAGAAGAAACGGGGCCCGATTCAGATTGAACCTAATCGACCGTCTGAAGAACTCTTCTGACAGTAACACCGTTTATCCTATTGTGCAGACACCGAACTGAATACAGGTACCGTGTCTGCACTTTTTGTATAGCTATATAACGATGGCACCCCTATACACCATGGAAGAGTATAAGCTTATAGGCATATACACATCAACGACGTATAGGGATATATCTATTACTAACAGATACCGAGTATAGGCTTACTCTCCGTATAGCGTTATAGTGTGTATAAGGATATACAGGGTATAGGTGTGTAGTTTGTACATACCTATATAGAGTATTGGCATATACGATTATGCCAAGTATATCTGTATAAGGTTATAGCATGTATGAATGTATAAGGATATAGGTGTTGTATGACCCTATATTGAGTATAGCCCTATAGGGGATATACAATCCGACTCCAAAGCGTGGCTTCGTCTTGCGTTTTGCGGATATGGTTGAATGCGCAGCAAATCGTGCAATGGCAATGGGTTTGGGATGCACGGCAAATTTCCAGACAATCAACCATCCCAATTGCTCATTTTCCTTTTCCCTTCTTTCAAAGATTGACGACTATAGGCAGTCAGCTATGTTCTTGCCCTGAAACCGATGCGATGTCTTGTCATTCAAGTAACGAAGCCCCAGAAACCTCAGAAACGCCCCTAATTCGTGGTTTCGTCATCCCAGAGGTATGATTGCCTATGAAAGGATTTTGACGCTACCTGAAGCCAATCTCTGGTCTTTGTAACGGCTTACACACTGGCAAGGCCATCCGTCCATACCTGTTTAGTCATTTTTCAGACCTTCGGGGCACTGGGCTTGCCCATGTGCCACATTTTTACAGTATCGGGAAGCTCATTACCCGTTCCGATTTTCATCGGACGGTGAATTGACCACATAAATCTGCAAGCAGGGGTCATAGAATCTGGCATGAAGATGTTCCCACACATGGTCGGCCATGAATGGCAGCGATGAATCTCTGGCAATTTTATCCAGTCAGTCTAATCGGCTTGCCGATGCCACTTTTTCAAAGTCATGGGAAGCCTAATACCCCTGCCGTCATTCGAGGCTCGGGAGACTGACCAGATAAAATTGCAAGCAATGGTGATTGTAGTGACTTTGAAAACTCTTCGGGCGACTGTCATCCTCACGAAGGGAAAGTGATGGCATGATGCCATTACAACAGGCACTTTTCCATACTTCAGATGAGCTTGCTCCATAAGGCTGGCAATGCCGTCCGAATCGTGTTAATAACCGTTAACACTAATTAGGCTAAGCGTTTTTTCAAAACACCATCCGCAGCAAGCTTTCCGCGGCTCTGTGATGCGCAGCATTTTCGTGATGCTCGGAAAACCGTGCCGACACGTCGGAGCTAGCTCCATTAGCCATTCAACGGTAGGGATGGGCGGCCTAATACCCCTTCATTGCTTTGCTCGATTGGAGTCTGCCACCCAACGGCAAGCCTTCGATGCCAGTTTCCTCTGCCTAATCTTACGGACAAAGTATCTTATTTCGTAACGTTGAATAGCTCTGTGCCCCATTATGAAGCATAGAAGAGCTAGTTGCATCAATCGTCACCTTATGGACATCAGATATTAAATGGCCAACAGGTCTTATTGCTCAGCAAACATAAATGATCACAGTTCGCATTACTGCGCAGCAACCATTTAATAAATCTTGATAGCCTCGTCTCGTCATCACGACTAGGCGGGGCTTTGGTGCCTATAGGCCTTTCTTATTACTAACTTTACTGCTTTTTAATATTATTTCCTCTTCGGTTGCTTGTTCAATCTGTAGATAACGTGCAACAGAGCGTAGCGGGGCGTGACATTGCTCCACGTCTCGATGCGGCCTTGGGCGTTGATTGTTCGGTGGACGTTGGAGAGGTTGCCGAGGAGGTCGAAGCCGTCGAGCATACAGATGAGGTTGCCGTGAAGGAAACGTTTGGAGATACGAGCGTTCCAGACAAATTCGTTTGTATTCATTGTGTGGTCGGCATAGCCACGGCGGGAGTACATGGTGAGGTCGGTGGCGAGTTGGAGGCTCCACGGCAGTTCGACTTGAGCGGTGAGACCGTAGTCGAAGTCGAGGACGTTGATGGTCTCGAAGTCCGTGCGGTCGCTGGTGGAGTGCTGGTAGTGGAGGTCGCATATGCCCTTGACTTGCAGTTTGGCATTCGGGCGATAGGTCAGGCTCAGCGTTTCGTTGGCATAGTAGGAGCCGACGATGCTACGCGCAGGGGCAGCGGCGGTGGTGCTGATGAGGTCGACGCTGTGATGGTAGTCGAAAGTGGTGTTCGTAGAGAGTGACAGAAGTCGCCTGTGGTCAAGCGGGGTGTTATAGCCTCCGCCAAGGTGGGCATCCCAGTTGCCGTTGACGTTCTGCGGTGTGACGGTGCGGACGCCTGTCTGCTTGTCGTAAAATGTGGCCATGGCAATAGCTCGGGGCGCGAGGTTAGCGGAGCCGAAAACGTTCCACATACGCTCACCAAAAAGGACGCGGCGGTAGGACGTGCCGAGGTGATAACGCTGTGGATTTTTCAGATTGGTATTACTGAGTACTATGCGCAAAGGGTCGCTGTCATCGCGGATATTGAGCAGATAGGTCATGCCGGGGGCGGAGATGCGGGTGTTGAAATTGACCTCAAACACCTTCTTTTGGTCGCGGGTGAAGAGCCGCCAGTCGCCATCGGTCTGGATAAAGGCCGTATGGCGGTGGAAGAGTGTATCGAGCCGTCCGCGCTGATAGTCCAATTGGTTGCGCTCGAAGCGGACTTCGACATTGCCCCTGAACTGCCGTATCAGATTCCAGGAGTGTCGGCGGGAGCTGTTGTAGTCGTAGCCGAAACGGAGCCTGTGGATGTCGTCTGTGTAATCGGCCTGGTTGCTGTTGCTTGTGTCGAGCGCCTTGTAAAGGTCGTGGGCAGATGGGAGCGTACCCAGTTCACCGTCGAAGTCCTCCAGCAGATGCAGTTGATATAGCGAGTGGTTGGTCTCTTTATTGACATGTGAATAAATGTAGTTGGCAGAGAGTTGCAGACATCCGATTTCGGTTCTTCGTGCACCGATGCTGCCGCCGTAGTTCAGGCTGCGATTGGTGTTCAGGTCATAGCGATTACGACGGTCGGTAGGAGTGCCGCTGCGTGGATAGTCCAGCTGATAGTGGTCGTAGGCATAGCGTTTCTCATCGTTATAGCTGATGTTGCCTGAGGCGTTGAAGAGGAAACGATTGTTGTGGGGAATGCTGAAGATTGCATTGGCATCAAGACCCGTGTTCAGACTGTGACCGTTGCCCTTGGCACGTGAGATACTCCTGTTCAGGGCATGGCGCAATAGCAGGGAGCCAGCGTTTGGAGTCATAATGCTGTCAATCCACGCCTTGCCCCATTGTTCGGCCACGTCCTCGTCGAAAACAGCCGAAGCCGATTCGCCGTGGCTGTGCTGACGGCTATAGCTGATGTCGGGCCGCAAGCCGAGATAGCTGAGCACGTTGTTCCTGCGATAGAGATTGAACTCGTGGTTGGTACGAACCTTGAAGTTGTCGGTGTGTCGCTTGCTGTAGGCTCGTCCGTAAGTGTCGCCGCCCGTGAGGAAGTTCTCGCTGGACGTGTGCTGCTCACTGTCGTCCTCGGTGTAGCTGGTGCGCACGTTGCCGCTCGTACTCCAATGCCCGTCTTTCTCGTCAATGTTATAGTCGAAGCCCGCATCATAGACGGATCGGATGCCAGTAGCCTGACGCAGCGGACTCCAGTCGCCGTTCTGACCGGGCTTGCGGTCATCGCTCACGTTGTTGGCGTTGGCAAAGAACGACAAGCGCGAGTTCGGCGTGAAGCGCAGGGCGAACAGGCGGCCAAGGTAACGGTCATCGGTGCCAGCACCAGCCTCGGCATTGGCAATCCATCCGATGCTGTATTCCTTCTTTAACTGTACGTCCATCACGAACTCCTTGTTGCCATCGTCGGGCAGTCCGGCCATGCGCAGTTGCTCGTTGCTACGGTCGTAGGCTTTCACCTTCTTCACCATGTACGACGGCAGATTGTCGAGCATCAGCCGACGGTCTTTATTGAAGAAATCCTTGCCGTTCAGCAGCAGGGCGTCCACATGCTTGCCATTCACTACAATGTCGCCACCGCTTTTCAGTTCTACGCCAGGCAGTTGCTGGATGAGCGCATCGAGCATAGAGCCTTCGGCCAACTCGAAAGCATCAGCATTGTAAACGAGCGTGTCGCCGTTGACGTAGAACTTCACCTTCGTTGCCTTCACCACTACTTCGTTCAGCGACACGCTACGCTCCTTCTGCATATAGAAAGGTTTGTCTATTAGGTCCACGGTTTCCTCGTCTTTGTAGAAACGCTTTATTTCAAATGCCTGTTCCGTCTGCTCATAACCATCTTTCTGCATACGCAGTATATAGCGACCAGGACGCTTGATGTGGAAGATGGCAAACGAAGTAGGCTTGTTATTGCTGTCGCCCATGACCGTGTGGAGCGTGTCAACAACGGTGCTGTCTGATGCCCAAAGCACTTCACAGAAAACGTCAGGAATTGCCTGATTGGTGAGTAGGTCTGCCACCTTTCCGATGACTCTCACGGAGTCACGGGGCTGAGGTGACTCTTGGGCATGGGCATAGCCCATGCTAATACTGACCAAAGCGGCCAGTACGAATACTTTTATATTCATAAATGGGGTGTGATTAAATGTGTACTATTTCAATCGGGAAATTCTATCAACCTCATGCCAGTTATGTGGAATAGCTAAGTCACATGGCTTGTCTGGTTTCTCGACATGAAGGATGAACACACGACCATCTTTCAGCCGACGCAGGCAGAAAACTTCTCCGCTCCACTTCTTTCCAAATGCTATATTTGCTTCATTGCATGTAAGTGAGCAGGAAAAGGTATCCTGAGTTTGTGAAGACTCAATTATAGCAGCAAATAAACGCTGAAATAAATCGTCAGCTTTGTCCTTAGGAACTTCAATCCGTTTTCCATGACGATGAACATAACCATAGTGACTATTCATGTATTCCCAATTACCACTGCCATTACCGTCGTTGAGGTCGTATGACACAGGTACTACTATCGATTGGTTTTCTTGGGCAATCTCATTGAAGATTTCAAGAAGGGTTCCATGATGAACTGACGTTGGTACCCAAATGCGCCCTTTCACTTTACCAATCTTATTATAGTGGAAACGAAGTGTCTTGTTTTCAATATCAAGTGCAGCAGCTGCCGTGATACGCTGGCTATAATGATGGTTCATCACGTTCAGACGGGATTTATCGTCGGCAGGATTGATTGTACCATTGTAAGCCAACGTATATGAAAGTGTATCGCCCTGTTCGCTATGTTTCTGATAGCGGTCGCTTTCGGTGGCGAGAGGAAGTTCTTTCTCAAAAGCTATGATAAGACTGTCCACAAGCCAAGTGGGAATTATTTCTATAGGGGCATTCTCTATTAAAACAGAATAATAGGGTTCTTCATATTGCGACCAAACGCCATTGTCAACTAACTCCGTCACTTTGACATTCTCCAACGTGGCAAGAGACGGAAGCAAGCGCTCAATGTTTTGCTGGGCATGGGCGGAAAGAGCGAGTAACGTTGCCCAAACAACAATAGTAAGTCTTATCTTATTCATAATTCTACAGTATTTTGTGCAATGAATATTGTATTCTGCTCGAATGTTTTTTCTATGTTATTACGCATATGCTCTCGATGAGAAGAAAGATTGCGAGTTCCTGAAGGGTCAAGTGTCGCAAAGCACCGAGCGAGCGGGCTTTGCTCGGGAATGGATGAGTCAGCGGGAATGAGGCTACTGACGGATTGTGGAATGTTAGGAAGCTGTTCTGCCTGTGTGCTTGGAATTGTAACCTTCTTTGATTTCCTGACACGATGTTTCTGCGTAGTGCGCTCAGTAAGTAATTCTTTTTGGACAGATGCTGTCACACCTGTCTCGTGTTTGGGTTCAATGATGTTACGTGTGGGGGACTCATTGACATATGAAACTGAATCTGATGGCTTGATGCTGGTTTTATCTTGACGCATCAGCAACAATACCGTTCCAAAAATAACTGTGATGATGGCAGCTACGGCACTCCACTTCAGAACAACGCTCCTATGTGACGCTATTTTCATAGGTTTATATTGCTTGATACCTCTGAACAAAATAGAATAACCTCGCCATTCAGCAGGAATTTCACGATGACTACTGAAATAATCAGAGAGAAGTTGCTCTTCCTCTTTGGTTGTCTCAGCAGACATATATCTGTCTAGCAGTTTTTGTATGTACTCTTTTTCCATCGTCATGTCATTTTGTTTATTAGTTGTAACAATCTCTGCCGTGCTTTCGACATCATGCCCCGGCATGAAGATTCACTTGTTCCAAGCACTTGTGCAATATCAGCAAAACTCATATCTTCTTTTTCGCGCATTTCAACAATCTTCCTCCACTTGTAGGGTAGTTGGATTATTGCCTTTCTGAAGATGTCGCCAGCCTCTTGGTTCTCAACGTACTGCTGAGGCGTATACGAGTCTGGAACGTCTGGGATACTGCATGTATCTTCGTCTTCACTATCCTTCCTGTGGAATAATCGCAAGATGGGATACCGTTGTCGATGTCGTAATAAGTCCAAAGAAAGATTCTTTGTCATCGTATCAGCAAAATGCCTCACCTCGTCGGCATCATCACGCAACAGTCGGTGCCTTTCCCAGAGTCTTAACATCACCTCTGCGGCCACATCCTCAGCATCTTCCTTGTCGTTGAGTAACACCAAAGCCCTCGCAACAGCAATCTGCCGCAGTTCGGTTACCAATGATATGTACTTTGAACGTTCCATATTTATAATACGATGAAAATGTAAAAACGCTACGCAAATACTCAACTTTTTTTGCTTCCTCTATTAATCGCCCCTTTTCACATCTCTAAAAAAGGTCGCTTGACACCTCTCAAACGACCTTCTGTTACCTTATTATAGATAGTTCTCTTCTTCTCTTTTCTTCATGTTCGCATATTCTTGTATCAAGAATTTCCGAATCTGCAACAGTAACTTGAATCGAGCATCAAATAGTTCGGGGTTGTAAATTGAATAAACCAATCATTCTAGACAATTCGCCAGTCTCCTCCAGTGTCTCGCCCCGCAGGAACGTTCGCCGTTCCCCGTGCTCCATGCAGTACTCTCGCAGGAACTCCAAATCGAGTCCCTCCTTGTAGGTGTTGAATTGCTTGTTCGTTGTCATATTCGCCAATTATCTGATTCGTGGGTGTAAAGGTAGTCATTTTTCAGCACAAATCGTTTCTTTTTGTTATAAGTAGGGCTTACTTTAGACAAAATTTGCATTAATTACATACTAAACGATGCTATTTTCATTAAATTACATTAAGAAAGTGTGAAAATCATCTCCTTTTTGCTTTAGTAAGAAGAAAATTCCCTATCTTTGCAAGCAAGATAACTTGTATTTAATCAAAACAAGTGAATTGGCTTGTATTTAAAACAAACAAGTCTATGCTCTTGTAGATAAAATATTGAAAATATGTATGCTGCAATATCTGCTGATGTGGTGTCGTCCACTTCTCTCTCTCGGGAGTCGATGATTGAACTCAACGAAAAGTTGAGAAAGTGCCTATATATTCTTGAAGAGCGTTATCAAGGTTTTTGGGGACGTATTGTTAGAGGCGACTCTATCGAATGTATCATGGACAGACCTGAAGATGCATTTGAAGTGGCCCTAATTCTGAAAACGTGGATTAAATCGTTTGAACCAAGCAATATTCAAAAAGACAAACGATTTAACAGGTACGGTCTTAGGATAGCAATAGGTATTGGTGAAATGAAGACAATTGACCGTGGTTTAGACATGATGGATGGTGATGCTATTTATCGTTCCGGACGTACTATGGATAAACTTGTTGGACGAGCAAAATATTCATTTGTAATATCAATGGTTGACAGTGAGCATGAGCAAGCTTTACAAGTTATATTAACATTAGTCAATCAACTATTGAACAATGCAACTGCTCGCAAGTGTGAGACCCTTTGTGAAAGGATTCTTTCATCAGACACAAGTAAAACAGCTGAAAAAATGGGTATCTCAGTCTCAGGGGTCAATCAAACATTAAAGGATCTTGGATGGAGTGCCATAGAGCAGGCAATTATATATTATCGAAAAGTAACTTCAAGACTATGATTAATAATTTGTTTTTCAATCTTATTGTTGCTCACATTTTGGGCGATTTTTATCTGCAATGGGGTTCTTCTTGTAAGAACAAGATTTTGCATTCTGTAAAGGGGAAAGATTTGTGGTTACATTCACTGGCAATTGGAATACTCTCATGGATTGCAATATGGGATTTAAGGGGATGGTGGCTTGCCGCTTGTATAATGGCACTCCATTTTTTGATTGACTGGTTTAAGTCGTGTATGCAACTAAAATGTAATATTTTCAATGTTGATAAATCAGATTGTTCCAAATTGGTTGATGGCGACAACAAACGGTATGATTTGTGGATATTTGTTGTTGACCAAATTATTCACATTGCTGTCATCGTAGTATTTGTTAATATTTGGCTGAGAGCAAATAATGATTGGCAGCAATTCGGATGGCTTCATGAGTTTGCGATTAATCACCCACTGCGTATGAATACCATCGTCGCTATGATGTTAGCTTTAAAACCAGCAAACATCTTGATATTACTTATTCTTGGAGCTTGTAAAGTAAGCATTACACCGACTGATAATGATGACCACGGTAATTTCCATTCAGGAGAGCTTATTGGATGGCTGGAGCGTGGCCTCATGTTGTTATTTGTTGTTATGTCTCAATACGAGGCTATAGGTTTCCTCATTGCCGCAAAGTCCATACTTCGGTTTAATGAAGCATCATCTGGCAGTGAAAAGTCTGAGTATGTGTTGACTGGTACACTTCTTTCTTTGGCTACAGCACTAGCTTTAGGTATATTAACCTTGAATATTTAATTTAAAATCGCTTTACTTTTGCTCTGACCAATAGAGATGGCTGTTCAGCGCAATGAGGATGGAATCACGATGATGAGTATCTATGATTTTCTGTTGAATGATAATTCGTTGGAATTGTAATAAGAACCAAATAATATCACCGTAAGAAATGAATAATGAAGCCAAGATAATGAATATGTTCTATCGCAGCGAAACGAAACCGCGTATCAGAGAGCGGCTCATCTCGCGCGAACAGTATTTGGAATTTCTGGAAGAGCAGCTGGAAGAGAACAGGGTGCTCTGTGTGCAGGGCGTGGAGGGCGTAGGCGTGACAACGACGTTGGCCCTGTTTGCCAAACGGCATGGGAACCATTGTGCCTCGTACTTCAACAACGGCTGGAGTCGTTACCTGCTAAATCCGAAGGCCATAGTAAGCAGCCTGCAAAACCAGCTGGAGCAGGCAAACGCTAATATTGAGGACGGCAATAACGAGAAAAATCTGACAACATGGGTGTACCGACTGAACAAGATGACACGAGGCAAGAACCGCTATTTTTACTTCGTGTTCGACGGCTTCGACAACTTGCCTGTTGTGTTCGTGGATGGCATCAAGAGCGTTCTGGCACCGCTGTTCAACGTGTCGAATGCCCGCTTCATCTTTTCCGGCGATGTCCAGAACCTGAAACAACTGCTACCAGAGGGAACTGTACTCAAGCAGACCAACGAGTTGCTCAAATTTCAAGAGAACGACGTAGATGGCTATTTGCGGGGTGTTGCCCCCTACATGGAGGCGGAGGATATATCCATCTTCTATGATTTAAGCAAGAAGGGCAATGCCAGACTGTTGACTATTTTGACGGAGAAATTGCAGAAATACGGCGTGCAGAAGATACGCGACTTCTACCAGTATAGTGTGGACGACTTCTATGCCGAAGACTATGAATGGATAGAGGCGCAGGAGGGAAATGTGCAGCAACTGATAGCTCTGCTGGCATTCTGCGAGATACCAATGAACCGCCAGATGGTCAGGAAGACGCTTCAACTGAGCAATGAGGACGTGAATGGCCTACTGGCGTTGTGTGGCGACTATGTGGGTGAGACAGACGATAGTACGATAGAGCTGAGAAGCGACGATTTCAGGAAGTATCTGCGTGAGAGGATGAGCGGACTGAAGAACGACATAGAGCTGTTGCTTATAGACGTGATAGAGAAAAGCACGGACATGGGCGAACAGTTTGTCTATCTTCCTGCTCTTTATAAGCACGTGAAGGATAACAAGCAGCTGGTGGACTACCTGACCAGCGAGAATGTGCAGCACTATTTGGTGGCGCAGCAGAGTCAGGCAGCGCTGAATGCCCAGTGTGAGTACGGTTACAATGCATGTACCGACTTTGAGACACAGGCAGCAGCCTACTTCCGCTTTGCTATCAACCGTAGCGTGAGCCGCGAACTGGAGAAGAACGAGTTGAGCGACACCGAGATAGAGGCTCTGATTGCTATTGGCGATGACAAAAAGGCCTACGGGCTGACGCAGAGCGTATTCCTAATGGAAGAGCGGCTGAAATGCCTGCTCATCATAGCCCAGTCTGGTCAGCACCTGAGCGAGTCGATGCGCGAGGAGATAGACCAGCAGATTGATGTGCTGACGACCACTATCAACTTTGAATACATCCCCGACAAGGCTCTGGAACTGGCCAAGCTGATGTTACCAGTAAAGATGGAAAAAGCACTTGAAATCATCGACCGTGTGGCCAAGGTGACAAAGGACAGACAGCAGATAGACCGCCTTTATACCGCCATCAGTATCTCGTTCAACAACGAGGGGAAGGCAGATGACAATATGACACAGAGAGCCGATATCGCCAACTCGAAGATAGAAGATGACGGCTTGAGGAAGATGGCTTCGGTGATGCGAACCATCATGAAAGAGAGCACGGCGGCACAGGTGGTGGCCAAGATGAAGGAGCTACCCGCCAGTAGCCAGCTCTACTTCCTGCGCTTCTGGATTCCCGACCATAAGGACCTCGACGACATCGGCGAAGCCGTGGAGTATGCTGTGCGGCTAGTGATAGACACCTCGCTGACGATGATGCCGAAGGTGACGCTGCTGAAGATGTATTGCAAGCCGCTTCCCAAGATAAACGAGGAGCAAGTGCGGAAGGTGGTAAGCCTGATCGATGCGGTGGTGGCAACCATCAAATTCCCGACAGTGGAATATGTAAAGCTGCAGATACAGGTGGTGGCGGCACTGGTGAAGATAGACGAGGCCGATGCCAAGAACCGCATGGAGAACCTGTATCTGGAGATTGATGACTTGAAGGACAAAGCTCTGCAAGCCCATTGCAAGGCATTATTGCTGCGCAACTACGAGAATTTGGGCGACAAGATTGAGGATTGGGTGATGAGTGGTCGTGAACTCAAAGAAGACATTCTCAAAGACATCTTCGAAGTGCTGGGGAACTCGGCCTACCACTTGAAAGTGGTGGAAGGGCCTATTGCCGCCTTAGTGTGTACCGAGGAGGACTTCGTGAAGGATGTGATAGCGAAGATGAACACGGCCGAGAGGCAGTCGCGAGCCTACCTGCGGGCAGCGTTGGAGTATGTGTGGCAGAAGGACGTGAAGCGTCTGGACTGGAATTACTTCGTCCGACTGTTCAATCAGATCTCCTACGACACGACCGATAGGTATAAGCCTGTGCTTGAACTGGTCAAGAAAGTGACAGAGGTAAAAGACAGCGACAAGAGCCTGCTGAAGAAAGTGTACAAACACTATTCGATGCTGAAGCAGGTGGAGCGGGCCGACGTGATGTGCTACTTATTCTCGATGCTGTATGTATGGCTGAGCAAATACTATGCTGAAACAGACCTGGTCGAGGACACGACGGACGCGGATAACATGAATGGGTTTAAGGCGATGGTGAAGGCTGACCTAGAGTGGGCGTGGGACCAGATCAGCGTGCCTTCGATGAAGGTGGATACGGGCTACCAGATAGCAAAGGTACTGTCGAAAATCTCGATGAAGAACGAGGCCAATGAATATGCCGCCAAGGCAGCTGACGTGAGAAAGAACCAATGGCTCTCGTCGGTGTCGTGCCTGACGGCATATAACATGAGCTTCGGACTCTATGCTCACTCGCTAGGCATCCTAATTCGCTCGGGACTGTGTAAGGACGAGGACATTGAGGAGTTTAAGAAACTGATGGATTACGACGGCAATGATGTGGACAGTATCATCCTGTGGTCGCGGGTGGCTCTGGAGTTCTACGGTGTGAATGATATTGATCGATTCAACAGCATCATGAACCGTTTCGTATCCAAGGCTTCGGAAAAGGATTTTTCGGACTGGGACCAGAAGCGGATGTTGTATCACATAGCCCCAGCAATGTACTTAAATTCGGAGGCTCTCTTCTATGACCGTTTGAAGAAATTTGACAACTGCCTTTGGAATGCGTGCATTGAACACGCGGCGCGATATATCCAGACGAAGTATCCCTACTCGGAATATACTGGCAACAGTGAGATAGAAGTGCAGGTGCCTCTGGAGAAGAACGACTACGACAAGTTGCTTGACCTGATGCGGCACACGAAAGATGACGGGTTCATCTTTACCTTAACCGACACAATGACCAAGGCCATCAAGCAAAATCAAGGCAATAAGCTGACAAGGGAGATGCAGCGTGCGCTGTGGAGTGAGATGGCAGATGTGGTGAACGACCAACTGCCAATGGTGGGTGGCATACAGCACGACGGATACAAGATTGCGTGTGTGGCGATGATAGACGGCTCGAAACCGGGTGGCAAACTGGATGCCGATCAGCTTAAACAGGAGATAGAAGCCATTGGAAACCGAGCTGACCAGGCCTTCCTGTATGCTCATGTGGCCTGCTATATGTCAAACACAGCTCAAAGGAGTGAGTTTATTGAGCTGGCCGTGCAGAAGACGGAGGGTATCGACTATACGTTTGACAAGTTCAACCGCTTTACGCTGTGTATGCAAGACTCGTTTGTGGCAGCGAAATCGAAGGTAAAGGAGATAGGCAAGAAGGTGATGGACTCTCTTAAAAGCGACGGCAATGGGTCATACAGCGACTATCAGCGGATGCTGGACTTGGTGAGAGATCACGATGAACAGCTGGCAGACACAATGTTGGAGATGGTGGACGATGATCCTGCTCGCGTGCAATACAAGAAACGACTGAGGCTGCGTATGCAGTCGAACCGGAAGATTGAGGCGGCAAAGAACGACTTGGTGCAGGTGTCGCGTCTGAACAATGACGAACAGGTGAGGTTTTTCGAAAAACAGATGGAGTATCTGGTGAAGAATAAAACAATAGCAAGGGATTTTGACACAACGCAGAATGTGCTAAAGCAGGTGTACCTTCATCCTATCACCGACACACAGGATGCGGTGTTGTACTTCATGGAAAATCTGCACAAGAAGAATCAGACCAACAAGAAGTACCACACACTGCTGAGGGAGATGCATCAAGCCATCATTGACAATCTGAAAATCGTACTTGCCATTGCCAGTGGCACGAAGGAGAAG
Source organism: uncultured Prevotellaceae bacterium (assembly GCA_900316355.1). Taxonomy (GTDB): domain Bacteria; phylum Bacteroidota; class Bacteroidia; order Bacteroidales; family Bacteroidaceae; genus Physcousia. Next base: position 9,448 of record ONCQ01000038.1, on the reverse strand, counting down.
CTGGAGCGGGTAGACCGCATTATGAACGAACGCAGGGATGAAAACGGCGACTTTGTGCAAATCGGAGAGGAAGCTAAGTGGGTAGAGAGGATTTTGGACTGGTACAAGAAACATCCATACGACGTGCTGCATATTATAGACCCATATTTCAATGCAGAAGACCTTTATATTGTGAAGATGCTGATGGATGTGAACAATGGGTTGAACTGTTCGATACTGACCTGCAAGGATGTGGATGCACATAAAAACGAGTCGCTAGATGATGTCTTTCAGAATGGATGGAACCGATGGGCGTCTGAATTACCTGGCCGTATTGAAGTGAAGTCATGCTGCTATAGGCAAGACCAAAGAAATGCTCCTTTCCATGACCGATGGTGGGTGTTGCAGGATACGGAAAGCGATGAGACTGTGGGACTGCGGATGGCATCGGTGAGTACGATGGGAAACAGAATTGCAGAGGTAAGCGAGCTGAACGACGATGACATTGCATCGGCCAACAAGCTATGGGCCCGTTTTTTCCAAAATATGGTACCGAAAGTGGAAGGGCGGGAATTGGATTACGATGAAGCGAAGCTGAGGTGATGACAGAAACTGAGAAAAAGCACAGGAACAGGGCAACATCGCCGATGGTGATGAAGTTCTTGGTATCTGGTACTGGACCGCCGTCTGCATGACAGGATGCGCTATTACCATTTCGAGAACTTGGTGGAGGCAGTGAGTAGGATGCTGGAGCGGTACGAGTTCTATCCAGTGAGGCAGCGGACGATGCAGGAAAATCTGAAATTCATGCAGAGCGGCGAGGGCTACAGGGCAAAGCTGGTGAAACGCTATGGCAGCCACATGAAGAATTATACCTACTAGGCCAGGGGACTTCTCCATCATGAACCAGTGATGGCCTACATGGAGAGCGACCTGTTGAGTGTCATGGTAATTCAAATGAAAAGTTGTTGCTAACTATAATGATGTATGCCGACCAAATGTAGATGATGGAGACGATTCTCTAAGGGTAAAGCTAATGCAACGGACGATATATATGAGAACAAGCAAAACACCTAATAGAGGTTAAAAACGTTAAATCTTTATGGTTTTCGTCCTTTTACAAATCACCGTTGTCACTTTTCTACCGTTTAACTTGCAAATTGCTGATATAAAGCAATTTGCAAATACTCTCATTGTACAGGGGTGAATAGCATTACCGTTGATGAAGGAAATACACAGTATGATTCTAGAAGCTCATGTAATGCCGTTATTGATTCGAAATCAAATAAACTCATTCTTGGCTGTAGAAGGACGATTATTCCTGATGATGTGACCAGCATCGGTTATAACTCTTATATAAACAGCGGCGATATCATCACAATCCCGGAAGGAGTCAAGACAATTCATTTAAGTGCTTTTTCATCATGCAACGATCTTAAGACTGTCTATATCCCTGCAAGTGTAACCGATATTGGCTATTATATCTTTCCAGGCTGTATAAACCTTTCCGATGTTTACTGCTATGCAGAGATGCCGCCTAATAGATATTCTTTAGACACAGGGCTTTTAGTTTTCGATGGAGAGGGCTTTATAAATGATGAATTGTCTGTCATCAAAAAAGCAACCCTCCATGTTCCGGCCACTTCTGTGGAGCGTTATAAGGCCATAGAGCCGTGGAATAAATATGGAAGGATTGTGGCGATTCAATAACGTACTCTCTTTCTCATTGCTGAAATCCCTTCAAAAGATGTGCTTCCTATGAGGCACATCTTTTTTGTGTGTTGGGGGGGTGAAAGATGGATGAGGGATGATGGAAGAGGGAGGAGGGGAAAGGAGTATTTTCTGTGTCTGAAATGTAACATTTTCGGTTTTTGCATATTATATTGGTGGAAAAGTATTAACTTTGCAAACGAAAAAGAAAGAAAATGGCAAAGCGCAGAGAAATAAGAAACAGTACGGCCGAGTTCCTCATCTTCCAGATTGAGGGGAAGGAAAAGGGCGTTGAAGTGTATTACAAGGACAAAACCGTATGGTGTACCCAGAAGGCAATGGGTATGTTGTTTGATTGTACGTCAGATAATATCGGCGTGCATTTGAAGAATGTCTATGAAAGCGGCGAGCTTCTGAAGAGAGCAACTACCGAAGAAATCTCGGTAGTTCGACGCGAAGGGAACAGAGACGTCAATCGTACGCTTCAGTTCTATAACCTTGATGCCATCATCAGCGTTTTACAATACCCCCATTTCCTCTGCCACGCTTCATGTGCCAGCCGAGTCACTTGACGCATACAAGGCGACAAGTCCATGGAGCGGGTTTGGCAGCATTGTGGCGCTGTAAGGACAGATGGCGGTGAGGTGAGCGGGCATCGGGATGAGATAATGATATGAATCGGGAGACGTACGAGAAACAGCGGGCTTTTGCGGGTGAGCTGAAGCCCTCGATGAAGCGGCGGGCGGTGGATCACGACTACCACGAACGTCGTATCTATCTCGTTACGCTCGTTGTGGAGGGGCGGCGCCCACTTCTGGGGCGACTGGCTGGGATGGTGAGCGCAGAACCTGGTACGCTAGACTATCCGCACATTGAGCCAACGCCGTTGGGCGCTGCCGTAGCCAAGATGTGGCTCACGATTCCCGAGCATCATCCGGGGGTAGAAGTGCTGGCTTTTCAGCTCATGCCTGACCACGTGCACGGCATCCTCTTTGTGACACGCTATCTGGAGGAGGGGCTGGGCAAGGTGATCCTCGGCTTTAAGCAGGCCTGCAACAAGGAATTCCGGAGGCTGGTGGGTGTAGAGCCTGTTGCTGTGGCACAGCAACAAGCACAACAGCAGGCACAGCAACCTGCGCAGCAGCCGCTCGACCGCTACCACGGCCTCCTCTTCGAGCGGGGCTACAATGACAGCATCCTCCTGCGCCGGGGGCAGCTGGAAACGATGAAGCGCTATCTCGCCGACAACCCTTTCCGCCTTGCCATGAAGCGGGCACGACCGGAGTATTTGCGCGTGAGGCAGGGCGTGGATGTCTGCGGCAGCGCATGCTCCGCAGTGGGCAACCTGTCGCTGCTGACGGCAGCGAGGAAGCTGCGGGTGCGCATCTCGCGCAGCATCGATGCCACGCTATTGGAGCGGGAGAAGGAGCGCCTGCTGGCTGCTGCACGCGAGGGTGCAGTGCTCGTGTCGCCTGCCATCAGCCCGGGTGAGAAAGCCATTACGCGCGCCGCCTTTGATGAAGGTCTGCCGATGATTGTGCTCCTCGACAACGGCCTCGACCCCATGTCCAAGCCCAGCGGCGAACGTTTCCGTGCCTGCGCAGAAGGCCGTCTGCTGCTGCTTTCGCCTTTCCCCCATCGCAACAACCGCGTCACCATCTCACGTGCCACCTGCGAGGCGCTCAATGCACTGGCATGGGACATCTGCGAAGGGCAGTAAAACAACGATTCTCTTCAAGCGCCTCACCCTGAGGCGCTTTCTTTTTTGCGCGCTTTTTAACATATAATAATAGGCGGATGATGGTGGGAATTCGGAAAAAAATTCGTACCTTTGCCACGTTTTGCCGCCTCCAAATTTGGGTTGCTTGAGGAGCGGGACAACTAACTATTTTTTAATCACAATTATAACAGTTTTTATCGTATGAACGACTTTAACTATACTGACTACAGCGAGATGATGCGCGATGCCAGACGGGGTCTGGAGCGCGAGCGCGAAGAATTGGAAGAGAAGGTGGCAGACTTGAACAACTTCTTGAAAATGATGGAGGTTACAGACGAGATTCTGGCAGAACGAGACCGCGTGCAGCAGGAGGTTGAGGCGCTGCGCGAGCAGCTACAAGAGTCCAACGAGCGGGAGGCGAAGCTGGAGATGCAACTGAAGGAGATGCAGAAGCTTTCTGCCAGCGTTGCTGGGAAGGCTTCGCAGGATGAAGTGTTGAAGGCGCTGAGCACTTTTGTGAAAAAATCGAAACAAAAACGCCTGGAGAAGCGCGTGGCGGTGAAAGAGATGGTGTTGGAGTTGGCGAATGCCAACAGCATCGTATTTCCCGAGGACGTGGCAACACTGCTGGATGCGCTTGATGATGAACGTCCCGAGCCGAAGGTGGTGAACGTGAGCGGCAACTACAACGATATTCATGACAATAGAGAGATTAGAGTGTAAAGATATGGCAGGGAATAAGGTGTATGTGCAGGGCAACTATGTGGACGTGCACGACAACGAGGTGGTGAACCTCTCGATTGACAAGGTAGGAATGCTGCGGGTGGATGAGGCGAAGGTCGCTGATGTCCCGGAAACGGCAGATGTGCCAGCAGAGCTGGACACGCCTCGCGCGCATGAGCTATGGCAGAAGGCGATGGCGCAGGGATGGGTGGATGCGGCATGGCAGCCGCTGCTGTCGCGCCCGATGGCGGCATTGCTGGCCGACCGCATGGCGGAGGTGTTGGGCGTCAGCGCGAAGTGGAAGGTTTTCGAGCAGCTGTGGCGGCGCAAGAATATGCGCAATGACTACAATACGGCACTCTCCCAGCAGCAGTGTGATGATTATATGAAAAAAATCAAGCGAATAATTAGTTAGTATATAGCCGGTTGCGGCAACCCGTACCCCCTACGCGTACCCCCTCGCGTAGGGGGTATTTTTTTGCCTTTTGTCGTACCTTTGCAACGTCGAAACAAAGACAAGTGCTCTATGACATGTTGGGTAAAAGAACCACGCGGTAGGCCGCGTGTTACTAACGCACACATATATGCGTACATTAAAATAAATAACCATCTTAAAGGTCGCTGAAAAGGCAGCGACGTAAAACAAAAGTAATAATGAAAATTTCTGGAAAGATTACAAAGGTGATGCCCCTCCAGGAGGGGACGAGCCAACAGGGCGCCCAGTGGCGCAAACTGACCATCGTGGTGATGGAGGATGACCCCAGCATCATGTTCCCCAACGAGATGGCACTAGACTTGTTCAACGACAAGATTCCATCGACACCGCTGAGTGTGGGACAGCACGTGGAAGTGTATTTCGGAGTGCGCACCCGCGAATATAACGGAAGGGTGTTCAACGATCTTAATGTGTTCAAATTCAATTAACGACCTCACCCCCAGCCCCTCTCCAAAGGGCGAGGGGAGTAGAAGCTTAGACCAATAGTAACAAACCTGAGTTGAAGTGAGGAGGATGTTCTCGAGTAAATGGCCAAAGAATCTGACCTTCTTCTCACAAAACGACTCAAACAATGAAAACTACAAACATTTATACACCACAAACAATGACGTCGCTCGAGATTGCTGAGCTGACGGGTAAGAACCATTTTGATTTGCTGAGAGCCATCCGCAAGATGGAGCCAGCATGGGAAAAAACATGTGGATGCAAATTTGCATTGACATCGAGAACCATCATTCAGCCTAACGGAGGAACGCGCGAAGTACCTTGTTACATGCTTACCAAAACCGAGTGCCTGTACATCGCCACGAAGTTCAACGACGAGGCACGTGCGAAGCTAGTGCTGCGCTGGCAACAGTTGGAACTTGCTGAGCAGGAACGCCGCCAGCAACTCTGTCTGCCGGAACCCGAGAAGATCCTGGCGCTGGCGGACGAGATCATCGGCGAGGGGCTGCGCATGATGAACGAGGCGGCCGAGGACACGCTGACGGCTACGCAGGTGGCCAAGACGTTCAACATGACGGTCATGGACTTCAACGCGGTGCTCTGCGACATGGGCATCCAGTACCGTCGCGGCGGTCACTGGAACATCAGCTCGGAGCTCGCAGACCGCAATCTGGTGCGCCTGCGCACACATGTCAGCTACTCGCTCAAGGGTGAGAAGAAGATCAGGCAGTACATGACATGGACGCTGGACGGTCTGCGCTACCTGAACGCTAAACTGGGCTACCCGAATTTTTAATTGAAAATTGAAAATTAAAAATTGAAAAATATGAGCGTGCATGTAATATACTACAAGGATGGGGCGAAGATGATGCGCCCCGTCCTCTCCAGGCCAGAGTATCTGGCACTGAGAAATGGCGGCGATCAGGTGCAGACGGTAGCGGCCATCCGCGAGGGTGATGCGTCGTTGAAGCACAAGCTGGTGCAGATGAACTACTCGTGCCTGCCCAATGAGGACGGCACGCTGAAGGGCTCGAAGACGATGAGCACGACGGTGGGCATGGACATCGACTGGACCCCTTCCCCGCTTCCCCTCAAAGGGGAAGAGCAGACAGCTGCCAGCAAGGAGGAATGGCTGAAGACGGTTCCAGAGCTGGTGATGGGGAAGAAGGATGAGCTGGGACTGCTGATGCTGGAGCGTTCAGCCACGAAGGGCTACCATCTTGTGTTCAAGCGCCGTCCCGAACTGTCGCAGGAGGAGAATCTCAAATGGGCCAGCGAGCTCTTGGGCGTGGCTTACGACAAGGGCGCAAAGGACATCACCCGCGTATTCTTCACGACGACGGCGAGTGAGGAGGACCTCATCTATCTCGATGACGAGATATTCAAGACGGAACCCAGCAGCGGACCCACAGACCCCTCTAAAGACCCCGGCAGACCCACCCCCGGCCCCTCCCGTGAAGGGAGGGGAGAGGCTGGCGCGAAGAAGTCTTCAGAGCAGTCTCGAGGAGATGCAAGTCTCCCCTCACGGGGAGATTTAGAGGGGTCCTCCTCATACCCCACCTCCTACCACGGCATCCCCTTTTCCACCATCATTGCTAAATATTGGGAAGTGAACAACCGCGGCTTTGAGCCCACACAAGGCGATCGCGACACGCTGACCTATCAGCTGGCCTGCGATCTGCGCCACATCTGCGGGCGCAACTTCGAATGGCTTGACCAGGTAATCCCCTGCTATGACGGATTCCCGATAGAAGAGAAGCGCGTGAAGATTAAGAGTGCTTTGAGCTCAGAGTTCAATGGGTTCCCGGTAAGGCTGCGCAACACCTTGAATGCACTGCAAACCGAGACACAGGCCCCCCTGTCGTCCCCCGAGGGGGACACGATTCCCGATGACAATGATGAAGTGTATAGTAGCCCCCTCGGGGGCTTGAAAGGGGGGCCTCGTTTGCCTCAGGGCATCAAGGACTCCATCGAGGCTGTAGGCCCTCAGTTGGCAATGCCGGTGGTGACGGCTATCTGTCCCTGCATAGGTGCGTTGGCTACGGGCGTGAAGCTCGATGTCCACGGGCAGCAGAAGGGGCTCAACCTCATCGCCTACATCGCAGGTGATTTTGCTTCTGGTAAGGGCAGCATCGACCCCGTAGTGGATGCGTGGATGAGCGAGGTGAAAGCGCTCGACACGATGTACCAACAGCAGGAAGAAGAGTGGCGCGCCAAAAAGCGTGCGGCGAAGAACAAGAAGGAACAGCCCGAGGAGCCCAAGCTGCCTGTGCGCTGCTTGACGCTAAACAACACCGTCGCCAACCTCGCTGAGAGATTGGCCAATACCGAAGGTAAACACGCCTTCTCGTTCACGCCCGAAGCCGACACGGTGGCGCAGAAATGGCGCTCCACTATGAGCGACTTCTCCGTGATGCTCCGCCAGAGCTACGACGGCACCAGCTACGAGCGCGAGGCGCGTTCGGCAGAAGCGGTGAACGTGCACATCCAACGCCTGCTATGGAATGTGGTGATGTGCGGCACGCCTGATGCGCTCTACCGTGTCGTGTCCAACTACACCGACGGCTTCCAGAGTCGCATTGCCGTAGCCCGCACACCCGACAACACCTTCGCTCCGCTTGAAGAGAAGCCGCACGTGCTGACCGAACTCCAACAAGAGCGCATCCAACAGGTGGCCCATCTGCTGCCGCTGATGCAGGGCGAGGTGGTACTGCCGAAGTTGGAGGCAAAGGGTCGCGAGTGGCTGGAGCGCATCCGTCTGGAGACGATGAAGAACGACGATAAGGTGCGCGCTCGCCAACGCTTCCGCGTCTGCGTGACAGCGCAGCGCATGACCTGCTGCTTGATGCTCTGCAAGGTGTGCGAGACGCTGATCCAAAAGCACGGCTTGAACGGCGCTGAGGCGCAGTTGAAGCAGAAAGCATCGCTCTGGAAGGAGTTCTTAACCAAGGCACAGACACCTACCATGCTGGAGGTCTTCGATGTAATCGCCGACGCGCTCTTGGAGAATGCCCTCCATTTCTTCCGCGACCGCATAGAGAACGCTTTCATGAGTCGCGACTATGCCGGTAGCAACGATCGCCAGCGCATGGGCAAAAACGATTCCATCTACGAGCGTCTGGAAGTGGAGTTCACCTTCGACCAAGCCTTCCAGCAAAGTGTAGCCGTGAAAGGTGCAAGCGTCACTCGCAACAGCATACGGCAGATGCTAAAGAACTGGAAGAAACAGGGGCTCATCGTGCAGACGGAAGCTGTAAGGTATAGGAAAATTGAAAATTGAGAATTGACCTTGGTCATTAAGGTCATGTGTCATGAGTGTCATTAAGGACTGTTCAATTGGACAATTTGACAATTTACAATTTGACAATTTGAAACCTGAAACTATGATAAAGATTGAAAACACCCAAGCATGCTTCGTGGAGCTCTGGCTACGGCTGGAGCGCACGAGGCGCCTCCTGTGGACGCAGCATAAGCGCTTCTGCGTGCGCCGCATCCTGAAGACGTGGTTCGGACTGCGCGCCACCGATGACTTCATCTGGGAGGTGTGTCAGTTAGCTACCCTCGACGAGCTGGAACCGCTCTGCGGCTGGGATGAGCTGCCTCCTCCCCCACTCTGCCCACGCCAGCATCGCGAGCTCTTGCGCGCCATCGTAGCTGTCCGCCTTGGCATCAGCTTCTACCGCATTGACCTCCGCGCCCTGGACAAAGCCTACAGCATCGCGTTCCCCAAGAGTACACCAATAAATGTGAACAAAAAAGGCCCCCGAGCCCCCTAAAGGGGAGCGTTAGAGCCCCCGAGCCCCCTAAAGGGGAGCGTTAGAGCCCCCGAGCCCCCTAAAGGGGAGCGTTAGAGCCCCCGAGCCCCCTAAAGGGGAGCGTAGGGAGTGAAAAGTGAAGAACTGAACTTTCGGATGTGTTTTTTATTGATCAAGAATTAGAGAATAGACATTCTATTCATTCTCATCAATTCATAAGACAGCGTATTGCATATTGAGAAAAATTCTCCAATTCTCTAATTCTTGATAGAAATAAAATACTTGACTGACAACAAGTTGTTCACATCCGAAACTTGAATGAAAAGTTAAAATTGGAAATTGAAAATGACAAAGTTAACAGAGCATTTCACACTCGAAGAGATGTGTAAGACGAGTGTGAATTTGAAGAATGTGCCGAGCGAAGCACAAGTCGCAAACCTGAAACGCCTCTGTGGCTGGCTGGAACGGTTGCGCAGCCGCTACAATGAGCGCTCCGGCAAGGTCACACCAGGAGGACTTCGACAGCGCAAGCGATGGTTCGCCCCCAAGCACTACGCCAGCGTCATGCGACTCAAGGACGACATGGCACGCCTACTGGCTGAGGACTTCATCGGAACTATC
>ONCQ01000055.1 GCA_900316355.1 uncultured Prevotellaceae bacterium | reverse complement strand
GTGGAGAACAGCGTGACGGTGTTCCACATCGACAACGACGACGTGAAAGGCCGCGTCATCGGTCGCGAAGGCCGCAACATCCGTGCCCTCGAAGCTGCCACCGGAACAGAGATTGTCGTCGATGACACCCCCGACTCCATCGTCATCAGCGGCTTCGACCCTGTGCGCCGTGAGATAGCTCGTCTGGCCCTGCACCAGCTCGTTGCCGACGGCCGCATCCACCCTGCCCGCATCGAGGAAGTGGTGGCCAAGGTGAAGAAGCAGGTGGACGAAGAGATCATGGAAACCGGCAAGCGCACCGCCATCGACCTCGGCATCCACGGCCTGCACCCCGAGCTCATCCGCATCGTGGGTAAGATGAAATACCGCTCCAGCTACGGCCAGAATCTGCTGCAGCACGCCCGCGAGACGGCCAACCTCTGCGCCGTGATGGCCAGTGAGCTGGGCCTGAATGCCAAGAAGGCGAAGCGCGCAGGTCTGCTCCACGACATTGGCAAGGTGCCCGATGAGGAGCCCGAACTGCCACACGCACTCTATGGTGCCAAGCTGGCAGAGAAGTACAAGGAGAAGCCGGACATCTGCAACGCTATCGGTGCTCACCACGAAGAGATGGAGATGACCTCGCTCATCGCCCCCATCGTGTTGGTCTGCGATGCCATCAGCGGTGCACGTCCCGGTGCACGTCGCGAGATTGCGGAGGCTTACATCAAGCGCCTGAAGGATCTCGAGAACATCGCCATGAGCTATCCCGGTGTCACCAAGACCTACGCCATCCAGGCCGGTCGCGAGCTGCGCGTCATCGTAGGTGCCGACCAGATCGACGACAAGCAGATTGAAACGCTCAGCACGGATATCGCCACGAAGATCCAAAATGAGATGACCTATCCCGGTCAGGTGAAGATCACCGTCATCCGCGAGACGCGTGCCGTCAGCTACGCTAAGTAGTCTCTGACAAAAACAAACAAAACACCGCAACGTTATTGGTGCTACGCACCCAAAAGAAGGCAGTTCCTTTTATCCTCGTGAGAGCAAGCTCTCCCAGATGAAAGGAACTGCCCTCTTTTTCTCACCTTGTAATCAATAACGTTGCGGCCTCTCAAACACGAACAATTGCGTCACCAATGACGGTCAAAGACCACAGACAGTTTCAGAGGTGTTTTTGATGTTTTTGTTAATTGAACAAAAAACATTATTCCTCAGTCAAGAGGTCGATGAGGGCTTCGCGGCGGTGGATGATGCTGTAGGCCACGACAAAGAAGAGGAGATAGAGGGCCGCATCGATAAAGAAGATAACAGTGAACGGCACCGCTGCCGCATCCAACCACAGGTTACCCGCAATGAAAGCAACCACCATGCCAAGGATAACGCCCAACGCCTGATTCATCGTCAGCCCACATCGCATCAGCACATGATGGATATGCCGCTGGTCAGCCTGGAACATCGGCTGACCGTCCAACAGACGTGTGACCGCCACACGCACCAAATCGAAGACCGGCACGATGAACAGAGAATAGGGAATCAGGAGAGGATTCACATCTGTGTAGATATCCTGCTCTGCCGTCATCATGTATTTAATCCCTAAGTACGACAGCACATAGCCGAGAATCAGGCTGCCGGCATCACCCATGAAAATCTTATGTCCGCCCGCCTTGCCAAAGACATTGAACAGGAAAAACATCACCACGGAGCCCAGCAGCGCCGCTGACAGCATCATGAAAACCTCCATGCGCATGTCGAAGAAGAGGTAGCAAAGCACCGACAGGCAGATGATGGAGATGCCCGAGGCGAGACCATCGATGCCGTCGATGAGGTTGATGGCATTGACGATGGTCATGATGACCAGCACCGTCAGCGGATAAGCCACCCACAACGGCAGTGTCTCAAGCCCGAAGAGCCCATAGAGATTGGAAATCTGCAGGTTGCAAATGGGCATCATAGCCGAGCCCACAGCCAGAATGACAAACTTCAGGTTGGCCGACAGGTCCAGCAAGTCGTCCATCACGCCCATGAGATACACGATGGTAGCCCCCATAATCATCAACGCAGCGGTGATATGGAAATCCATGTTCTCATAGGTGCTGGAAAAGAAGAGCAGCATAGCAATGACGCTGCCCATCGCCATTGACGGAAGGAAGGCCAAGCCGCCCAGACGGGGCACAGCGACATGATGCACCTTTCGCTGGTTCGGCTGGTCGAAGTAGCCGAACTTGCGGCAAAAGGCGATAATCAAGGGGATGACAATGGCTGTCACTGCCGCCCCGATGATGAACGCGATGCTAAAATATAACTGAAGTCCAGTCATATATAGATGTCATGACATCTATATAACGTTCGTCACGCGACATTTATTATATCCTGCCCATAAATTTATTGATGCTCATCAGCAGAAAGTAACGTGAGCGAGCCCGCTTGAATGCACTCCAAAGATGAATCCATCATGATGGCACAATCAATCCATCATGATGGATTCATCATTCCATCATGATGGATTCATCAACACACCAGCATCTTCGGGGCAATACACCAGCATCTTCCTGGCATAACGAGAATCCATGTCTTTAGAATACCCATAAAGAAAAAAGTAAAAAAATATAGAGAAGATTGGGCCATTCAAAAGATAATGTCTATCTTTGCACACTGTTAACGAATTTCTCCTATGAAAGCACCCCGTGTCTCAGTCATCACCGTTGCTTACCACAGTATAGCTACGCTCGAAGCTACGATGCAATCCGTTCTCTCCCAGACCTATGCCGACATCGAGTATATCGTTGTTGACGGTCATTCGGAGGACGGTACTGTCGAGTTGCTCAAGCGCTATGAGGCTCGTTTTCATGGCCGAATGCAATGGGTATCTGAGAAGGACAGCGGAATATATGATGCCATGAACAAAGGCTTCCAGATGGCCACGGGTGATGTGGTGGGCATATTGAACAGCGACGATTACTTCACTTCTGCCGATGTCGTGGAGAAGTTCGTTTCAGCATTCGAAGACCCAACACTCGATGCTGTCTATGGCGACATCCACTTCATCCGCGACGGCGAGCCGGACAAGTGTGTGCGCTACTACTCTTCGAAGCACTTCAGCCCTGGCTGGCTCCGCTTCGGTTTCATGCCCGCCCACCCCTCTTTCTACGCACGAAAGGAGGTCTTTGAGCGAGCCGGGCTTTACAAGACTGACTACAAAATCGGTTCTGACTACGAAATGATGGTTCGCCTGTTCTGTAAGTATAAAATACGAGCCAAGTACTTGCCTATGGACTTCGTGACGATGCGCCTTGGTGGTCTCAGCACACGCAATATCGGCAGCCGTCTGCAGCTCATCAAGGATGATGTGCGTGGTTGTCGTGAGAACGGGATTTACACCAATGCGCTGATGATCAGCGTTAAGTTTCTTTTTAAGCTTTTCGAGTTAAAATTCTGATTCGTGCAAAGGGAACGGGATTCTGTACTTCCCCATTTATTTCAGAATGAACGGAGCAAAGACTTTCTCTATCACAGAATCATAATTGGGAATCGTGAACGTCTCTACCAAGTGGCGCTGACAATCATACAGCCCTGCCAGTTTCTTCTCGTCACTAAGCAGCTCCGCTGCATATTGGGGTATGCGCTCTTCATCCACCAGGCCTACATTGTCAAGCACCATTTCCTGCCCGCCACAGCGAGTGTAAATGGCAGGTGTTCCGTAATTTATGCTCTCGCAGACGGGCAGCCCGAAGCCTTCGTGCTGTGACAAGGACACATAAAGCCAACAACGATGGTATAAGAGTGCCAGTTCATCCTCTGTCAGCCCATTCAGCCAGCGGACATTCAGCAGTCCGCCCGTATGGGTCTCTATCCATTCATGGAATTGTCTCAAATATGCGGAACCTTTCTTACCAGAGCCGACGACATACAACGTTATGCGACGTCCCATTATTTCTGCAGTTTTCATCGCAGCCTGTAGCAATTCGAGACTTTTCTTGTTCTGCACAATCCGTCCGACATACAACATAGATGGCTCAATAGTTTTCTCGCCTTCCACTTTTGCATTCTTAATCATATTGCTACAGAAAAGAACATTTCTATAGCCGTAGCTTTCCAATTCTTTCCTATTATACTCGCTTACAGCCACCCAGTGCTTAGTGAAATGCCTCAAGAACCGCAGCTGCAAATGTCCCAAAACAGACTTGATGCCTACGAGCGGTTCTGACTTCCAAAAGAATTTAGCAGGAGTTATGTTGTGGTATATAAACACCACATTCGTATATTTCCGTAATCTGACTAGTTCCGGCTTAAAACATTCATATGGCATAAGAACCAACTCCCCAGCCTTATTTACATGCTGTTGAAATTCCGTTCTGTCAAGGATTGTAATCTTAATCGAGAAAATTCTCTCAAGCCTCTCCAGCAAAAGCATTGTCTGCTGATATACCGAGTTGTATTTGTTGCTCGTATCAAAATACGCAAAAATCTTTTCCTGTGAATACACCTTTTCCAAATAGTCGATTGTTGTTCGGATAGAATATCCTTGACGTTCAATGGCATTACTCTCGTCCTTACGTTGGAAGTCTTTCAGCATCTCATTTATTTGTTCTGCCCATTTCCTGACAGGCATATCAAGCGGCAGCTTCACTACATTCTCCGTAAGGATTATGTCGTCGTTGATGACATCGCTCAGCAAACAGGGCAAACCTGCACATTGGGCCTCGATGAGTACGAAAGGCTGCCCCTCGAAGGTGGATGGCATAAGGAAGAGATCGAAAGCCTGCATGAGTTCATTCACATCGGCACGCTCGCCCAAGAAAACGACCTTGTCATCGATGCTCAACGCCTGAGCCTTCATCCGCGTTTGCTCCATCAAACTACCTACACCTACCAGCATAAGTTTCGCATCTGGATTTATCTGAAGATATCTGGCAAACACATCGACTATGAACGTATGGTTCTTCTCATTCTCGAAGCGTCCGACGTGGCCTATGACACGAGTAGACGTGGAAATTCCGAACCGCTCACGCAGACTATTTCGCTTCGTCTCATCGTAGGCAAAGCGCCTAGTATCAATGCCATTCTTGATGATGACAGCCGGAGCGTCACCGTAGAACCACTTGGCGGCCAACGAGGAACAGGCAAAATGATGCGTAGTAATGCAACTGGCGAATCGACGCTTCAGTATATGAAATAAACGGTTATGGAAGCCCTCAGATGATGAACTGTGGGCATGACTGATGCGTATGGGTACTCCATATCTATATGCAAACAACAGAGGCGCAATCGCTGTGAAACCGTTCCCGCAAAAATGAACGGCAGCATACTCCGAGGCATGTTCGCGGAAGAATCTGTTCAACGATCGATACCACCCCAACGGAGACTGTCGCCGGCATGGCACACGCCATACCTTACTTCCCGCAGCTTCCACCTCACGTGTATAATCGGTTTCCATCTGGTTATACAACAGGAAATCGACACGGAAACGGCTGTGGTCGACACCGCGAAATACACTCATCATAAAAGCCTCGATTCCGGCACGATTGAGATAGTGGCTTATAAAAAGAATCCTTTTCATCATCGTAACTATTTAATATCACGGACGCTCTTGTCTGTCCCTTCTTCGTTCACGGCCTCAACATGCGCCACCTCACGAATATCTACATCGTGCGTCTCATCAAGGATGCATGTATAGGGAAAGAAGAAATCGTAATAATGTGTATTAGTCGTATTATAGGGTATCATGTATTGCAAAAATAACAAGAATACAGTACCGGCCAATGTTCCGAGACGCACTATAAGGTGACGCTTTTCACGGAACATCGTATAAACGAAAGTGGCAAACATCACCATATAGAACGTACGAGAATAGTTATAAAGGCGTATGAACCCAGCAAATGAGGCGGCTAAGACACCCAAAATGACCATAAAGGAAATCATCCATTCCATACGTCGCCGCTGTTCTTCATCTGTCTCGTTTTGTATAGCTGTATACATTATTATAAACGGGAAAATGAGGTATGTAATTAAGGAACGGAGAAAACCGAAGATGGTGCTTGCCTGCAGCGAATAGAACATCACTTTTTCCACCATAGCACCCATTCCGCCTAAGACCGCAAACATCACGCGCCCGAGCAAGACATCGCTCAATAACCAAATAACAAAGCTTATGAAGCAGAATATGGCGAACCGCTTCAAAGACATACGGAAACGTGCCAACGGGAACAACAACGCTGCTAAAGCTGAGATATGGAACATTGCTCCGATGGGAAGCAAAACATAAAATAGCCACTTGCGTCCTGTAAGGTAACCATGCATGCCGAATAGGACAAATGACATCGCCAAACCCTCACGCATTACCTCGGTATTAAATACAAAATACTGAAGAGTGAAGAAATACAGCAATAGGAACAGGAAGTAGCGATGAGTGTACTTGCTGGCTATGTAGCAGACAGCAGTATTGATGGCTGCGCTCTCTATTAATTGCAGAGCATAGAAGGAATGGAACACCGACTTACATAACAGGTTTACCAGCGTCCACAACGGCATTTGCCCTTTGGTCATAAACTGTATCCATATATAATTGCCCATCTCCGTGAATCTGTCAGGGCATTCCTCGAACTCAAGAATATATGCAAACTTGTCACCACCAAGGCCATAGCTAAAGCCAGAGAGACATATCAAGTAGAAACACATGAGCCAGAAGCGGTGTTGCTTATGAGAGTCGTATTCCTCTATCCCGTCGTAACGGAAAGAGAAATAGGCTGTCAGCATAACGAATATGACGTAGAAGATGCTCATGAGTGCGCTATGTGAATATTCAATTTTTGCTCTAAGAAATGTATCAGCGAAAGGGGCCTGATGCGTTGCTGATAGGGATTATTCCCGTCGGGGAAGGCGGTCTCTGACTGCACAAAGCGCCAATCTATATGCGCGGGTGAATCGAACACAGAGATGTAGCGAGAATCGTAGAAATCCGATGTTGCGATGGAGGCATTATTGGTGAGCAGCTTCCGATTGAGCATTATCGTCTCCCACGTGCGGAATGTGGCACTGGCTGCATGTTGCTGCAGCATCTCCACGATACAACGGCTCTGGGCACACAGCCGCAGGTTCTCTGCATACGGCAAAGCGCGCTTCAGATAAGTGATACCCTCACAAACAATCTGGTCACGCTTGGGTACCTCCAGCATAAGGAAGTGGCACCGCAATCCGCGCCGCGTTGCTTCGTGGCAGATTTCTATGAGTTGGGACAGTCGCCCTTTGTCGCGTCCGAGGAAATAGAGGTCGTAAAGCGGACGCTGATCCTTCTCGGCAATGTGAAGGGGAGAATAGACCGTCGGGTGATACAACATATCATATTGCCGGGCATCTGTCGTATCGTAGCTGATGAGAAGGTCTGCATATTTCCGCAAATAAGGCAAGTCTATAGGACGGCAGGTGTACAGGTCAAGTATGGTATCCACCATATCCTGCGTGAAACACACGATGCGGGAATGCGGATACCGCCGGCGCAGATAAGGCAACAGGCGGATGCCACTCTCCATACGCAGCCAAGGCTCAGTGACGAGAAAACATAAGTGCCCGTCATCGACACCCCGCAGATAATAAGGATTCCAGCATGGCTTGAAGGGAAGAGAGCATATCGCGTTGATACGAGGATTGAAATGCAGGCGCTGCACCTGACCGAGCAGACCTGCGGGGCGAAATGTGGATACATACCTCACCAACGGATCCTCTATCCAATCGCGATGTGCCACCTGATACACATCCCAGTGATCACCAAATACAACAAGGCGGTACTTATCCATGTACGGTGGTAGTTTTGGTGAAACGAATGTAATAGTAAATCAGGCAGGCGAAATACACGACATCGCAGACCAGAGTAGTGAATATGGCACCGCTGGTGTTGAATAACGCCACAAGCACGGTATAGCCGAAAATCTTGAAGATACCGTTGGCAATGCTGGCATTGCGCACGGAAATGCCTTGACCATGACTACATAGGAAGCGGTTGAACATATCTCCAATACCGTGAATGCAGGAGCCGACAGAGAGGATAGCGGCATAAGTGGCCACGGCAGCATAGCGATCTGTATATAGCCACCGTACTACGGGATGGATCAACAGCACAAAGAGCAAGCAGGTAGCCATCGTCATGCCGACAGTGGCAACTATCACCTTGCGAGGGATGCCGGGCTGAGTGGCAAACTTCTTGAAATATGAAGTGCCAATAATCGCGGGCAGTGCCGCTAAGGGTGCCGTGACAGTAAGAGCCAGCGTGTAGAATCCCACCTCGCTGTTGTCTTGATTGAAATAGCCAAGCGTGATGCCGGCAAGGTAGTTAGTGGACACCATCACCAGCGAGCCGACATACAGCTGGATGCCAAAACTGCGATTCTCGTCCTGCAGTTTCGACCAAATAGGACGCAGGTTATCAAAAGCAGGACGGGTGGCAATAATGATGCCCACATATACCAATGAATAAATTCCCCACTGCAGAAGAACCATGCGTATAGACGAGGCCCCCCAATAAGAATATACTGCATATCCAACTGGCACATAAATGAGGAATGGCAGCAGGCGCGCCATGGACAGGTGCACAATCTGATTGTCACCTTGTGCCGTATGCTCCAAGTAGTTCATGACCGACGGATAGAAACAGACAGGCATGGAGACAAGAAACAAAACGGCCACAGCAGGCTTACCTGTATGCAGGTAATAGCAGACAGGCATCGCCATCACGAGCATTAGGCAGACAGTTACCAGAACAAGAATCATCGTGCCCTTGATGCGCGCCACGTAATGTCGGTCATCCGACAATGCCATCAAACGGGCACCGGAGAGGAAATAGCCAAAGAGGAGAAGCGAAGACAGGAAATTGATGACATTCTGAACATAACGCACATCTCCATACTCGTCTGGTGCCAGAAAACGTGTATTCACAATCGACGACAGAACACCCATCAGTACCCCAAGGAGCGTGCAACCGTAAAGCAATATAATTTGCCGTCGCTGTGTCATAGACAAATATGTTAGAACCACTCCATAAGCTCACGACGGAAGACATGGACAATAGTACCCAACGTGGCCAAGAAGAGCATGGCGGCCACGAAGATCATACGCTTAGGACCAGCCGGTTTCACGGGAATAGTGGCATTGATTAGCGTGGTGAAGGCTGGGGTGCGCTCCTGAAGCTTGACCTTTGAGGCCTGCAATTGAGCCTCCATCGAAGCCAGCATGGTCTGCTTGGTCGAGAGATCGTTCTCCAACTTGTCACGCTCGCTCTGGAAACTCTGCAAGATGACATTCTGGTGGGCATCACAAAAGCGACTATAGGCACGCATGGCTTTGTCATATTCCACTTCAGCGCTGTCACGCATCTGCTGGTAATGCTCCACGTCCAGTCGTGCCTTCTTCGTGCGATAGTCTGTGATATAGTTCTGAAGATGTGCTTTGATACTATCAGCCATCAGGGCACTTACCATGGGGTCCTGATCCGTGACGGTGATGGTGACGACGCTTGTTGTGCGGCTGTAAACACAACTGATATTTGACTGAACAGCCTTGACAACCTCGGTCGTGTTATGCGTCAGGTGGAAGGGGTCGAAACGTTTGCCGTCTTTGCCAACGATGGGATCTTCCTGCTTTTCGCCCAATGATTTGAGCCATCTCAATGCTGTGGAAAACGGCAATGTCAGAAGATTCTTCTTCTGATGGGAAACGAGGTAGTCATAATAGTCGGTGCTGACATTACCACTGCCGATGTCGAAACCAAAGTTCGATGCCAGCGAAGCGAGACCGCCCGCAGCGCCGGCGTCTTCTGACTCCGGAGCAATAGACACTTCCGTGGTATAGTAACGCGGTTGGGGAAGAATCCAAATACAGGAGAGGACAAATGTTATGACCCAGACCTTCAAGAAGCGGCGCTTATTGCTCCACAGTGTGCGGAAAATCGATGCGATGTCTATATTGACACGCTCGCTCTTCTTATTCTCCATGACGGTATGTTTTGTCTGTTCTTCCATTACTTCAGCAGATTGATGAGTGCAACAATCATAGTTGTCAGGCTGGCTGCCGAAGTACCGAGGACAGAAATCTCAGCGGCGGTCATTCCCTGACGCTTGGGCTTCGTGGGCACAATAATCTGAGCACCTGGCTCCAGCTTCTTGCTGCCGGCCCTCCGGCCGAGCTTGTCCACCGAGCCATTCATGTAGATAGCATAGGTCTGGCCCTTGCTCGCCTTCTTCGTGTAGCCGCCGGCGCTGTTGATGTAGTAGCTGAGGTTCTTACCCTTCTGATAGGTGATGGAGATGGGATACATCACCTCGCCTGAGACTTGGATCGTATTGGAGAACTGTGGTACAATCAGCTGGTCATTGGCTCGCAGGACGAGGTCGGCATTTTCACCAGGATATGCTAAGGCTTCATCCAGATTCACCGCCACAGGGTACTCAAAGCCCTGGTCCATCTTCAGGCCAAGCAGTGAGTCGGCCAACTCGCGGTTAAACTCCTTCTCGCTGTCCAGAGCCTGCTCCATCAGGGATATCTGCGACTGCTGCAGGGATTTGTCACGCTGTTCACGCTCCTCATCTGTCATCTGGCGAATGAGACGTGCGCCCTTGGCATAGGCGACCTCCGAGAGACCGCCAGCCAGACGCACAAGGTCGCTGAGGCGGAACTCCTTGCTGGTCATGGCATACTCACCGGCGAAGTTCACGGCACCGGAGATGGTGACATTCTGCTGCTCGGTGTAGGCCGGGCTCTTACGCACCTGAACTTCATCATAGGGCTGCAGGGCGAAGATGGTATCTTCGAGTACGAAGCCGTTGGCGAGATTGAAGGAGAAGACCTGCGAGAGGTTCTTACCACTGACCTGCGAGAGGTTCTTACCACTGGCCTGAGCGGCCGGGTCAAAGTTCGGGCGGAAGACATCTATCTTCGCTGTCGAGGCGGAACGCGTGAGACCGCCAGCCTGCAGGATGAGGTCTTTAATGGTTGTGTTTTCCGCAAACTTGTAGGTGCCTGGATAGTTGACTTCGCCATTGATGCGGAGTGTCTCCTCGCCACGCATGTCACCCTTGCTGGGAATGAACAGGACGTCGTTCTTCCGGAGCGCGATGTCAGGCTGGCTGCCATCCATGATGCCCTGGATGTCCAGCGACACCATCTCCAGCGTCAGGTCATCCTTCTCACGATGCATGACAGCGCGCTCCGTGAAGGCATCCTCACGCAAGCCCTCGGCAGCCAGCAGCAGGTCT
>ONCQ01000014.1 GCA_900316355.1 uncultured Prevotellaceae bacterium | reverse complement strand
ACAATTGTTGATTTCAGGATCTTTGCATATATCTGAGTGGTTTGGATATTCTTGTGTCCAAGCATCCTTGCCACATTCTCAATAGGAACGTCATGTGCCAAAACAATAGTTGCAAATGAATGACGGGCAATGTGAGAAGTCAGATTCTTGTTTAGTTTCAAACGGCTCTCAATGAGGTGTAGATAATCGTTCATTTTCTGATTGCTCAATCTCGGAAGATGATAATTGTACCGTTTCAAAACTTCCATTGCTGGCGGAAAGATGGGGGTAAAGAAATTGCTGCCGGTCTTGATTCTGCTGCCATCAATGTAATACATATCCCCCATCTGTTCTGTCATTGTCTCAAAGTCAAAATTCTGAGCATCACAGTATGCAA
This sequence comes from uncultured Prevotellaceae bacterium, assembly GCA_900316355.1. Lineage (GTDB taxonomy): Bacteria > Bacteroidota > Bacteroidia > Bacteroidales > Bacteroidaceae > Physcousia. Next base: position 56,568 of record ONCQ01000014.1, on the reverse strand, counting down.
GCCCTGTATAAGCAGAGAAAATGAAAAGGTCGCGGGCCTTGGCTTCCTTTGATGGCAAGTCCAAGGATTGCATTTTCTTCAATTCTTTCTCAGTCAATGGTTTGCGCTCACGATGATGTCCGTGGGGATAAGTAAAAAGATTGTACGGATTACGATCTATCCATCCTCTCTCATAAACTTCTGCAACATAATGGCGCACCCTTTTATGATAGCCAGCAATGGTGACATCACAACGTGTACCATCTTCTCGTAGCCAGGCATCATAAGCACGGATATTTTCAGCTGTCAAATCTTGGAATTTCCTAATTTTCCCAAACTCAACGAGAGAATCTAAAGTGACAATCCTGACTTTCCGGGTGCTTTCCTCAATACGTTCAGACATAATGGAATCATGCATAAAATCAATGAAATTACCATTAAACGGGATAGCCGTTTCTTTCTTTGTCAGATGTTCCTTTGGTGTTATACCAAGATGTGCATTAAGGTTGGCTGTCGTCATTTCTTCACCGAGCATGTGCATAGCTTCCAGCACATTGACATACTTTTGTAAATGCTCTTGAACGTCCTCCCTCGCAGTATAGGTAGCACGCTCCTCTGGGGTGGTAGCACGAGTAGCACCAAGGGAAATGTACTTCCTACAATCTCTTGATACACAGAGCTGAATCTCTACGGTCACAAGGCCGTCTTTCGTTGGTTTCTTTTTAAGGTTTGGGCCTTAAAGGTACTCGAACGAACTCGCCTGAAATTGGTAGCACCACGGAAATTGTGGGTAGCACCAAAAGTAGCACCAAAATGCAGATTTCAGTCCGTTGTAGTCCTTCTCAGTCCAAAAGGTTGAACTTGTGAAGTTTCTCACGAACCAGGAAGAAAGAGTCAGATAACAATGATTATTTGGAGTTTTTTTTGCCGCTTTGAAATGTGGCTAACTCGCTGATTTTCTGTTGAAAATCAAAGAGAGGACTTATGTATCCTCTCTTGAATCTTCTGCTTATTTGCTCTCTGTTTGCAGTGACTTTCGTCCTGTCAAAAACTCATGAGCAAAGAAGTCTTCAGCAGTTTGAAGTGATCCGTTTGGGGCTCGAACCCGTGACCCCATGCGTGACAGGCATGTATTCTAACCAGACTGAACTAACGCACCTTTGTCGTTGAGCAGCATGCTCGTGAGACGTATATCTCAGTTCTGCGGGTGCAAAGGTAACACATTATTTAAATACCATCAAAAGAAAATCCGCAAAAAGTGTTCTACACACCTGATTTTTATGCGCCGGCTGCCGTTTCACCCCCTTATCCTCCCTTTTCATGCCCCTTTATTCCTCGCGGTCCCCCACCCTCCACTCACCCAAAGATATCGGTTCGCCAGCTCGGCAGCGCACAAAAAAGACTGTCCCCTAACTCACGTCGGAGGACAGTCACAACACAAACACAAAATAAAACACGACAATGTGCAGAGCAGAAACTACCCCAAAACAGTGAAGGGAAATAGTGTGTTGAGAGTGACGCAGGTACGATGCTCACGCGCGGTGCCCTGTCTGCTACTCAACGGGGTAGTCTGATACACGAACTATTTGATGGTTATCACATGATGCCTCGCTCACGGAGGGCACACTGCCACTTCCATGCGCTGGCGAGGACGTCTTCCAGCGGGGTGTCAGCCTTCCAGCCGAGCACCTTATTGGCTTTATCGACATTGCCCCACACCTTCTCGATGTCGCCGGCGCGGCGGCCTACGATCTGGTAGTTGAGCTTGACACCCGTGGCTTTCTCGAAGCCGTGGATGAGTTCCAGGACACTGGTGCCCTTACCGGTACCGATGTTATAGACTTCCACGGGCTCGGTGGTCTTATCTTCCATGATGCGGGTCATGGCACAGACGTGAGCCTTGGCAAGATCGACGACATAGATGTAGTCGCGGATGCAAGAGCCGTCGGGCGTGTCGTAGTCATCACCGAAGACACTGAGCTTCTCACGGATGCCGATAGCTGTCTGGGTGAGGTACGGGATGAGGTTCTGGGGAACGCCATTGGGCATCTCGCCGATGATAGCGGTGGGATGCGAACCGATGGGGTTGAAGTAGCGCAGCAGGATGGCCTTGATGGGCGAACCGCTGGCCACGGTGTCCTGAATGATTTCCTCGTTGATCTGCTTGGTGTTGCCATAGGGGCTCTCGGCCTTCTTGATGGGTGTCTCCTCAGTAGCGGGGAGCTGGTCGGGCTGGCCATAGACAGTGCAGCTGCTGGAGAAGATGATGCCCTTGACGTTGTACTTGGGCATGAGCTCCAGGAGGTTGATCAGCGAGACGATGTTGTTGCGGTAGTAGAGCAACGGCTTCTCGACGCTCTCGCCGACAGCCTTGCTGGCAGCGAAGTGGATGATGCCGCTAATCTTGGGATATTTCTTGAAGACGGCCTCCGTGGCGTCGAAGTCGCGGAGATCTACCTTCTCGAAAGCAGGACGGATGCCGGTAATCTTCTCGATGCCATCGATGACATCTTCACGGGAGTTGGAGAGGTTGTCCACGATGACCACGTCGTAGCCGGCGTTCTGCAGTTCGACTGTGGTATGTGAGCCAATGAAGCCAGTACCACCAGTGACGAGAATGGTTTCTTTCATTATTATTATTTTTATGAGTGCTTGTATCGGTTTTTCTCGATTAGCGGCGCAAAGGTAGTTCTTTTTGTGATAGGTTCAAAATTTTAACTGCCTTTTTTGCCCAAAAACCACCTTTTTCTTACCTTCAATGGCTCATTGGATATCGAGAATACACTTAATCTTTAGCCAAAGTAGCGTTTGTAGAGTCCCTCGAAACCCTTGCCGTGACGTGCCTCATCCTTGGCCATCTCGTGGACGGTGTCGTGGATGGCGTCGTAGTTGAGGGCCTTGGCCTTCTTGGCAATCTCCATCTTGCCTGCGCAGGCACCAGCCTCAGCTTCCATGCGCTTCTTCAGGTTGGTCTTGGTGTCCCACACGCATTCGCCGATGAGCTCTGCAAAGCGGCTGGCGTGGTCGGCCTCTTCGAAGGCGTAGCGCTTGAAGGCCTCAGCAATCTCGGGGTAACCCTCGCGGTCGGCCTGGCGAGACATGGCAAGATACATGCCGACCTCGGTGCATTCACCTTCGAAGTTAGCCTTCAGTCCTTCCCATATCTCGGGGTCGCAACCCTTGGCAACGCCGATTTCATGCTCGGTGACAAACGAAAGGCCTTCGTCGGTGAGTTCCTTGAACTTGCTGGCGGGGGCTTTACACTGGGGGCAACGCTCGGGGGCTTCAGTACCTTCGTGGATGTAACCACAAACGGTGCAAACAAATTTCTTAATCATTGTTTTTAAGATTTGGTTAGGTTAATATAAAGTGATGTTTGAGTGCAAAGATAGTCTTATTTTCTCGTTTCATCCAAATTTATGGCAAGAAAAGTTCTGTTTTCTCGTGAAAACGGGCTCGTAACGTATGTGTTCTCAACAATTATTCCTACCTTTGCGCCCAGAACACGTAAAATCATCAATTTGTTTTTACCATGAACTACGGTTTTATAAAAATAGCAGCCGCCGTGCCGGAGGTGCAAGTGGCGAATCCCAAATACAATCTTCAGGGCATCGAGAACCTCGTCATCCAAGCCGAGGGGCGCGGCGTGGAAATCATCACCTTCCCGGAGCTGTGCATCACGGGCTACTCATGCGGCGACCTGTTCTCGCAGCAGTTGTTGCTGGACGAGGCTGAGATGGCGCTCATCCAGCTGATGAACTTCAGCCGCTCACTGGACATCATCACCATCGTGGGCACCCCCGTGGCCTACAAGGGTTCGCTCCTAAACTGCGCCGCCGTCATCCAGAAGGGAAAGATTCTGGGCATCGTGCCCAAGACATACCTGCCCAACTACAACGAATTCTACGAGCAGCGCTGGTTCTCCAGCGGCAACGACATCAACCCCGACGCCAGCGTGTGGCTCTGCGGTCAGCAGGTATCCATCAGCTCGCGCATGCTCTTCCACACCAGCACGTGCACCTTCGGCATCGAGCTGTGCGAGGACCTGTGGGCGCCCATACCCCCGAGCAGCCTGCTAACGATGCAGGGTGCCGAGATTATCTTCAACCTCAGCGCCAGCAACGATGTCGTGGGCAAGCAGGACTATCTGCAGCGCCTGCTGCGCCAGCAGAGTGCACGCTCGCTCTGCGGCTATGTCTATGCCTCGGCCGGTTTCGGCGAGAGCACACAGGATGTGGTCTATAGCAGCAAAGCATTCATCTACGAGAACGGCACCATGCTGGCTGAGGGCACGCCGCACAGCCTGCAGGCGCAGATGCTCATCAGCGAAATCGACGTGGAGCGCCTGCGCACAGAGCGCCGCCGCAACACCACCTTCTCGGCCTGTGCTGTCAACAACACACTGGCACAAAGTGGTGCCTTCCTGCATATCGACACGACACTGCTCTCACCACGCGACCTCGACCTGACGCGCCCTGTCAACGCACATCCCTTCGTGCCCACGGGCACCGACCTCGATGAGCGCTGCCAGGAGGTGATTTCCATACAGGCGGAGGGCCTCGCACAGCGACTCCATCACATCGGTGCCACGAAGGCCGTCATCGGCATCTCTGGAGGTCTCGACTCCACGCTGGCGCTGCTCGTCGCCGTGCGCGCCTTCGATCTCCTGCACCTCGACCGCGCAGGCATTATAGGCATCACCATGCCGGGCTTCGGCACCACCGACCGCACCCACGATAATGCCGTGAAACTAATGCAGGTACTGGGCGTCAGCGCCCGCGAGATCAACATCTCGCGCTCCGTGCTCCAGCACTTCCAGGACATCGGACAAGACCCGACGGTGCATGACGTCACCTATGAAAATTCACAGGCGCGCGAGCGCACGCAAATCCTCATGGATGTCGCCAACAAGGAGAACGGCCTCGTCATCGGCACCGGCGACCTCTCAGAGCTCGCACTCGGATGGTGCACCTACAACGGCGACCACATGTCCATGTACGGCGTGAATGCGGGTGTGCCAAAGACCCTCGTGCAGCACCTCGTCAGATGGGTTGCCAACCACGACGCAGCCGCCAAGGACGTGCTCCTCGACATCGTCGATACGCCCATCAGCCCCGAGCTACTGCCAGCCGATGACAACGGTGATATCGCCCAGAAGACCGAGGATCTCGTGGGTCCCTATGAACTACATGATTTCTTCCTGTACTACGCCCTCCGCTTCGGCTTCCGCCCGGCGAAAGTGCTATTCCTGGCGCAAGCCGCCTTCGGCAACGCCTACCCCGTGAACATCCTCAAGCAGTGGCTCACCAACTTCTACCGCCGCTTCTTCGGCCATCAGTTCAAGCGTTCGTGCATGCCCGACGGCCCCAAGGTGGGCTCCATCAGCCTCTCGCCACGCGGCGACTGGCGCATGCCATCTGACGCCTGTCGCGATGCCTGGCTGGCAGAGTGCGAGGCACTATAAGCGCTGGCGCACCGCAGCTCGCCAATCGCCGTTTTTCTCCACTAAGAGTGTTTGTATGCCGAGGTCGCTGGCAGCAGCGATGTTGGCAGGACTGTCGTCTAAGAACAACGTCTCTGTGGGCGCGATGGCGGCATCTTTGAGCATATACTCGAAGATGGCGGGGTCGGGCTTCATGATGCCCACCTCATACGAGCAGTAGCATTTTTCCAGATAGTCGCTCAGCGGGCGCCCCGCCTTACTGAACTGAGGGCTCTCGGCCCACGCCTGCACGAAGGGGTTTGTGTTTGAGAGCAGGAAGGTGCGGTAGCCTTCGGCGCGCAACGCATCGAGCATCGCCAGCTTCGCCTCGTCCACGGGTGCCCCAACATAGCCGAGCCAAGCACTCATCACCTCGTCATGCGTCAGCGCACGTCCGCACATCTTACCAAGTTCCTCGCGGAACGCATCGGGCGTGATGCAGCCACTCTCCAACAACTCGAAGACGCCGCGCTGGTGATAGCGGTCCAACCGCTGCTCCGCATCTGCAAGGCCTATCTTCTTAAACGTTTCTATGGCGCCTTCGTAGTCCAAATCGAAGAGCACGCCACCAAAATCAAATGCTATATTTCGAATCATAAACCTTAACCTTAACGATAACCTTAACCAACCTTAAACTTTAAACCTTAAACCTTAAACTGCGGCTCCGCCGCCTAATTTCCGTCTGGCTTCTCGGCCTCAAAGAAGGGGGAGTCGTTCCAATGGAAGTCTGAGAGGGCGTCGGGTTGAGAGGGATTGAAGGGTGCAGCGGCGGGATAGCGCTCCATATACTCGGGACGCAGGGCGCTGAGAATCGGCAGGTTCAACTGACGCATGCCTTCGATGATGCACTTGGCCAGTTCGTAGGCGCCGTAAGGATTGAAATGCGTGTTGTCCTTGAAGTCGGCGGTCTGTCCCGGGAAGCTGCCGGCGGGATAGTGCACGAAGGCGCGCTTGCTCTGTTCCTCGCCCAACGCCTCGTAGAAGTCACGCGTCATGGAGTGCAGGTCGATGAGGGGCACGTTCTCGCGACGGGCCACCCACTCCATGGCCTCGGGGTAGTCGGCATGTGTCTCCTGAATGCGGCCGTCCTTGAAGGAGCGGCGCTGCGTGGGTGTCACGAAGATGGGGGTGGCTCCTCGCGCGCGCGTTTCATCTATAAAGGTCTTCAGCGCCGTGGCGAAGTTATAGTAGGCACCCATGCCGGGTCCGCGCTGCTTCTGGTCGTTGTGTCCAAACTCGACGATGAGGTAGTCGCCGGCCTTCATCATCGACAGCGCCTTGGCCAGGCGGTTGGCAGCAATGAAGGTGCTGGCAGTCTCGCCGCTCTCGGCAAAGTTGGCGATGGCCACCTCGGGACCGAACCACCGCGTGATCATCTGTCCCCACGAGGCCCAGGGCTCGCTGTCCTGATCCACGACGGTGCTGTTGCCGCACAGGAAGAGCGTGGGCACGCTGTCGTCACGCTCGATGCTGACGGCAGCACAGGCGGGAGCGTCACCGTTGATCTCAAGTGTGAGGCGGTCGTCGAAGTTGAGCTTCGTCAGCTCGCGCTTCTTCAGACGCATCGAGCGTTTCTCATCAATCTGCGGGGAATGCTTGTGTACGACGAAGGACACCACCTTCTGCTCACCCTTCTTCGTAGCCACGTTCTCCACGAACAGACGGCGGCTCTCAGCGCGCACGGTGGTGACGGCAGCGCGCTTGCGCGAACCAAGAGTGACGGTGACACGATAGTTGCCATCGGGCACGCGGACGCTGAAATAGAACGGGGTCTGAGCATCCAGACGCTCGGGTGAGGCGATGAAGTCAAAGCCGTATTCTTTCGCTTCGCCGTAGCGGTCAGCGGGACTCACCTGAATGGCCGTGCTGTGCTTGGTCCCCTTGAGCGGAGCAAACGAGAAATCGAAAGACTGCGCGGTGGCGCTGAGCACCAACGAAGAGAGCAACATGAAGAATGCGGAACGCGAGAATGATAGGTGACGATTCATAATCGGGAGATGTATTGATGATTTTGGCGTACAAAGATAGAGAAAAGAATTAAAAACGAAAAGAGAAAAGAGAAAAAAGAGAGAAATGAACACGAAAGACACAGAAAAAAGACACACACGAAGAAAAAATACAGCATATTGTTGGTCAGTTCGTGAAAAAGCACTACCTTTGCACTCGGTTTTGAAAGACAGACCTGCCGACATGGCTCAGTTGGTAGAGCAACGCATTCGTAATGCGTGGGTCCGGGGTTCGAGTCCCCGTGTCGGCTCCAACGATGAAACCTCTCGCAGATGCTTAGCGAACAAGTGTCTGCGATTGTTGTTTTCAGAAGGCATGCGCATCTCTCTATGAAGACTCATTCGCTTCTTTTCTATGTCCTATGGTTCGTAGGCGGTTTGATGGTGATAGCCCTGATTCTGGGATACGGATTCTGGCGTGGACTCACTGCTCCGCTGCGCGAGGGCGGCGACACGGAATATATCTATGTCCGCCCCACCGACACCCCCGAGGATGTGCTCGGCCAGCTGAAAGCGCTCAGCGGAGGTTATGTCACCACTTACTGGAAGATGATTGGCACCGTGCGCCCCTATGAAGTGCGCACTGGGCGCTATGCCGTGGAGCCCGGGCAATCATTTCTCACCACCTATCGCAACTTGCTACGCGGCCACCAGTCGCCCGTAAAGCTCACCATCCCCTCTGTGCGCACAATGGACCGCCTGGCGGGCTTCCTCAGCCATCACCTGATGCTGGACTCCGCCGAGGTGGCCACGCTGTTCGCAGACTCCGCTTTCGCGGCATCCTATGGTTACGCCACCACTACCCTACCCGCTCTCTTCATCCCCAACACCTACGAGGTCTATTGGGATACCCCCCTGCCGAAGTTCATGCAGCGCATGCAGCGCGAGAACGAGCGTTTCTGGCAACAGCAGCATCGCCACGAGGCTGCCGAGGCGCTGGGCTTCACCCACGAGGAGGTGCTGACGCTGGCCAGCATCGTGGATGAGGAGACGGCCAACAATGGTGAGAAAGCGCGCATCGCGGGACTCTACATGAACCGCCTGCGCAAGGGCATTCCCCTGCAGGCTGACCCCACCGTGAAGTTCGCCGTCGGCGACGTCACCCTGCGCCGCATCCGCGGCGAGCACCTACGCACAGAGAGTCCCTACAACACATACGCCAACAAGGGTCTGCCCCCAGGCCCCATCCGCATACCCTCCATCGCCGGCATCGACGCGGTGCTGCACATGGAGCAACACAACTTCCTCTATATGTGTGCCAAGGAGGACTTCAGCGGCACCCATAACTTCGCCGCCACCTTTGCCGAGCACCAGCAGAACGCACGACGCTATCAGCGCGCGCTGAATGCGAAGGGGATTAGGTAGTTGATAGTTTATAGAATTGTACAATCGTTCAATCAATATATGAGTTCAGCATTACGATTCCAAGTAGTCGGCGAGGCGTTCAAGAAGCGCCCCGTGGAGGTGGCGACACCCAAGGAGCGCCCCTCTGAGTTCTTTGCCAAATACGTGTTCACACGCGCCAAGATGCAGGAGTACCTGCCCGCTGACATCTACACCAAGATGGTGGATGTCATGGAGAACGGCACCATGCTGGACATGCACACCGCCGATGCGGTAGCTAAAGGCATGAAGGAATGGGCCATGAGCCTTGGCGCCACGCATATCACCCACTGGTTCCAGCCGCTCACCGAAGGTACCGCCGAGAAGCACGACGGCTTCGTGGAGCATGACGGCAACGGAGGCATGGTCGAGGAATTCTCGGGTAAGCAACTCGTTCAGCAGGAGCCTGATGCCAGCTCATTCCCCAGCGGCGGCATACGCTCCACCTTCGAGGCGCGCGGCTACTCGGCATGGGACCCTGCAAGCCCCGTCTTCGTACTGGGCGACACGCTAATGATTCCCACCGTGTTCATCGCCTACACAGGTGAGGCCCTCGACTACAAGGCACCGCTGAAGAAGGCTATCCACGCTGTCGGCAAAGCCGCCACGGATGTGGCACACTACTTCTACCCTGATGTAAAAAAGGTGGTCTCCAACCTCGGATGGGAACAGGAGTACTTCCTCGTGGACGAGGACCTCTATGCCGCCCGTCCCGACCTGCTCATGACGGGTCGCACGCTCATGGGGCACCAGTCTGCCAAGAACCAGCAGATGGACGACCACTACTTCGGCTCCATCCCCGAGCGCGTCGTGGCGTTCATGCGCGACTTGGAGATACAGGCGCTGGAGCTGGGCATCCCTTGCAAGACGCGCCACAACGAGGCGGCACCGAACCAGTTTGAACTGGCACCCATCTTCGAAGAAACCAACCTGGCCATAGACCATAACATGCTGCTGATGATGCTCATGAAGCGTGTGGCACGCAAGCACGGCTTCCGCTGCCTCCTCCATGAGAAGCCCTTCGCCGGCATCAATGGTTCGGGTAAGCATAACAACTGGAGCCTCTCCACCGACACTGGCATCCTGCTCCACAGCCCCGGCAAGACGCCACTGGACAACCTGCGCTTCATCACCTTTATCGTGGAGACGCTCATGGCCGTATGGCGCCACAACGGACTGCTGAAGGCCAGCATCGTCAGCGCCAACAACGCTCATCGCCTCGGCGCCAATGAGGCACCACCCGCTATCATCTCCAGCTTCCTGGGCAAGCAGCTCACCGATGTGCTGGAGCACATGGAGCAGGCCACCGACGACAAGATACCTTTTGCCAGCAAGCAGGAATTCAACCTCGGCGTGCCGCAGATTCCAGAGATTCTCATCGACAACACCGACCGCAACCGCACGTCGCCCTTCGCCTTCACCGGTAACCGCTTTGAGTTCCGCGCTGTGGGTGCCGAGGCGAACTGCGCCAGCGCCATGATAGCCCTCAATGCCGCCATGGCCGAAGCCCTCATCGACTTCAAGGCTCGCGTGGATGCCCTCATCGCTGAAGGCATGGAGCCGCTGAAGGCCGTGCTGAAGGTGGTGCGCGAGGACATCAAGACCTGCAAGCCCATCCACTTCGACGGTAACGGCTACAGCGAAGAATGGAAGCAAGAGGCTGCGCGCCGCGGCCTTGATGTGGAGGCCTCATGTCCCCTCGTCATCGACCGCTATCTGGACGAGGCCAGTGTGGAGATGTTTGCCAAGACACATGTCTTCACGCGCTCCGAGCTGGCAGCCCGCAACGAAATCAAATGGGAGACCTACACCAAAAAAATACAGATTGAGGCCCGCATCTTCGGCGACCTCTGCCTCAACCACATCATCCCTGTGGCCACACGTTATCAGAGCCAGCTCATCGACAACGTGCACAAGGTCCATGAGATCTTCCCCAGCGATGAGGCCGCCAGCCTCTCCGGCGACAACGTATCGCTCATCAAGCAGATCTCCGAGCACGCCAGCTACATCACAGCCCACGTGAGCAAACTCATCGAAGCCCGCCGCGTGGCCAACCGCATCGAGAGCGAGCGCGAGAAGGCCATTGCCTATCACGACACCGTAGCGCCGCTGCTCGACAGCATACGTTATCATGTCGATAAGCTGGAACTCATCGTGGACGACGAACTCTGGCCTCTGCCCAAGTACCGCGAGATCCTCTTCATCCGCTAAAACGCTTCCGCCAACCACACTCGCGAGCTGCCCGACATCGCCTCGCGAACAAATACTAACAGCCCGCTGCAACATTCTGTGCAGCGGGCTGTTTCATAATGCAACGTTGGTTGCTATGTGCGATTAAGTATTAACGATCCAGGATGATTACCAGATAGAAGAGTCAAAGAAGTTACCCTTTGTGCTAACCTCACCATTGTACTCTTCATCTGTCGTGGTGATTGACTGCGAATCGCCCGGACTCTGGAACCTGCTGGCGGCCAAGATATGATGGGCCTCGACATTCTTTACAGCAGTCTGAGGTATAATATAGTTCTTTTTCATTGCTAATATACTTATTCTTGTTTCCTCTCCTTCTCACCCCCCACTCTTTGTGAGAGAGGGGATGAGGGAGAGTGTCTGTGGAATGAATCTATTACTTTACCAATACCTTCTTGCCGTTGATGATATTCACACCCTTGCGCGTCTCGCTCAGTTTGCGACCACTGAGGTCGAAGATGTCGTGAGCCTCATCAGCTGTCATGCGGATGGTGCGAACGCCCGTAGCGATGCCGCCATCGAAGACGAGCGCCTTCACGGGAGCACCGGCAGGAATGTCGAAGTAAGCACGGAAGCCCTTAGAAGAAGCGCCATCGCCCAGCTTGGCAATTCTTGCCTTAGGCGTCAAACCGTAAGCCAGACCATCAGCGGTGAAGCCGCCGGCAACAATAGGAGCAAAGGTGCCGCGGAACTTGACATTGTCCTCGTCATCCTCAGCCATACCAGCCTCAGCAACCAGAGCGACATTCGTCAGCTCCTTCGAAGCGAAGCCTGTAGCGACATAAACCACATAGGGCTGACCGGCAACGAGAGAGGTCACTGTTTCGAAGTTAAGAGCATCAGCATCATAACCGGTAAATGCATAAGCGAAGGCACCAGCACCAAAGAACTCCTCGACATTATCAACAGCGAACGGCAAGCAGACGCTATTCCAGCTGGCGTTAGCGAAGGAACGGTTCAGCGTGACATTGTCATAATAACCAGCTACGATAGCATCGGCAGAAGCATCCGACAGGGTGTAGTTCGAGGGATTCAGCTCGAAGCCGACGAGGTTGTCAAGATGTCCGTTGCGGGTTGTGAAGCGTAGATAGTAGTTACCATCGCCATAAGCAACGAATGTCTGCTGACCCTCGCCATATATATACATTTCATCACTCCAGTTCACCTGGTCAGTAGAGTAAGCAAAACTGAAGCTGTTACCCACGGAGAGTACGTCGAAGGTCAGGATATCGCCAGCCTTGGCAGCCAGACGCGGAGTAACGATGCTCTTGGGATCCCAACCAGTGAGGGTCGCATAGTGGTTATCATCGATTTCACCAACGGTCCAAGCGTTGCTGTTGTTCCAGTTTGCTGGAATCACACCACCCTCGAAGTCCTCTGTCCAAGTAGCCGCACTAACAGAGCGACCGCTCAGAGCCAGCGTGAAGGTATTGTCGGTGGATTCGTCAACTCTGTAAGTGATGACGAGATTGCCTGCAACTATACCCTGCTCAGCATTGAGCGTCACGTCGATGTCGAGCGTGCCGGCAGGAGCAATGGTCTTGTTCCCGTCTGTCACCTCGGTAGCTGTGAAGCCTGCGGGAGCCACGATGCTCTTCAGAACGAGGTCAGCGTTGCCTTCGTTCTTGATGGTGTAGCTGAATGTCTTCGTAGTACCCTTCACGAGGCCGAAGTCCACGTCGTCGCCATTGTTGACAGGCGTAGCGTCCTGATAGAGGGCAAACATCGGAGCAGCAGCATTGACAGTAATGATGACATCGGAAGCAGACGTAGCCTTAGCCTCCAGATCCTCAGCATCCCAGAATGCCTTAGCGGTGAATGCGAGCTCACCACCTTCACCGGCAGACATGTTCGTAGCGGTCAGGGCGATAGGCTCAGATGTTGCACCAGCGGCAACGGCTGCTGCAGCAGTAGCGGTAGCCACAACATTGCCATTCTGATAGATCTTCACGGTCGGTGTGCCTGCCGTAGAACCAGTGTTCTCAACGGTTACGCTGAACGCCGGGCTAATCTGGTTGTTACCGTCAGCATCCAGAGCGCCATCGCCATCGGTGCGTGTGAAGGAAGCAATATTTAATGTACGCGTGTGAGCTACCTCCACATCGGTGGTAGCGGTCTCGAAGGCAACTTCGTCATTGCTGTAGTACACCACAACCTTGGCATCGTAAGTCTTCTCGGTAGCAGGAACATTGCAAGTGATGGTGAAGGTAGCCTCAGACGAAAGATTGATGGTCTTAGGCTCTGCGGTACCTATTACATCTTCATCGAAGAACAGCTTAGCATAAACGCCGGTCTCGTTAGCGCGCAAGCTGGCGACGGTAGCCGTAACATTCACACCAGCGACAGTCCCAGGAACAAGAGTCGTTGTGGGGAAGGTGGCAGTCGTCACGAAGAGGTCATGCTCGGGAGCGGGCAGAATCCTCTTCAGACCTGTGAGGTTGTCGATAGAAGCATTCAAGCTCTCGAACTTCACATAATAGTTGCCATCTTCAAGCGCATCGAGAGCGACAGCCTGATCCTCCTCGGTCAAAGTCACGGTCTTGGCCAGCATCCATGTGTTGCGGTCGGTAGATGTGTAAACCTTCAGCTCACCGTCTGCATAATTGCTCTGTTTCTTGGCATCGAAGCGAAGGACATTCTTGCCATCCTCTGCAGCATACTGCTCTGTCACCAATGCCTTAGCTACGCCTGTATAGACATGTGCTCTGCCAGCACTAATCGTCCAGCCGCTTGTCTGCTGATACCAACCAGCAGGCTTCGTGTTGTCATTGAAGTCAACATAGAGCGCTGTCGGGTCGATAGTTGTTGCTGTGTAGTTGACAACCATGTCACCAACCCAGCCCTCAGAGCTGATGGTCATGGCACCAGCCTTGTCGCCGTAAGGAGCCACGAATGGCAGAGTCAGCGTGATGGTAGCGCTCTTGCCCGGCTCCAGCGTTACTGTATTCTCTGAGATGGTCACGCCCTCGCCTTCGCCGGAGATAGCTGCGGTAGCTATGCCTGTTGTGGCAACGGTGGAAACGAGATTAGCAGTACCCGTGTTGCTCAGCGTGTAAGTAGCGGTGCCGGCCTCCGTCAGGTTGCCAAACTCCTTCGTGCTGCCACTTGCTACAGCCACAGCACTCTCGGTGAGAGAAAGTACAGGTGCTGTTGTGGGAGCGAAGCCAATGATGTTATCCAGACGGACATAAGCTCCAGTAAACTCAACCATAACTGTTCCTGCGGGAACATCTGTCAGAGATAATGTAAGATAGTCTGTGCCAGAGTAGCTATTAGTAATCTGTGATGAATAATCTACATAATCACTCCAAGTGTTGCCAGCATCAATAGTATAGCGAACCTTAAGAGTGGGAACATAGCTTGAATAGTAGCGAGTAGCGTCAAACAACAAGATTTCATCAGACTCAACAGTCAACGGACTTGTCAATACGGTCGTAGCCGTTGACGAATATGTGCTCAGAGCATGATTTCCACCAGCCTGTGTACCGACGCTCCAGTTAGCACCTTTCGTCCATCCTGCTGGCAGATTTCCATCTTCAAAATCAATGAACATCCTAGTATGGTCGTAGGTCATACCGCTTAGAGCAATCTCCTTGCTATCGAGGTCATTGGCAGAGATGGTCAACGTTGCACTATGTGCACCGAGGTTGTCCTTCAACTGCTTGATGGTGATGGTAGCAGTAGCATTGGCAGCCAGTTCAGTTGCAGAAACCTGTACGCTGTAGTGGCTAGCATTTGTGCCACTCAGTGCTGCAGCGAGACCTGTCAAAGCAGCCTTACCCTCATTCTTAACAGTCAGCGTCCATGTGGCATCTGCTTCATTAGAAACATTGCCAAAGTCGTAAGAGTTAGCGGCTAAGACCTCATTGTCATAGACCACCATCACAGGCTCGCTGGGCTCTGTAAGACCATAGATCTTTCTGATACGTGCGTAGTTGCCGATGAACTGCAACTGGTACTTTCCAGCAGTAGGAAGAGTAGCGCGAAGCAAATTCCAGGTGTTACCAATGTTGCCTTCAGCAATCAGGTTAGTCCACTCTTCATCACCCTCTTTTTTGTAATTAACAGCAAAGGTGTAATAAGAACTTGTTGATGTGTTTTGTGCTTCAATGACCAACTCTTCATCGGCTTCTGCATTAAGCCATGCAGTCTCCAGACCATATTTGGTATAAGATGTCTGTTCAAGATATCCAGCACCATTCTTAGACCAGTTATTAGCTGTCCATGTTGCAGGAATGTTGTCTGAAGAGAAATCAAGATAAAGTTTGTTTTCATCGACAACTACACCGCTTGCAGCAACGGTAAAGGTTCCAAGATCAGTAGCAGTTACAACGATGTTACCGCTATGGTAGCCAGCGTTATCAGCAGCAGGCATGGTGATAGTCAGCGTAGCGTGCTCACCAGCAGCAACAGATGTCTTATCAAGCGTAGCGGTGAAGCCTTCAGGATTATCACCCTTGGAGAGGGTCATTGTGCCTGTACCATCATTCTTAATATAATAGGTGGTTGTCTGGTCAGTCGTAGCAAAACCGAAGTCGTTCGTTACGCTGGTAGCTACAGCAACCGTGCACTCCTCATCGCTATAAATACCCATCTTCGGGTCGTTCATATTACGCTTGAAGCCCTGGAAGTTGTCAAGGTTATAATCATCGTTCTTGAAACGGAACTTATAGTTGCCAGCTTCAAGACCTGTAATAGTTGCAGTACCAGCATTACCGTTGTTTAACGTTCCAATGGGAGTAGCAGTGCTGCAAGTTTCCCATGCGCCACCATTCTTTGATTTTTGAATTGTAACAGAAACATAATTTGCAGTAGCTGCATAATCAAAGGTAAGCTCATCACTTGGGTCTTCGACTTTAAGTGAAGGAGTGGTTAAATAATATCCAGAACCATATGCATAGTGTCCTTTAGCCACGCCATCAGCAAAAGTCCAACCAGACGTGTTGTCATTTTCCCATCCGTCAGGCAGAGCATTACCGCTGAAGTCCTCACTCCACTGCTCGATGCGGGTACCGGTCACTGTGAACGCAACGGGGGCAAGACCATCGTTGCTCGGAGTAACCGTAATGGTAGCCGTCTTCTCTGCATCCAGCACCTCTGCATCGTAAACAAAGGTAATATCAAAAGTCTTACTGCTTCCGCCCTGTACTGTCAATGTAGAAGGTGATACGGTAAAGTCGGTAGTATTGCTTGATGTAATGCTGCTGATAACGAGATCAGCCTCACCAGTGTTGGATACCGTAATTGACAATGTCTTAGCCTTGCCAACAGAACCAAAAGCAACCGTTTCGCCTACTGCCTCTTCACCTACTTTCACAGCCATGACGGCAGCAGTAGGAGTAGCGTAAGAACCTGTTACAGCCAGAACAATTGGTGAGGCCACGTTTGCTTGGCTTACGGTAATTGTTTCTTCGTAATTGCCAACAACGCCCTTCACAAATGTTACCGTGATGTCTTTGGTCTCACCTGCTGCAATGTCAAAACCTGTGTCAGAAACTGTAAATACTTCTGCATCGCTGCTAACAACGGACACTCCCGTTAAATTGTTTGCGCCATCATTGCTGATGGTAAATGTTTTGGTAGTAGAAGTGTTCTTAACCTCTCCAAAAGTTATAGCATTGCTTACAACATCTTCACCGCTAATGCTCATGGCATAGCTGGCATTCTCTTTGACAAGAATATCGTCAAGATAGATATAAGCATCACCACTGCCATAGTTAGATGTTCCCTTAAACACGATAACAACATTATCGTAATATTCATCTGTGGGAAGGTCTATTACCTTTTCTGTCCATGAAGAAGCGTTAGTCAGACCAGAAGCCAGCTCTTCAGTATAAGTAGCTCCGCCATCATTAGAAATATAAACAGAGAAATCACCACCCTTTGGATTCTTATACCAGAACTTCAACTGCATGTTTGCATTCTGTGCATAAGACATGGTAGGAGTCTTCAAGAAATTCGTGTTATTATTAGAGTTGTTATAGGAATTAAACCTCAGACAAGGAGAAGCTGTATTTCCACTGCTATAATATGTCCACTTATAAGATGCCGAAGTCGTCGTTCCGTCTGTATTGTCCCAACCATCAGGAATATTACCAGAAGTTAGGCCTGTGAAATCTTCTGACCACGGGAATGACGTAATGGGAGCCCGGAGGGTTTTGAAACTTGTAGTAACCCAAGCACTCTGTTCTCCATCGCCAGCACCAGCGTAAGTGCGAACAGCTGCATAATATGTTGTGCTGGATTCAAGTCCGGAGAATGAGTAAGATGTGGTATTAACGTCAATAGGCGTAGCAGCATCCTTGTCGAAACTCTCTACTGTTGAGTAAACAATTTGCCAAGCAGCATCTGCTTCATCACCCTTAGTCCAACTGAGGGTGGCAGATTCGGTTGTAATATCAGAAATGGTAGGATTCTTTGGCTTTTTGGTGCCCGTTTCAACATATGGCGTATAGGTGAAATCATCAATAAAAGCACGATAAGCGCATATTGCTATCATCGTTTCTTCGTCACCAAGAGAAACTGTTTTCTCAGCCCATGTGTAACTACTACTACCACTTTTCGTTTGAGTGCTAAATGCCGAAGGATTTATCGTGTATGTTCCATCACCATTATCTGTAACTTTATGGATTTTTACATAGCCATAGGTGTATGATGATGTAGAATTGGTACACATATGGAAAGTGATATCGCCAGACATCAAAACAGGTATTACCATGTAATAGCTATTACTATTACTAGAAATACTTCCTAATGACTTGTCACCAGTGTTAGCTCTTGTTGCTATCCAATATTTGTATTCATCAGAAGGACCAATGCCGGTTGAATATTTTGTACCACTTGCGTTAGTGCAAATCCAACCATTGGAGAGTTCTCCAGCCTGTCCCCATGTGTCAGCATCAACCAATGTGACCTCCTCGAACGATTCAGTCACCTGTGCCCATGCCGGGCTCACTCCTCCTGTCACCAGCAGCATTAAAGCTGCGAGCAGGAGCTTAGCTTTTCTAAAACTAAAAAAGTGTTTCATAAGTTTTTTGATTTTGTTTATTATTGTGTTTATTTGATTATTTCTTCATCATCACTTTCTTGCCATTGCAGATGTAAATGCCACGTGGTAACTGACCATTGGACGATTTACCATTTACAATTTGGCGGCCGCTGAGGTCATACCAGGGGGTGGCGATGGGAGCGGGAGCAGCCAAAGAGGCGATTCCATCGGGAAGGATGGAGGCGATGGGGAACGTGGCGGCATTGGTGACATCGCAGTTGTCCAACAGCGTTTCATCGGTGATGCTCTTGCCGAGGAAAGCGATGGCGTGCATATTGCCAAGGTTCCAGCTGGGATCCACCTTCACGGTGTATTCTTTCGTGAAACGGATGACGGGGCTCCACTCCACAGGGTCGCCAAGGGTGGCGGTGGCGATGTGGCGGAGGACATGGTCATGGGAGAAGGAGGAGACTGAACCGTCGGTATTGGTCTGGTCGGCCATGACACGGTCCTCGGTGAGATAAAGGGTGAGGGCTCCGTTGCCGAAGATATTGAGATAGTCACCACCACGTGTGCCATTGACGGTGATGACGAGTTCCTTCGTCTCTTCGTTGTAGCTCACGGACTTGAAGCTGACAGTGGCGAAGGCGGGTGTGCTGGCATCCACATAGTTGAGGAGGCCTTCGAGATAGGCGGCAGCATTGTCGCCTGTGTTGGGCGTCATCAGCATGTCGCTGTAGCCGCCAAGCACGATGCGGTTGTAGGTCATCGCAGGCACATCATTCAAGCCGAAGCGCTGACCGAGAGCTGTAGCCTCGGGAATGGCGAGGACATCGTGGCGGTCGCTGCCATAAACATCTGTATGGATGAAGACGGGGATGAGCTTAGGCTGCGAGGTCATGAGCGTAGCGACAGCGTTCTGCAGCGTAGGAATAGCGTTGTTATACTGATTGACATACACCTCCATGAGCTGACCCGTGCGGGTGCTGGCATTGTCGTAGATGTGGAAGGAGGTGGTAGCCTGGTCATCAGCATCGGTGTCGGGGCTGATGGTGGCATCCTTCAGGGATACGATGCGAACGCTGAAGGTGTGCTGGCCGGCAGCGAGGCCGAGGTCCTTGAGGGAGAGCTGCTGGTTGACGACGCTGGAGCTGGTAACCGCTTCGTCAACGACGAGCTGTCCAACGGGAGTGCCGTCGCAGGAGAGTTCGAGGGTGACACCAGGGATGGCCTTGAGGCCGTGGTTCTCGATGGTGAAGCGGATATGCATCTCGGTCTCATCGGACTTGTAGTAGTGCGTGTCGGTGGAGAAGTTCACGACGGCAGGGTCGTAGTCGGGCAGGTTGCCACCGCTGATGACAAGCTGCACGGCGAGGGTGCCGGTCGAGGAATAGTCATACCAGCCGAGGCCATAGGTGTCGTCGGTATAGGCCAGCAGGCCATAGTTACGGACGGCTGAACTCACCATGACGGGGTGCGACTGGGAAGTGGAATACTCCACATAGTAGCCCATATAAAGCTCCGTCTCGGTGCCCTTGATGGTATAGGGGGTGGTGAAGGTCACCTGATTCCATCCCTCTTCCACATCCGTAAGGGTGGCCGAAGCAAGGTCCTGTGAGGGAGTGTTGGGATTGGGGTCGGCAGAGATGAAAAAGCGCAAGGCATCCACATCAATGGATGCCATAGAGAATCGCATACCGACGATATCGGAGCCGGCATATTTCTGTATGAGGTCCGTCCCGATGAGGGTGCAGACGCCCTGGGGCTGGCCATTGATAACCATTAGGGGATCATCATCGGCGACATAGCCGACATTCAGCGTGGCCTGTGCGTGCAGAGCGACGGAGAGGACGGAACAAACAAGAAGTGTGTAGAGATATTTCATTGAGAATGAAAAGTGTAAAGTGAAAAGTGAAAAATATGTAGTGATGTTTTCTGTTAAACGCCGAAGAAAGACACGCGCCTCAGGACGGAGGAACGGTGTCTTTCTCTGCGGTAGGGATTCACCCCCAAAGGGGGAAGAGGGATGGCTGTTATTTGATGATAACTTTTTGCGACGAACCAGACTTGCGCACGACATAGACACCGCTCTTAGCGGGTTTCACACGACCCACATACTTACCCGTGAGGGTGTAGAAGCCCCCGGGCTGAGCAGTACGGGCGGCATCGATGCCATTGATGCCTGTGCCGATGACGGTGTAGAGGTTGGAGACAGGACTCTCACCTTCCTCATAGACAGCGCTGACACCATAGACATTATTATAATAGCCCTGGCCTTCGGCATCGAAGTACTCCACATCGGTGAGGAGCTCGGTGTTCATCTTCACGCCATTCTTATAGACATTGTAGCCAAGGAGGTGTGGGCTGGCAGGAGTGTAGGTGATATCATCAACGAAGAACATCCAGCCTTCGTTGTCGTTGTTCATGAAGTCATACTCGGTCTCGTCAGTAGGCACGGGAGTGGTGCCGTTGGGGTCGCTGACGCACTGGATGGCGAAGTACTTGGCACCTTCGGGGAGGTCGAAGACGAAAGCGCCGTCAGAGAACCACATGGCAGCGCGATTGGTCTCGCCCAGCTGGATGAAGCTTTCGGGGTTGGTGTCTGTCGTGGAATAGAGGACATTGAAGAGCTCGACATAGTGACGATACATGCCCTGATAGGCGACCTGCGAGGTCCAGCACTTTGCGTAGAAGGAGATGGTCTGTGCCTTGCCTGAGAGTTCAGGGGAGATCAGCCAGTCGTTGCTGATGACATTCTCGTGGCCTTCGGTATTGTTGGCACGCTTAGCGCCGACCATCGACAGCAGCATCTGAGAACCGGACTGGCAGTAGAAAGAGCAGTCCTCCTCTTCATAGTAATAGGAATCCAGACCTGACTCGGCAGGATTGAAGACCTGATAGGCAAAGGGTGCGCCTGCGTTGGGGTATGTCAGCTGACCATACAGGGGTGAGTTGATAACGGCTGTGGCTTCCTTACCACCAAGCTGCTGGGTGGTCCACCCGCCGATGCCGCTGATGATGAAGGGTGCATAGCTCTCGAAGTCCTCCTTGACGGGAGTGCCAAGCTGGGGAGCTTCCCAAGCCAGGGCTGTGGTGCCACTCATCAGCATACCCATCAGGCTGACAGTAGGCAGAGCGAGGTTGGAGACACGAACGTCAGCGGCTGCAGAAGTGTTGTTGATGATGTTCTCATCAGCAGCATAGTCCACAGTGACATAGATATTCACGGAAGAACCGTCGCCGGCAGTGGCAGTGTAATCAAGCATGTAGGTCTGTGCGGCACCTGCTGCCAGGGCGTTGCCCTCGACAGACGCAGCCACACGGCCATTGACATAGAGGTTGACGGTATAGCCTGTAGCTTCGTTGACACCGAGGTTCTTGACCTTAGCAAAGACGGTGCCCGGAGTGTTGGCCGTGAACTGTGCAGGAGCTTGCATCTTCACATTCAGGTCATAGTTCTTCTTGACGATGTCACCCTCAATCCAGAGGCCCACGATGCTCTCCTTGTAGGGGAACTTGGAGAGAAGGGTTGCCTGACCGGTGGTGATGTCTATTTCATAGAGACCTGTGTCCTTGGTGCTCTTGCTGCTGGTACTCTTCTCAACATCGCTGTTGTACATGTTACCAGCGTGGTAGAGCTTGCCTGTGCGGAAGTCAGCCACCATGGACTGGAGCTTGGTTCGTGGGATGCCATGACCGAGGTCGCCGACCTTGGTGTATTCGCCAGTGTTCTTGTCGATGATGTAGAGTGATGCGGGGAAGCTGGTGTCACCAACCTGACGGCCACCGTATGCCAGCGCATATAGATTGCCGTTGGGGTGAGCTGCCAGTGCACGGAAGTCGCAGTCGGGTGAGCGCTTGCTGATGCGTGTGACAGTCATCGTCTCGAGGTCCAGCGTGCCGAGGTAATAGTTGTTGAGGGCATCCTGACCGGAGCCGGAGATGTCGCTATAGATGCAATAGACTTCGTCGGTGAGGGGATCATAGGTAAGGTCGGTGAAGTTCAGGCCGCGGTTGACGCTGAACACCTGCTCATCTACCTTCTCCCATGTGTTGATGTTCCACTTGCGGGCCACCACTTCCATGGTCTCGGAACCGTACTCACCACCGATGTTGCCGGGGTCGTTCTCGTTCTCAGCCTCACGACCGTAGAACGTGTAGAAGAAATCACCCACGCGAACAGCGCCCTGACCGCCATACAGAGCGGGGTTGAGGGTCTCAATGTTGGCAGATGAGAAGGTCATCGTGCTCGTGGAGGAATCGTACTCACGAGTGATGTCATAAGCCCAAGTGGTCTTCTGGTTGGTGAAATGATACATACCAACCAGATAGGTCGTCCACTCACGGGTGTCATTGTTCTGATACCAATGGCCGTTGATGACATTCCCGTGGAACTGTACATCCTGAGCTGAGGCCGGTGCAGTCACTGCACCAAGTGTAGCAGCAAACGCTACCATGTAAAGAATTTTCTTTATCATAATATAAAATTGAATGAACTTTTTGGCAAACGTTCTTACAAAAACGGCGCAAAATTATTAAAACATATTCATTCGGCAAAGAAAAAAGTGCAGATTTATGACAAATCCGCACTTTTTATCAATGAAAAGTAACAATAAGTAGTCCTTAGCGCGCTATTTTCTTCCCATTTACAATGTAAATGCCATGTTTGAGCGCATTGGGAGAAACGCGACGGCCAGAGAGGTCATAATATCGCACAGATGAGTCGTTTGCAGAATTAGACGGCTCTATGGGCAGCTGGGCGACACCTGTTGAGGAGCCATTGCTTTCGCAGCGGACCTCATCGAGGAAGAAACGATGGAGAGGTTCCGTAGGCGTGAAGCGGACATGGAGCTTGCCATAGCCGGTGATGGTGGTCTTGCATTCTGTCCACTGTCCAGGCTGCAACTCAAAAGTCGTCTCGGAGATGGTGAAGTCGGCGAGATTGCTGTCATCGCTGTAGAGCGACAGCGTCAGCTTGTTCCCCTCACCCGTCCAGGGCGCTGCCAGGAACGAGAACGAGGCAGAGCCGTTGATGGCGAACTCGGGTGTTGTGACTATCGAGGCTGTACGGCTGTTGCCGAACTTAGCGCAGGCGTTAGCGCCGCCTTTGTCATTGGTGGCAAACCAACCCGCATTGTCAGCCTTGAAAGCAGCGCTGCCGATGTTAGCCGCCCCACCCCATTTGCCGTCGTTGCCACCCGTGCCGGCGCAATCGTTGAAGGACTCATAGAAATAGACATACCCGGCCTCATCGTCGCCCGTCACATTGTCGATGCGGAAGTCAAAGTCGATGGTTCCATCGGCATTCTGCTTGACATTGGTGATGGCCGCATTGAGGAGTTTGCGGCCGTCGTTGTTCTTATTGTACAGCGTGGCACGCGGATTGGAGGTGTTGGTGAGGCTGTCGAGTTGGCCGTAGGGATAGCAATCGCCCATGACATCAGCATAGTCGTACCATTCAAAGTTATAGACGGGGTCCACCTTGTAGGTCTGATAGCTGTTGTCAGCTGCCACAACATGCAGACGCTGGTGGTCGTTGCTGACTTCCTCATAGGAGAGTCTGGTGGGGTCTGTGCAGTTGACGAGATTGCGGCTCCATAATTCGGCGTCGAAATCGACATGGGTCACAAGGAGTCCCAACAGTGAATGCTCTTCCGTGCCGTCGAGGCAGCGGTCCCACCCCACCATCTGACGATTCTCCAGAAGGTAATACTCATTGCGGTTGGCCTGGTTGTAGATGATGTACGACTGCCCGCCCTGCGAGAGGGGTTTCATGCCACGAATCTGTGTATCTTCTGTCAGCTCGATGGGCTGCAGCCAGCCACAGTACATACGTTCGTATGCGGTATAGCCGGCAGGCGTGTAGCCGGCGACATTGAAGCCATTCCACTCACCCTGGTCCATGATGCTCCATGTGTTCATGCCATAGTTGACGCCGGCCACATCATAGACATCGGGCAGACCGAGGCAATGGCTGAACTCATGGCAGAAGGTGCCGATGCCTGCGAGGACGAAGGCCGTGCCGGATTCCGTATATAACGGAGAGAGCTCAGACGTGCAGGCATAATCATCTACCTTCACGCCGTTAGCGGAAACGGGCGTCAGCAACGCCTGCGAGAGGCTGTACTTATGTGGCCAGATGGTGTTGGCATCACCACCGGCGCTCTCATTCTTGCCTGCATAGAGGATGAACACCTGATCAACTTTGCCGTCGCCATCGTTGTCATAGTTGGAGAAATCAATCTCGGTATGCTGGCTCTTCACCAGATTCACGGCATCTACGACCATCTGCTCAGGAGCCACATCCTGTGCCTGTATGTCATCATAGTTATCGCCGTAATAGCTGTAGGGATGAGGAAGGGTCACAGGCCCCACCACATCGAACTGCATGGTGAACTGGCCACCACTCTGCGCAGAGAAATAGTCGCGCGCAGAGCCGTCGGTCATGCCGAGTGACATGTCGGCGAAGTTCTCCTCGTTGAGCATACGGTTGAAGAGTTCAAGGGTATTGCCATCCTGAAACTGCAAGTTGGAGAAATTGACGAGGATGACAAGTTCCCTGTGAGTGCCCCTCAGCGGTTCACGTTCCTGACCGATGGTGATGCGACGGGGGGCCTTGCGGCGCGCTGAGGCACGGACCGTGGTGAGTTGTGAAGGGGTAATCACTTGATAACAGGAGGAATTAGGTATCTGGGCGTAGCGTACGCCGTTGATGTCCTGATAGAAATGGCAGAAAGCATCACCGCGTAACTCCGCCCGCACCTCGCTGCCATCAGCGAGCTTGAGCATTTTCCATTGTCCGCGACGGGCTGGGACAGCCCAGAGGATGGTAGTTGTCACAAGGAGGGACAACGCAAGAAAAAAGAGTCGTTTCATCGAGAGAAATGGGTTCAAGAGTTCAAGAGTTCAAGGGGTTCAAGAGTTCAAAAGTTCAAGAGTTCAAAAGTTCAAGAGTTCAAAAGTTCAAGAGTTCAAAAGTTCAAGAGTTCAAGAGTTCATGACTTGGCGAGACACATATCGAGGGCGAGCGTGATAGCTTCGCGATCGAGATGCTGACCGATAAAGACGAGTTTTTGCATGCGGTCTCCATAGCGTTCATCCCAGTCGCGACGCAAGTCGGGATTCTGAGCCTTAAATTCAGCCAATTCATCGGCTGGCATCGTGGCATACCACTGACCAGCATTGCGAAGAGTGACCTGTTTGCCAGCTTGCTCAAAGACATAACACGTGTCGGGTTCACCGTAGAACCAGCAGATGCCCTTGGCACGAATGATAGACGCGGGCCAATGGCGAGCCACGAATTCATCGAAAAGACCTAAGTTCAGGGGCTCGCGACGGTAATAGACAAACGTGCCGATACCATATTCCTCAGCCTCGCCTTCGTCGTGGTCGTGGTCGTGGTGATGATGGTGATGGTGATGATCGTGGTCATCGTCATCATCATCATCATCTTCTTCCTCCTCATCACCATGGTGATTTTCAATCTCATCAATCCAAGCGGCCGAGGTGGCCACCTTGTCAAAATCGAAGGCGTGGGTGTTGAGGAGCTTATCGAAATCTACATCGCAGTAGTCGCACTCGATGATTTCAGCCTTGGGCTGCAGCGCACGGATGATTTCACGGATGCGTCCGAGCTCATGGGGCGTCACCTCAGAGGCTTTGTTCAGCAGAATGAGATTACAGAATTCTATCTGCTGGATGACAAGGTTCTCGATATCGTCCTCATCCAGATTGGGGCGCAGGAGATCCTTGCCGCTGCCGAATTCATCGCGCATGCGAAGGGCATCTACAACCGTGGCGATGCAATCGACCACGGGGATGCCGTCACGCATGTATTCCATACCCATCGTTGGAATCGAGCAAATGGTCTGTGCGATGGGTGCCGGTTCACAGATGCCGCTGGCTTCAATGACGATGTAGTCGAAGCGTTGCTGGCGCGTGATGTCACGCAACTGTTCCACAAGGTCCATCTTCAGCGTGCAGCAGATGCAGCCGTTCTGCAGGGCCACAAGGCTATCATCCTTTTGCGCAACAACGCCGCCCTTCTCAATAAGGTCGGCATCAATGTTTACCTCACCGATATCATTGACAATCACCGCAAAGCGAATGCCGCGACGGTTGTTGAGGATGCGATTGAGGAGTGTTGTTTTGCCACTGCCGAGATAGCCGGTGAGCAATAGTACGGGAATGGGTTGAGCTGTCATTTATGGAATGAATAATGTATTTAAGAATGAATGATGATGAATAGCGAGCAACGATAAGGGATGGATGGGCGAAGGCGGTAAACAACAGATGGCCACCAAACGGCGGCCATCTGCATTGTTCTGACATTGAACAGCTGTAGTGAAGAGGAGGAGACTCGAACTCCCACGTCATAATCGACACTACCCCCTCAAAGTAGCGCGTCTACCAATTCCGCCACCTCTCCAATAATGAGCTTTACAACCAACATCGCAGGAATCAGTGCCCAGAACAGGACTCGAACCTGCACGTCTCTCAACACTCGCACCTGAAACGAGCGCGTCTACCATTCCGCCACCTGGGCAGGCTCTGTACGACGTTGTCGTTATTTGCTCAAGGGTTGGAGCGGCAAACGAGACTCGAACTCGCGACCCCGACCTTGGCAAGGTCGTGCTCTACCAACTGAGCTATTGCCGCAAAATTATGTTCCAACCAGCTGTTCATCATGTCAAAGTCATAGGCAATCCTCTGATTGCGGGTGCAAAGGTACTGCTTTTTCTTGAACTGGCAAGGGATTCTTACGATTTTTTTCGTTTAGACACAAAAAAATTCGCTTTATGGGTTGAATCTGCTCAAAAAAATGCAAGGTGAGAAGCATCTTTGCTTCAGTCCATCCGGTCGCGATAATCCTCATAAGTGTACTCGCGCAGCAGTTCAACAGCGCCGTTGAGCCTACGGATGGCGATGGAGGGATGGTGAACGCCGTTGAACGTTGTGGTCTTTACTGTCGTGTAGTGAATCATATCCTCGAAGATGATTTCATCACCAACCTTTAGTTCATGCGGGAATCGCCATGTGCCCATGAAATCGCCTGAAAGGCAAGAGTTACCGCCGAGGCGGTAAGAAAGCCCCTCTCCGACTCCCCCCGTGGGGGGGAGGGCGTCAGTACCAGTTGTTATTAGTTCTACGGGAAGTGGTTCTGCCCCAAAGTATGCACCCTGCTCCTCCGCAGTAACGGAGTCCTCCCCCCCACGGGGGGAGTTAGAGAGGGGCTTATACTTTACTTTAATGCTTGGATGATACGGCATCTCCAAACAGTCCGGCATGTGGCAGGTGAAGCTGACATCAAGGATGGCAGTCCTGATGCCGTGGTTCTCAACGATATCCACAACAGATGACACCAGCGGACCTGTCTGCCAGGCAAAGGCAGAGCCTGGTTCAAGGATCATTTTCAAGTGGGGCCAACGGGCATGGAAGTCACGGAGTGTGCGGACGAGCAACTCCACATCATAGCCCTCGCGGGTCATGAGATGTCCGCCACCGAAGTTAATCCACTTGAGCTTTGGGAACCATGGCGAGAACTTATCTATAATATGTACGAGCGTGCGCGCGAAAGCGTCGGCACCACTCTCACAATGGCAATGGATATGAAAACCTTCGATGGTTTCGGGGAAATCGCAGGGCGACGGGAGGTCCTCGGCCAGGACGCCGAAGCGGGAACCGGGAGCACAGGGGTTATACAGCTCTGTCTCTATCTCACTGTACTCTGGATTCACACGCAGGCCGAAGGAAGGAGCAGACCCACCCCCCGCCCTCCCTATGAGGGAGGGAGAGGAATGTTCTGAGCAGGCGTCCGCTTTGTTCCCATCTGCAGTCTCTGCGCCGGCAAGTCTCCCCTGACTAGGAGATTTAGAGAGATCTTTCTCGTCTTGACAGGTGACCACTCCCTCCCTACAAGGGAGGGTGAGGGGTGGGTCTGCAAAGCGATGGAACTGCGAGAGGCTGTTGAAGGTGATGTGCGAGGAGCAGCGAAGGATCTCAGGGAAATCATGCTCCGTGTAGGCAGGGCTATAGGTGTGAGCCGGGCTGCCGAACTCCTCGAAAGCCAGGCGTGCTTCATCGGGCGACGAGGCTGTGGTGTGGCTGATATATTCGCGGAAGATGGGAAAGGTCTTCCACAGGGCAAAGGCTTTGAATGCCAAGATAATCTCGGCACCACTGCGGTCAGCGACATCCTTGATTAATGCAAGGTTGCGACGCAGCTTCTCTTCTTCAACAAGATAATAAGGCGTTTGCAAGGAACAAATTGTAAATTATTCAAGTTTCACATTTGCTCAACTTTTGAGGAGTTAAGGAGTTAAGAAGTTATCACTTCGCTCGTCCTTCGGACAGTAGTTAAGCCATTTGCTAATAAATCAGTTTTACATTGTCCACCCATAGCGTAGTGCCAACAGCGCCGATGTAGGCGCCACCGAAGCTGCTGGCGAACTGCAGGCAGAGATGGGTGGGTGTTTCGTCGGCCGTCCCCCACTCCACTTCCTGCACGGGCACCATCTTGCCCTTGCTGTTCTTGGCGTACTTTTGGTCATCGCCGCCATTGAATAGATTCATGTAAGGCTTGTAGAAGGGCTCCGCAGTGATATTGCCATAATGAATCTCCAGCTGCTTGCCGTTGACCCAGTCGCTGTTTTGAGAGAAGCGTTGGATGGCGGTGCCGATGCGACGGGCGTAGATGTTGCCCTTCTCGTCCTCCCACCGTTTCTGCAGGAGGCAGATGACATTCGGCATGTCAGCGCCCGCAACAGTCTTAACGGCGCTGAAACCCGTCTGGCGGATGCGGTCGGGTTTGCCGGAGAGCTGCACCTTGTAATCAAACTGCACAGCCTTGGGCTTCTCGGTGAAGGGGATGCCGTAGTTGAGCCAGCGCATAGGGTTGGAAGAGCTGGTGATGGGCTCCACCATATCGCCAAGATAAACAGAACCAGCTGCCAGGACATGGATATTGATAAGACCCAACACCTTCACGCCGACGACGTGGGTCATCAGCTTGGCACAACTTCCGCGGCCACGCGCCTCGCGAAAGACGCTGGCATTGGTCTTCACGACGCCTGCCACCTTTGCCATGATATTACTGGTAGCCCACGGCGAACCGCCTGCATTGACATAGGGTTTCTTGCCGTCCCATGTCAACTCGGGACCTATCTCCTGGATGGTCTTGGTTTTTCCACCTATGATAGCGCTTTCCTTGACACTGCGGGTGACCCATGTGTCAAAGTTAGAATACTTAAGCTGCGTCTGTGCCGAAGTGAATGTGGCAGCGGCAGCAAACAGGAAAAAGAAAGATATGCGTTTCATTGTATGATTAAATGTTCTATGTATTGGGTGAACCAGTGTCAGAGGCCCACCTCATCGATTTCTTCAGGTTTCATCGTCAGGGCTTGCAGTTGAGGCAAATCGCCGTTGAAGATGTTGCAATCGACACGGCCTTTAATGCCATCGATTTGCCCCATGTCGGTATATTGCCAGAAGGCCCACTTACCCTTGTATTGCAACTGCTCGACGTAGTAATGGGCAATCCAATAGGGATACTCATCAAAGGTGCCGTCGTTGAGATAGTCAAGCTTGAAGCGGTAGCCCGTGTAGATAATGGGTGCGATGCCATAGTGCTTGCTGACGATGTCGAGCCACGTATGCACCGCTTTTCGCAGTTGTTTGGTTGACAGGTCCCCTGCCTTCTCTACGTCGAGGACGGGTGGCAGGTCGCCCGCCTCCAGCTTCACCTGCTTGATGAAGAAGCGTGCCTGGCGGGCAGCATCCACATCGGGAGTGAAGAAATGATAGGCTCCGCGCACGAGGTCGTTCTGCCGAGCCTGGTAGAAGTTATCGATGAAGTTCTCATCGATGATGCTGACGCCCTCCGTAGCCTTGATGATGACGAAGCGCAAGGGCTGTCCTTTAATCTGAGCGTTGCGCACACGCGACCAGTCTATTCGCTCCTGATAATGACTGATGTCTATACCACGCACCTCAAAGCCATCGGGCTCCACGCCCTCGCCATAGATGGCATTCCACCGGAAGGAGAACGGATCCACGAAGACGCGCACGAAGATGAAGATGTAAAGAGCAATCGCCAAAGCCGCCCCGCCGAAGACCATCCACCATCTGTAACGACGGAAGAATGAGTTCTTGCGCGACGAGCGGCTCGTGCGACGCTTAGAATGGGAAGCGCGTGGCTTGGCGCTCTGTTTAACAGAGGTCAAAGCCACGCGTTGATGTGATGTATCGGACTTACGCTTGTTCAAGCTGTAAGGTCTTTGTGCTCTGGTCGCAGACCTCGGACGGACCGAAGTACTGGATGGGACCAGGATAGACATAGCAGGTATTCTTAGCCCACTCATCGCGATGAGCGGCGAAGAACTTGAAGGGAGCACCGTCCAGCTCTACGAGGGCCTTGCGGATAACGGGCTTGTCGGCACCGTTGCGACGCTCGATGTTCATCATCATCGTGATGGGCACACCACCGGCAATCCACTCAGCAGCAGGCGCTGTGGTGTTCTTGATGATGCTCATGTAGCCCGTCTTGCCATTGGCAATGAGGCGGCTGGCGTTGAAGCCGAGGCTGTAGCAGTAGTCGGCATCGTAGTTGCTGGGAGCAGCGCAGCGGCCTTCGTAGCCGAAGAAGTGGTGCTGGGCGCTGAACTTGGGTGCGCGGCCTGTTTCCTTCAGGCGCTTGGCCACCATACGGCTCAGCAGCTTCTCGGTCTCGATGAGGCTGACCTGCACGTTGCCGTGGGGGTCGCGGTCGAGGCAGAGCTGACGGGCCACATCCTCGGGCAGGCTCTCCAGCACGGCGAGGTTGTCCTTGGCGATGCTATTCTTCACGAAGGCGATTTGGGCGTCGGCGCTATCAAACTCGCGAGGCTCGCCGGTAGCGGGATCTGTCAGCACCTCGTTGAGCTCCTTGATGAGCTTCTTGATGGCGGGGATGAACTCGATGAGGCCCTCGGGGATGAGCACAGTGCCAAAGTGGTTGCCCTGCTCAGCGCGGGCGGCAACGATGTCGGCGATGTAGTTCACCACGTCATCCAGGCTCATCTCCTTGGCCTCCACCTCCTCACTGACGAGGCAGATGTTGGGCTGAGTCTGCAGGGCGCACTCCAGTGCGATGTGGCTGGCGCTGCGGCCCATGAGCTTGATGAAGTGCCAGTACTTGCGGGCGCTGTTGCAGTCGCGCTGGATGTTACCGATGAGCTCGCTGTAGGTCTTGCAAGCGGTGTCGAAGCCGAAGCTGGTCTCGATCTGCTCGTTCTTCAGGTCGCCGTCGATGGTCTTGGGGCAGCCGATGACCTGCACGCCATACTTCTTGGCGGCATAGTACTCAGCGAGGACGCAGGCGTTGGTGTTGCTGTCGTCGCCACCGATGATGACGAGTGCCTTGATGTCCAGCTTGCGCAGGATCTCGATACCCTTCTCGAACTGCTCCACCTTCTCCAGCTTCGTGCGGCCGGAGCCGATGATGTCGAAGCCACCGGTGTTGCGGTATTCGTCGATGATGTCGGCAGTGAGCTCCATGTACTTATGATCCACGAGGCCGCCGGGGCCGAGGATGAAGCCGTAGAGTTTGGAGGCGGGGTTGATGCTCTTGACACCGTCGAAGAGGCCGCTGATGACGTTGTGACCGCCAGGAGCCTGACCGCCGCTGAGGATGACGCCCACGTTGATGGCAGGCAGTTGCTGTGCCTCGCCAGCCTCGAACTCGATGACGGGGAGTCCGTAGGTGTTGGGGAACAATTCCTTAATCTTAGCCTGGTCGCCGACACTCTGCGTGGCGGCACCTTCCTTAGCTTTCACAGGACCCTGCAGGGCCTTAGGGAGTTTGGGCTGGTAGGCAGCCCTTGCGATTTGCAATGCGCTTTTTGTCATTGTGAATGATACTGTTAATATGTTATTATAAAGATTCTTTTTGTCTATTGCCCTCAAAAAACCGGACAAAGGTACGGACAATTTCGCGATGTTCCAAAAAAATCAAAGATTTTTAAGAAACGACTCCTCATTTTCACGTTAACACACTGATTAGTTAAAGTTTCCACAACCATTAAATGATGTTAATCGAAACGGGTAAAACGGGTAGATGCCAATAGTGAAATAACGGGCAGAAGAGAAAGAAACAACAGAAAGAGAAAAGTTCCTCTTCCCAAACCCTTCTCTTCCCTAAGAGAAAGATTAAAAAGAAAGAGAAGAAGCTGCAGCAGCTGCGTAGATTATTTCCCCATGAGCGAAAAACGATAGGTGAAGCTGAGGAGGATGTAGCTGGTGACGCTGTGAGGATAGGTCGATTCCATGCGCTCGGAGACGGTGGTCATCGTACGTGCCATGCTGCGCTGGCGCAGGAGGTCGCAGACTTGCAGGCGGACCTCCGCAGCGCGTCCTTTGAGGAAGGAGTAGGCGACCTCGAAATCCACGAGCCACTCATCATCGTTATCCACAGCATCCGTATAGCCGCGGCGACTCTGGCGCGAGGCATCTACGGCTGCACTCCACCCATTGGCGGTCTCTAAACGCCCGATGAGACCGACGCCCCAAAGCCAAAGGTTGGAGGATGCCTGAGAGATCTTGTCCGTGTGCAGACCGTTGTAAGAGGAAAAAGCATAAGGTTTCACCGAGAAAATGCCAGGGTGCCACTGCAGCGACAAGAACTGTCGCCATACAGTATGGTGGGTCACAAAAGACGTCTCCTCAATGGCAATGGCCGAAGGGGCGTCTCCCTCATGCGGAACACGCTGTTCCTGCAAGCCTACGCGACGGGCATGCAGGATGTCTCCCTGGAAGTCTATGGTCCAATGTGATGTGGGCGAAAAGTCGGATGAAACCGACCATATCCCGCCAAACTGACGGCAACCATCCACATTGCCCACTGAAGTACGGCGGACGCCCTGTGTACGGTCTATCTCGATGACATCGGTCATCGCCCTCTGCTCCCATTGTCCTTGCGCCTGCAGATTCAGCTGAGTCTGGGTCGGCTGATCAAACCAAAAGAAAGTAGCGGAAGCCTGATGCAGGAAGGAGGGTTTCAGCAATGGGTTACCGACCTGAATACGAAGGGGGTCTGTGTCATCCACGATGGGAAGGAGGTTCAACATGGCAGGCTGTCGGCTACTGCCCGTGTATTGTGCAGTGATATTCCAGCCACTGGGAGAGCGGTAATAGAAGTTCATCTCCGGAGCGAACTGGTCCACGACGTTGGTTCGGCTGAGATAGCTGCCTTGCCACAAGTAACGAATAGAAGAACGAACAGGATTATAATGCCCACCCACCGCTAAGAAGAGCTTTTCCGATGGAGACCACTGCATCAAGAGGCGAGCCACCTGATTCAAATAGCGGTAATTAGCATCACGGGAACGCTGTTCGGAATAGATGGAATCGGCATAAACTGATTCTCGGATTTGTTCTGTACGATAGGAAATGCTGTACTCACCCTTGAGCTTGATATATTTTCCGAGCGGCTCTATCCATGCCACACGCAAACGAGCTTGATGGTCGCGGTCAGGACGGTTGGAGGTGCGCAACTGACGAGTTTCCTGATGGGTCTTGAAGTACCGCGTCACAGACAACGATGAAATGGACGAATTCAGATCCGTGAGCGACCATGAGGCGGTGACTGTCAGGGCTCGTCCTCGAGCGCTCAAACGACGGCGAAGGCGTGCCGTAAGAGCCGCATCCCATGACTTTATAGTCTCATAGTTCTCAGATGTTTGTCTATTTAACAAGAAAGGAGAAGTTGAAGTGATATCGGCCCATTCCAGCACATCGTTCAAAGCACGGTTTGAGGCAACTGTGAGGAAGTTATTTTCATCGTTCAGGCGAGTCCAAGAAAGCTGCGGGTCCAACGAGATTGTCATCATGGAATCGCTACATTCCACGTGGCCCGTTGCAGCGATGGAATGGGTCCGTTCGTCACTTTGATTAGAAGCACGGGAAAAAAGATGCCCTGAAGTGAGGATCTGCTCCGTCAGACTTTCAGCCTTTTGGGTTGCTTTCGTGTTGGAGTATGACACCGATCCTGACACATCCCATCGCTCTGTTTTCTTTCCCAAGACAGCACTCACATTGCGATGATGCGGATCGCTGGTCTGCGTGTTTTTCTCCATTTTATCGTAGAAGGAATCTCCAAGTCCGAACGCTTCAGGGAGATTATCCAGAGAGACTGTAAGCATGTGCTGATATTTCTCATCAAAGCGACTGGCACTGGCATTGCCCGAATAGCGACGGTCATAACCGCCAGCCCCAGTGACATCGACAAACCAACCACGGTTATTATTGGGTGTCGTGGTCAAATCCATGACACGTTCCGTGAGCGAATGTAGTCCGGTGCCTTCCTCATCCTTCTGCACACGTTCGTATATGCGGATATCCATCAGAACGTCTGCAGGCAGATTATCGAGGACGATGGTGCGATTACCGGAGAAAAAGTCGCGGCCGTTCAGTAACAGGCAACTAATATTCAACCCCTGGGCTTTTATCGTGCCATCAGACGACACCTCAACGCCCGGAAGGCGGCTTAGCAGTTCCCTCAGCCGCGAACCGACAGGCAGAGAGAATGCCGTGACATCATAGACCAAAGTGTCACCGTGCATGGCAACAGGATGCAGAGCACCTGTTACGGTGAGCTCGCGCATCAGTATCGTGTCCGCCTCCACCTTGAGCGTATCCCGCATACAGACAGCGCAGGCCGTATCTGCCAGCAGCAAGTACAGCAGCGTCAAAAGGCACTTCGGAATATGATGATAACTCACAATCATGGTAAAGTCGGGGCAAAGATACGACATTATACGATACGGCCACGCAAAAAAATTGATAAGAAACATAAAAAGCAGGGGCGCCAAATGATAAAATGTGCAAAAAATTCGACTATGCCAAATATTTTTACTATCTTTGCACCCGAAATACAAGCACCACACATGAAAAGGCTCTTTTCCCTTTTATTTATTTTTCTCGCGTGCGCGATAGCGTACGCACAGGGAGGCCCGTCGCGCCCCGTCAAGGTCCAAGTGGAACAGAAAGCCGTGAGCGGCCACGATGACCTCATAGATATCATCTTCACCTTTGCCATAGATGAAGGGTGGCATGTCTATGGCCCCGACAACAGTGGCGGCCCCACCCCCATGACCATCACGATGGAAACGCTGGAGGGCGCTCAACCCTCTGGGGCGCTGAAGCTCTCTCCCACTCCCACCCGCATTGAAGACCCTGTGTTTGAGTGCGAGGTCACGTATGTAGAGCGTTCAGCCAAAGCCACGCAACGCCTGCGCCTCACTGGCGGTGCCTGGAAAGCAGTGGGTTACCTCCGCTATGGCGCCTGCAACGACGAGGAATGTATGCCGCCCACAAATGTGGAGTTTGGGTTTAAGGGAGAGAGAAAGGCTGCGGACTCAGCCACAGACCCCTCCCCCGCCTCCCCTCAACGGGAGGAGTTGTCACCTGACAAGACTGGAGAACAGGCTGACATTGAACAAGAAAGAACAGACGCTACCGCTCAAGCGCAAAACGTCCTCCCCCTTGAGGGGGGACAGGGAGGGGGCCTTTGGACTCCTGTCGTCGATGAGCTGAAA
The DNA here is from genome assembly GCA_900316355.1 of uncultured Prevotellaceae bacterium. Classification (GTDB taxonomy): domain Bacteria; phylum Bacteroidota; class Bacteroidia; order Bacteroidales; family Bacteroidaceae; genus Physcousia. The sequence goes on along the minus strand of ONCQ01000014.1, from coordinate 20,910 downwards.
GCTTTTGATGCCGCCAGCGATACTCAGTCACGCTCCCTTTGGGGCATCTTTTTCCTTGGCATCATCGGCGGTCTGATAGCCCTCTTGACCCCTTGTGTGTGGCCCATCATCCCGATGACCGTCTCTTTTTTCCTGAAGCGGGCGAAAGATGATAAGCAGAAAGGTATCAGTGATGCGATACTCTATGGTCTCTCCATCGTGGTCATCTATGTGGGCTTAGGCTTGCTGGTGACACTCATCTGGGGCCCGTCATCCTTGAACGCCCTGAGCACCAACGCCATCTTCAACCTCTTTCTCTTCGCCCTGCTGGTGGTCTTTGCTGCCTCCTTCCTTGGCGGCTTCGAGATGACACTGCCTTCTTCGTGGAGCACGAAGATGGATGAGAAAGCGAGTTCCACCACGGGACTGCTGAGCATCTTCTTCATGGCGCTGACACTGGTGGTTGTGAGTTTTTCCTGCACGGGTCCTATCATCGGACTGTTGCTCGTGGATATGGTCACCAGCGGCTCCGTTGTGGCCCCGACAATAGGCATGTTGGGCTTCGCCCTTGCCCTGGCAGCTCCCTTCACGCTCTTTGCGATGTTCCCCACGTGGCTGAAGTCTGCGCCCAAGAGCGGCAACTGGATGAATGTCATCAAGGTGGTTCTCGGACTGGTGGAGCTGGCCTTTGCGCTGAAGTTCCTAAGTGTGGCCGACCTGGCCTACGGCTGGCGTCTGCTGGATCGTGAGACATTCCTGTGCCTATGGATTCTTATCTTCGCCCTCATGGGGTTCTACCTGTTAGGTTGGATTCGCCTGCCGCATGACGAAGATGAATATGATGAGGAGGGCAATGTCGTGGTCCGTCCGAAGATTGGTGTGACGCGCTTCCTCTCGGCCCTCTGCGTGCTGGCCTTCGCGCTGTACATGGTGCCAGGCCTGTGGGGGGCTCCCTGCAAGGCTGTCAGTGCCTTCGCACCACCCATGTGGACACAGGACTTCAACCTCAATGCGAACACCGTGGAAGCGGTCTATACCGACTATGAAGAGGGCATGGCTGCTGCACGAAAGGCCGGAAAGCCTGCGATGCTGGACTTCACGGGCTTCGGATGCGTCAACTGCCGCAAGATGGAAGCTGCCGTGTGGCCCGATGCCAAAGTGCGCCAGCTGATGACAGAAGACTATGTGCTCATCAGCCTCTATGTGGATGACAAAACGCCGCTTCCGGAGAACATTAAAGTCACGGAAACCGACGGTTCCACCAGCAAGCTGCGCACCATAGGCGATAAATGGAGCTACCTGCAACGCTACAAGTTCGGCGCCCAGACACAGCCGTTCTATGTCCTTGTGGATCATGATGCCCGTCCCATGGCCGGGTCTTACAGCTATGATGAAAATATCAACCAATACATTCAATGGCTACAACGCGGTTTGGAGGAATTCAAGACGCGCTGAGCCCCCCATCTATGAACTCAACTAACCACACTTTATGATGAAGAACTGCAAATCTCTCCTCGCCACGGTTCTACTCGCAGCAGGCTTCGGAACCCTTCAGGCACAAGACATCGCTTGGGATCGCGACAAATATCCCGATTACGACCCCACGCCCCACTTCAACCAGATAGAACAGTCACGCATGACGAAACGCGTGAAGGCTCGCCGTGTAGCAGGGCAGCAACGCCCCGACCACTGGAACAATGCCCTCACCAATGCCTTCCCGCCCGTCATCAACCAGGATGGCGGCTCCTGCGGCTCGGCATCGCGCATCTATTATATGTTCACCCACGAGATGAACGCTTCCCGCTGGGCTGACGGCTCCAAGCCAGAGAATATCTATCCGACCCATTTCACATGGCTGATGACATGGCCTGACAACGGCATGTGCTCCAAGGAAATCATGGCACAGCACAATGGCATCCCCAACAGCGTGGTGTATGGCGGCAAGACCTACAGCGACCTCTTCGGCAACCAGGACTGCGACACCAAGGACAGCAACTATGGCTGGATGCAAGGCTATGACAAATGGCTGCACGCCATGAACAACCGCATCTCAGGCACAGCCAACTTCCCCGCAGTGAATACTGAGGAAGGCAGCGAACTGGTGAAGAACTATTTGTGGAACCACTGTGGCGATGACAGCTTCTCAGCAGGTGGCATCGTAGGTGTCGGCGTGGCGTCAGGCGGCAACTGGAAGACCATACCCAAGACCAGCACCAACGATGAAATCGGCGTCACGGGAATGTATTACGTACAGAACTGGGGCACGAGCGTTGATCACGCTCTCACCATCGTGGGCTATGACGACCGCATTGAATTCGACCTCGACAACAACGGCACGAAAGGTGAAGCCAATAACTCGAAGGGACAGAATGAGGTTGGCGCATGGATCATCGTGAACTCATGGGGCAACTGGTGCAACAAAGGTTTCATCTACTGTCCTTACGCCGAGGCACGTCCCACAGCAACGGCGACAGGTTACTGGACGCCGGAATACTACACAGTGCGCCGCGACTATCGTCCGCTTCGCACGCTGAAGGTGAAGATGGACTACGACCACCGTTCAGAAATTGCTCTTTATATTGGTGTTGCCAAGAACCTCAACGCTACAGCGCCGGAGAAGGAGACCTATCTGCGCCACTTCTCCTACCGTGGACTCGGAAAGGGAGTCGTGCCCAGTGCCACAGAACCCGACCCCGCCGTGCCGATGCTTGGCAAATGGGCCGACGGAGACCTGCATACGGAACCGATGGAGTTCGGCTATGACCTCACAGACCTCGTGGATGGCATGGATGACGGGCAGCCGCTGAAGTACTTCTTCCGCGTGGAGACACGCGCCTGGGCACAGGGAAGCGGAAGAATCTACAATGCCAGCATCATCGACTACACCACCGACCGCGAGGGCATAGAGATTCCGTTCGATATTGAAGAAGAAGGCAAGGTCATCGCCAATGCAGGCGCGAAGACCACCATTACCACGAATGCCCGCTACGAGAAGATTCCTACCCCCTACAACCTGGCTATCTCAGGGACCACGCTCTCATGGAACGAACCCCTGTCAGCCCCCTATCCCATCAAAGGATACCGCATCTATCAGGATAACATCCTGCAGAAGGAAGTCGGAGCCTCCGGCCTCAGCGCAGACATTGACCCTGTCGGCACCTATAAAGTCAGCGCAGTCTATGACGTTAATGGCACTGACTGCGAGAGCGAGATGTCTGCGGCAGCTGTCGTCCCGGCAGAGACAACAGGAGGAAATAACAACGTTCTTTCGCTGACAAATGCCGTCTTCACAGTCCCCGCCTTTACCAAGGGAACGACCAATGCCTACACCATCGAGTTCTGCATCCGCCCCACCACCATACCCTCTACCGGCGGCTTTGGCCTGAAGGCTTCCAACGGAAAGTTCTTCTTTAAGATCAATGGCAACAAAACACCTGAATTAGGCTTTGACGGCGGTGACTACACGACAGGCCCTGGCGTGTCCACGAATACCAACTATCATATTGCCATCGTCGTCAACGGCAGCAATATGCAGCTATACATCAATGGCTCACGAAAAGTGAACTGGAACAGCCGCTACAACAACAGCGGCCTCGGTGGTGCCAATGATTTGTTGGTAGGTGTCACTGAAGGCACGACGACCAATAACAAGCAACGTGTGAATGCACCCTTCAATGGTTATTTCGACGAGCTCCGTATTTGGGATTACGCACGTTCTGCCAATGAGATCTCAAGCGCCTACAAGGATTCTTACGCCTACCCCATGCTCTACAGCCATCTCACACATTACTACAAGATGGACCTGAGGGAGGAGGGAGACAACACATTCATGGTGGATGCCAAGGGACAACATCATATCAACCTCACGGCATCAACGGGAACCTTCACACCCTATGACCTGCCTATCGGAAACCGTGTGAACCCTCTGACGCCATCAGCTGTTTCCAAATTCCAGTTGGAGAGCGACGCTGTATATGTCGGCGTACCCGTGAAAGTGAAGGATCTGAGCTCACCCAGCACCACCAAGTGGAACTGGACGGCAACAGGTGCTGAGCAAGGTTCCTCAACTGCACAGGAGCCCATCTTCGTCTTTAACACACCCGGCGAACAAACCATTACCCTGAATACGACCAATATCACCGGCGAAACGCACGAACTGAGCACGCAGGTCAACGTACAGGCTATTCAGGCTCCGACAGCAGACTTCCGCCTGCCTGTTGACAGAATTGCAGCCGGCGAACATGTCACTTTCATCAACACCTCTACCCCGCTGCAGGAAGCCACCTACGAATGGACCCTGGAGGGTGCTGACCAGCAGACGGTCAAGGGCATCAACGCTACGGCCACCTACAAGGCATCCGGCACCTACACCGTTCGTCTGACGGCAACGACAGCAGCTGGCAGCAACACTACTGAGAAACAGATTCAGGTGGTGAAGGTGGCTCCACAGTGCGCGTTCACCATCCAGAACTATGTGGCCATCAAGGGCGAGAAGATCAATCTTATCGATGCCTCCAAGTTTGACCCGGCATCCTGGAACTGGACCATCTACAACGCCCAAGTATCGTATATCGCCAAGTGCCAGAGCGGCAGCGTTGTCATAGACCGTCCTGGTATCTACGACGTCACCCTTACAGCCGCCAACGAAGTGGGACAAAACAGCCTCACACGCTCGAATGCCATCACGGTCTGCAATGCTGACGGCCAGACAGGTCTTAAGTTCGACGCTGAGGATGATGAGCTTGTAGCACCGTCGCCAATGCCTGCACGCCAGATAGGCAACTTCTCCATTGAGTGGTGGATGTATCCTGGCACACTGCTGGAGAAGGGTTGCCAGATGGGCGATGCCGCAAGCACCTTCCTCTTGAATGTCAACGCTGACGGCAGCATGAACGTCTATGTGAGAAACTCCGTCAAGAAATCGGCTGTCGAGTATGTCATCCCCAATGAATGGCACCACTATGCCGTTGTATATAGCTCTGGTGCTGTCACCTTCTTCCGAGATGGCGTACAGTTTGGCTCAAGCATCACTCCTGGCAGCAACTCCACCAAATGGTCGCAATTCCGCATGGGTGGCTCCGAGGCTCCCATGAATGCGATTGTAGATGAGCTGCGCATGTGGAGCACCGCGCTCACAGCCAGCAAGATACGCCAGATAGCCAATGAGCCCATTGAGGATCCTGAGAACACGGCATATCTCATGCTCTACTACGACTTCAACCAGTCCAGCGGTGATGTCGTTGACCACTCCAAGAACGGCTACACCGGCGTGCGCTCCAACTTCGGTCCTGACGGCGATGCATGGAGCAACTCACGCGGTATCTTCTTCCTCGATTTCACCAGCAACAAGACCAATGTCACGTCCACCTATCTGAAGAACTACCAAGCGCCCTTCACAACGGGTTCAGGCACTGTCAACCCGACCGCGTCATCGCGTTTCAAGAAACTCGGTTCACCGTGGATTCAGGAGAACAGCGTTGTCAACGGCAATGTCACAACAGAGTTCCATGTTGACACGAACAAGGGTAGCAACCTGACACTCTCTACCACATGGGACGGCTTTGCAAACGCTGTGAAGAACCTCAAGCTCTATCAGGTGGTCACATTGCCTGCCGGCGCCTATGAGCTGAACAGCATCAGTGGCAGCTATGAAAAGAACTATGGTCCCAACTACCTCGCCGTGGCTGCGGGCAAGGGGCTTCCCGACTATGGCGACCTCGCAGCTGAAGCCTTGGGATATGCACGATGCGACAAGAACTGCGTCTTCATCCTCAATGAACCCACTGAAGTGAGCATCGGCATTGTCAGCAACCAAAGCGGACAGAAATGCCATACCATCTCACAATTCGCGCTCTACTCTACTGAGATGCATGAGCTGGAACCTGGTGAGATTTACGATGCCATCGAAGGCGTCACCGAGGAAGTGAATGCAGAACCCACGCTGCAGGCCTTTGGAGGTCTCGGCACTATCCGCATCGCTGTCAGCGAGCCGCAGGAAGTCGTGGTGGTAGCACTCAACGGCGCTGTCATCTGGCAGGGCTTCGTGCTCAAGCAAGCCACCATCCCCGCTCGCAAGGGACTCTATATCGTCAACCACCAGAAGATCATCGTGAGATAATCATCATACAAAAAAACATATCATTTATTAATAAGGTAAAAAGAACATGAAGAAAGAAATGAAGCTGACGACCATTTTCGTAATGGCTGTTAGTATGACGTTGATTACATCTTGCGGAGGCAAGAAGCAACAGCAAAGTCCGACATCCGCACCTATCGCCTACAAGACCGTGAAGGTGAAGGCTGAAGACCGCATCATCGACACAAAGTACAGTGCCACCATTCGCGGCCGTCAGGATATTCAGGTCCTGCCGCAGGTCAGCGGCCAGCTGCGCCAGCTATGCGTCACTGAAGGTCAGCATGTGCGCAAGGGCCAGACCCTGTTCATCATTGACCAGGTTCCCTATCAGGCAGCATTGAACACAGCAACAGCCAACCTCGAAGCCGCGAAGGCAGCCGAGGCAACGGCAAAGCTCTCTATGGAAAGCACACAGAACCTGCACGCTCAGCAGGTGGTCAGCGACTTCGACCTGCAGACGGCCACCAACGCCTATGCACAGGCGAAGGCTACGGTAGCACAGGCCACGGCCGCTGTCGTGAATGCTAAGAATTCTCTCTCCTACACGGTCGTCACCAGTCCTGCCGACGGCGTTGTGGGCACACTGCCCTACCGTGTCGGTGCCCTCGTGGGTCCCACCATCCCCACTCCCCTGACAACCGTTTCTGACAACCATCAGATGTATGTCTATTTCTCCATGAGCGAGAATCAGCTGTTGCAAAAGATTCGTGAGGCTGGCAGCGCAGATGCTGCTGTCAAAGCATTGCCTCCTGTGCGCTTACAGCTGGTTGACGGTTCAGAGTACGAGGAAACAGGTACCGTAGAAACCGCCAGCGGCGTAGTGGACTCCTCCACTGGCAGCGTGCAGCTCCGCGCCGTGTTCAACAACCCCAAGGGCATCCTGCATTCCGGTTCCACGGGTAATGTCATCATTCCCGTCACCGTCAATGGCATCATCGTGCCTGCTGCTGGAACCAAGAAGCTGCAGACAGTTTATCAGGTCTTCAAGGTCGTCAGCAAGGACGGACAGCGCACGGCTGTTGGTACTGATGTGGAGGTTGCCCCCTACAACACCGGCAAGGAGTTTATCATCACCAAGGGCTTGAAAGTCGGTGACGAGATCATCGCTGAAGGTGCCGGCATGGTCAAGGAAGGAGCACTTGTGAAATAAGATCTCGCTTACGCGAAGTTTAAGGTTTAATGTTTAATGTTTAACGACCTCCGGCAAACGAATAAACATTAAACATTATGGGCAGAGCCCATTTCCTTAAACATTAAACTTTAAACATTAAACTGCGGCTTTGCTGCGAATAAAAGAATGAAAGGAAATATATTTATCAAAAGGCCGGTGATGGCGATGTCTATCGCCATTGTCATCGTGCTGTTGGGAGCCGTCAGCTACTTCAATCTGGCTGTCGAGCAGTTCCCCGATATCGCACCTCCTACGGTGGTCGTCAATGCCACCTACCCCGGTGCCTCGGCTGAAACCGTAACAAAAGCGGTGATTCAACCCCTTGAAGAGAGCATCAACGGTGTGGAAAACATGACCTACATGACCTCCACAGCCACCAACTCCGGAACGGGAACGATTACCGTCTATTTCAAGCAGGGTTCTAACCCCGATATGGCTGCCGTCAACGTGCAGAACCGTGTCTCCATGGCACAAGGTCTCCTGCCACAGGAAGTCACCATGATTGGTGTGACCACCTTCAAGCGCCAGACCTCCATGCTGCAGATCAACGTCATGGTCAGCGACAACCCCGACTACGACGCAAACTTTATGGGCAACTACATGGCTATCAACGTAACGCCGCAGCTCAAGCGCGTGCAAGGCGTCGGCGAGGTGATGGCCCTGTCTGCCGCCTACTCTCTCCGCATCTGGCTTAAGCCCGAGGTGATGGCACAATATGGGTTGAACCCCAGCGACATCACAGCATGTCTGGCCGAGCAGAACTTGGAAGCTGCCGTGGGTAAGTTCGGCGAGAAGCCTATGGAAGGCGGCCACGGTGAGGGCGTTGACAATGTCTATCAGTACACGCTGCGCTACACCGGCCGACTGAAAGAAGTCTCAGAATTTGAGAACATCGTCATACAGGCCAAGCCCGACGGTTCACTCCTTCGCCTGAAGGATGTCGCAGATCTTGAATTGGGCCAGGCCGACTACGGCTACAGCGGTAAGTTCAACGGCAAGCCCTCCGTCACCTTCATGGCCTTCCAGCTCGCTGGTGCCAATGCCAAGGAAACCAACGACCGACTCAGTGCTGCGTTAGACGAGATGGAGAAGACGCTGCCGAAAGGCCTCCACTTCGAGCAGATGATGTCCACCAATGACTTCCTGCTTGAGTCCATGGCGAACGTGGAAGAGACGCTTGTCATCGCCATCATCCTCGTCATCCTCGTGGTGTATTTCTTCCTGCAGGACTTCCGTGCGACACTCATCCCGTCCATCTCCATCATCATTTCGCTCATCGGCACCTTTGCCGCCCTGATGGTGGCGGGCTTCACCTTGAACCTGCTGACGCTCTTCGCACTGGTGCTGGCCATCGGTACGGTGGTGGATGATGCTATCGTCGTCGTAGAAGCCGTCCAGGCCAAGTTCGATGCCGGCTACACATCCAGCTATCAGGCTACCAAGGATGCCATGTCTGATGTGACAATGGCTGTGCTCTCCTGTACCTTCGTCTTCATGGCCGTGTTTATTCCTGTCGCCATGATGGGTGGTACCACGGGTATGTTCTTCACCCAGTTCGGTGTCACGCTGGCCACTGCCGTAGGTATCTCCTGCGTCTCGGCCCTTGTCGTCTGCCCTGCCCTCTGCGCCATGCTGATGCGCCCGGCCAAGAAGAACCGCACTGCCGACAACAGCATCAACGCATTCTTTATCGGACTGAACAAGCGCACACGTGCCGCCTATGAAGCCAGCTTCGGCGCCATCATGGGTAAGTACACGAAATGGCTGCACGCCGTCATCGGCCGCCGTTGGCTTGCCCCCCTCTCCTTCATCATTGCAGCCCTGCTCCTCGTATTCTTCATGGGTGTACTGCCCAAAGGACTCGTGCCTCAGGAAGATCAGGGTGTGATGATGGTCAATGTGACCTGTCCTCCCGGTTCTAACTTAGCCTACACCGAAGGCGTACTGGATAAGGTGCAGAAGATTCTGGAGGGCGATGAAGACATCAAGAACTACACACGTGTCTCCGGTTATGGCATGATGTCCGGTCAGGGTGCTGCCAATGGTATGGTCATCCTGCGAATGAAACACTGGGATGATCGTCCCGGCATTCAGCACAGCACCAGTATCAAGAAGCTGATGTTGATGCTGAAGATGATGCAGGAGATTCCCGAAGCCCAGATCTTCGTCTTCGAACCGGGTATGATTCCCGGCTATGGTTTGGGCTCCAATGTCGATCTTCACCTGCAAGACCGCAGCGACGGCGACAAGGGTGTCTTCCTGGAGCAGACGCAGGCCTTCCTCGCTGCCCTCAACGAGCGCCCGGAGATTCAGATGGCTATGACAACCTACGCCCGCAACTATCCGCAATATCAAGTCGAGGTGGATGCTGCGCAGTGCAAGCTTTCTGGTATCTCCCCCGCCACCGTCCTCAGCGCCATGAGTGGTTATCTGGGCGGCAGCTACGTCTCCAACTTCAACCAGTTCGGTAAGGTCTATCGCGTGATGATGCAGACCGATCCCAAGTACCGCACCTCTGAAGCCGACTTATCAAATATGTACGTGCGCGGGAGCAAGGGCATGGCCCCCATCTCTCAGTTCGTCAAGCTGACGCCGGTGCTCGGTCCTGAAATCGATACCCACTTCAACCTCTTCTCCGAGATCTCCTGTATGGTACAGCCTGCACAAGGCTACACCACCAGTGATGCCATGCGCGCCATTCAGGAAGTGCATGATCAGACGCTCCCCAGCCACATCACCTTCGAGTACGGCAGCATCTCACGCGAGGAGTACGAGCAGATGGGCTCCAACCAGACCATCCTCATCTACGCCATCTGCGTGGTCCTCATCTTCCTCATCCTCTCCTGCCTCTACGAGAGCTTCCTCGTGCCTTTCGCCGTCATCCTTTCCGTACCTGCAGGTCTGATGGGTTCCTTCGGATTCGCATGGCTCTGGAATCAGGTCTCCGTAGGCATCGGCCGTGCCATCACCGGTGCGGACATGTATGTCATCGGACAGATTGAGAACAACATCTACCTGCAGACCGGTGTCATCATGCTTATTGGTCTGTTGGCTAAGACCGCCATCCTGATTACCGAGTTCGCTCTGGAGCGTCGTCGCAAGGGCATGGGCATTGTCGAAGCCGCCTACGCAGCCTGCGAAGCCCGTCTGCGCCCGATTCTGATGACCGTGCTCACCTGTGTGCTCGGTATGTTGCCGCTCGTCTTCGCCTCCGGTGCTGGCGCCAACGGTAACCGCACCATCGGCTTGGGCGTCATCGGCGGTATGATTGTCGGCACGCTGGCCATCCTGTTCACCGTGCCTGTATTCTTCATCTTCTTCGAGTACCTGCAGGAGAAGATTCGCCCCGCCATGAAGGTGGAGGCCGACCAGCAGTTCCTCAAGGAACAGGCCCACAGCCAGCAGGAGCGCGCAGAAGCAGAAGAATAAAAGACCCTCCCCTCACCCTCCCTTGTAGGGAGGGAGTGAATACACTCAAGAATAGTTATCAAAATCAATCTACATTATAATATATTATGACATTCAAAATGCATAAGTATATACTCCCCTCCCTACAAGGGAGGGGCTTGGGGGTGGGTCTTCTATTAGCCTGCTTCCTTCTGACGGGCTGCGGCCTCTACAAGAACTATGAGCGCCCCGAGGACCTCCGCACCGACGGCCTCTATGGCTCGGCACAGGTGGGCAACACCGAGCAGAGCCTGGGTGCCAAGGCGTGGCGCGAGTTCTTCACCGACCCGACGCTGCAGGCCCTCATCGAGCGTGGTTTGTCACAGAACGCTAACATGCGTCAGGTCGATCTGCAGATTCAGGAGGCTCAGGCCTATCTGAAGGTCGCCAAGCTCGCTTACATCCCGTCACTCTCACTGGCACCTCAGGGACAGCTGTCGTCGATGGACTGGAACAAGCCGCTGAAGTTTTATTCCGTGCCCCTCACCGCCACTTGGCAGATCGGAAGCCTTGGCAGCCTGCGCAACGCCAAGAAGTCTGCACAGGTGGCTTTGGAGCAGAGCAAGACGGTGCGTCAGGCTGTACAGCAGAACCTCGTGTCCAATATCGCCAACCTTTACTACACCCTTTGTTCCCTCGATGCGCAGATGGCGCTCAGCCAATCGACCGCTAAGAACTGGAGACAGAGCGTAGAGATGACGAAGAAACTCATGGAAGCAGGTCGCTCCAACAAGGCTGCTGTGTCACAGACAGAAGCCAACTGCCTGAGTGTTGAAGCCAGCGTCCTGGATTTGGAGGATGCCATCCGCCAGACAGAGAACGCCCTCTGCACCATCCTTGGCGAAGCACCTCATCACATCGAGCGCACCAGTCTCGCCTCCTTCCAGGCTCCGGCCGTCATCGAGACAGGTATTCCCTTGGCGCTGCTGCAGAACCGCCCCGATGTGAAGCAAGCTGAGCTGCAGCTGGCCAGTGCCTTCTACGCAGTCAACAGCGCTACGGCCAACTTCTTCCCCTCGCTCACCATCAGCGGCACGCTGGGCTTCACCAACAATGGCGGTGCACTGGAACTCTCTCCGGGCCAGTGGATCTGGAATGCGCTGGGACAACTCCTGCAGCCCATCTTCCAGAACGGACGCCTGCGTGCGCAGAAGAAGGTGGCTAAGCTGAAACAGGAGGAAGCCAAGATTGCCTTCCAGCAGAGCCTCGTGGCGGCTGGCAACGAAGTCAACAGCGCGTTGGCATCACTGCAGACCGCAGAAGCCAAGAAGAGCTTCATGACCCAGCAAGTGGCGGCCCTCACCGAAGCCGTACAGGCCACACAAGCCCTCTACAAGGACAACGTCTCGCGCCAGGTCAACTACCTCAACGTGTTGACAGCACAGACGGGCCTCCTGAACGCTCAGATGGGACAAATCGGCAACGACCTCGAAGCCGTCCAGGCCACCATCGATCTCTATCAGGCTCTCGGAGGCGGCAGCATCACCGAAGCTACAGCACAATAAATAAGAACTGAGAAGTGAGCATAAAAAGGATTGTATTACTGATATTGGTTGGATGCCTGATTCAGAACGTCTCGGGACAGGAATATCACGCCACGACCGGCCTTCTGCACGTGCCGAGTGCAGAGACTGATTCTGTGGGAACTTTCCACGGAGGCTTCGCATATTACGACCGAGCGTTCTTACCCAATCTGATGCCAGACCACAACTCCTTTGGCTATGGCGTCGGCATCACCGCATTCCACTGGTTGGAGGTCTCCTACTGTGCCACCATGCTGTGGATGCACAGAAATGCCAAGAAAAGCCAGCCGATGGGGTTCTACAATGAAGACCGACGCGTCAACGTGAAGCTACGTCCTCTGAAAGAAGGACGTTGGTGGCCCGCTGTGGCCGTAGGCATGGATGATGTTGGCCGCTTCAAGAATATCAATACTGGCACAGGCCAAAATAACAAATTCCAAAACATCTACGCTGTCGTATCCAAGAACTTCGACATCTACGGCCACCGCATCGGAGCCCATATAGCCTATCGCTATTACAGTAACAATAAGAACAGCAACCGACGAGGCGTGGCAGGTGGTATCACCTATACGCCACGCCTTGGAGCGTCGCTGCAAGGGCCTCGTGCATGGCTGCAACGGCCACGCCTTGTCGTGGAATGGGACGGCGCAGGCGTGAATGTGGGCGCTGATGTGCTGCTGTGGCGACACCTGTTCGTACAGGCATGTCTGGTTCATGGAAGCGGCTTCATGGGAGCACTCAGCTATCATTATACAATCAAATATTAAGTCACGAACATTCAGATTAAAAAGAATATGTCTATGATTAAGGAATCTATTCGTCTCGCGTTGATGACCATACTGATTGGAGCTATCAGTAATGAGGCCATCGCGCAGGAAACGTCCTCAGTGCAAGAAGCCGCTGAAGACAGTGTGGCTCATAAGGCCAAGGCTGTAGAAGTGTACGTGGGAACCGACATCGTGAGCCAATACATTTGGCGTGGTCTCATGCTGGGAAGCGCCAGCCTGCAACCAACCGCAAGCGTGAGCTGGAAAGGTCTGAGCCTGTCAGCGTGGGGCAGCGTGGGGTTTGTGAATAGAGATGACCCGTATGAGATTGACTTCACTCTCTCCTATAGTGTCGCCGGCCTTTCATTGGGTATCACGGACTACTGGAACACCGAAGGCGATGAGCGCTATTTCCATTACAAGCCTGAAAGCACGGGGCATGTCTTCGAAGCGTTCGTGGGCTATGACTTCGGTTTCCTGAATGTCTCATGGCAGACAATCTTCGCTGGCGCTGACGGTCTCAACAACAGCGACAACAGGGCCTACTCATCCTACTTCGAACTGAATGTGCCCTTTCACCTCTGGACATGTGACTGGGCAGGTTCACTGGGCATCGTGCCTTACGCCACATCGTACTACGACACCGATGCTTTCGCTGTGACCAACGTCAGCCTGCGCTGCACAAAGGAGATTCCCTTGGGACGCCGCTTCAAGCTGCCCATCTTCGCACAAGTGACAGCAAACCCGAATGCGAAGAAGCTCTACTTTGTGGGAGGTATCACGGTGGGTATCTAATTTACTAATTATAGACTGCTAAAAAATTTTACTCATGATGAAATACTGGAAACAAAATCTTTATCGCTCACTTTTCATCTTTGCTTGTTTCTCGCTCCTGCTTACATCATGTCGCGATGATGATAACTCGATTGAGCCACCAAAGGAGCCTGTACACACTGAAGCCACCACGGCGCTGATGAAGATCTGTGACACCAATGCTGAGGTGAAGCAGCTGCTCACGCATGCCATCGCACAGGCTGCCAGCATCAACCCCGACCGCGACTACAACCCAGCGCAGACCTTGGAGGAGTTCTACGATTTCGTGGATTGGAACGTGCGACAGCTTCCGTGGGATGTGATGATTAAACAGGCTCCCGACGACTACGGGCGCTCGCTCTACGGCCGAACAGACCAGGGCATTGGCTACTTTTGGTTCGTCGTCGATCAGCCATTGGAAGAGCTTGAGGGCCGCGGCTACTTCTACCCCACCGTGGAGTTCGTGGAGCCTTTCTCCACATGGCTCTCCACCTACAGCAACACATGGGGCGCCTGGCTCGACACGGAAGCCAGCTGGAACGACACCTATTATAATATGGTGAAGGACGACCCCGACTGGGGCCTGGACAAAGGTTGGTACGGCAAGGGTAACCAATGGAAGACCTACAACGAGTTCTTCGCCCGCAAGTTGGCATCGCCCGACATGCGCCCCATCTCAGATGCCGATGTCGTATGCCCGGCTGACTCCTGGCCCAAGCAGACATGGAGCATCGATGATGATAACAAGCTCCTATACACCGAACAGGATCTTCAGATCAAGACCAAGAAAATCGACGACATCGCAGGGCTCATCGGCAAGGACAGCAAGTATAAGGAAGCCTTCGCCGGCGGCACGCTGACACATACCTTCCTCGATGTGAACAGCTACCATCGCTACCACGCTCCCGTGAGTGGCGTGCTGCGCGAGCTGCGTCGCATCCCAGGCGTCTCGGCAGGCGGTGGCTATACGGTGTGGAATGAAGAGCGGAAACTCTACCAATACGAGAATCCCATGGGTTTCCAGATGGTGGAGACACGCGCCTGCGCCATCATCGAGACCGAGGAATTCGGCCTCGTCGCTATACTCCCTGTAGGCATGTCCCAGATCTGCAGCGTCAACTGGTTGCCGGAGCTGAAGATTGGTCAGCAGCTGCAGAAGGGCGACGAGATGGGCTACTTCAAGTTCGGCGGCTCGGACGTCGTGATGATCTTCCAGCGTGGCGTGGAAGTCGAGATTCTGCACGATGGCGGCGCCAACGACGAACCCACGCTCGTAGGCCAGCCGTATGCGGACCTAAAGGTTAAGAATTGAGAAGTGAAGATTAAAGGTTAGAGGTCAGAGATTCTTGAAACCTGAAACCTGAAACTTGAAACTTGAAACTTGAAACCTGAAACTTGAAACAAATAAATCACCAATGAATATCCTGAAGCTTATAAGTCAGTCGGTAGCTGTGCGCACTACGCTATCGGTGTTTATTCTGATCACGATTCTCATGGCCTCGATGAATTTCTATGAGATAAATCGAGTCAAGGAGGGTGTTGCCGATGAGATGGTTCGTCAAGCCGGCCACGCCATGGATGGCGTCGTAGCAGATATTGACAACCGCGTGGCCAACGTAGAGACTGCCGTGAAAACGGCGGCAGCCTTTGCAGATCGTGACACGCAGCACAAGACGGACTGCTACGAACTCCTCTATCGTCTGATCACTAAGAACGAGGATATCGCAGCTGTCACCCTGCTCTATCGCGAGAACTTCTTCCCCGACATGGGACGCTACTATGCCCCCACGGTAGTGCACAATCCTGTTAACGGTGAGTATGAAGCTGACGAGATTGGTGGACCGGAAGCCGATTTCTGTTACCTCGAAACAGACAGTAACTGGATCTATACTAACGTCCTGCGCGAAGGATACTGGTGTCTGCCCTACTCCGATTCCATCTCCACGAAGCGCGCAATGGTCACCTATTCCGTGCCCCTTTTCGATGACAACGACAGCATCTATGCCGTGCTCTGCGCTGACGTAGCTCTGGATTGGGTACGCGACATTGTTGAGGAAGCTAAGCCTTACGAGGTATCACGCGTGATGGTCATCAGCCGTGACTCACAATATGTATGTCACCCGGACCCCGCATGGATTCAGACCATCAATGCCTACGAACATGCACAGCAAATCCAGGACACATCCTTCCTGAATTTAGTCAGCCGCATGCTGGCATGGCAGAAAGGTAAGGACACCCTGTCAAAAGACTTCACAGCCATCAGCAGCAACAGCAAGAAAAACCCCAAGAAGACGGAGACCACCCTCTTCTTCTATGCGCCCATTCCCCGCATTCAATGGTCTGTGAGTTATACGCTTCCGGAATCCTTCATTCAGCAAGGCCCGCGAGCCATCGGCAACGCCATGATAGCCATGTTGGTGATCACGCTGATTATCACCTCCATCGCGCTTTTCATCGTCGTTCGCAAACAGCTGAGACCGCTCAATGACCTCGATGTGGCAGCCCGCGATATCGCCAACGGCGACTTCGACCAGGAACTGCCTAAGATTCACACTCACGATGAAATCCGACGCTTGCGTGACTCCTTCGAGGACATGCGCACCTCACTCTCACGCTACATCGAGGAGTTACAGGTCACCACAGCCTCCAAAGCCTCCATCGAAAGTGAACTGAAGGTAGCCAGTGACATACAGATGTCCATGCTTCCCAAGCTCTTCCCGCCCTACCCCGAGCGCGATGATATAGACATCTTCGGGTCACTGACACCTGCGAAGGCCGTAGGCGGCGACCTCTACGACTTCTATATCCGCGACGAGAAACTCTTCTTCTGCATCGGCGATGTCAGCGGCAAAGGCGTGCCCGCATCATTGGTGATGGCCGTCACGCGCTCACTCTTCAGAACCATCTCTGCCCACGAAGCATCACCCGACCGCATTGTCGCCGTCATCAACGACACCCTGACAGAAGGCAACGAGTCGAACATGTTTGTCACTCTCTTCGTGGGAGCCCTCGACCTGCCCAGCGGCCGCTTACGCTATAGCAATGCAGGTCATGATGCCCCGTTACTCATCAAGGACTCCGTAGAGATGTTGCCGATGGATGCCAATATCCCCGTGGGCGTCATGAACAATTGGAAATTTACAGCGCAAGGTACACAGATTGAACCCGGCACAACCATTTTCCTCTATACCGACGGTCTCACGGAAGCGGAGAACATCAACCACGAACAGTTCGGAGAGGAACGCATCCGTGAAGTAGCCAACACCGCCAATCTGCCTACCCCACTCATCAAGGCCATGAGTTCGGCTGTCAGCGACTTCGTGGGCGAGGCTGAACAAAGCGATGACCTGACGATGCTTGCCATACAATACACCAAGCAACAACTTGCCGTACGCTACAGCAACGAGCTCTCCATAGTCAACGACCTCAATGAGGTAGAACGTTTGGCAACATTCGTAGAACAGACCTGCGAAGCCGTGGGTTTCGACATGGCCACAACCATGCAACTCAACCTCGCCCTCGAGGAAGCCGTCGTCAACGTCATTAACTACGGCTACCCCAATGGCACCAAGGGAGACATACTCATCGAGGCACAGGCCAACGACCAACGCCTGAAGTTCATTATCACCGACAGTGGCGTGCCCTTCGACCCCACCGCAAAGGAAGAGGTGGACACGACACTCTCCGCCGAAGAACGACCCATCGGAGGACTCGGCATCCATCTGGTAAGAAAGATCATGGACTCCATCAACTACGAGCGTCATAATGGTCATAACGTACTTACTCTACGCAAAAAAATCAACAATAAACAATAATCCATTACAATCATGACAACAACGATTCAAGAACGCGACGGCCAACTCGTTGCCGTTTTCGAAGGCAGACTGGATACAGCCGCTGCCGTACAGACAGAAAAAGACCTACAGGGCTTGGAAGCCTGTGAGGGCAAGGACATCATCCTCGACTGCACATCCCTGGACTACATTTCTTCCAGCGGTCTGCGTCTTTTCCTCAGTGTGTTGAAGATGGCAAAAGCCAAGGGAAGCCATACCTATATCACAGGCATGAACAATGACATCCGCAACGTCTTCACCATGACCGGCTTCATCAACCTCTTTGAACTGAAGTAATCCCACACACCCCCTAATCCCCGCCCCCCTCGGCGGGGATTACTGTTTCCCCTCATCCCTCTTCCCTCCGCTCGGCCCAACGGGACGCTTGACCCTTCAAGAACCATAAACCCTCATCCATCATCCCTCATCCATCGTAACCCTTAAGACTTTCGCCCGAAACCCTTAGGTCTTATAGCTTGAAGACCTGGGTCTTCCAACTGGACCACCATGGTGATCCACTCAACGCACCTAGCTCTTCCATCGTTTCCCACTAGTGGGAAACCGTGAAAGGTTTAGTTCTTCCAAGCACCCGTTCATCTCGAGAAAAAGTTTTGCCGAAAACCCTATGAGCCCTACGCAAACCGCCTCCCTCCGTCATAATCCTGCAACTCGCCGACGCCGATTCACCAACCCTCGTGCGTAACCCTCACAGGGTTTTCCGCAAAAATAATTCTGTCTCTACGCTTTTACAGGATTCCTTCGCGTTGCAGTATTTCCAGCATCTCCGATGGGGTAACAACAATGGTGTTCTTTGGGAAATGCCTTATGTTACCTGTCACAAGGTAAGCATCATCCTTCGACATGGCAACCTCATAGAACACCACATCCTTAGGATCTGGGAACACTTCTGAACTAGGCACACGATAAGAAGCCATTCCTGACATTTGAATCTTATTAAGAATAGAGGCAATGGCTTTAGATGGGAATTCAAATTTCGGTCTGCTTAGCACCTCCTTGTATTCCGCTATAATTTCATGATTGTACAAAGGCCGCAACCCCTTTTCAGAAATAGCACTTACAACTTGTACTGTTGCAGAATCCGAGTGGCGCGACAACAAAGCCGCTACTAAAACATTGGTGTCAATAACAGCGTACATCATACTTTTGCCTTTTCTCTTGCAGCCTTTTCTTCGCGTGCTAATCTAATCTCTTCGTTAATCTCGTCGAGTGTTAAGTCCGGCAGCAGCCCACTCTCTGCCATCCTTCTAAATTCACGGAAAGCCTCAAAATCGCCCATGGATTCCCATTCGGGGTCTGCTTTGATTTCAAAAGGAATTTTCCGATACGTCACTACCGCCTTTGCAAACACATTCATTGCTGTGTTTACGCTCATGCCCATACGTGCACAGAGCGCATCAAAGCTCTGTTTTAGTTGTGAGTCCATCCTCACCGTCATAGATACCTGTGCCATAGTTGTAATGTTTTAACGTTGCAAAGGAAAGCATTTTATTTCATTCTGCCATCATCTTGACGTAAAATTATGTCATTCCAATAAAATATATTTACTTTCTACTCTCAAATGAGCCTTTTCTCGTACTCTTCCATCATCCATCGTTCACTCCCAACCCTCATCATCATTGCTTTCCATGTAGCGACTCATGCCGTTGTCGTCCATGTCATCCTCTGACGCTGGATCAAAGTGGCGCATGCCAATATGATGAATCCTGGCTTCATTGTTCAAGAAAAGAAACAATCCCCACAAAATTATTTTTACAAAAAACGACAATCCCCACAAAAATTTCTAATTAGATTTATACATTCCCCATAGATCTGATTCATAGAATCCTGCTCAGCCGTTTGCGTCCTCCCTCCACATAAATGCAGAAAATCTGAAGTGAGACTACAGATGTTCGTTGAAAATCCCACGAAGAAGTCCTATTATTCTGTCATTCCTCCTTCTTTTTGAACTGTTGCAAAAAAAGCAACAGTTGACTCCTGCTTCAATTCTCCCTGCTCAAAAGCATTCCTAATGTGCCTTGAGATGGTGGATTTGTTACGTTGAAACAACTCCGCCATCTGGTCCAGGTTCAGCCACACCGTCTCGCCTTGCAGCCGTACCTCAATGCGTGTCTCGCCGTCAGGAGTCTGGTATAATAGTATTTGTCCTTTGTCTTCTATCATATTATCGTTTACAAAAGTATAAATAAAACTTAAGGATGCATTAATAAACCTCTATATTCAAGGTCATGCTTCATCATTTCTTCCATTTGATGCGTTTCAATGTCTATTTGCTTCAGACGCTTTTCCTTTTCTTTATCAGTATGGGAGGTGTCTTGAAGCACACTCAATTTCATCTTGGCTTTGATACATTCCAATCCGTTATGAATGGCTGATGCACTCACGGAAGCATTGGAGTTGAATAGATGTACCCAACTCTGTCCTGCAAGCAGGTTTCCCCACTTCTCGTATTTCTGAATGTCGTTTAGACATTGCTCTATTCTATAATCTTTGTTTCGAAACATATATTCTTCTTTTTATGCTACAAAAGTAGTAATTATAAATGACTTTTTATTATTTTGTGCAAAAAAAATATGATTTACGGGTATATTAGAGTGAGTAGTGACAAACAGACCGTTGAGAACCAGCGGTTTGAGATTAACAAATTCTGTGAAAAGGAGAAAATGAAAGTTGATGGTTGGATAGATGAGACCATCAGTGGTACTAAAGCATACGACAAACGGCAATTAGGTAGTCTTTTAAAACGAATACAGAAAGGTGATATTATCATTTGTGCTGAGTTATCACGTCTGGGGCGCAATCTGTTTATGATTATGGAGATACTGAACATTTGCATGACAAAAGAGTGTAAGGTCTGGACTATTAAAGACAACTATAGGCTTGGTGAGGACATACAGAGTAAAGTCTTGGCTTTTGCATTTGGACTTTCAGCAGAGATTGAGCGTAACCTGATTAGCCAACGGACGAAAGAAGCATTAGCCAGAAAGAAAGCGGAGGGTATAGTATTGGGCAGGCCAAAGGGAAAGAAGAGTGCGCCAGAGAAGTATAAACTTTACGGGAAACAGACACTCATAGCCGAATTGCTTGCGGCCAAAGTGTCAAAGCGAAAAATAGCAAAAATATGTAAGGTTGACAGGAACACCTTAGACCGATATATCCACTCTTTTATGGTTGTTAGCAAATGAGCGATTTCGTGCAGCAACAGAATACCGTTTGCGAGTTC
>ONCQ01000036.1 GCA_900316355.1 uncultured Prevotellaceae bacterium | reverse complement strand
TCTGGGACATGACAAAGCCCTGGCTTGGGAAAGTCGGGGCTTTGTTTCTTAAAAAAACTAAAAGAGGCCGTGTCTGTTACTTTTGACACGACCTCTTCTTTATGCCGACGCGCTGCGCCAGAAGCGCCGTGTGATATCCTCGAAGTCGCCGGACTCCGTCTTGCGGTAGAGCCGCTGATTGGTCGTCGGGCGATTGAGGGGGCCGAGATGGCGGATGTAAGGTCCGACCTTGATGTAGTCGAAATCTGTCTTGCATACCGTCGGGGGAATGCGCAGACGACCGCTATACCAAGCCACATGATACTGTGGATGGTTCTCGTGGATGTACTGCGCCAGCAGGTTCACAGCTACCGGGTCACCATCGCCACCCATGAAAGCAATGCAGGTGATGTCATGACCATACTTCCCCACAAACGCATCGATGGCATCGGTGTCCAGCTGCAGACCTATGTCCTCCCACAGATAGTGGCTGTGGCAGCCGGGGCAGCGACAGGGACACCCCGAGATGTTGACGGCCAGCGTCACCTCATCGGGGATCTCCTGAAAAACAATACCGGTGTTTACGTACTTCAACATGCTAGTTGACAAGTGAGCAATTATTTATTTTTCACTTTTCACTTTTCGCTTTTCATTACGCCGTTGCATAGTAACGTCGTGCAGCCTCCTCCTGACGCGCCTGTGAGAAGTTCGAGACGCGCTTGAGGTAGCCGATGATGCGGGTCATGTAATCTACATTCTTAGAGTGGCACTTGGGGCACTCATGCAGGTAGCGCTTGTCGATATGTCCGCAGTCGTTGCACACGGTGTTGGGGATGTTGAATGTGAAATAGTTACAGCCCTCCTTAGCAGCCACCTTCAGCAGGTGCAGGTACTGCTCCTTCGACAGGTGCTCCTCCAAGTTCATGTGCAGTGCCGACCCACCTGTAAGGTGCTCGATGTAGGGTGCGCCATGGAGCTTGAATTTGTCGATGATAGAGAGAGAGTCGTCCTCAACGACATAGAAATAACTGTTGTAGCAGTCACGCGGCACGAAGTAGCCATCCTCGCGGTCCCACTTGGCATGCTTCACGCCAACGTTCTCTGCGGGAATCATCTCGCAGTTGAACATCACGTCCTTCGTACGATACTTCTTATTATACTGCTCGATGAGGCCGAGGATGCCCTGCACGAAATGCAGGTAGTCATCGTTGGGCGTAATCTTCAGCCCCATGAACTCGGCAGCCTCCACAAGGCCATTGATGCCGATGGTCAGGTACTGACGGCCAATATTGATGTAGCCCGCATCGAAGAGCGGCAGCATCCCGTGGGCCTGCAGCTCCTTGAGGTTCTCGTTGTAGGCCAACTGCACCTTGTGACACAAGTCAATGATTCCACTCAGATACTCTTTGTAGTCCAGTTTGTTGTTCACCGCATACTGTATGCATCGATTCAGGTTGATGGTCAGCACGCTCTTGGAACCTGTCGAGACGCCACCGGCACCGAGCGTATAGCTGAAGCCGTTGTCGGTAATCTCGTTGCGCAGACGGCAGCAGCTACTGAGCGAGTCGGCATTGTCGCTCATGTAGGTGAAGAAGGAGTGGCCCTCGCTGTACATCTCGGCCGTGAACTCGCCCCATTCCTTGTCCTTGCACTCGCCGTTCTCATCGACCAGCAAAGCCATCGTCTCCACGGGGAATGTCAGCAGCGTCTTCGTGCGCTCCTGATTGAACCACTTCATGAATCGCTTCTGCAGCCATGAGAGTCCGTCCCAATCGGGCTGCGAGCCATCGGGGAAGTAGAACTCGCCGAAGATGCTCTGGAAATAGTAGCGGTCGTAGTAGGCCACATTCCAAAACACCGCCTGATAGTTGCGGGCACCCGTGGGCTGGTTCAACGTATATACAATCTGCTCGAAGTAGTCGGTGATGACCTTATCAATCGTGCGCTTCTTCAGGCTCAGGTCGGCCTGCTCGTCGGCACGCTGCCAATAGTCCTTGCCGTACTCCAGACCGATGAAATAGTTCATGTACATCAGGAACTCAGGGGTGGCGCAGGCGCCGCTCAGCATGGAGCTGACCATAAACACCATGTTCACGAAACCACCGCAGAACGATTTCAGATTCGTGGGAGCCGTGCTGTTACCGCCGATGTCCAGCGTGCCGCCGATGAGCCACGGATACATGGTGATGGAGGCACAGTAGTTGGCCAGACTGGTCTCGTCGTTCTTATATATAAAGTGGTGTGTCAGCATGTCGATATACTCATCGGCAAGCTCTTTGCCATACATCTTCTTGATGCGATCCGTGAGCAGACGGCGGTTCAGACGGATGAAGTTCGATTTGGGTAATTCGCCAATCAAAGTTGCAATATTTTTATGCTCGACGTTGGCATTGGCGTCATACTTTGAACCAGTTGCAGCGTTCACAGATTCACAATAATCACTCAAAAACTGCAACTTAGCCAGCGTCTCGCGATCCTCACTGTGCTCCTGACGATAAAGAATGAACGATTTAGCAACCTTGTAGTGGCCCTCGCGCATCAGTGCCTCCTCTACCTGGTTTTGGATATCCTCGACGGTGATGTCATCATGAATATCCAAACGACTGATAATCTTTGAGATGGATGCCAGGTCAGCGGGCTCGTCAACACTCTCGAAGGCCTTCACGATGGCATGCATAATCTTGTCCAGCGAGAAGCTATCCTTGGAGCCGTCGCGCTTGGTAATGGTGAAGTTTTTGATTTCCATTGTAGGTATATTTTCTTTTTGGTTGAATCGTTCGTGGTAATGAGGAAGTTATCCGTTTTGGAAAACTTTTGCGATGGACTTTGCAAAAAAGTCGTCCGTTTTGGAGAACCAATTCGCGTGCAAAGGTACAATATTTTTTCTTTTTCCCCATAACTTTTCCAAACTTTTTTGCAAGAAAAAGAAAAAAGTTTTGAGCCTTTTCATGCGCGCAGCGCACATCAGATTGAAGGAAAAATATTACCTTTGCACACAAATAAGATAAAGATGAATAAGATATGACACTGCTAAACAAAAGAGAGGCCGAACACTGCTGTTCAGCCTCTCATAAGAACACTACTATATTGTAGGCTATAGTCGCAAAACGGGTTGGCAGGTTCAGTTGAACAGGTCAACCACGAACCTTGAGCCGTTAACCCAAAACCATTGTGTTATTCCCAGATATCACTCCAGTCGGAGTGTTCGTCTTTTGTCCAACCGCCGTCTCCGCCGGAAACGGTTTTATCAAATTTCTGTAAGGAACCTGCGAGAATGCGACTGTGGGTGGCTACGCCCTTCACGAGAAGGGAAGGAGTGATATATGTCTTTTTCATAATCTTATCGAGCATTGTTTCTTTGTTTAACATTGTTCTTCCATATCCCCCTTAGGCACCCTCCGATGGGAGGAATGCCTTGAGGGTTAATGGTTCTTTTACTTTACAATCACTTTCTTACCGTTCACAATGTTCACGCCGCGCTGTACCTTATTCAGGCGCTGACCTGCGAGGTTGAAGATGTTAGCATTATCCAGAGCCTGTCCGTTGTCCACAGACTTGATGCCGACAGCATCGCCCCAGTTAATCGTGAAGCCCTTAACACCAGCTCCACCTGCCACATAAGCGCGGTTAGCAGCCAAGTTGTTGGTATCCCAGTGGTAGAAGCCTACCTTCGTACCATCTGTACCGAGCACATAGTCGGTGTCACCGACAATGGTCTTAGCGAAATAGGTACCTGTGAGAGCGGATCCAGCCACAGGAGTTGAAGCATAGTCAGAGCCAAGCGTGAAATCGATGGAAGAAGCTGTGCTCTTCAACAAGACGGGTGTGCCAGCAGGAACATTCGCAACAGGTGTAACATCCAGTGTATGACCATCCGCATTAGCTGCCAATGTGTAAACCGCGCCCATGATATCTGAGAATGCAAAAGGAACGCAGAGAGTAGCATAGTTATAACCATCGCCACCATCATGGAGGTCAACAGTAAGCGTTTTCACTTCCTCAAAAGTCCACTGAGCCAGCGCATTTGTCTCGTCAGTTGAGCTACCAGCTACCACTGTGCTTTCAGCACCCTTGAGAGCATAGAAACCATTGCCAAGATAGCCGGCATAACCACCCTCTCCATTTCCGTATGCAATAGAGAATGCGCCTACGCCAGGGGCCGGAACAGCAAAATGAACATACTTGTCGAAATTCGTTGATGTATATCCTTCATACCCATCACCAGCTCCAAATACCCAGTTCAGATACTCTCCTTGGGTGCTCATATAAAGATGAGAGGCATTTTCCACGAAGGTGAAGTGTGCCGATGCATCTTTAGCAGCCTCTTCTGCAGTCAGGTCTGCAAGGACGGTGCCACGTGTACCACTGGCAGTAACGCGCATGTACTTACCATTGTAGTTATTCTTCACTAGATAGATTTTGCCAGCTTCTGGATAGATGATCGCAGCATCTTTTTCAGCCTTGATAGCTTCATATTCTGACAGCGAGAAGTTCTTCGTGGACATTTGCACGCGATAAGTCCCTACCATGGATTCAGATGCGGCTGTCGTTATGCCGAAAGGTTTACCAAGAGAAGCTGCCGTGCTACTGCCAATGATATCCTCTGGATTATCAAAGATGAAGGGTAACACCTCAGCTTTCACATAATCGTAGTAATTATCAACGACAGCTTCTACGCGGAACGTGGAGCCATTGTCCGTTGCTGCTCTGGAATCATTCCAGAAGCCAAGGGCATTGTTATTATCGTTTACATAGTTATATGCTGAACCAGTCACCTTAAGGGTGAAACCATCACCATTCTGGAAGAGCGACCATGTATATGTTCCATCACGCATCACGGCATTATTGCCATCCTTCGTCAGGGTATAGGTGTCGGCGGTTGCCTTATTATAAACTACCAAAGCATAGGGGTTACCTGCAAATGCCCAACGATAGGCATCTTCTGCTTTATCTGCAATAGTAGCAGCAGCCAATGCATAAGGCTCAGACTCGCCTTTGGAGACATCTTTGGTGCTACGAATATTCATGTTGTACCATGTAGCTTCTGCATAGCTGGGCGACAGCGTAAAAGGCAGACCTGTGTAAGTTGCAGTAAACTCAATAACAGTGCTGACCTCACTGATTGTAACATCAACACTATTGTATGAGCAGAAGCCACGTTGGTATTCTGTCGGAAGGGTAGTAATATTAACACCTAATGACGTCGGCACGGGATCTGAAGTAAAGATGGTGGTGCCGTTAACATCCTTCACCACGTATGTGATGGTGTAGCTGGGATGGAAGTACTCTTCAAGAGCTGCAAGAGCAGATGTTGCATCGAACGAAGCGGCTTCGATAATGATAGCACTATTGCCACCATCACTAGCAACATTATATTTGAAAACATCCGGGGTGTGACCCGTTGAAACGCCGTACATCTGGCCACCTACAGTAACAATTATAGGTTCTGCATTAGCCGATGACGCTGTTGAAGTTTGGAATGTAACAGGGCTTGCTGCCACAGCGCTGGTAACAGCAGCAGTCAAAGAAAGTTTGTTTCCATCAACGTATGCGAACTTTCCTTCACCAACACTGTACAAATATACCCTTCCTTCGTAGGTGATAAATGCGAACTGCTGTTTGGTATCAGAAGACAGGAAAGCTAATCCTAACTCCACAGTGGAATTTATTTCTGTTGCACCTGAACCAACAGCCCATGTGCCACGGTTGTTACGGATGTTGTAACACTTTGAGTTGTTTAGACCATCAAGGCTGATTACATAGCCACTCTTTAATGAACGCGTAACTTTGATGGTGCAATCAGTTGTGCCTATAGACCCTTCTGTATCATAATCATAGTATGTAAGAGTTGTGAGTGCTGCAGGAACAGAAACAGCTGAGTTCTTTTCCTGTTCTACAACTCTTGAATCTACGAACGTCTCGCCATCAGCTTCATACAGGTTGTAGGTGACGTTGACCACGGTGCTCAGGAGATTGGTATTTGCCGTAGTCACATCAGAAATATTCTGTTCAGTGTAATCGAGTGCAGCCGTTCCAATCAATGACGCACGCAGTGTCATCACATCATCAATAGTCTCATCACTGGGAAGAATGTAGAACTCAGAGAAGGTGAAGAAAACATGTCCCTTTTGGTTCGTAGCTCCATTATTCGTCGCTGTCACCGTAAAGCGAAGATACTGATAGGATGCACCAAGATTAATCTTGTTAGAGGTGTAGTCCAGAACATCTGCACTGGTGGGAAGACCACTGTTGATGGTCGTGATGTCTGTGAAGTTTGAGCCGTCATTACTACCGGAAATAGTGATGCTGGTTGGACGGTTGTTGCTATTCTGTGAACGTTTCTTATAGTAGAAGTATATGGCATCAACGGATTTGGACAAAGTCGCTTGAAGGTACTGGTCTTCATCGGGGCCTTCACTACCATACGCTCCGTGGAAATAAGTCTCATAGTTCTGATCTAACAGAGCCTCATAGGTTCCCTCTGCAGTAGATTTAGCATTGGAAATATAGTTAGAAGCATTGCTGACTAAGCCCTTAGCACCCTGAATCGTGGGAATCCAGTTCTGAACGGTGTTATAGGCTGCTATTTGTTCATCGGTGGCCTTTGCCACTGTTACAGATATTGAAGTAATCTTCAGACCGCTTGCATTAGCACCTGTCTGGACAAATGAAACAGAAGAAGATTTCAGCCCTGTAACTTCAAAAGAAGAACTTGCGCCGACAGCGAATTCATGGCTAACAGCGCCTGCTGTCAGAGTTTGGGCAGAAGTGTTTGCTTCGCCAGTAACTGAATAAGCTGTAATAATATAACCGGCTCCGGCAGAAATGGTATAAGTACTGGAGCCACTAGAGCCCGAATGCCACAGGAGATAGGTACTCGTTTGACGTTTATCCATATTATTAGCAGAAGCTGTTACTGTGATAGCAGGCGACGTGCTAAAAGAAATGGAATTGACATAGTTGCTAGAGCTTGTCACATAAGTTCCATTGCTTGGCGTCAGGTTGAGGACATCTGCCCACGCCCCACTGACTCCTGCCAGCAGAGCAATCATTAAAAGTAGAAGTTTTCTCATTGTTTTTTTATTTGAGTTAGTTGTTAGTGAATAAATTCAATATAGATTGATGCATAATGCGGGGCAAAAGTAGTATTTCCCCTTGATTCCGCAAAAAAACATCAAGGGAAATATTACGTTTCTTTAACTTTTCGACATTTATTAGTGTGAGATTACACTCTTTCACGGATTTTTGAGGAGGCAGAGGGCTTAATATTGGCGAAAAAGAGTGATGGGAAGGGATTATTTTGTAGATTTGCGCGCAGAAACCTCAAACCAACAACCTTATGAATACCCGAATACTGAGAATCATGATGGCGGGACTGCTGACAGCAGGACTGCTGACGGGCGCGAGCTGCCCCTTGAGTGCTGCAACAGCTAAGGCCAAGACCAAGAAGCAAAAAACGGCAGCGCCGCTGCGCGTGGCGTGTGTGGGCAACAGCGTCACCTACGGCTACGGCCTCAGCGACCGCGAGCACACGAGCTACCCCGTGCGCCTGCAGGAGATGCTCGATGCACGCTATGGCACCGGGCGCTTCGAGGTAAGCAACTTCGGGCACTCAGGTTCCACCTTATTATATAAAGGGCACCGCCCCTACATCAAGGTGCCTGAGTTCCACCAAGCCTTGGACTTCAAAGCTGACTGGGTGGTGATACACCTTGGCCTCAACGACACCGACCCCCGCAACTGGCCCGACTGGAAGGAGGAGTTCATCCCCAACTACCGTGCGCTCATCGACTCTTTCCGCGTCGTGAACCCCGATGTGCGCATCGCCATCTGCCTGATGACACCTATCTTTGACCGTCACCCCCGCTTCCAGAGCGGCACACGCGACTGGCACGCCCAGATACAAAGTGCCATCCGTCAGGTGGCCAGCGGCGCTAACGTGCAGCTCATCGACCTCTACACCCCACTCCACTCTCGCCCCGACCTCTTCCCCGACGCCCTGCACCCCAATGCCGAGGGAGCCATGATCCTGGCCCGAACGGTGTATGGTGCACTCACGGGCGACCATGGCGGTCTGCGTCTGCCAGTGCTCTATGACAGCGGCATGGTGCTGCCGCGCGATGAGCACCTGCTGATAGAGGGCAGCGCAGATGCGCGACAGCTCATCCATGGTGTCCTCAGCAAGGACGGCAAGGTGGTGAAGGAGTGTGGTTCCTTCACGCGTGCCGACGGCTCCTGGAGCGTGGAACTGGACCACATGCCTGCCGGCGGTCCCTACACCCTCTCGTTCACATCCAAGCCCATGCCGGCCACTGACTACCATCTCTATTACCCCGAGCACTACCCCTACGACCTCAACGCTCTGAAGCCCCAAGCCAAGAAAGCATCACAAACACAGCAGCTCACCATCGATTCCCTCTTCTTCGGCGATGTGTGGCTGGCCTCCGGGCAGTCGAATATGGAGCTGCGCGTGGACCAGTGTAACACACAGGACAAGGACCTCGCCGACGCCGCACGTCTCGCCGGTCGCCTACACCTTTATAATATGCCCGCACGCGCACGCACGGATGCCGTGGAATGGGCAGACAGCGTGCTCACCTATACCAATGAGCTGCGCCACATGGACTTTCAGGGTTGGAAGACAGCATCACCCGAGGTGGTGGCCAAGTTCTCAGACGTGGCCTTCAACTTCGCCCGCGTGCTCTGCGACAGTCTCCCGGATGTGCCCATCGGCATCATCTGCAACGCCGTCGGCGGCTCTACGACGGAGTCATGGGTGGATCGCGCCACGCTGGAACGCGAGTTCCCCAACATCCTGCGCGACTGGCGCAACAGCGACTATGGTCAGCCGTGGGCTCGCGGGCGCATGAGCCAGAACATAGCCCGTGCCATCACCGTTCCCGAAGGCTCTCCCGAGGGACACAAGCCCAATCCCCTCCAGCGCCATCCTTACGACCCCTGCTACCTCTTTGAGGCAGCCATCGCCCCTCTGGCACATTTCCCCATCAAGGGTGTCATCTGGTACCAGGGTGAGAGCAATGCCCATAATATCGAAGTACACGAACGTCTGTTCACGCTGCTGGAGCAGTCGTGGCGCAACTTCTTCGCCCGCCGCTGGCAGTGTGAATTCCAGAAGAAGCCGTCGCTGCCGTTCTACGTCGTTCAGCTCTCCAGCCTGCCGCGCCCGTCGTGGCCTGCCTTCCGTGACAGCCAGCGCCGCCTGACCAAGGCACTGCCCGACACATGGATGGCCGTCTCATCAGACGTAGGTGATGCAGGCGACGTACACTACCGCACGAAACGCCCTGTGGGCGAGCGTCTGGCACTGCAAGCCCTCCACCACACCTACGGCAAGACGCTGGAGAGCGAAGGCCCCACCCTGCGCGCTGCCGTCCGCGGGCAGAACCACACCGCAGCCCTGTTCTTCGACCATGCCGAAGGCCTCACTGGCACACGCGGCTTTGAGCTGGCAGGGCATGACGGCCTGTTCCATCCCGCCACCATACAGATAGAAGGCGACAAGATTCTTCTCTCATCGCCTTCGGTGGCATTACCCGCCTATGTGCGCTACGGCTGGCAGGGCTTCACGGATGCCGACCTTCACAACGCCGCAGGCCTGCCCGCCTCCACCTTCTACCAGAAAATAGAATAACGCGCGACACGCTTACTGCTTCATCGACAGTGAGATACGTCCGCGTCGCCGATCCACCTCAGTGACGCGCACGCGGACGTGCTGGTGTAGCTTGACAACATCGGTGGGGTGGCTGACATACTTGTTAGCCAACTGCGAGATATGCACGAGGCCGTCCTGGTGCACGCCGATATCCACGAAGGCACCGAAGTTGGTGATATTCGTGACGATACCAGGGAGCTCCATGCCGGGTACGAGGTCATCGATGGTGCTGACGCGGCTGTCAAACTCAAACTCTTCAAGGGCTTCACGCGGGTCACGACCAGGCTTCTCCAGCTCTCGCATGATGTCGGTGAGGGTGGGCAGTCCCACCTCCTGCGTGGCATACCTATTTATATCTACGCGCGCGCGAAGTTCCTTGTCGGCGATGAGGTCGGCCACCTTGCAGCCCTGATCCTTGGCCATCTGCTCCACGAGGGCATAGCGTTCAGGGTGTACGGCGCTGTTGTCGAGCGGGTTGCGTGCATCAGCGATACGCAGGAAGCCGGCGCACTGCTCGAAGGCTGCAGGGCCTAAGCGCGGCACCTTCTTCAGCTGCGCACGGCTGGTGAAGGCACCGTTCTCACGGCGATAGTCCACGATATTCTTGGCCAAGGCGGGCCCGAGGCCGCTGACATAAGTCAACAGGTGCACAGAAGCGGTGTTGAGGTTGACTCCCACGCTGTTAACACAACTTTCGACAGTCTGGTCGAGGCTGTGTTTGAGCTTCGCCTGGTCCACATCATGCTGATACTGTCCCACGCCGATGCTCTTGGGGTCGATTTTCACCAGTTCCGCCAGCGGGTCCATGAGCCGTCGTCCGATGCTGACGGCACCGCGCACGGTGACATCCTCATCGGGGAACTCGTCGCGCGCCACCTTGGAAGCGGAATAGACGGAGGCGCCGTCCTCGGAAACCACGTAGAGGCCCAGCCCACCCGTCTCTTTTCCTGAGAGGGGAAACGCAGTGCGGAGCTGCCCTATGACCATCTCCACAAAGGACTTCGTCTCTCGGCTGGCAGTGCCGTTGCCGATGGCGATGGCCTCCACCTTGTATTTCTTAATCATCTCCGCCAACGCCTCGGCAGCCTCTGCGGGCTTGCGCACAGGAGGATGCGGGAAGATGGCCTCATGATGCAGCAAGTTGCCCTGCGCATCCAGGCATACCACCTTGCAGCCCGTGCGGAACCCCGGGTCGATGCCCATCACACGTTTCTGCCCAAGAGGCGCGCCGAGCAACAGCTGCCGCAGGTTTTCGGCGAAGACGCGGATGGCTTCCTCATCGGCACGTTCCTTGCTGGAGGCCGCAAATTCATTCTCTATAGAGGGACACAACAGACGTTTGTAACCGTCGGCTACCGCCTCGCAAACCAACTTCAAGCTGTTTCCCCCCTCCTTGGTGCGATGGGGCTGAGGGGCCATCGCCCACTGTCGCTGCAGCTTCTCCACAGCTTCATCGTCGTCGATGGTGATGCTGACGCGCAGGATGCCCTCGGCCTCACCGCGTCGCATGGCCAGGAGGCGGTGACTGGAGCAACGCTTCAGGGGCTCGTTCCAATCGAAGTAATCGGAGAACTTCTGCGCTTCGTCACTCTCGGCCTTGGCCTTAACGACCTTCGAAGTGATGTAAGCCGTCCGGCGGAAGGTGCCACGGACGGTCTGTCGGGAGCGCTCATCCTCGCTGACCATCTCGGCGATGATGTCCTGGGCGCCGTGAAGGGCATCGGCGGCGGTGGCTACGGCATCGTTCACAAAGCGCTGTGCGGCCGCCTCGGGGCGCGGTTCACCACGCAGTAGCAGGAGCGCCAGAGGCTCCAGGCCCTGCTCGCGCGCCACCTGCGCACGTGTGCGCCGTTTGGGCTTATAGGGCAGATAGATATCCTCCAGCACGGTGGCATCCCAGCAGCCGTCGATGCGCGCCTGCAGCTCAGGCGTCATCTTCTCCTGCTCGGTGATGGTCTTGATAATGGTCTCCTTGCGCTTGGCCAGCTCCTTGAGGCGATCGTTCTGCTCAGCGATGGCGGCAATCTGCACCTCGTCGAGAGCACCCGTGCGTTCCTTGCGATAGCGCGCAATGAAAGGTATCGTGGCGCCGTCGTCCAGAAGGAGCAGCGTGCCCTCCACCTGACGCTCACGCAGTCCGAGACTTTCAGCAATGAGTTTAGCAAATAGGCTTTGTTGCATAACAATGATATTTCGTCGATTTGCCGACAAAGATAATGGTTTTTTATGCTCTGTGATACAGAATTCATGAAAAAAAGCTACCTTTGCGCCCAAAATAAGAAAACAGACTATGAAAATAGGTGACAAAGTACGTTTCCTGAACGAAGTCGGCGGTGGTGTTATCGCCGGTTTCGAGGGGAAAGATATCGTTCTGGTCGAGGACCAGGACGGCTTCGAGGTGCCCATGCTGCGTTCGCAGGTGGTGGTCATCGAGACCAACGAGAACAACCGCGAGATTAAGAAGAAGGCGGCGCCAACACCCGCGCCCTCTGTGCGCATCCTCGAGGACGGCATGGAGGATGACCCCTCCGAGCGCCCCATCGCCTATAAGCCAAAGGCACAGGAGCGCAAGGGCGGCGACCTGCTGAATGCGTGTCTGGCCTTCGTGCCAGAGAACTCGCGTGAGCTGACGGACACCCGCTTCGAGGCATATCTCATCAACGACTCCAACTACTATGTGTTCGCCACCTTCGCCAACAACGAGGGTGCCGCCTGGCACCTGCGCTGGCAGGGCATTATCGAGCCCAATACCAAGCAGTTCGTGGAGACCTTCGACCGCTCGGCACTCAACGACCTGGAGCGGCTGTCGGTACAGTTGATAGCATGGAAGCAGGACAAGCCCTTCAGCCTCAAGCCTGCCGTAGGCGTGGAACTGCGTCTCGATACGGTGAAGTTCTACAAGCTGCATGTCTTCCAGCCCTCGCCCTTCTTCCGCGAGCCAGCACTGGTCTATGACATCGTGCGCGACGACCGCCCCATCAAGCAGGTGTTTGTGGAGGCCGAGGAGGTACTGGATGCCATGCGCGGCGTTGAGCGCGAACCCCAAGCAGCGCAGGACGAGCAACCGCAAGTCCAACTGCAAGAGGCACCGCAGCGCACACGCAACGAGGAGCGCGAAGCGCTGAAGGCCGCCAAGCGCGCCCTCAAAGAGGAAGCCAAAGCGCAGCGCGAGAAGGAACGCGAGAAAGCGCGAGAGAAGGAGCACGAGAAGGAGCGCGAAGCTTCTGATATTCTGGAAATTGACCTTCACATCAATGCCCTGTTGGACCACACGGAAGGGCTCTCGCCCAGCGTGCTGCTGAACACACAGCTCACGGAATTCCGCATCATGATGGACCGCCACATCAAGAAGCACGGCCAGCGCATCGTCTTCATCCACGGCAAGGGCGACGGCGTGCTGCGCGAAGCCATCATCAAGGAGCTGCAGCGCCGCTACCGCAGTTGCACCTACGAGGATGCCTCCTTCCAGCGCTATGGCTTCGGGGCGACGATGGTAACGATAAGATAATTTGGTTTCAGGTTTCAAGTTTCAGAAGTGCAGAATCCTAAAGATATACAGATTTCCGACTACGCCTACGAGCTGCCGGATGAGCGGATAGCGAAGTACCCGCTGGCGGAGCGCGATTCGTCGAAGCTGCTGGTGTATGACCGCGGTGCCATCAGCCACCGCCATTTCCGCGACCTGCCGGAGCTGCTGCCCGAAGGGTCGCTGATGGTGATGAACAACACGCGCGTAATACAGGCGCGTCTGCATTTCCGCAAGGAGACGGGGGCGCTGATAGAGGTATTCTGCCTCGAACCCGCCGTGCCCCATGACTACGTGCTGATGTTCCAACAGACGAGCTCCTGCACCTGGCACTGCCTCGTGGGCAACAGCAAGAAATGGAAAGAGGGCGGCCTGCAGCGACAGATTGTTGTGGAGGGGCGTGAGCTGACACTAACGGCCACGCGCAACACAGACCCGCAACTGACAGGTAAGCCAGGTGAGTCGGTCATCACCTTCGCGTGGAACGATGATGAAGTGACATGGGCACAGGTCCTCGATGCCTGCGGAGAACTCCCCATCCCGCCCTACCTCAACCGCAAGACAGAGGCCAGCGACCTGAAGACCTACCAAACCGTCTATTCCAAGGTGAAAGGCAGTGTGGCGGCTCCCACGGCAGGCCTCCACTTCACGCCGGCGGTGCTGGCAGCCATCGACGGCCGCGGCATTGAACGGGCAGAGTTGACGCTCCACGTGGGCGCCGGCACCTTCAAGCCCGTGAAGAGCGAGCGCATCGAGGGCCACGAGATGCATTCGGAATGGATCTATGTACCACGTAGCGTCGTGGAAGCCCTCTTGCGCCACCACGGCGAATGCACAGCCGTAGGCACCACCAGCGTGCGCACCTTAGAGTCTTTATATTATATAGGTAGGAAGCTCCTCGCCAACCCCGAGGCTACCGAGGAGGAGCTGAAGGTGGGGCAATGGGAGCCCTACGAGCCCTCAACCCTCAGCCCTCAGCCCTCAGCCCTCAACTGCCTGCAAGCCATCCTCGACTGGATGACGCGCAACGGTAAGGAGGCGCTGCACACCTCCACACAGATTATCATCGCACCAGGCTATCACTACCACATCGTGAAACGTATGATTACCAACTTCCATCAACCGCAATCCACCCTGTTGCTGCTCGTCTCGGCATTCGTGGGCGGTGAACGCTGGAAGGACATCTACCGCTATGCCCTCAACCACGATTTCCGCTTCCTCAGCTATGGTGACAGCTCACTTTTGATACCTTCCTGACACGCTTCAAGGTGTAAAAAGACACTTAAATATAGAAAAAACGTTAATAAATCATCGACGTACAAAATATTTTACCTACCTTTGCGCCCGAAAAGTGGAGTAGAATTAACTTTATTAACGAAAAACGACACGTAAAGTATAATATGGAAACCACGCTCGTTTTGCTCAAGCCAAGCTGTGTACAACGTCAACTCATTGGTGAAATCGTACACCGTTTTGAGCGTCGAGGTCTGCGCATCGCAGGCATGAAAATGATGCAGCTGGACGAAGCCATCCTGCGTGACCACTATGCTCACCTGGTGGACCGTCCCTTCTTCCCCCTTCTCGCGAAATCCATGATGGCATCACCCATTGTGGCCTTAGCTATTAGTGGTGTAGAAGCTGTGCAGGTCGTGCGTGCCATGACAGGCTTCACCAACGGTCGCGCTGCCGATCCCGGCACCATCCGTGGTGACTACGCTATGAGCAACCAGCAGAACATCGTCCATGCCTCTGACTCCGTAGAGAATGCCGCTATCGAGCTGGCCCGCTTCTTCCGTCCGGAGGAGATTTTCGACTACCGCAGCGGTATGCATGATTTCATCTACGCCACGAACGAACAGTAATCCATCGCTTTACGACTACCTTAACGCATGATTTTACAACTATTTCAACGAACAGCAGCTTCAATTGCATTAGCCGCGTGCATGATGCCGACAATGGGACAGGATCTCATCGCCCGCCAAGCACCCATCGACAGGAAGATGCGCGCCGTAGATAGCGTAGAAATCCAACGTCTCTTCCAACAGGAAAACATCGAAGACCCCGCATCAGACCTCTATCCCAGTTGGGACGATGCCTATATCAATATGTACGGTAGCGTGCAGCTGCCCAGCGAATACAAGATCGACCTGCGTAAGTTCTGCATGCCGACCACCAACCGCATTGTCACCTCTGGCTACGGCTACCGTCCGCGCTTCCGTCGCCAACATAAGGGCATCGATATCAACGCCTACAAGGGCGACACCATCCGCGCAGCCTTCGACGGCAAGGTACGTGTAGTGACCTTCCAGCATGGTGGCTACGGCAATGTCGTCGTCATCCGCCACCCCAACGGCTTGGAGACCATCTACGGTCACCTCTCCAAACACCTGACCAAGAAGGATAATGTCGTCAAGGCTGGTGAGCCCATCGGTCTGGCAGGCAGTACGGGTCGCAGCACGGGCACACACCTGCACTTCGAGACCCGCTTCCTGGGCGAATACATCGATCCCGCGAAACTCTTCGACTTCGAGAGCCAGGATGTCAAGGCCGACTACTACGTCTTCAAGGGTCGTGGTCGTGGCACCCTGCTTGGCAAGCACGATGCCAACAGCCAGATGACTGGCGAGGAGCTCGCACAGGCCGCCGAAGAGGACGTCACCTACAACTCCTCTGAGACAACAGCCAGCTCTCACAACCGCCGCGCAGCCAGCAACAACCGCATCCACAAGGTGCGCCGCGGAGAGACACTCTCCACCATTGCCCGCAAGCACCACACCACCGTGGCCAAGCTCTGCCGCGCCAATGGCATCTCCACAAGGACCAAACTGCGCGTAGGTCAGATCCTCAAATACTCCTAACCCCTCCCCAATCGTTGAGCGATGAACACAGAAGCTCAGTTTCGGGCGGTGATGAAAGAATGCCGCGAAGTATTCGTCAAGAAATTGCACGACTACGGCGCGGCATGGCGCATTCTGCGCATTCCCTCGCTCACCGACCAGCTTTACATTAAGGCCAACCGCATCCGTTCCCTCGAACTCAAGGGTGAGTCCAAGGTGGGTGAAGGCATCCGGCCGGAGTTCATCGCCATCGTCAACTACTCCATCATCGGACTCATACAATTGGAACACGGTATCGCAGAGAAACCCGACGACATGACCACCGAGGAGGCCATCGCAGAGTACGACCGCCTGGCTGAAGATTCCCTGCAGCTCATGCTGCGCAAGAACCATGACTACGACGAGGCGTGGCGCGGCATGCGCGTGAGCAGCTACACCGACATCATCCTCCAGAAGATATTCCGTACCAAGCAAATCGAGGAACTCGGAGGCGCCACCCTCATCAGCGAAGGCATCGACGCCAACTACATGGACATGATGAACTACGCCGTCTTCGGGCTCATCAAACTCACTTTCGACGAATGAACAACAAGATACTATGGTTCGTGGTGAACACATGCCGGCTGGTAGTGTCCGCCACGTTTGTTTTTTCTGGCTTCGTCAAGTTGGTGGACCCCTACGGCACCGCCTATAAGATTCATGACTATCTGGTAGCCCTGGACCTACCCTCGCTCCTCGCCTACCCCCACCTGCCCATGGCGCTCTCCGTCCTGCAAGCCGTCCTGGAGTTCTGTCTGGGCATCAACCTGCTGCTCAACATACGTCGCCGCATGAGCATCGTGCTGATGATTGCCATGCTCCTGCTCTTCACGCCCCTCACGCTGTGGCTGGCCATTACCGATGCCGTCACCGACTGCGGCTGCTTCGGCGACGCCCTCCGCCTCACCAACTGGCAGACCTTCGGCAAGAACGTCGCACTACTGGCACTACTGGTGCTGCTGTGGTGGCAGCGCGACCATCTGAAGCGCTTCATCCCCAAGGCGATACAATGGATGATTACCCTCGGTGCCGTCCTCGTGGCGATGTTCCTGGCTGCTGTCAGCATCTACGGCGAGCCACTCATCGACTTCCGCCCCTTCTACATAGGACAGCATATCCCCACCGCCATGCAATGGCCCGACGACCCTGCCGAGACGCCCGAAATACTGGACTTCAGCATCGAACCCTACACCGAGGATGCCAACATCAACACCGAGGCCATCCTCAGTGACACCTCCTACACATTCCTGCTCATAGCCCCCTATCTGGAGCACGCCGACGATGGTAATATGGAGAATATCAACGCCCTGTGCGACTACGCACAGGAGTACGGCTACCGCTTCCTGTGCCTGACAGCCTCGGGCGACAGCGCCATCCATCGCTGGCAGGACCTCACCGGCGCGGAATACCCCTTCGCCTTCACCGACGAGCTCACCCTGAAAACCATCGCCCGCAGCAATCCTGCCCTTGTGCTCCTGCACAACGGCACGATAGTAGGCAAGTGGAGCAACCACACCATGCCCGACGAGACCATGCTCACAGGGCCGCTCTACACACTACCCTTCGCACGCCCCAGCTACCGATGGTGGCAAAAAAAGCAGTAAACAAGCGAAAAACTTGGCATCCTATTGAGCTTGGCACGCTAAAAAGCACTATCTTTGCACCCACAATAGGGAAATAAGCTACGCGAGCTCATTAGCCACGCAAGCCCCCTAAGCACATAAGCCCTATTCAACCTAACAATAATCACAAAGAACTATGAGAAAAAAGATTGTAGCAGGCAACTGGAAAATGAACCTGAACCTGCAAGAAGGTCTGGCCCTCGCCAACGAACTCAAGGCAGCTCTCGCCGCCGATAAGCCCAACTGCGACGTCGTCATCTGCACCCCCTTCATCCACCTCGCTAAGGTTGCCGACGTGGTCGCCGGCACCGTCATCGGCCTCGGCGCCGAGAACTGCGCTGACAAGGAGAAGGGCGCTTTCACCGGTGAGGTGAGCGCTGCTCAGGTCAAGAGCACCGGCGCACAGTATGTCATCCTCGGCCACAGCGAGCGTCGCGCCTACTATGGTGAGACCGCAGAAATCCTGAAGGAGAAGGTGAACCTCGCCCTCGCCAACGGCCTGAAGGTCATCTTCTGCATCGGCGAAGTGCTGGAAGAGCGCGAGGCCGGCAAGCAGAACGAAGTCGTCGGCAGCCAGCTCGCTGACAGCCTCTTCGACCTCACCGAGGAGCAGCTCGCCAACATCATCCTCGCCTACGAGCCCGTGTGGGCCATCGGCACCGGCAAGACCGCTACCGCTGAGCAGGCTGAGGACATGCACGCCTTCATCCGTGGCGTCATCGCAGGCCGCTTCGGCGAAGCTGCTGCAGAGAGCATCAGCATCCTCTACGGTGGCAGCTGCAAGCCCAGCAACGCCAAGGAGATCTTCTCCAAGCCCGACGTGGATGGCGGCCTCATCGGCGGCGCTGCCCTCAAGTGCGCCGATTTCAAGGGCATCATCGATGCTTGGAAGTAATAAAATCCCGATGAAATGGTAAATATTGAATGATAAATCATAAATTCTATACTGTGATGATGCTACGTCATTCGGCCTATTATCTATCATTTATTGTTTGCTATTTATTATTTCCTTCAGCCGTTTCAGCTCAGGAAACATTCACCCAGCACCTCACCCGCCCAGTGGCGGGTGAGGGCACGGTGGTGCTTCATCAGGATGCCGAGATTGAAGCCCTGGTGAACAACCCCTCGAAGTTCGGCACACTGCCCCGCTTCACCACCCCCACCACCAAAGCCACAGCTGACAGCACAGCCACGGCAGACCCCACCAAACACCTCAACAGCGGCCATCGCACCTATGCTGTCGGCTATCGCATACAGGTGTATGCGGGCGGTAACAATCGCCAAGCCAAAGCCGAAGCACACCGCATGGCCAACCTCGTGCGCTCCACCTTCAGCGATGTGCCCGTCTATGCCAAATTCAACTCACCCCGTTGGGTGTGTCAGGTAGGCGATTTCAGAACGCGCGAAGAAGCCCACGAACAACTACAGAAGATGCGTGCAACACAGCAATTCGGCGAGGCGAGCATCGTCAAGAGCAGGATTGCCATTTATTATTAAGCACGCCACACGTTGACATGAAAGAAGACGCCGCAACACTCCCCCGTCAAGACCGCCAGGACGCTCTCGCCGCCCATTACGAAGAAATACTATCCATCCTCGGTGAAGACCCGCAGCGCGAAGGGCTCCTGAAAACGCCCATCCGCGTGGCACGCGCATGGCTGGAGCTGACACGCGGCTACGACGAAGACCCCATTGCCATCTTGCGCTCTGCCCTCTTCAAGGAGAGCTACCACAACATGGTCGTGGTGCGCGATATTGAATTCTACTCCCTCTGCGAACACCACCTGCTGCCCTTCTTCGGACACGTACACATCGCCTACATCCCCAACGGCGAGATTACAGGACTCTCCAAGCTCGCACGCATCGTCAACACCTTCAGCCATCGCCTACAAGTGCAGGAGCGCATGACCGAAGAAATTGCCCATTGTATCCAGGATGCCCTCAACCCGCAGGGTGTCATGGTCATCGTCGAAGCCCGTCACCTCTGCATGCAGATGCGCGGCGTGGCCAAGCAGGATGCCAACACCACCACCATGCACTACATCGGCGCCTTTGAGCACGCCGAGACGCGTCAGGAGTTCCTTGCCCAGCTCTTCAAAGAGTAAGGAAATAAAGCACTCTTATCGGGCAACAAGAGTCTCTCTTTGTAACCAGACGCCCTGACATCAGACATGCCGTTATTTCTTACCCTCAAAAACAATTGTTTCTATGGACTATAGCTCATCTGCAGACAAAGCTATACAACGGCCCCCCCACCATATCATTCGTTCCAGTAGGATGGGAATGATAGCTACTCTGCTGCTGG
Source organism: uncultured Prevotellaceae bacterium (assembly GCA_900316355.1). Classification (GTDB taxonomy): domain Bacteria; phylum Bacteroidota; class Bacteroidia; order Bacteroidales; family Bacteroidaceae; genus Physcousia. Next base: position 6,191 of record ONCQ01000036.1, on the reverse strand, counting down.
CATTCATGGTAATGACAGCATGTACGGACAACGACGAGAATCTTGGTGACAACACCCAACAGACACCTGTCGATGCAGGACCGGCATATACCGACAAGATGGTGGATGTGAACCGCAACGGCAAAGTCAACGGACAGGTATCACTGCGCTTCTATAGCGATATACCCAGTGTGGCGTACATCTCCGTGGCAGACTTCCACAAGGTGATGACAGGTGGCGAGACGATGAAGGTGACGCGGCAGGGCGACCTCTACCAGTTGGCCACGCGTAAGGGTACTGCTACCGTAGATGTCAAGGCAGACAATCTCTCTTCCACGACCTATGCTGGCTTCGTGGATCTGCTGTGGATGACTGCACCGGCTCTTGCACCCAATGCCATGTACGACGGCAGCAAGTATATCCAGTTCGTCAGTCTGGAAAACGTATCGACATTCAAGCCTGTCAACGGTGTCCGCCTGGACTTTGGCAAATACAGCATCGACCTGCACGACGATGGCAGCAATGTCTTCTTCCCTTTTGCCACGCTGGCCGACATCTATTCCGACTGTAACTTCCACAACATCTCCTATCACGACGACCTCGTGGTGGTAAGCACCAAGAATGATGTCTTTACCATCAATGAAATAGCTCCGGAATATGCCGCCAAGCCCTACCTGCGGGCAGAGGTGACGGCCGACATGGCCAAGTTCCGCTATCAGGAGCTGTGCTTCGTGTTCGACAACATCTTCGGCTTCCCAGGCAGCTCTATCATGGAACAAAACGGAATGGAAGAGAAGGGGTTCGATGCCACCCTGGACGTGATACAGGATGGCAAGATCGTGAAGAAGCTGCTGCAGTCAACCGACAATATGGATTTTGCCTGGGGACGCATGGCACTGCAGCAGCTCGTTCATGATGGCGGTCACACCAGAATAGATGCCCCGGCAGGACTACCAGAGGACATCGCAGCCGACTATATGTCCCGTATGAAGGCAACTGTCAGCAAATATCCCGAGGCTGCAGCCTTGTATTACAAGTGGGAAAAACGGATGGTAGAACGCACTGAGAAAGAAGAGACGCTGGAGAATATGCACCAGCAGGCTTACGGCGATAACCTTTATAAGGCCAACGACAGCAAGACAACAGCTGTCATCCTCATCAACTCGTTCGCCGATATGGACGAGGCCGCCTGGAACAAATACTATGCCAGTGCGAAGACTGATGCCGACTGGCAAGAGCTGTTGAAAAACTATCGTAGCGACAACTTCATCACCTTGCTCTATGGACTGCAGCAGGCGAAGGCCGACGGTGTGAAAAACCTGATCATCGACATCGCGGAGAATAGCGGCGGTTCCTGTGACCTTGTAGGTGCTTCAGTAGCCCTGCTACGCAAGAGCCGGACGGTGCAGTTCTGTTCGCAGGACGTTCTGGAGGGTAAGAACAAAATAGCCACATACCATGTGGACAGGAATTTCGACGGCGTATTCGATGAGAAAGACGACACCCAGCCCAAGTTCGACTGTAGCGACATGAATATCGGTGTGCTCACCAGCAGCGTCTCCTTCTCTTGCGGCAACCAGTTTTCTACCATCATGAAGGATTACGGCTTCACCATGATGGGTGAGCGTTCTGGTGGCGGTGCCTGTTGCATACAGGTTATGCAGACGGCAGACGGACAGAACTACAGGATCTCGACCTATCGTGACCGTTCCACCGACAAGAACTTTGTGAACAATGATTCAGGTGTACAACCCTCCGAAGGTTGCACCTTCAGCCTCGACAACTTCTGCGACCTGGACTTCATGGGCGCGAAGTTGCATCAATAATCCATAACAACACCCCGTCCTGTCCCATGCACGATGCACGGCTTGCGCCATGCTCCGGGCTCCAACCACCTGAAAGTCTCGTTCTTAGGTATATTTGAGTTCTCGTTGGGCATCAATAAATGCAATTTACAGCCAAGTGACGGGACAAGTGCCTCTCGACTATTACCGCCCATAAAGATAATGCGTTTTTACGGAACAGCCGCTACATTTTAAACATTTTTAACAAATTTCATGCGCACACCGCACGAACAAGAAGCTGGTGACTACACATAGTCTGATGAATCCTCAGCAGCCATCGGCAACGGCATATCCCCATCCTCATATACAGAATAAGGTGTTCCATGAGCCCCCGGCACTCCTTGACTCCCGACCCTATCCTGCAACCATATATGGTTCAGCGTGAACGCTATCGCCTCCAGCGTTTCCTCACGCTTCGCTGCTTTCAGCTCACACTCCCACACCGTGATGCAATGCCATCCCATCTGCGCCAGCTTACGCAGCTCTTCCTTATCCCGCTCCTTGTTCCTGCGTATCTTCGCCATCCAGAACTCGCGATTCGTCTTCGGAATCTTGCAGCATGGAGAACTTTCCACTTTCAACTTTGTTCTATCAACTGACTCTAAACTCTCAACCTTCAACCCTAAACTATCATTTGGCGGCATTGCCACCAAATGGCCGTGCCAGAAGCACCCATTCACAAAGATGCACGTGCGGTATTTCCTCAGCACCAAGTCCGGATGCCCCGGCAGCCGCTTATCATTCAGCCTATACCTGAATCCCCTCTTCCAGAGCCCACGCCGCACAATCATCTCCGGCTTCGTATCCTTCGACCGTATCGCCGCCATATTCGCGTGCCGCTGTTGAGGAGAGAGTTTATCCATACACTAATGCATAAGTTCTTCCCATGTAGCAAACCAAGGGCGTGCTGTGTTGGTTCTCCGCGCAAGAGCAGGTATTAGCGCATAGTCTTGCGATTTACTTGTGTCAAAAGAATATACCAAATAATAATCATGCCCCAAGTTTTCAAAGCCTTTCTTTTGCAAAGCTTCCTTAGACATAAATCTTGGCCCCACACCTTTCAACTTATACAATGTACCAGATGTTCCGTTATGCAACATCACATACTTCGCATTCAGAGCTCTTGGTTCCAAAACAATTGCTCCCGCATCTTCGCCTGTACGAAGATAGCACAATCCCAGTTCTTTCATCTTCGCAAGTTTGTCCTTCTTTGCGAAATTTACAAGAAGCACATCGTCAGGATCTTGGTATTCCAATCCATGTTGGGGCGCCACATTCTTATACAGATATGTCTTCATCCGGCTCCGCTTCAACCATTCCGCTATCTGTTCACGCAATGCCTGCTCACTACTATTGGGATTTACAACTATCCCATCCGAGGGCTTCAATGGAAATGCGCCGATGCCAATAGCCTTGATGGATTCATAATAATGTGACTTCTCAAGCTCCTCACGAGTGTAGTTCCCTGGGAAAAGAACATATCCGCCTATTACTTCACGCTTGGGCTTCTGGTTGGCTGGTTCGATATAATAGATGGCATCACGATAGCGGTGCATCTGGTCAATGGCATCACTTGGTGGAATGTCCATATCATCAGGATGAGAATCGCTTATGCGGTATTTCGCATCGAAAAGGAAGGTATATTGAATTCCCTTCTGCCGTTTCGTCAAACGCAACACAATATCCGGGCGCTGTTGAGTAGTAAATGTCTTTGTACCCTTTATGGCAGACGATACTTTACTATCATCTTCTTTCACTGGAGCATTGTACATTACCGATGCGAGTTCCACTTTGTCCTCTGTCCGCAGAAATGTAACCTCTGAATGAGTGCCCCATTTCAAATCACGGATAAACTGCGGCGTCACCTTCTTGCCTTTATATTGAGCAACAACCTTCTCACCCAACAAGTCGGAAACGATGTTCTTTACTTTCAAGAAACACCATATCTCATACAACATGGCGATGTCCTTCGTCTCCAGTTTGTTGACACCTTCCTCTAGTTCATATCCACAAAGCAACTCAATCCATTTCTGGTAGATGGTTCGATAGTTGATGGATTTCTTCATCACCAGCGAATCTTGCGAGAATCCCTTGAACACTCCGATATTTCGGAAGAAAGGATGGCTCACCAGCCGTTGCAGTTCATCTCCCATCTCGTCGAGCCTGCTTTCCATAATCTTAGATTTAGCAACGGCATTCCTGATATGCTGACTCACGATATTGAAGCGTTGCAGCGTTTGACCCATTACAAATTTCAGGAAGCGGTTCTCTATGGTGTCGTTGGTGTGACAGAGTTCATGAGTGCGATAGAGGTGATGCGGGTCATCCTTGAACTCGTAGTATTCGTTCTCCAGTTCACGCTCCACCCATCTCAGCCTCTCCTGACGTTCATAGCTCACTCTATCGTGCAACTTCCGTTTGGGAGAGTTGATGATTTGTCGGCAGGCTTTAGTAATGTCATTAAAGCACGAATGGAATATCTGCCACCAAATCAGATCGGACGATTCACCACTGCTGGTACGGAAGTTAATATAGGTTTCGCGCATGAAGGCAAACGACAGCATACTATATTCCTGCTCTATGTCACGGATTATCCACTTCATGTCAGTGCGGTAATCCATCTTGTAACTCAGTACCTCCGTGGTGAAACGCAAGCTTTTCGCCCTTCCGTCCTTCTTGTAGTTGAGACTGATGTCCGTTTTCCCGACCTGACTGCCGAATCCGACAGCACCAAACAGCAGATTCCCATCGCTGCTCAACTGTGAGTCTTTTGTGACGTTGGAGAACATCAGCGACATCTCGCTCACTCCATATTCTCCCTGGATAAGCACGGGGTATTGTGTATTCTCAAAGAAAAGAGCCTCGTGCATCAGTTGCTTGCTTTTGCTTTCGTGACCGTTGAAAACAAAGCTGGCATCCGCTTGTGAAGTGACAAATTCAGCCGTCAGTTTCTCGTCGCCCCGTTCCACAGACAGGTTTTCCATCGCCTTTCGTATGCGATCAATGGTTTTGTCACACGAGAAACGTATCCGGACATCATTGTTCCGAATCTCAAAGTTGAATATGTCACCCTTCACAGCCATTTATGCCCAATAAGAGACAAAATGCTCACGTTCAAGCGTATTACACATTTGGTCGATCTTCTTCTCTGTCTCGCTGGAAGCTCCAATGTGTTTATGGACAATCGCCTTCAGGCAAGTCAACAAGCTTGTATGTTGCTCACTTGCTTCTATGCCAAGTGTGACAATCCTTGGGTCATCATCGGCAATGCCCAACCGACTGTCGTCACCCTCAATACGAGAAAGAATCTTCATCAAGGTGAATTCGTCCAACGCATTTGCCAAAGCATAGTCGCTTCCTGCGAACTTTTTGCAGGCTGCGACATAAAGCATAGCCTCATTTGCGGCACGATAACCAAGTTTGAACGGTGTTCCTTCCATCAGCGTGTTCACATCCTTTAAATAGGCAACCACCTTATCTGATTCTATCTCCTCTGTCACTTCTGCTGCCCGTTGAGGACGGTTCACCAGCAACTCATTCATATCTGTCAGCAAAGGGAACTGCTCGCTTTCGCCCGACAGGAACTTGTCGTAATCCACTTCGTTCATCTCCAGCGACATTGCCCTATCCAGCACCTTGCGTGAGAATGAGAAAGTCGTCTCGTCCATATTTACCGTACCCATCACCATCAAGTTAGGAGGCAAGGTGAGTCCTTTTTCATAAAAATGTATAGCTATGGGATTTTTGTCTATAGGGTCAGCGTCACCGAGTAATTGTATAAGCATTGCCTTGCCCTCTTTCTCACCAAAATTCTTGAACGGTTTGATAATGGGGTCAGTTATGTAATCGCCGTTCTCGTCTGTAGAGCGTGACTCAATGGCGCTTAGGAACTCTGCGAAATACTCTTCCACAGGAGCCAAGTTCATTTCATCCAAACAGAGGAAATACGGAGTGTCTTTATGCTGCCAAGCCTTCACGATAAACTCCACGAAAGGTGTAAACTCATATTTCCCTGAGATATTGGAATAGAAACCTACCACATCCATCGAGTTATGCCAATTAGGCTTAACTTGTATCAGCTCAAAATTCTCAGGACGATTATCATTCCAGCGGTCCTCGTCATTGTCATATTTCTGTGTCGTGGTCGCTTGTGCCAGTTTTCTCACAATGCGACTCTTGCCCGTACCAGAGATACCTGCCAACAACATGAACGGTTTTGTTCGGAGGGCTGTGATGTAGGGACGATATGCATTGTCGAGCTGAACCTCATTATCCTAAAATCCGCAACTATCATCCAATACACGATTAAGGGTAGATTTATGAGTCGTTAGTAGCAGCTTTCAGTAAAAAGCAACAGCACAACATCAA
>ONCQ01000012.1 GCA_900316355.1 uncultured Prevotellaceae bacterium | reverse complement strand
TTGATGAGAATGAATAGAATGTCTTTTGCTTTGCAAAAGATAGAAAATTCTCTAATTCTCTAATTCTTGATCAATAAAAAACACATCCGAAAGTTCAGTAAGAAGTTCTTCGCAGAGCGAAGCGGCAGAGCCGAGCGCAAGAAGTTCAAAATAAGAAAGGCAACCCGCTGTGGGTTGCCTTTTCTTGTGAGCCTCTTGTCGGATTCGAACCAACGACCCCGAGATTACAAATCACGTGCTCTGGCCAACTGAGCTAAAGAGGCGGGTGGGAAAGCGATCTGCATCGCGCCGCTACAACCAACTACCCTTGCTGCGGTCAAGCCCTGGGGGATTCGAAGGGAGCTGGCCGTACAGGACTTTCCCATGTCTGCTGTACGCGAGCGCTCAACTCATGTCTGGCATCTGGATTGCGGAGAGACCGGGATTCGAACCCGGGATACGCTTTTGACGTATACACGCTTTCCAGGCGTGCCTCTTCAGCCACTCGAGCATCTCTCCGAAGTGTGCTGTCTGAGTTTTGCGGGTGCAAAAGTAGGTGTTTTCCCTGACGCGACCAAATCTTTTCTCAAAAAAATGTGCGCACAACCTTATTTTTCATCTTCTAACTCTACTTTCTCGGACTCCTGAGGCCCTGTGAGGTGCCACCGTCGCCGTCAATGTCGGTATTGCTCTTATATTTGGGAATGACGATAAAGGCTTCGCGGCTGGCCTCGGCAGTGGGCGTCTCAGCCAGTCGCACGAGAATCTTGCCGGAGGGCAGCTGACGGATGGCGCCGGCCTCCGTCACAGGAGACCACGTCGCGCCCTCATCCACGCTGTACTCCATAGCGGTGGTAAGGCAGAGGCCCGTGACATAGCCGTCGGCAGCGGTATGCGAAGAGGGCGCAAAGACTTGAAGCCCCGAGAGGATGGGAGCCGCCGGAGGGGCGCTCTTGGGAAGCTCGAAGGTACGCTCGGCAGAGCGGAATATCTCCTGGCCATACTGGTCGAAGCCAAGCACATGGAAGGCGTACTGGGAACCGCCCAAAAGCTGAGAGAGCTTGACATAATAGAGGTTTTTGGCGTTGTCACGCGAGACTGCCGACTGATGCTCCCAAGAGCCATTGGTGAGCCGGCGGAAAAAGACAGCCACTGAACCTTTATTGGGCGAAGCCTGGAAGGTGATCACCATGTTGGGGATATCGCACTCGATGGAGCTCTCGTTGATATAAGGATTATCGGCTGAGGAGCTGGAGGGCGTGCCAGCAGGGGTGGTCCCGGACGCTGGCTTGGGAGTGTTGTCAGGTTCGTCGCTGCCACAGCTGACAGCGAGCACGCAGGCGATGGCTGCGAGGATTATCGGGAGGTGAAGTTTTTTCATCGTATCACAATCTTACCGTTCTTGATAAATGGCTGTCCTTTGAGGGGGGCCGCTAAGCGCTTGCCATCGAGCGTGTAGAGCCCTTCGTTGTCCATCGTACGCCGTCCATCGTACATTGATCTGATGCCATCGGCATCCTCAACAAGTCGCACGCGCAGCTGCTGCGCTGCCGACGGTTCATCAATGAGGAAGCAGGCGCGGAAGGGATGCAGGTCGCGCTCCAGCGGCGCGAAGATGTTGTCGTTGGTACGCGGGTTGTAGCCAACACCCTGATAGGCATCGGTGGTGACGAAGGTGCCGCGCACGTGGGAATCCTGCATGGAGGGTGAGAGCGTGGTGATGGTGGTGCCCGAAAGGTCTTGATGCCAGGCGACATTGGTCTCGCATGTGACGAAGCCTACGTGGCCCGCCTCTGTTTCAGCCTGCCGCACGAAGAGGACATCGTGCTTGTCGCGGTCGAAGGTGCTGTAGGCATACAAGCGACAGCCCTCTGGGAGTGCTTGCTCACTGAAGGCAAAAGGCATGCAAACGGTGTTGTAGCCCTCGCGGAAGTTACGGGTGTAGAAACCTCGCGTGATGGTGAACGCCATGGGCGGCGCAAAGCCCATCGTAGCTGCTTTAGACGTATTGGAGTAGCTGGAGGCGAAGTCCGTCAGGCGGAAGTAGGGACAGCGGTAGCCGCTCTCCGCCTCGCTGTCGGCAATGAGCATGTTGCGCGTGAAATACGCCCACGGCTCGCGCAGGGGATTAACGACGGCCACGGCATTGGGGTACTGCTTGAGGAGTGTTTCCCACTCGTCCACGCTGTTGACAGTCTTCTCCTCGCCCGTGTAAAGATAGCATGTGGCCAAAGGTTCCGTGGCATTTTCATTCAGCACGCTGGGGTCGTCGGGAATGCGCTCAAGGTCGGTGTAGGTCAGGACGGTCCACTCTTTGGGCAGCAGCTTACGCCAGCTGTCGTAGCCCGTAGATTCGTAGGGGATATAGAGAATGCCTCTATTATTTATGAAAGATGTCGGTGACTCTATCACAAACCGCGGCAAAGCAGGAGCCTTAGGAGCCAGAGAAACCACAGGCACTCCGATGTTAAAAATAGCCTCATCCAACACGCCCTCTGTGGTCTCTGCGAGGGTGATGCGGTCTATAGATCTGGGAATCACGTATATGAGTCTGCAGTCTTTGTCATAGAGGATGTTATCCTGCACCGTGAGCTTAGGATTGTCCTTATCAACAGTAATCTCCTGTAAGCTCGGAAGACGATCACGGTATTCTGTTAAACTTTTGGGCAGATGCATCGAGGTAATACGGTAGCACCAGTAGAATGCATAATTCATGAGGGCTACTGTGGACGGCAACTGCACGGTAGTAAGAGGAGCATTATTAAAGGCATCATTACCAATGTAAAGTAACCCTTCTGGCAGCACGACCTCCTCAAGGTTGGAGAAGGTATAGGACTGACGATTTACATAGGCATACCCAAAGTTATCTACAATCGTCGTGATGCCCTCGCCAATCACGATTTTGGTGATTTCATCACACAGCTCACGCCAAGGAGCAGTTTCCAGGGCATAGTTCTCGGGCATCATTCCCTTGCCGTTGATCTTCAGAACACCATCCTCATTGACGGAATAGCTGAAGGGCTCCGGCTCGGTGTAGTCTGGCTCCAGATGGCTGATCATCCACTGGTCATGGTTGTAGGTCAGCAGGTTGGTGAGCGTGAACCATCCGTTCTGGTAGCCGCCCCAGCCCCAGTTGATATAGTAGAAGCCAGAGTCGTCGTAGCCGGTGATGACAAACTCATGACCGCCTCCCCCTCCCTTGGTGCTCTGTCCGTTATAGAGCACAGGACGTCTGGCGGCAAGGTCCTCACGGAGAAAGGCGTGCCAGTCGTCTGAAGAATAGTCGCCGGAATAGCGGTCACGCGACAGCGGGCTGTAGTGGAAATGGCGCTGCATAATGCCCGCATTCACACTGGCAGAGCTCTCATTGGGGCCGTAATGCATGTTCACGGCATAACCGCAGTCGCGCATGAGCGTGGCAACAGCCGTAGCCTGAGCGGCGGTGTAGCTGCCGGAATTATAGGTTTCCAGCATGTTGCCCCAGTCATAGGTATTGAGCGAGAGGTCCTGGGAAAGATTCTGTCCGCAGCCTTCATCGTAGTAGGACACGTAGCCGTAGCCGTGCTTGGGCCACGCCCAATACCTCATGACCTCTGCCATGGCTGTGGCCACGCAGCCAGTGATGCAGCGTTGATTGCCCGACATGGGACAGAGGTTGTTGTAGGGAGTATTCTGGTTCCAGAGGGGCAGATGCAGCTGTACCCTCTCGGGCGAAGCCCGTCGGATGACTTCTGTTTGGCGGATTTTCCCTTCGTGCACAGCGTCCATGAGCACAGTGACTTGACGGAGCCAGTCCTGCAGCCCCACAGGCAACGCCTCGGGGTCGAAACTGCCCTCCTCAGTATAGCCCAGCACCGTGCGGCCGATGGCATCATCGTCAGCAACGAAGACCACACCGCCCTCTGGGCGTTCGAAGATGTAATAGCCTGCATCGTGACCCTTAGAGCGCAGTACCAGCTGACGCGCCTTCGCACGCAGACGATGGCCCGATGCAGATGGGCTGAAGAAGGCGATGGCGGCATCACGCGCCTCGTCCTCATTGAGAGGTTCGGCATGGGCCACACCGATGCACAACAGAGCGGCTACAATAGCCAGCGCCCAACACCTCCATGAATGTACAGAATGATCTTTCATCTTGAAACTTGAAACTTGAAACCTGGAACTTGAAACCTGGAACCTGGAACTTGAAACTTGAAACTTGAAACACTCAGAATACAATCGCAGCGCACTGAGGCTGCAAAGCCAGCTGTACGCGTCCGCGCTTATCGGGCTTCACGCGAATCTGCTGCGGTGTCTGGCCGTCGGGACCGTCGGTGAGCAGCGTTGCCTCAGCGCCACTCAATGTTTCAATATTCAGTTCCTTCAACTGAGCATTGTCGAGGGTGATGGTCTTGGCCTCGGCCTCAGCATTCATGGCGATGATATACCAGCGGTTGGCATGCCGGCGGGCCATGACGAGGTATTTGCCGGGATAGCCGTCGATGAAGCGGGTCTCATCCCACGTGGTAGGCACCTGCTTCATGAAGTCTATCTCGAATTGGGGCTGTTCTGTCAGGTTGCGTGGCGTGAGGGCGAAGTTCTGCCCGCTGCACTGGAAGGCAATGGCAGTAGCGAGTTCAAAGATATCGCTGGTGCGACGCTTGCTGCCGCCATCGTTGCCGCGGTTCAGGCGTTTCTGCAACACCGTGCCGCCATACTCCATGGAACCCACGGCATTCCGCACAAAGGGATGCAGGCAGGCGTGGCGCGCCTCCATGTCGCAGAAGGGCTGCCCGAAGACGAGGTTCTCTGAGGCCAGCACAGCCTCCGAGCCGCAGTAGTTGGGGTACATCCGTTCCCAGCCACGCGGCAGCGTGCAGCCGTGGAAGATGACTTGGATGCCGTAGTCGTTGGCATCGCTGAGGATGGCCTCATAGAGGCGCATGGTCTCCTGCTTGTCGCCGCCGAAGAAATCCACTTTGATGCCTGCAACGCCGTGGTCGCGCAGCCAGCGCAGCTCGGCCTTGCGGCGTATAGGATTGTCCATACACTGACGGGCGCACTGCGGAGCATCGTTCCAGCCGCCATTGCTGTTATACCACACCCACGGGCGCACACCCTTCTCCTTGCAGTAGTCGAAGAGGCGTTCCATGCCGTCGCGCTCGATATTCTCATACCAGCCGCCATCGATGAGACAACCCTCCCAGCCGAGGGCGGCGGCGAGGTCGATATAGGCAATCTGGTCGTCGTAGTTGATGCTGGGGTCTTGCCAGATAATCCACGACCATGTGTTGCGCGAACCCTGATAGTCTATGCTGGGTTCATAGAGCGGTTCCACCACATCCCAGGTGATGGTGGTCTCCACGATGGGCTTCAGCGAAGTGCCGAAAGTGAGCGTTCGCCACGGGGTGACACCGACGTTGCCGCCATTGGGCGATGTTTTGGTATTGGAGAGTCCCATCTGTGCACCTGTGCTGCCGAAGCCGTTGTTCTCACCTTCCATGGGGAAGGCGATGGTCATGAGGCCGTCGGGCGTGGCGTCGCTGAGGTGGCAGGCGCAGTAGTCGCCGGTGGTGCCTGTCTCGGAGATGAGGAGCCAATGGTCTTTAGCGGCGGAAAGGTCACTGCTTACACCACCCTTTGAAGGGCTTGCGGCAGGGATGCGGAACAGGCAGGGAAATGTCCACCCTTGGCCGTATTGACTGCGGGTGGTAGCAGGCTCATCCCAGATATAGTATTCCTCATAGCTGGGTTTGGTGCGCTTCCAACCCACCATTGCATCACTCTGCGGGCAGGTGAAAGCAGAGGTTCCGGCAGGGAGATCGAAGCCAGTAGCCTCGCCACTGACGACAGCCACGGCAGCCTCGCCACTCTGCGGGATACGGTAGCGGAAGGCGATGTTGTTGTTCTCAACGACAAACTCCACCATCAGTTCCTGTCCCTTGGCATTGGCCACCGTGAGCGTGCAGAACGACCCCTTGGCATGGATATCACCCTGCTTGCCCTGTCGCAGGTGGTAGTGCTTGTCAAAGTTGCCGTCATCATACGTGAAACTTTTGATGGTGAGATTCTCCGTCCAGTCACCGATATTGGTGCGTATACCGAGGGGTGAAGCATCGAGGAGAGCCACTTCCAGCGTTTTACTCTTTGTGATTGTACGTTTTCTCTTCTTGCCTCTTTTCCTTTTCACTACTACCTGTTTCCCCGTCGTCACCAACTGACGATAGCTGGGCGTGTAAGTGAGGCGTCCTTCGGAAAGACGGATATCGAGAGAGGTCATCCTGTCTGGTGAGAGAACGCGGAAGTGAGACGGTAAATCCTCGTCAGACATCTGCTGGGAGCTGTCAACAGGAGAGGCCTGAACATGCAGGCTGCAAACGGCAAACAAAGCCGCAAAGGGAAGAATGTGCTTCATTTTTCTATAGTTATTGATATTTCATTTACTGAGATTCCAAAGCATGTCGTTGAGCTGCCGGATGAGACCTTCGATGTCTCTGTCGGCCGCAAACTTACCAGGCACGAAAAGTTCCAGAGCCTCGTCAAGTTGCTTCTGCTGCGTAGCGGTCAGTGCGGGACGGAGCTGACGTATCTTCTCAACAGTCTGGACACCTTCTGTGAGGCGTTCCATGCGGATGCTACTTCCATTGGGATAGACGAGGTAACAGTCGCCGGAAGCCCAATTCTCACTATGGAACCGGCTGTTCTGATTGGGCTGTACGGGCCAGCTGTTATAGGCCCAACGCAGGTAGCCATCGTAGCCACAGGCCAGAGCATGCAGACCGAGGTAGGCAGACTCAGCCGGGCGCGAGAAGGTGAAGGTGTTGGGGCACTCGCTGCTGCAGCAGGTGTAGAAGGTTATCTTCTGACCTTTGGCCTTACGGCGCTCCAGAGCTTCCCCTTTGAACAGATTATAGTGAACGCCTACGCTGAGATCATCTATGCGGTCAGCGCCCTCGCTTTCAATGTTGTAGTTGGCTGCGCCCTCTATCTTGAACTCAGGATCCACCTCCTGAATGATGTGCCATACGGCATCCATCTGAGCTGCTGGCCGTTCATCCATAGCGATATAGGTACGGTCGAACCACCCCCTTTCGCGGAGGTGTCTGCTCAGGTCGCGCAGGAAGGGGGCGATGAAGTCGTGATAGGCCTGCTCCCCAGGCTTACAAGACAAGTACCGAACGTTGTTTGAGGCACAATCGTAGTAATCGAAGCGGTAGTGCCAAGGGACGAGCGTGTAGCAGTCAATCTGTTCTGTGATGCCACACGACATCATGAACTCCACCCAGCGGTCGAAAACGCTGTAGTCGTAGCGCCAGGTGCCATCGAGCTGCTTCATCTTGCCGATCATGCTTTCAAAGGGATCGAAGGTCTGCCCGTTCCAAGGACGGTTGATGACGGAACAGGTGATGACCTTCTGCCCGGCAGCTGCCAGAAGTTCCATCAAGGGGCGCATCAGGTCGAAATGCTGCTGGCTCCAAAGGGGAACATCATAGTATCGGGCCACGGCATAAGGGTTCTGCCAGAGATCGAGATGGAAAGACCAGTCGCAGGGAGCAGGCAGCGTGCGCGCCGCCACCTGCAGCTGCAAGGGCAGGGAGAGGCGCGTGCCGTCGCAGTTTACAGTCAATGTGCCTTTATAGGTTCCGGCTGCGGCATCGGCAGGCACATGGATAACCAGCCAGAGCGGACGGGCCGTGTTGGCCTCGACCTCCAGTTCCCCGATAGGATCGAGGCGGTCGGCAACGAGGACGGTGTCATTCCTGTCCTTGTAGCTGTCTGCAATGACATAGCGCACAAAGTAGCGCCGTATGGCCGAGGCGGGGATGATGTGACGACCGCTCTTGAGGTCGCTGACGGTAAACGTGACATGCTCCAAAGGCTTCGGAGTGGCGAGCACAGCCTGTGCGGAGACTCTTTCCCCTCGCCAGGCACGCAGCAGTGGTGACTTTATCGTTGTTGCGGGAACCTGTGAGCGGGAGTAGCGAACGTCAATACTCCCCCACCCCAACGTTGGCTTTGTCACCTTTTGCCAAATTTCCTGCGGCCCTGGCTGCGGATCGGCAAGCTCCTGGTTATTCACTTGAGCATAGGCACACAAGACCGTGAAGGCCAACAAAAGGGGCAGCAGATTTTTCATTACGTTCATGGGGCGTTCTTTTCGTGAGTACATGATTAACAATAGTCCTGTCAGAATTGCCAGCCGCGGAAGAGGCGGCCGCTGCCTTCGAGGTCAGCACCGAAGAAGAAGCCTACGTTGGTGGGTTGGTTGTAACCCACGTTCTGCATCACCAGTGAATGGCGATAAACAGGGTCGGAGAGGAATGTATGGAAACGGTACTTTGTTGGGATGGGCGTGATGTAGAGGCGCAGGTGGCGGTTATCTTTCGTGCGCGTCAGCACCTCTTCGCGCCAGTCGCCAAGGACGTCAGCACAGAGCGCCGGATTGGACTTAGTGCCGTTGTTGAAGGAGCAGTCGGAGAAACGGGCAAGCGTCGTGGTGGAGCGGGAACCTGTGAAATCAAAAGCTGTGCCAGTAAGGGAATCCTCACTTTTCGGAAAGTGACTACCCTCCCCCTTTAGGGGGAGCGGGGAGGGGGTCTTCCTGTACTTGCTCACTGCCTCGTGGTCCAAGAACTCCCGCAGCAGGTCGCCATCCCACCAGATGCCGAAGTTGATGGGGATGCGAGCGGTGCTGTCGATGACCTCACCGCGGACATTGCATACGCCGCCAGAGGCTGACGACCACATCTCGAGGCCTGGGTTATTAGGGTCTATGTCGGCTGCCATGCAACGGCCCACGTCCTTGTTCGAGAGAATCTGGAAGAGCACCTTACCCGTGCGGGCATCGCGGAAGTCGCTGCCGTCGCGTTTATTCTCGTGGCAGTCCCAGAGTTGAATACCTGCATCTAAGCTAAAAGCAGTGAGATGCATCGCATCACCGTGGCCGAAGCCGGTATTGTAAAGGCCGCGGCCATCATGATCGACTGCCATGGAGCCATAGGTAATCTCATCACAGCCGTCGCCATCGACATCGCCAATGCGAAGGTTGTGGTTGCCCTGACCGGCATAGCTGCGCCATTCGGGGGCGTTGGTATCGAAAACCCAGCGCACGCTGAGGCCTTTGCCGTCGAAGTCGTAGGCAGCGATGCCCGTGCGGGTGTAGTAGCCACGGCAGAAGAGAGCACTGAGATGCTCGCCATCGAGATAAGCGCAACCTGCCAGGAAGCGGTCGCTGCGGTTGGCATAGTTGTCGCCCCAGTCGCGCAGATTGCCGCGTGCAGGGATATAGTCAACGGTGCTAAGAGCACGACCCGTCTTGCCATCGAAGCAGGTGACCCACTCCGGCCCCTTATACACAAAGCCGCCACGGGCTGCCTTACGATCCATCTTGTTGGGCCAGCCTGGGCCTCGGAACTGCTCGCGAGGGTTGCCATTGGCCTGATAGGCAAGTGTGTCAGGCTGACGGACATGATTGGCAGCGGGGTCACCAAGAACAGCTCCGGTGCCGTCAATGGTACCGTCGGAAGTGCGCACGAGGAGCTCAGCGCAGCCATCGCCATCAAGGTCAGCAACAATGAAGGGGGTATAGTGGGCACCACTGCGGATGTTAGGACCGAGGTTGACGCGCCACATCGAGGTGCCGTCGAGGCGCAAGGCTTCAAGGATAGTGGGCGAGGTGATGCCGCTCTGGCTGTTGTCGCGGCTGTTAGACGGGTCCCATTTCAGGATAATCTCCATCTGGCCGTCGCCGTCGAGGTCAGCCATAGTGGCGTCGTTGGCGTTGTAGCTTACGCCCCTATGAGAACCTTCGGGAGCAGCGGCAGAACCCTCGGAGGCAGCAACAGGGGGAGTCAGGGGTATATCAAGATAGCCGATGGGGGCATTGGCCGGAAGTGTCCATGTTCCTGTGGAGGATGGGAGATTGAGGGACGTCGAGCGAGAAGGTTTCACCTCATAGACAGTAGCAGATGCAGCGGGATTAGCGTCCATGAAAAAGGTGGCGGCAGTAGCGGAGGTATGACCTATGACCTTCCCGTCGCGAAGGACATCGAAGGTGATATCCTGCGGGTCGGTGGGCAGGTAGCGCCACTGGATGCAGACACTGTCGCCACTGGTGCGGAAGGCTACTACGCCACGGTCTAAGCGTTCTCCCTTTAAGCGCGCATAGTTGTAGGCCGTCTGGGCTGACACTGTTGTGGAAATAACAAACAGTAAAGAGATAAATGGTAACTTCGTCGTCATTCTCGTTGTGGTTGTATTTTTGATTCATTCTCATTCAACAACGCTTCGATGCGCGCCCTAACCTTCTGCATCTGCGGAGCATCATGGAAGGCTGTGCTCTTCTTCAGGACAATGTCGATGGGCATCACGCTGTGCTGATAGCCAGAGAGCTCACACTGACGCTGTTTGGCGTGCATCGCCAGAGTCTTGATCTCGCGCTCGCGTTCCTTGCGCAAGAAGGCGCAGATGGGTTCGAGTAGTGGGAGCACGACATTGTCGAACAGTGTGTGGCCCTGTATATATAAATAGGTGGTGTCAGGGGTGAGGCCCAACTGCTCCTGTAGTTCCGTGCGCAGGGTGGCATAATCCTTCTTACCCTCTGGAAAACGGCGCTGCAGCCACGCCACCTTCTGATTCACGCGTCGTCGCAGCTGCGCCAGCGATTCCTCGGGGTGATGCGTATTAATATTGCGGAACGCCACGAAGCCACAGAAGTCCATCATCGTGAAATGCGCATACTTGCCGTGGCGGTAGCACCAGATGTTCCACACAAAGAGCGGCCAGATAATCTCGCTGTAAGTCCGCAGGAACTCCTCGTAGTTGAGAATCGCACGGTCGTTGAGGGTAGCGGTGACAACCGCACGGTGTAGCGAAGGAGCCCAGCACTGGTAGCTCTCGATGGCATAGACGAAGGTGTGGATGACGTAGGGCGAGTGGTTGATGAAGCGGCTCTCCTCGGAGGTATCCTGCAGCAAGTAGTCGTAGTCAGCATCTACACAGGCTATCATTGCACCTCCCAGCTGGTCAGCATGAAGGAGGTTCATGAGCGCCTGGCGCTTACCCTTACCCAGGTTGTTGCGCGAGGGCAGCTTTATCTCAAAGTAGCGGGTGTCATCCTCATACTCATCAAGAATCGTGCGCCAAAAGGCCACATCATCGAAGCTCTCCACGTAAGCCACAATGCGCCGGCGCGCCCGCGACGGGCGCAGGCGGTTGGCCGCTTCAAAGTAGGCCGAATTGAGATTCTGTGTTAAACGCTTGCTCAACTCTCAACTATAAACTTTAAACTTTAAACTCTAAACTATAATATCCTCCACATCCGTCACCCTATCAGTCCACCCGCTCATGATGACGGCAGGCGAATGGGTGGAAAGAATGATTTGCACATTGGGGTTCAGGTCCATGATGAGTTCCAGCAGACGCTGCTGCCACTCCACATGCAGGCTCACCTCCGGCTCGTCCATCAGCAACACATACGGCTCGCGGTTCTCCACCAGCACGGTGAGCAGGATGATGAGCATCTGCTTCTCGCCCGACGAGAGCAGATAGGGTGTCAGCCGCTCATCCATCTGATGGAAGAATATCTCATTGCTGCTGCGATCGATACGCTTCCCTGTAGCCAGGAAGAGCTCGTCCACCAAGTCTTGGAAGTGGTTCTTCTCACTGGCTATGGCCGCTGCCTTCTGCTGTGCTTCCGGATCTGCGGCCGTGAACAGCGCCACGATGCGGTTGCTCTGGTTCACCTGATAGTCCAGATAGCGGCGCTGCAGCTGATAGAGCTGCCAGTCGAGTTCGGTGGTGAGGCGCGCGTCAACGACTTTATTCAGGATGTCGGCGCTCACCAGCGGACGATCCACGCCGCGGATGACATCAAAGCGCACACAGTCAGCCTCCTCCGGAGAGAAGGTGAGATGCACGCCAAGCGAGTTGTAGTCGCGCTCCAGTTCCTCCTTACCCTGCGTGAGGCGGCGGATGGTCTTGCGCAGGATGGTGCTCTTCCCCACCCCATTGATGCCGCTGAGCACATTCACTCCCGGCTGCAGGTTCCACACGATATGGCGTATGCCCCGCCAGAGGGAGTCTATTTCGATGCGAGAGATGTAATTTCCAGTCATATCACGTTGACAGTTGTTTATCGCCGACAAAGTTAATGATTTTGTTTAATGTTTAGCGTTTCATGCAGGAAGATTTTACATTTTGCGGCATATTTTTATAGCTTTTTCAACTTTCAATTTTCAATTTCCAACTTTTCAACGTAACTTTGCACTGTCATCCCCAACCATAAACTATAAACTATAAACTATAAACCTTATTTCCAAACGCAATGGAATACATCTTCGAGACAACGATGGAAGTGCGCGACTACGAGTGCGACATCGAAGGCATCGTCAACAATGCCAATTATCTTCATTACGCTGAACACACGCGTCACCTGTTCCTGCGCTCCATTGGCGTGAGCTTCGCACAGCTCCATGAACAAGGCTATGACGCCGTCGTGGCGCGCATGAAGTTGGATTTCAAGACGCCTCTGCGCTGCGACGACAGCTTTGTATCTCGTATGGGATTGGAGAAAGAGGGAGTGAAATGGGTGTTTCATCAGGCCATCTACCGCCAGGCTGACATGCAACTGGCCTTCCGCGGTGATATCACCCTCGTGTGTCTCTACCAAGGACAACTGGCGCGCACCTCACCTTACGACGAGGCTTTTGCCAAAGTGCTTAACCCGGCTCAGTAATGAGCAAGGCTGAGCACCATATCTCCATCCTGCGTCGCCTGACATTTCTCTTTGCACTCCTTCTGGCGACGGCCTTCCACGCCGTGGCACAGGAACGAATCTCATGGGAGGAGTTCATGCAAGAGATGACCGAGGAATATGCCTTTGGCGAGGGCGAGCAATGGCAGGAACTATTGGAACTGCTGAACGAGCTCCACGAACACCCCATCAACATCAACACCGCTGAGAGCGAAGACTTATTGCAACTGCCTTTTCTAAGTGAGAAGGCCGTGGACGCCATCGCCGACTACAAGGCTCTGTACGGCCCCATGCGCTCTTTGGGAGAGCTGATTCTCATCGTGGCCCTCGGCGAGCGCGAGCGCGAATGGCTGAAACTTTTCGTGTTCGCGGCTCCCGTTCCCGCTCAACTCACCACAAATCAATGGAAAGGCGCCAAGCAGGAGCTCTCCACACGATTCGACATCCCCTGCTACCAACGTGACGGCTGGCCTTGGGCTCAAGGCATCGCGCACCAGCTGCGCTACTTCTGGCAGCAGGGGCGCAGGCTTGATGCCAGCCTGCGCCTGGAGAAAGATGCCGGCGAAGAGCTCTTCACCCATCGCTCACCCTTCTGGGACAGCTACGGCGGCCATGTCATGCTGAAGAACATTGGCATCATCAAACAGCTGCTCGTGGGCGATTTCAAGGCGGGCTTCGGCGAGGGACTTGTCATCAACAACAGCCTGCAGTTCGGCAAGGCGTCCACGAGTCTGTGGCGCACACCAGAAGGCATACGGCCTCATCGCTCAACAGACGAAGTCCATTTTATGCGAGGGGTGGCTGCAACGCTGTCGTTAGGGCAGCAGTGGCAACTCACCGCTTTCTACTCCATCCGCGCGCTGGATGCCACCGTGAACAAGGACAACAGCGTCAGCAGCATCAGCACCACTGGACTACATCGCACGGACAGCGAATGGAGCCACCGCCATACGCTGCAAAGCCAGACGACAGCCCTACACGCCCAATGGCAGCACAACGGATGGCACGCCGGTGTCACTGGGATGTTTCAGTACTACGACCATCAGTTTCTTCAGAACACCACCCTCTACCGCCACATCTATCCCGAGGGCTATCTCTTCGGAGCCGTGTCCGCTGACTATGGCTACCAGCGGGGACGCCTGCTGCTGCGCGGTGAGACTGCGCACAGCTTCGACAGCCGCGGCGGCGGTTGGGCCACGCTGAACAAAGCGGCCTGGCGCTTCGATGCCAACACACAGCTGGCGGCCATCCAACGCTACTATTCCAAGAACTACTATTCGCCCCACGCCTCTGCCATCGGCGAGAACAGCCAGGTGCAGAATGAGAGCGGCCTCACACTGCAGCTCGATGCCAGCCGCCTCGGGCCCTTTACCCTGCAGGCGCTCTTTGATATTTTCTACTCACCATGGCCACGCTACACCATGACCCGCTATTCATGGGGATGGGAAGGTATCACGCAGGCCACGTGGCAACCCCGCCAGCACTACCAGTTGCGCCTGCGCTATCGCGTCAAGAGCAAGGAGACAAGCGACCGTCGGCACTACAGCCACCAGCTGCGCGCCACCTATGTCCACGACATCAACCAGCACTGGCACGCCGCCCTCTCCGCCTTCTTGCATCGATATCATGAGCCCGATGCGGCGCGCACCGCAGAGATGCAAAGTTCCTCCAACGGCTTCGCCCTCGCGCCGCAAATCAGCTACACCGATGCCAGTGAACGCCTGCGGGCGGCGCTCATGTTCGTGTGGTTCCACACCGCCGACTACAACAGCCGCCTGTATCTCTACGAGCCCTCGCTCTTCCAGACCTTCGGCATGGCACAGCTCTACGGCAAGGGCCAGCGCCTCGCAGCCACCCTCCGCCTGCGTACTCCCAACAAGCGATGTGAGGTGCAAACAAAAGTCGGCGTAACGCATTACGCCGACCGTAGTGAGATATCTTCCGGTGTCCTGCGCATCAACGCATCCTGGAAACCGGATGTGCAGTTGCTGCTCAGGCTGAAATGGTGAACGCTATCAGCAATAGCTGCTACCGTCGAAGCAGTGTGTGCAGATCTTGCACTTGGGCAGGCCGATGGCCTTGACGAGAATCTCCAGCGTATTGAACTGCAAAGACGTGAGGCCTAAGCGGCGCCCCATCTCCTCCACCATTGCTTTATATTTGGGCGAGTCCGACTTGGCATACTCCTGCAGAATCTCGTTGGGCGTGGAAGCCTCGCCGCCGATGCCGCCGGGCGTCTTGTCGAGGTCGTCCTCCAGTTCGTGAATCACCTGTCGCGTGAGCAGCTCCATGTCGCTCTTCGATGCCGAAAAGTTGATGAAGGGGCAACCGTAGATGAGCGGCGGACAGGCGATGCGCATGTGCACCTCCTTGGCACCGAGTTCGAAGAGTCCCTTGACATTGTCGCGCAGCTGTGTGCCGCGCACGATGCTGTCGTCGCAGAAGAGGCAGCGGTTGCCATTGAGGGCATCGCGGTTGGGGATGAGCTTCATCTTGGCCACGAGGTTGCGCGTCAGCTGGTTGCCCGGCATGAAGGAGCGCGGCCACGTGGGCGTATATTTCGAGACGGCACGACGATAGGGCTTGCCGATGCCCTCGGCATAGCCGGTGGCCATGCCTACGCCGGAGTCGGGAATGCCGCTGACGATGTCCACCTCCGTGGGATCGTCCTTACCCATGAGCACACCGCAGGTGTGGCGCATCGCCTCCACATTACGACCCTCGTAGTTCGAGGTTGGGAAACCGTAATAGACCCACAGGAAAGAGCACACCTGCATCTCTTCTTCAGGTTTGCGCAGCTGCTCGATGCCGTCGGCAGTAAGGCGGATAATCTCGCCGGGACCCACATAATGTACTATCTCGAATTCCAGATTGGGGAAGCTGCTGCTCTCGCTCGTCACAGCCCATGCACCCTCCTTCTTACCCACGATGATGGGCGTGCGGCCCAGTCGGTCGCGGGCAGCGATGATGCCGCTCTCGGTGAGGATGAGCATGGAACAGGAGCCCTTCACCTTCTTATACACATTCTCGATGCCATCAACAAATGTCTTGCCGCGGGCGATGAGCAGCGTGATGAGCTCTGTGGGATTGGTCTTGCCGCTCGACATCTCGGAGAAGTGGTCGCCGCTGTCCAACAGCTCACGCGTGAGCTCATCAATATTATTGATCTTGCCGACAGTGACCACGGCCATCTTGCCCAGATGCGAGTTGACCATGATGGGCTGCGGGTCGGTGTCGGAGATGATGCCAATACCGCTGTTGCCCTCGAAGCGCGTCAGCTCCTTCTCGAAGCGCGAACGGAAATAGTTGCTTTCGAGGTTGTGGATACTGCGGAAGAAACCCTTCTCTTCTGAGTAGGTAGCAAGACCGCCGCGCTTGGTGCCAAGGTGACTGTTGTAGTCCGTGCCGTAGAAGAGGTCTGTGATGACCGGTCGTGTTGCTATTGTTCCAAAAAAGCCGCCCATGAGCTATTGCTTATTTATTATTTATTATTTCTCATTTATTCTCCGTGGCGCCGAGCACCTCGCGGGCGCGCTGGAGTGCAAGGTTGATGTGTGGCAGGATGTTCTCCTCGCCTACGATGGTGCCGAAGTCATTCTTCATCAGCACCTCACGCACCTTTGGATTCACTCCTGAGAGGATGACATGAATGCCCTGCTGACGGCTCATCTCCACGAGATTCTGCAAGTTGTGCATGCCCGTGCTGTCCACGAAGGGCACCTTACGCATACGGATAACGCGCACCTTCGGGCGTCGCGGCATACGGGCCATCATCTCCTCGAAGCGGTTAGCGATGCCGAAGAAGAAGGGGCCGTTGATTTCATACACCTCACAGCCGTCGGGAATCTTGAAATGTTCCAGATTCGTAGCTTCAAAATCTACCTCCGTGCCGGGGTCTATCTCGTCCGTGAGCACGCTGACCTGCGTGGTCTCGGCCATACGGCGCATACACAGCAGGCACGCCAGCATCAGACCCACCTCGATGGCTACGGTGAGGTCAAAGACCACGGTGAGCAGGAAGGTGATGAGCAGCACGGAGATGTCCGACTTGGGGTTCTTCAGCAACTGGCGGAAGGTGCGCCAGCCGCTCATGTTATAGCTGACGATGACCAGCACGCCAGCCAGACACGCCATCGGGATATACTGCGCATAGGGCATGAGGATCAGGAAGATGAGCATCAGCACGATGGCATGGATAATGCCCGAGACGGGGGTGCGGCCGCCGTTGTTGATATTGGTCATCGTGCGGGCGATAGCGCCTGTGGCAGGAATACCGCCGAAGATAGGGCTGACGATGTTTGCCACGCCCTGTGCTATCAACTCCTGGTTGGAGTCGTGGCGGTCGCCGATGACACCGTCGGCCACGGTGGCTGACAGCAGCGACTCAATGGCACCCAGCACAGCAATGGTGATGGCAGGCGCGAACAAGCCGCGCACGACCTCCCACGACAGCGTGGGCACCTCGGGCGACGGCAGTGCGGCATTGATGCGGAAACGGTCGCCAATGGTATCCACGCCCTCGGCCAACCCATAGCGCTTCAGTATCAGCACAGCCACCGTCATCACGATGATGGCGATGAGCGAGCCTGGCAGCTTGTTAAGGGCTGAGAGATGGCCGTTGACATATTTCACCTTATTGATATACGGCCACAGGGCGATGATCACCACCGAGCCGATGCCCACGATGGTGCTCCACATATCGATGCTCCCGAAATGCTGTGCATAGCACGCCCACTTCGAGATGAAGTCGGCCGGCACGCCCTCAGCGATGGTCAAACCGAACAGGTCCTTCACCTGTGTCGTGAAGATAGTGAGCGCGATACCGCTGGTGAAACCTACCACGATGGGATAAGGGATATACTTGATGATGGTGCCCAGTCGGAACACGCCTAATAATATAAGGAACGCGCCCGCGAGGATGGTGGCCACCATCAGCCCTTGCATACCATACTGCTGGATGATACCGGCTATAATAACGATGAACGCTCCCGTGGGGCCGCCAATCTGTACGCGCGAACCGCCGAGGAGCGAGATGATAAGACCTGCCACGATGGCAGTGATGATGCCTTGTTCCGGGGTGACACCCGACGCTATACCAAACGCGATGGCCAGCGGCAAGGCTACGATACCCACGATGATACCCGCCAATAGATCCTTGACGAACGTCTCGCGGTCATAGTTCTTCAGACTACTAAAAATAGATGGCTTCATAGATGTGCCTGTTTTGAGGCTGCAAAGGTACGGAAAAGTTTCAAGTTTCAGGTTTCAAGTTTCAAGTTTTTGAGGCTGTGAAGATGATTTTCTTGACGAATTTGGATTCACTCGACAACTTTGAACCTGAAACATGAAACCTTAATCAAAATAATTTGTACCTTTGCAACGCAATCAACGATTGCGAATCACATTAAACTTTAAACATTAAACATTAAACTCAATAATATCTATGTTCGAAAATCAACCTAAAGGCCTCTGGGCTCTGGCCCTGGCCAACACCGGCGAGCGCTTCGGCTACTACACGATGCTCGCCGTCTTCGCATTGTTCCTGCAGGCCAACTTCGGCTTCGCCACAGGCACCGCGAGCACCATCTACTCCACGTTCCTCATGCTCGTCTATTTCCTCCCCGTCATCGGCGGTATCGCTGCTGACCGCTGGGGCTTCGGGCGTATGGTGACAACGGGTATCATCATCATGTTCGCAGGCTATCTGCTGTTGTCCATCCCCCTCGGCAGCGACTGGCTGGCCATCGCCACGATGGGCGCAGCGCTCATCCTGGTGAGCCTCGGCACGGGACTGTTCAAGGGTAACCTGCAGGTGATGGTGGGCCGCCTCTATGACGAGGCTCGCTTCTCCGACCGCCGCGATGCAGGCTTCTCGCTCTTCTACATGGCCATCAACATCGGTGCTATGTTTGCTCCCACGGCTGCCATCGCCATCATGAACTGGGCACAGCGCGACCTAGGCATCAGCGAGGCCGACAGCTACCACTTCGCTTTCGGCGTTGCATGCGCATCGCTCATCGTCAGCATCGCCATCTACTACGCCTTCAAAGGCTGGTTCAGCCATGTCCTGGAGGGCGAGGGCAAGAAAGGTGAGAAGGCGGAGGTTGTCGATACCCTGACGCCCGCCGAGACCAGCGAGCGCATCATCTGCCTCTGCCTCGTCTTCGCCGTCGTCATATTCTTCTGGATGGCCTTCCACCAGAACGGCCTCACGCTGACCTTCTTCGCCCGCGACTACACGCAGACCAGCTCCGAAGGTTTGCAGTCGATGATGTTCGATGTCACCAACCTCGTGGCCGCCATCTTCGTGGTCTATGGCCTCTTCGGAATCTTCCAGAGCAAGACCGGCAAGGGCCGCAGCTTCAGTGCCGTCCTCGTGGCCGCTGCCGCCTGCTACCTCATCTATAAGTTCACAGCCCTCAGCGGTGCTGTCGAGGTGCAGGCTCCCATCTTCCAGCAGTTCAACCCCTGCTTCGTGGTGATGCTGACGCCCGTAAGCGTCGGTGTCTTCTCATGGCTTGCCAAGAAAGGCATGGAACCCAGCAGTCCCAAGAAGATTGGTCTTGGTATGCTCGTCGCCGCCTGCGGTTTCTTCATCATGATAGGCGCCTCCATCGGCCTACTGCTGCCCGACGCACAGGCTGCCGCCATCGCGAGTGGTGAAGAGGTGACACGCGTGAGCGCCAACTGGCTTGTTTCCACATACCTCGTGCTGACCTTCGCCGAGCTCCTCCTCTCCCCCATCGGCATCAGCTTCGTCTCGAAGGTGGCACCCCCCAAGTATGCAGGCCTGATGATGGGTCTCTGGTTCGCCAGCACCGCCATCGGTAACTTCCTCGTACAGATTCCCGGCCTCCTCTGGGGCGCCAATGTCGAGCTCGTCTATATCTGGGCGGTTCTTGCCGGCATCTGTCTCATCAGCGCCATCTTCATCTTCTCCATCCTCAAGAAGCTGGAGAAGGTGGCATAAGCCTCTGCTCTATGGCAGCATAAACCTATCCTCCTCAAACAGAAGAAGCGGCTGATTTCTCAGCCGCTTCTTTCTGTTTGAAGAGTCTTAACTCCTTAACTTCT
This sequence comes from uncultured Prevotellaceae bacterium, assembly GCA_900316355.1. Lineage (GTDB taxonomy): Bacteria > Bacteroidota > Bacteroidia > Bacteroidales > Bacteroidaceae > Physcousia. The sequence goes on along the minus strand of ONCQ01000012.1, from coordinate 41,445 downwards.
TTCACATCACAGCTTCACCCTGTACATCGCGAAGGTCTTTGCCGGGATGTGGGCTACGATGGTGCCTGCGCTGACGCTGACGCTACCCACGACGGGGCAGACGACCTCTGCGCGGCCGGGCATATTCTCGGCATCGTAGTCAGAGCAGTCGAGCGTCGTCACCTCAGCGGTGCTGATGGCAGCGAGCTGCTTCTTGGCCAGACCGGCGATGTTGATCTGAGCCTCCTCGGCCGTGCCCTTCGTGTTGATGACCTTCACGATAATCTCCTGCTTCTGCTTGTCGATGACAGCGCTGGCGAAGACACCGTCCTCACCCTCGGGCACGGGGTTCACGCAGGCCTTGCCGCCGTTGATGCTCACGGTGGTGGGCAGCACATGGGTACCACGGTTGAGCATATACATCTGCTGCACATAGTAGCTGGCTGTGCGCGCCGTGTGCAGGTTGTCATACCAGATGAGGTCGGGGCGCCACTGCCAGCCCTCAACATGCGAGAACAGCGGAGCGTAGGTGGCCATGTGCACCAGGTCGGCGTTGCGCTCGATGTTGGTCATGAAGGCAGCCTCATAGATGCTGGCACCGGCGTGGTTGTACTTCTTGCCACTGTCGTGGCAGGCCCATTCGCCGGCGAACACGCGCGGACCGTCCTTCGTGTAGAACGCGCGGTCGTCATAGCGGTTCATGCTCTTCTTGAACCAATCGATATTGCGGTAGTAATGCTCATCGACCAGGTCCGCCTTCAGCTGGCGCATGGCCTTCCAGCCGTTGAAGAAGTGGTCATCCTCGGCATTCGGGCCACTGGTGCCGATAATCTTGATTTCCGGGTGTGCCTTGCGCACCTCGGGCGCGATGATGGCCAGACGGTCGAAGTAGGGAGCCTCCCACTGCTCGTTGCCGATGCCCAGGAACTTCAGGTTGAAGGGCGCGGGGTGCCCCATGTCAGCACGCAGCTTGGCCCACTCGTTGGTGGCGGGGTCGCCGTTGGCGAAGTCGATGAGGTCTATGCAGTCATCGATGAACTCCTGCAGGCCCTCCTTAGAGCAGGGCGCATGCTGGCTGTCGCGGTCGTTCTGGAACTGGCAGCTGAGGCCCACGCTCAGCACGGGCAGCGGCTCAGCGCCTATCTCCTCGGAGAGCTGAAAGTACTCGAAGAAGCCAAGGCCGTAGCTCTGGAAGTAGTCGGGGAAGTAGCGATAGGTGAAGGTGTTCTCCCAGCGGTTCTTATTGATGGGACGGTTCTCCACGGGGCCCACCGTGTTCTTCCACTTATAGCGCAGGTCCAGCGTTGTGCCCTCCACAATACAGCCGCCGGGGAAGCGGAACACGCCCGGGTGCAGGTCCTCCAGCGCCTGTGCCACATCCTTGCGCATACCATTCTCGTGGCCCTTGTAAGTATCCACGGGGAACAGCGAGATATGCTCCACGTCCATCACACCGCTGCCGCTGCGACGCTTCTCATTGCACAGGAACATACGCAACTGAGCCTTGGCGATGGTGCGGGGGCTCTTGATGGTCACGGTGTATTTCTTCCACTCCTTGCTGTCCACCTTCAGCTCCGTGTTGGTGAACTCCTGGTGCTCGGCCATTGTGTTCTGATCCACGAACTGAATCCACAGCCACTGCGCCTTGCCATCCGGCACACGTGCCCACACCGAGAAGCGGTACTCGGCATCCTTCTCCAGACCGATGCCGAAGAAGCCCTCGTTCTGCAGACCTGTCCACAGGTCACGGTGTCCCATCGAGCTCAGGCGGGCGTAATGCGGGTTCTTCTCGAAGGGACCGTCGTCCTTGATCTCCACCTTGCCGAAGGCCTCCCAGCCCATCAAGTGGTCGGGCGCGAACTCAAACGAGCGGTTCTTCAGCAGCTCGCCATAGAGGCCGCCGTCGGCAGCGAAGTTGATGTCCTCGAAGAAGATGCCGTACATCGTGGGCTGGATAGCCGCCCCCGCCTTCTTGGCATTCACATTGATCACGTGGTTGTCGGCGGCAGCACTGCCGCTCACCATCAGGGCTGCAACGACCATTGCCAACCCTCTCTGAAACTTGATTCTCATATACGATGAATTACTATGATTGGTGAATCCTGCGTGCAAAGTTATCATATATTCCAAATACCACCAAACATTTTTGCATTTTTTCAGTATCATCACCCATAATAGAAAACTGCCCCGCGCTTCACAGCGCAGGGCAGGATACTAACTTGTTTATACTAACGATTCAGGGCCAAGACCCTGAATACAGGGTAAAAGCTCCGCAGTCACAAGGGCTGCGGAGCAATATGTACTAGGGTTTATTCCCAGATGTTCCAATCGTTCTTCTCCTTGGTGAGCACCTCACCTTCCGGGTTGGCAGGCTTGTCAAACTTGGAGAGAGCCATCATGCGCTCGGTCTGTATGCACTTCACGCGGAGCGCAGGAATCATATACGTCTTTTTCATAATTTCTCAGAATTAGATATTGTGAGTCTTTATTTTACGAGCACCTTCTTGCCATTGACGATGTTCACGCCCTTCTGCAGCTTCTGCAGCTTGCGACCTGCAAGGTCATACACCTCACCGGCTGCGACGCCGTCGAAGACAGACTTGATGGCAGTAGCTGTACCCTCATCGAAGAAGAAGGCATCAGCCTTAACACCAGCGGGAGCGGACAGGTAAGCGCGGTTAGCGCCGACGGTGGGCTGCTTATCAGCAATAACAGGATAGAAGCCAACCTTACTGTCATTGTTCTGGAGAACATAGCTGCCAACGGGAGCAAGCGTTTCGGCATAGACACCGGTCAGGAGGCCCTCGGTGTAGTTCGCATCCGTGTAAGCGGAGCCAAGTCCTTCGAGAGTAGCTGTAGCATCGCTCTCTGCAAATACGATGTACGGGATATTAGCCTCAAAAGCGTCTTCTCCAACGAGGGTCAGCTTGCTGCCTGTGGCCTCTTCTACGCTGTAAGCGGTTACGCCCGTGGGAACATCAGCATTGAACGGCAGGATGAGGGTTCCATACTGGTTTTCAGCCAAGATGTTCAGAGAAACCTCGTTGTTGACAGCTTCCTGAATCTTCATACTATTGTAAGAAGCAACGGTGTAGAAGCCCTGATCATTTGCGCCATTAGCACCAATATTCTTGGAAGCAAGGGTATTATACAAGTTCCATACGTTCTCTGTAGTTGTAGCTACAACTTGAACAGTGACTGCCTTTGAAGCATCTGTTGTCGGACGGATTTGGTCATTATTGCTGCCGAGAGTCGTAGAAGAACCTGTACCAACAAACACTTCATTACCATCAGCACGAGTATAACTTAACTTATACCCATTCTTAACGCCATCAACAGCTGTGAACTTGAAGCCTTGCGGATAGATGGAGCCAGGATTCTCATTATAGCCAAATGATGTGGTATTCCCTGAGAGGTCTGCATTTGAAGCGGACTTAAAGGTTACGGCTTTACCTTTATGATTGTATCCATCTGAGACATTCACAACATTATAAAGCTTGCCAGCAGCAGGCGCGTTCAAAGTAGTCAGAGCATCGTAAGCATTCTCAACATCCTCAACGGTTGCCTCACCCTGAACGAGAGCGTTGGCAGCATCGATGGCAGCCTGAGAGTACTGGAAGGCACCAGTACCGATATTAGCGGTAGGAATAGCGGCAGTAGCATAGTCAACATTACCCTCGGTTGCAGGGGTTACCTCGGCGAGATAGAAGTCATCAAAGCTCATATCATTACCCAACCAACGAGCACGGAACTGAACAAAAGCATATTCACCTGTATTAGTGAATGTGTATTGAACATTGCTCCAAGTATTTGTTACAGGAGTATTATCATCTGAAACCTGAGCAGTTTCTGTACCAAGAGCATTGGTCAGTGTCAGTTTATGATACTTTGACTTATCACCAATTGTCTTGCTTGCTTTCACACGATAACCGAAGACGTAAGTTTTACCCGACTCAATAGACCAGGCAGTACCGATGGAACCTTCAGCCGTAGAACCTTCGCTTGCCTTTGCCTTCAAATACTTCGTGTCACCATCTGTCACAATTTCAAACTTCGATGATGACAGTTTGGCCGCACCAACTGTAGCATCCGTCCAACCATAGAAGCCGTCTGGATATTCGAATGTACCATTCTTGATGAGATTCTCACCAAGAGTATAGACTGTGCGGGTAGCGTCATTGTTTACGTAGTAGTTGGCGGGAGCTGCTGTCTCGGGGAGCATAACGGTTACGTTAGCCGTAGCACTTACCTCTGCATCTACAACGCTGGTAGCTGTGATGGTGGCAGTACCAGTAGATACAGCAGTTACCACACCATCAACGACAGTTGCAACACTCTCGTCGGAGCTCGTCCAAGTAGCCGCATTGTTAGCGCCATCAGGAGTCGGGGTAATAGTCAGAGTTGCGGAAGTGGTCTCCTTATCAAGGGCAACCTCTGTCTCAGAGAGATTAAATGCCGTCGGGGTAACAAGAGTTACAGTAACGTCAACAGTAGTGCTGAAGTTTTCCATCTCATTGGCGGTGACGGTGATGGTGGTGTTACCAACGGCGACGCCCGTCACAAAGCCATTCGCATCAACGGTAGCAATACTTTCGTCAGCGGAAGCGTATGTCAGGGCATTGAACGAAGCCGTTGCAGGAACGGTAGTTGCACCAATCGCTACATTCTGCCCAATCTGCAGTTCAAGATTCTCAGCGCTTACACCCGTGTTAGCAGTGTAGCCAGTCATGTAGAGCGTAACATCATCGTAGCAAAGCCACTTAGCGCCAGAGCAATCACCTTCGAAGCCAATCTTCAAAGTGCGGTCGGTGACGGTAACGGTGACAGTGTTGGGGTAAAGACCTTGTGCGAAGAGGGCTGCAGCTGCAGAGCAATTAGCAACACCACTGTCATTATTGCGAACAGCGACCTTTTGGTCGTTAGCGTAGAACTTGACATCTGTGCCACTGGTGAAGGCCTGAACAGTCACCTGATAAGTACCATTAGGAATGTTCTCTATCGTCTGATAGTTGTCAACAGCCGCATTATAGACCTGAGCAGCATAGTTTGTATTGTCCTGCGTCCCTCCATCACTATACTGACTCCATGCATTCACATTGTAGCCACCAGCAGAACGATTGCGGCTGATGTTCGCCTGTTTCACGTAGTATGTAGCATCTGTTGGATTCTCGGCCGAAGCAGCTGCGAGGGCCTTGTCGCGATCGTTCTTGGAAAGGAAATACCACTGAGCAAGGGTACTCGAAGCATTCACTGCAGTGTTTGCTACCACTGTAGTTACTGGCTTAGCAGTCATAAATGCAGAGCCATCTGCTGTTGAGATGGTGAATTTGCCATTACCAAGGCTCGTGATAAAGAGATTGGTAGCAGCACCGTCAACGTAAGTGCCGTTTACATAATGTGAAGTTTGACTGTTGTAGGTATAAGAGTCAAGCGTATAGACGCCATCGGAGATCTTGGCTGCACCAAAAGGAATACCATGCTCTATCAAGCTTGCACGCGTTCCCCAGTCATTAGCACCACCCAGGAACTGACCTGTAGCAGCGTTCACGATGTAGTAGTCTGTGCCATCGACAATCTCTGTGGAATAGTATGCAGGAGCGGAAACAGGAGTTACATCGGAAACGGTAATCGTAGCTGTTGCTTCGACATCGTCTGCGCCATTGGCTGTTGCAGTGATGGTAGCAGTACCGACACCTACGGCTGTTACAAGACCATTAGAAACCGTAGCCACAGCCTCATTGCTGGAAGACCATGTGATGGTCTTGTCATTTGCATTGTCAGGAAGAATGGTAGCGGTCAACGTCTGAGTGTCATAAATGGTCATGTCGACAGATGTTTCATCAAGACTGATGCTCTCAGGAACGGTATTGGCATCAATCTCTTCCTGGGTGAGCTGACGAGCGTAGGTTAACTTGACATTGTCGAAGAGGAACCAGCGAGCAATAATAGGCGTCACAGTATTCTTGGTGCCGATGGTCATCTTTCCACGGAACACCAAAATTTCGCCTGTCGTATATGTATTCAATACATCGCCTTCAGCAGTGACAAGAGCGACTTCCTCATTGTTAGAAACGCCATAGACGCCACATGTAGGAGCGAAAGCGGGATGGTCTCCACTCTCTTCGTTACCCCAATAATCTTTAGCAGACTCACCATTGAGCGAGTTGTACATATCTGCGCTAACGGTATATGCACCTGAGGGGAGGTTCGAGAGTTCCTGATAGATGTTGAAAGAAGCATCTAAACGAGAAGATGCATTACCAGCCCAATATTCCATGCGAGAACCACCCTGAATAGTGCAGTTACCACCATATGGAGTGACAAGAGTCCAACCCGTTGTATTACCACTGTCAAAATTGGAGTTGGTGATATAGGCCGTCATGTCAAGGCCGTTGCCAGGCTGTTTGGTAGCCAAAACACCAGCATTAAAAGCAGCATCAAGCGCAGCTTTCTGAGCTGCACCATCTGTAGCAGTACGATTTGTATATGCATTCTTTGCATCTGCAGCTGCAGAACTGTATGCATCGACGCCATAACTATCAAGCAAGGAAGTCTTGGCATCAACAGCATCCATATATGATTTCAGGCTTGTGTATGCTGCGATTGAATTATTGGCATTGTTAATTGCCGTTGTCAATGTCGCAATAGCAGCTGTCACCTCTGAGGAAAGAGAGAATGAAGAGCGGTCAACCATTGCAGAAGTCAGAGCACTCTTTACATCTGCATTCATAATCTGATCATCAATGGCATCTGCTTCTGCATACTTGGCGTCGTAATCAACGAGGTAGTCATCAAGGCTGTACTTGTACAGTTTCACGGGACCAAGGATACACCAAGACCTCATAGAGTCAAAACAACCTTGAAACCCGAGTGAGATTTCAGTCTCTTCAGCCAAAGAGAAGTCAAAAGCGTTAGAAAATGCGCCCGCCTTAAATGCATGCATTGCATCATCCATGTCATCACCTCCAGCATCGTATGCAGAAACTGCTGACATTCCATTTAGAGCATAAACGTTCTGTTTTACGTCTCCTGCAAAAATCCATGCTTTGTTGGCATTTGTTCCATTACCACCATTGCCTTCACGATAAAACGCATTCACAGCAATTCGATAGTCGCCAGCAGGTAGAGTAACAGTTTGGGAAAACTTGAAATTGGTGTGCTCTAGAGATCCCCATCCAGCATAGAACTCAACAGCCGCTGACTTTGATGCATCTCCGGTGCGCCATGCCTGATATTTATAGGCATCAGAATAGTAAGTCCACCCCGTGTTCTCCGTGGACAGGTCGGCATTCGTCAAGTATGTTGACGTAATGTCTTCTTGTGCATTGACATTAAAGCCAAGTGCACCAGCGATTAGTATCGCCGCGAAAAGTAGTTTCCTTTTCATTTTGTTTGTTAGATGTTAGTTGATAAAATTGAAAATTATTATTTTGAATGTTCTATTTACCTTTGTTGTTGAATTTGTTTATCGAGATGAGTTTATTTGACGTTTTCTAAATAGTGTTCAGAGGAGATTGTTGTTCCTCAGGAGCAGTTTGAGCTCTTTGTCTGAGATGTTGACCTGATCAGATTTATCGTAAATGGTAAGCAGTGTCACGTCTGCACCATTGGTTGAAAATAGAACTGTATGAGTGATCACTCTTGCACCTCCGCTTTTGCCTTTACCTTTAGAGGTTATGGCAAATCGTATCTTTCGCAGGTTGTGCCCTAACTGTGTTCCTTGCGTTGGGTTAGACTTTATCTTTTCCAGAAAGGAAGCATAATCCCCTCGCATAGAAGCATAGCGTTTCGCCAATGCTTTCAGCCCATTCCGGAACTCGGGCGTAACATTTATCTTACAGTTCATCTAATAGGGCTTCAGCAGGTATCGCTTTTAACTTTCCTTCTTGAATGAGTTTAAATTCTTTCAAGGCTTGGTCTATTTGTCTCAGCGTCTCGGCTTTTTCTGCACTCATTGTCTTGACCTTTGGTCTCAGCACCCTTTTGATATATCTCTCAAACAGCGCCGAGACACTCATCCCGCGCTCTTCTGCATAAGCTTGAGCATCGGCATAAAGTGCATTATCTATGGTTATAGTCTGCATCATCTGTATCTTGTTCCACGGAAGATTATCTTCGCTTTTGTTAGATATTAGTTTGATATATTGACGAATTGGTTAACTGTCACAGGAGTGAACAAGGCCCACTACGGGCAAAGTGCGGTGCAAAAGTAGGAAATAAGTGTAGAACAGACAAACAAATTCAAGAAAAAGTGCAATAAGGGGCACAAAAAAGGGCTTTTCACCTTATTTATAAGCGCGAGAGCGGTTGGCTCGCTCGGCCAAAGAACGCTTGACCATAAAAAGTCTTGACTAGTTCCTTGCCAATCAGCGGACTTGTCGCTTCTCGCCATTGATGATGTAGGTATGGCCAGACTTGAGGGCACTGGGAGCTACGGGCCGTCCGGAGAGGTCGTAGATCTCGTCGGCCTTGGCGGGTGTTGCTGCGGGCAGGCTGCGGACGGCGTCGGGGATGCCGTTCTTAGTCCAGAAGTACTGGGGATGGGGCGGGTTGGCGGCAGTGCCTTTCACGCGCAGCCAGGGCGTGTTGGCCTTCTGCAATGTGGGTTCCTCGACTTTGAAGAAGCCGACGGCACCGGTCTTGCTGTCCGCGCGGAAGGTGTAGCAGAAGTCATTGGTGTCGTCGTTGCTGACGATGACGCTGTCCACGGCACAGCCCTTCAGGTAGTTCTTGTTGACGGTAGCCACCGTTCGGGTGCTTGGACGGAAGGCTACCTTCTCGCCGGGCGTACCCTTATAGACAACGGCAGTGCCGGCAGGGATGATGGCGAAGGCCTTCAGGGTCGTGTATTTCAAGGTGTCGGCGGCGGCATCGGGGAAGGTGACGCTGTAGGCCGTGACGCCCTGCGGCAGCCGCACGGGGTAAGGAGCATAGAGGACATCAAGGCCGCTGGCGGGCACCGTCCGCTCGATGGTATAGCGCGTGATGGGGTCGTAGCTCACGTGAGGCGGCTGGTTGTAGCAGTCGTTCTGTCCGATGAGCTGTGCGCGGTAGGCGAAGTCATCCATGAGGTGCGGCAGGCGGTAATCGGTCGGGTAGTCGGTGGCGTTGATGACGAGGCGGTAGTCACTGCCAGACTGATCCCAGGTGACAATCTCCTCACGCCAGTCGCCGAGCAGGTCGCCGCTGACGCAGGGGTTCTGCTTGGAACCGTTGTTATAGTTGCCGACGACATAAGGGGCACCGTTGATTTGCATGCGTCCGAAGCTGTTGTTGTCGGGGTTCCAGTTCTCAAGGACGTTCTTGCCGTAGAAGTCGTCGGCAAGGTCGCCGTTCCAATATACGCGGAAGCTAAGGCCTGCGCCGCCGCCGTGGTTACACTCGGAGAGGATGGTATTGCCGTCGGTGTCGAAGAGGCTGGCACTGGCACTGGACTGCCAGTAGGCATTCGCTGCTTCAGGGTTGAAGTGGGCCATGATGCCACGGCCGGTGTCGCTGCCTGCCGTCTGATGCAGCAGCAGTTCACCCGTACGGGCATCGCGCATGTCCATACCGTAGGGTTTTTCTTCGTGCACCATGAAGAGCTCGAGTCCGGGTCGCGAGGGCACGAAGTCGCTGAGATGCATGGCATCGCCGTGGCCAAGGCCTGTGCGATAAAGCGTGGTGCCGTCGGGTTTCAGGCCGCCGGAGCCGTAGTGTATCTCCTGCTTGCCGTCGCCATCGACATCGCCCACGCAGATCCAGTGGCAGCCTTCGCCATAGACAGTCGTGGTGAGGTTCTTGACGGTGCCGTTGGCATAGGTGACGGTGCCCTTGGTGGCACTCTCGCCTCGGTGGAGCCATCGCAGGGTGAGGTTGTCGCCGTCCCAGTCATAGGCACCTATCTTGCAGCCATTGTAATAGCCGCGTGCGAAGATGCCGGATGGGTTGCCCTTCTCGCCGTCGAGCCATGCGATAGCACCGAGGTATCGCTCGGAGCGGTTCTGCTTGCTGTCGCCCCAAAAACTTGCGGTTTCATCGGCAAATTTAGTATGATAAGGGATGGTCTTCAGCTCGGCACCTGTCATGCCGTCGAAGACGGTGAGATACTCGCCGCCCGTCTCCTGTTTGCCCTTGCCGCCCTTGTAGTTGGCCTTGGGGTCGTCGCCAGGAAGGAGGACATAGTTGCCCTGTCCGTCAACGGCGCCGGGGGCTGTCTTCAGCATGACCTCGCCGTAGCCGTCGCCGTCGAAGTCCCAGGCTGCGAAGTGTGTGGTGTGGGCGGAATTGAACATGTTATGTCCGGTGTGAAGCATCCAGAGGCGTGTGCCGTCGAGCTTGTAGCAGGAGTAGAAGGCGGGCGAGGTGGTGCCGCTGCTGGCGGCGTCCTTCTCATTGGAAGGAGCCCACTTGAGGATGATGTTATACTCACCGTCGCCGTCCATATCGCAGAACGAGGCATCGTTGGGCGTATAGGTGGCCCCAGCAGAGGTGGGGTCTGTGGGCGCTCCGCCCTGCAGGGTGATATATTTCACCTGTCCATCCCACGGCCGCGTCTCCTGTGTCTCCAGGATGTTGCCGTCGGGATCGACGACTTCGAGCTTGTAGAGGGATGACAGGCCACCGCCGGTGTCAAGGAAGTTCGTGCGGTCGGTGAAAGGCATACGGCTGTTGAGGAGTGTCTTGCCGCGCCAGAGGCGGAAGCGGGGCTGCAAAGCCTCATCGGAAGCACGGTAGCGCCAGCTCACGAGGACACCGCTACTGGTCTTCACTGCCATAAGACCACGGTTGAGGGGCTTGGCCTCGGGCTTCGGCGGACGGTAGCTGACGACGAAGCGTATGCTGACGCTGAAGACCTGTGCGGCGCCCTTAAAGGCCGTGAGGGTGATGTACTTATCGGCGTAGGTGATGGTGGCGGTGTAGCCCTCGGCAGGGGTGACGCTGAGGTCGGTGGGGTCGCCATAGAGCTTCTCGGGCCACGAGGCTGTCTGCCCGTTCTTCAGCGCGCCTGCGACAGAGAGGAGGTCGCAGGCAGAGCAGGTGGCGGCGGTGAAGTAATGCGAGGCATCATAGATGGGCTCGTCAATCTCGCCGCTGATGGTGACATTCGAGAAGGCCATGCTCTTGGGCGAGGAGGTGTCCTGGCCGTTGAGGTTATAGACATAGAGGATGAGCTGGAACGACTGTCCGGCGGCCACGAGCTGGTCGGAGATGGCGTAGCGATGGTGACTCTTGCCTGTGCTGTTGTTGGCATCAATCTTATTGCGCAGGGGAGAGACGGCGGTTTCCAGGGGTGTCTCGGCGGCGGTGCCGGCCTTGACATAGACATCGAAGTTGCCGCCATCGGTACCGCATTTCGCCGCGTCGAACTCTATGACGGTGGGCTTGAAGGTGTGCCCGCTCTTAGGCGTGACGCGGTAGCTGACCGCATGGCCTGCAGTCTTGGCGCTCACCCTCGTGGAGGGCGTGAGCATCACGAGCACAGGGTCGTAGTCCACGGGAGCGTAGCCATGTTCTGTGTCGGCATCGGAGGAGATCTTCACGCCTGTCGCGGCGAGGTTAGCGCCCAGCACAAACGAGGGGGTGAGAGCGTTGGCAGCACCCTCGGTGAGGGTGTTGACAGCGAGGTTGTCCTTGTTGCCCATGGGCCACACGATGTCGGCGTGGTCTGCAAGAAGAGCCTGCGGCAGAGCAAAAGCCAGCAGCAGGAAAAGGGTAATAATTTTGCGCATGATGTCGTTGTTAGTTAGCTATTGCGCCGCAAAGATATGAAAAAAATCCTGTAGGCAAGCAACCTACAGGATTTTTCTTTTATAACAATGAGTATTTAGGCGGTTGGCCGTTGGGTGTTGGCTATTGGGTATTGGCAAGAAATCAATATTTTTAATTATTCAAGAATTAAATCGAGTTATAAAAGGTTAAAGAGCCAAGCGCCAATAGCCAATAGCCAACACCCAACACCCAACAGCCAAAAACCTCACTTCGCCGTGAAGCTGGTCACGCTGGTAGTGCCCTTGTGCGAGCTGCCGAGATAGAGGCCGTGCCAGGCGGTGTTGGCATCGGTAGGTGCCGTGGTGCTATATTTCACCGTGTAGGTGCTTCCGCTGACCATGCCCTTGGCTGTAAAGAGGGCAAGGGAACTGCTGCAGGAGCCCTCGAAGCTGTAGGTGACGAGGTTGTTGCCACTGTTATCTGCCAGCGTATAGTAGCGGTTGGCGGTGTAGCTGATGCTGCTGGTCACGAAGGCATAGCCCTGCTTGGCATTGCTGATGGTGCTGCCGCTGCTGGAGCCGCCGCCCCAGCCACCTCCGCCGCCACCTTGGTTAGCGCCGGCGCTGATGCCGATGCCTGTGCCGGTAATCTGGATGTAGCTGTTGTTGTCGCAGTCGAAGCCTTCCTCGGGGGCGCCTTTCGTGGTGTAGGCGAAGACGGTGCCGTTGCCGATGGTGATGGCTCCTGTGGTGCCGGCGTTGCTGTCCACGGAGTCGTTGCCGTAGCCGTAGCACACGGTGACGCCGCCATTGAAGATGATCTTGCCTGCGGAGTTGATGCAGTCGTCGTAGCACTTGAAATAGTGCTGACCGCCGTTGACGGTGACGCCCGTCTTGGACTCCAGGCCCTCGGCCTTGTTGGTGCTGGTGTATATCTCAGTGGTACCTCCGTAGAGGGTGACGGCGCAGATGGCCTTGATGCCCTTGGAGGAGCAGTTGCTATAAGCTCCCGAGGTGGTGATCTTCAGCGTGGGGCCGCTGCCGTCGGCGAGGCCTTGCGTGTAGGAGCCGGTGACATTGGTCCATGTGCTTCCGCCGCCCATGCCGCCACCAGGACCACCACCTGGGCCGCCACCGGGACGTCCGCCGCCACCGCTGCTGCCGCCGCTGGACTCGGTGCCGTCGCCGGCCTTGATGCCCTTGCCGCCGGCCCCGCTCATGGTGATGGTGATGGTGCCTGCGTTGAGGGCGATGTAGTCACCCTTAATGCCCTTGGCACCCTTGTAGTCGCTATTGACAGAAACGACACCTGCGCTGTTGGTGATGGTGACGGTGCCGCCATTGGTCTCGACCCTGTCACCCGCGATGCCGCGGCCGGCAGAGCCTTTGACGGTAGCGCTGATGGCGCCGCCATTGATGACCACGGAGTCACCCTTGAGGGCTGCCACATAGGAGGGGTCTGTGCTGTCGCTGGTATCGACACTGCCGCTGGCGTTGAGCGTCAGCGCGCCGTCTGCGATGCGCAGCTGGCCGTCGCTCTTGACACATTTAGTGCCGGCGGCTGTTGTGGTGATGTTGAGTGTGCCACCCTCGATGTAGATGTTACCGCTGTCCTCGTCCTCATGGTCGGCGGTCTCACCTGTCGAGGTGTCGCCGTCGAGGCCGCACTGCAGGCCGTCGCTGCCTACGCCGCTGACAGTCAGCGTGCCGCTGGTCATCTGGAAGAACTGGTTGCAGTTGACACCGTCCTTGACAGCCTTCAGGATGTTGATGGTGCAGTTACGGACGGTCATATAGTCGCCGCACCAGATGCCGTGGGCGCTCTCGCCGTAGCTACGGATGTTCAGCGTGCCCTGCCCCTTGAACTCACCATGTCCCTTGCACACAAGGGCTGCCTTCTGGTTGTTTTGAGAGCCGTCGGCGAGGGTGTTCTCGGTGTCTCGTTTCACACTGATATTGATGCGCTTGCCATTCTGGATGTTGAGGGCAGCACCGGCGGGATTGGTGAGCGTGAGGCCGCGCAGCTCCACAGTGGCTTTGTAGGAGCCGGACATATAGAACTCGCCGTCGCTGCTGTTGCCGGAGAGGCAGTAGGTGATCTCGCCGGAGGTGTCGTCGCCGACATCGCCGCTTTGTGCTACGCTGACATGCGCGCCATCGACAGAGACCGTCAGATAGCGGGCAATGCGGCCGTCGATAACCACGGAGGCGGCATCGCCGTCGTAGGTGACCACCACGGAGGTGTCAGCCACCGACGTATTATTAATGTACACGCGCGTGATGGCATTGATGTAATAGGTATTACCAGCGATGGTGACCTTATTGCCGTCGGCATAAATCATCTCGCCAGCATCCTTGGCCGGAATCTGATAGGTCACGCTGCCCATCTCCACGTTCAGCGTCTGCGCCACGGTGGCCACGGTGGCCACGATGGCAAGGAGGGAAGTGAGGAAGCGCTTCATCGTACCATGATTTTAGAGGTGGAACCATCGGCCTTACGGACGACATAGACGCCCTTGCGCACAGGTGTAGCGTCGTTCTTGCGCACAGCCTGGCGGCCGCTGAGGTCGTAGAGAGTGGAAGGTTGAGAGCTGACGTCTGAGAGCGACTGCCGTGAGATGCCGTCGGGGAGATGGGCGGCATCCGCGAAACGCATGGAGGCGAGGTCGGCAAGGGTCAGCGCGGTCTGGGCACCGGTATTGTTGGTGGCCACGAGTTGTCCATTGCTGAAGGTGATCTCCAGCTCATCCACAGCCACGGCGGTCTCAGTGCCGTCACTGTTAGTGAAGACCAGATAGGGATAGTCGTACTCCTCAGCAGCGGCCGTCAGGGCCGTCGCCGCACAGAGCATCATCAGGAGAAAACGTTTCATTATATTTGAGAAGTTAAGAAGTTAAGAAGTTAAAGAAGTTATGTCTTTTCACGGCACAAAAGTAGTACAAAACTGCCACTGCGCCAGCATCACAAAGGCTTTTATCAATGAAACGTCCAAAAATACCCATGAAAAAACAAGCCATTTCACAGATTTTATATACCTTTGCCCCACTCTAAACTCTAAACTCTAAACTTTAAAAACGACCCATGCGCATCGCCATCTTCGTGTCGGGCAGCGGCACCAACTGTGAGAACATCATCAAACACTTCAGCGGTTCCGAGAAGTACCACATGGCACTTGTCGTCAGCAACCGCGCCGACGCCTACGCCCTGGAGCGCGCTAAGCGTCTGGGGGTGCCTTCAGCCGTTGTCCCGAAGGCCGAGCTGAACAAGCCGGAGGTCATCCTGCCGCTGTTGCAGGAGTATGCCATTGACTTCATCGTACTGGCCGGCTTCCTGCCGATGGTGCCGGACTTCCTCATCGATGCCTTCCCGCGCCGCATCGTCAATATCCACCCTGCCCTACTCCCCAAGCACGGTGGCAAAGGGATGTGGGGCCACCATGTCCACGAAGCAGTGAAGGCTGCCGGCGATACAGAAACGGGCATCACGATACACTACGTGACACCCGTTTGTGACGGTGGCGAGATCATCGCCCAGTTCTCTACGCCAGTGGCTCCCGACGACACGCCCGACAGCATCGCGGAGAAGGTGCATCTGCTGGAGATGGCCCACTTTCCCGCCGTGCTCGAAGAACTGTTTACAACGCTGACAGCGTGATGCCGTCGATATCCGGCATCCAACCGCGGGCATTGCTCAGGCGGATGGTGTTGTAGCCCTTGCGCAGTGGTATGTCCACGGAGATGCGGGCTGCCTTGTCCCAGTTGCGGGAGTGTGTGCTGAGCACGGTGTAGGGGCGCCCGTTGATTTCCAGATTCATCTCACGGTCTTCGCCGCAGAAGTAATACACGGTGAGGCGGCGCATGCCGTCCTTCGCCACATAGACATTGCGCCACTGCAGATCATTATCCTCGCGGCTGCCGAGCCATCCTGCCACATACCCGCTGGAGGCTTTGTCGGCAGCCATATAGATACCACTCTTCTCGGCCTGGTTGTTGCGCAGCTCCTGATAGGCGGTGATGAAGGCGGTCTCTGCCTCATAGCGTGTGCGCTCCAGGCGCTTCTGTCCTTTGACACGATAAATCTTGGTGCCGTGGGCAGGAACCTGGAAAGTTGAGAGTTGAGAGTTGAGAGTTGAGAGTTGTTGCTGCGCAATGCAGTCGTAAAGCTCTACTGGGCCGACGAGGTCGATGGTGGCGGGGTCTAAGGTCACGCTCTGCTCCGTGTCGCTGGGGTTGTAGATGGCCACGGCACGCTCCTTACCCTGCAGCTTCTTGATGTCCTTGACCAAGATGAAGCACTCGCCCTGCTTCTCGGCGATGTAGGCCTGCAGGTGCAGCGGGTCTTGGTTGAGGGCGATGAGGTCGCGGTTGCACATCAGCTTCAGCGCCTCGGGACGAATCTTAGCCATGTCGCAGCCGATGAGTAGAGGCGACGCCATGATGCACCAGAGGCCAAAATGTGTCTCGTCCTCGACTTGTGTCATGGAACGGCCCACCTCCAGCATATCCATATCGTTGTAGTGGCCGTCGTGGCAGTAGGCGCTCATGTAGAGGTTCTCGGCCAGGATGTCCTTGACGCTCTTCCAGGCGTCGTAGATGTCACCCGTCGTGCGCCATGAGTCGGCGACCTCGGAGCTCCATGTGCCGGGGTAAGCCCATCGACACATATTATATACGATGCCCTTCTTCTTGCAACTCTTGATGGCGTTGGCAATCTTGGTGTACTGCTCGCGCTCGTCGAGGCGCATGTGGGCACCGCCGCAGTAGTCAACCTTGATGAAGTCGAAGTCCCAGTCATCAAAATAGAGGCGGCAGTCCTGCTCCTCGTAGCCCGCGAGGCCCACACCAAGTCCCCAGGCCTGGCGGTTGCCGCTGCCGCAGGTGTTGTCGCCGGCGTCGCTGTAGATACCAGCCTTCAGGCCCAGACGATGTATGTAGTCCACCAAGGAACGCATTCCGCTGGGGAAGAGCTTCTCGTTGAGGCGCAGATGGCCGTCGGCGCCGCGGCCGTCCCAGTAGCCGTCATCGATGTTCACGAACTGATAGCCGGCAGCCTGCAGCCCGCTGTTGTGCATGGCATCGGCCTGCTGCTTGATCAAATCCTCATTGATGTTCAGGGCAAACGTGTTCCATGAACTCCAGCCCATCGTGGGCGTGCGCTGTGCGAGTGCCGGAGTGGCAACCAACAGCATAAGTAAGATGATGTTTCTACGCATGATGAGTGAAAAAAACAAAGAATAGTGATAAATGACAGGACAAAAATACAACATTTTTCTGAGACGCATCATATCAGGACTACTTTTTACCATTATTTAATAGATAAGGGTGTATTTAATAAGAAAAGGGTAACAAATGTACTCTTTTGCACAAAAGAGAGGCTAGTGTGCAAGAATTATTCGTTTTTAACCGTTTTATTTTGTCATGTGCAGGGAATTATGTAATTTTGCACCGCTTTTAATCAAACAAACGAATAAAACGCTAAACGTTAAACGACTAAACGCTAAACGAAAGAATAATATGGCATTGAAAATCGTTGTGCTGGCCAAGCAAGTGCCAGACACCCGTAATGTGGGCAAGGACGCGATGACGGCCGAAGGTACGGTCAACCGCTCCGCACTGCCCGCAATTTTTAATCCCGAAGACTTGAACGCGCTGGAACAGGCGCTGCGTCTGAAAGAGCAGAACCCCGGCTCCACGGTGGGCGTGCTGACGATGGGCCCTCCCCGTGCGGGCGAGATTATCCGTCAGGGCCTCTATCGCGGTGCTGACACGGGTTGGCTGCTCACCGACCGCCTCTTCGCAGGTGCTGACACACTGGCCACCAGCTACGCCCTCGCCACTGCCATCAAGAAGATTGGCGATGTCGATATCGTCATCGGAGGCCGTCAGGCTATCGACGGCGACACAGCTCAGGTGGGCCCGCAGGTGGCTCAGAAGCTGGGCCTGAATCAGGTGACCTACGCCGAGGAGGTTCTCAGCGTGAAGGATGGTAAGGCTACTATCAAGCGCGTCATCGACGGCGGCGTGGAAACCGTGGAGGCTCCCCTGCCGGTAGTGATTACCGTCAACGGCAGCGCCGCTCCCTGTCGCCCGCAGAATGCCAAGCTGGTGATGAAGTACAAATATGCTACCTGCCCCTTGGAGAGGGTGGCCCCCTCTACGGCCCCCGAGGGGGCTTCTAATGCTACAGGGTCTGTTGTGTCCCCCTCGGGGGACGAAAGGGGGGCTCTGTATGCAGAACGCCCTTACCTGACGCTGAACCAGTGGAGCGTAGCCGATGTGAACGGCGACCCTGCACAGTGCGGTCTTAGCGGCTCGCCCACCAAGGTGAAGGCCATCAAGAACATCGTGTTCCAGGCTAAGGAGTCGAAGACTTTGACGGCTTCTGACGCAGACATCGAGGGAATGATCAAAGAATTACTTGAAGAGAAGATCATTGGATAGAAGACCCACCCCTCACCCTCCCTTGTAGGGAGGGAGTGGTCACCTTTCAAGAATTATAAATTAATGAGTACAACTATGCAAGATAATCAATCCGCAAAAGTAAATACTCCCCTCCATACAAGGGAGGGGCACGGGGGTGGGTCTGTCTTTGTCTATTGCGAGATAGAAGAGACCCACGTACAGGAAGTATCTCAGGAGTTGCTGACCAAGGGTCGCAAGCTCGCCAATACGCTGGGTGTGGAGCTGCACGCCGTGGTGGCTGGCACTGACATCAAGGGCAAGGTGGAAGATCAGATACTTCCTTATGGCGTGGATAAGCTCTTCGTCTTCGACGCCCCCGAACTGTTCCCCTACACCAGCGCACCCCACACGGACATCCTCGTGAACCTCTTCAAGGAGGAGGAGCCGCAGATCTGCCTCATGGGCGCTACGGTCATCGGCCGCGACCTCGGTCCGCGCGTCAGCTCTTCACTCACCAGCGGCCTCACCGCCGACTGCACGGAGCTGGAGATTGGCCCGTATGAGGACAAGAAGAATGACAAGGTCTATGAGAACCTGCTCTATCAGATTCGCCCTGCCTTCGGTGGTAACATCGTGGCAACGATCGTGAACCCCGACCATCGTCCGCAGATGGCTACCGTGCGCTCCGGCGTGATGCAGAAGGCCATCTACGAAGGCGCTTGCCGCAAGGAAGTGGTCTATCCCGAGGTCGGCAAGTATGTCAGCCCCGAGGCGTTCGTCGTGAAGGTCCTCGACCACCATGTGGAGGCTGCCAAGCACAACCTGAAGGGCGCGCCCATCGTCGTGGCCGGCGGCTATGGCATGGGTTGCAAGGAGAACTTCGACATGCTGTTCCAGCTCGCCAAGGTACTGCACGGCGAGGTCGGCGGCTCACGCGCTGCCGTGGATGCAGGCTGGCTCGACCACGACCGTCAGATTGGTCAGACAGGTGTCACCGTGCATCCGAAGGTCTATATTGCCTGCGGCATCAGCGGTCAGATTCAGCATATCGCCGGCATGCAGGACTCCGGTATCATCATCAGCATCAACAGCGACCCCGATGCACCCATCAACCGCATCGCTGACTATGTCATCACCGGCACCGTGGAAGAGGTCGTCCCCAAGCTCATTAAGTACTACAAGCAAAACAGCAAATAATCATGGCAAACTATTATAGCGATCATCCCGAAATAGCGTTTCACCTCGACCATCCGTTGATGAAGCGCATCGTTGAGCTCAAGGAGCGCAACTTCGCCGATGCAAAAGACTTCGACTACGCCCCCGTGGATCTGGGCGACGCCATCGAGAACTACAAGCAGATTCTTGATATCACCGGCGACGTGGCCGCCAACATCATCGCTCCCAACAGCGAGAGCGTCGATCTCGAAGGACCCCACTTGGAGAACGGGCGCATGATCTACGCCAGCAAGACCGTCGAGAACATCGACGCCACACGCAAGGCCGGCCTCTGGGGCGTCAGCATGCCCCGTCGCTACGGCGGTCTGAACCTGCCCAACGTCATCTTCTCCATGCTCAGCGAACTCATCAGCGCCGCCGACGCCGGCTTCCAGAACATCTGGAGCTTGCAGAGCTGTATCGACACCCTCTATGAGTTCGGCTCCGAGGAGCAGCGCCAGAAGTACATCCCCCGCGTCTGCGCCGGCGAAGGCATGTCCATGGACCTCACCGAGCCCGATGCCGGCTCCGACCTGCAGCGCGTGATGCTGAAGGCCACCTTCGATGAGAAGGAGAACTGCTGGCGCCTGAACGGCGTGAAGCGCTTCATCACCAACGGCGACAGCGACATTCACCTCGTGCTGGCCCGCTCCGAGGAAGGCACCAAGGACGGCCGCGGCCTCTCCATGTTCATTTACGACAAGCGCCAGGGCGGTGTCAACGTGCGCCATATCGAGCACAAGCTCGGCATCCACGGCTCGCCCACCTGCGAGCTCACCTATAAGAACGCCAAGGCAGAGCTCTGCGGCTCCACGCGCCTGGGTCTTATCAAATATGTCATGTCCCTCATGAACGGCGCCCGCCTCGGCATCGCCGCACAGAGCGTGGGTCTCTCGCAGGAAGCCTACAACGAGGCCATCGCCTATGCCCGTGAGCGCGCCCAGTTCGGACAGACCATCATCAACTTCCCCGCCGTCTATGACATGCTCAGCCGCATGAAAGCCAAGCTCGATGCCGGCCGCGCCATGCTCTATCAGACAGCAGCCTACGTAGATATCTACAAGTGCCTCGAGGACATCGCCCGCGAGCGCGCCCTCACCCCCGAGGAGAAGCAGGAGCTGAAGAAGTACCAGCGCCTGGCCGACGCCTTCACGCCGCTGGCCAAGGGCATGAACTCCGAGTACGCCAACCAGAACGCCTACGATGCCATCAGCATCCACGGCGGCAGCGGTTTCATCATGGAGTACAAGTGCCAGCGCCTCTACCGCGACGCCCGCATCTTCAGCATTTACGAGGGTACCACCCAGCTGCAGGTCGTCGCCGCCATCCGCTACATCATCAACGGCACCATGCTCCAGAACATCAAGGACATGGTAGAGGAAGTGAAAAATGAAGGAGCGAAAAGTGAAAAATGTGCTGCGCTCACCGCTCGTGTGGAGAAGTTAGTGTCAGTCTATGAGGAGGCCATCGAAGCCGTCAAGGCCCTCGACAACCAGGATGCCATCGACTTCCTCTCGCGCCGTCTCTACGACATGACCTGCGAGATTGTGATGTCGCTGCTCATCATCCGCGATGCCGCCCAAGCCCCCGAGCTCTTCGAGAAGAGCGCCGTCGTGTATGTCGGCATGACCGAGGAGAATGTCGCCGGCAAGGCCGCCTACATCAAGGCCTTCGACCCCGCCACCCTCGACAGCTTCAAGGCAGAGTAAGGGAAAAAAAGACCTATCACAAAGGAGCATCCCGCTTGGGGTGCTCCTTTTTTCGTCCTGCGAGTCTGCCGGGAGCTTATATTAAGATGCCCCATAGATGGGTGTGAAATGCCCAAATGACCGCGGTGCGAGGCTTCTCTGAATGTAGTGTGTTGATGAATCCATCATGATGGATTGATTGAGCCATCATGATGGATTCATCGTGCCATCATGATAGATTCATCGTGCCATCATGATGGATTCATCTATACACCGCGATGGGTTGGCCTCAACGACGTGAAAGACAACGAGAAAGAAAGAGGCCCCTGCCGCATAGCGGAGGGGCCTCTACTGTATTATACGAAGGGGAAGGGATTAGATGACCTTCTCGAGTTTGGCGATGTTCTCGGCGACCATCTCGTCGGTAATCTCGTAGTTCTGAAGGTTGCCGGAGAGATACTGGTCGTAGGCGCTCATGTCAATGAGACCGTGGCCGCTGAGGTTGAAGAGGATAACCTTCTCCTCGCCGGTCTCCTTGCACTTGAGGGCTTCGCGGATGGTGGCGGCGATGGCGTGGCTGCTCTCGGGAGCGGGAATGATGCCCTCGGCACGGGCGAAGAGCACACCGGCATCGAATGTCTCGAGCTGCGGGATATCGACAGCGCTCATGAGGCCGTCCTTCAGCAGCTGGCTGACGATGACGCCGGCACCATGGTAGCGGAGGCCGCCGGCGTGGATGTTGGCGGGCATGAAGTTATGGCCGAGGGTGTACATGGGCAGCAGGGGCGTGTAGCCGGCCTCATCGCCGAAGTCGTACTGGAAGACACCGCGTGTGAGCTTGGGGCATGAGGCGGGTTCGGCAGCGATGAACTGCGTTTTCTTGCCCTCGAGGATGTTGTGGCGCATGAAGGGGAAGGCTATGCCGCCGAAATTGGAACCGCCGCCGAAGCAGGCTATCACCGTGTCGGGGTACTCGCCGGCCAGCGCCATCTGCTTCTCGGCTTCGAGGCCGATGATGCTCTGGTGGAGGGCAACGTGGTTGAGGACACTGCCGAGGGTGTATTTGCAGTTGGGCGTGCTCATGGCCAGCTCGATGGCCTCGGAGATGGCGGTGCCGAGGGAGCCTTGGTTCATCGGGTCGCGGGTGATGATGTCCTTACCGGCGCGGGTGGACATGGAGGGCGATGCCTCCACGGTGGCACCGAAGGTCTGCATAATGCTGCGGCGGTAGGGCTTCTGGTTGTAGCTGATTTTCACCTGATAGACAGCACACTCCAGACCGAAGACCTTGGCGGCATAGCTGAGGGCAGCGCCCCACTGGCCGGCACCCGTCTCGGTGGTGATATTCGTCACGCCCTGCATCTTGTTGTAGTAGGCCTGCGGGAGAGCCGAGTTGAGCTTGTGGCTGCCCACGGGGCTGACGCTCTCATTCTTGAAATAGATATGCGCCGGCGTGCCGAGGGCTTTCTCGAGACCATAGGCGCGCACGAGGGGCGTGGAGCGATAGTATTTGTACATCTCCTGCACGGGCTCGGGGATGTCAATCCATGCGTCGGTCTGGTTCAGTTCCTGTCGTGCCAGCTCCTCGGCGAAGATGGGGAAGAGATCTTCGGCCTTCAGGGGCTGTTTGGTACCCGGGTGCAGGGGCGGCATGGGTTTGTTGACCATGTCGGCCTGAATGTTGTACCACTGTGTTGGAATCTCGCTCTCAGGAAGGAAAAACCTTTTCTGCTTGTCTTTCATAACGCGATTGTGTTTGAGTGATTGTAATTAATGATTATTTGAATCTCCGGAAATTTTTTATTATTTGAAAAAGGAAGAAGGCCAGTCGCGAGAACGACTGGCCTTCTTATGGTATCTCTGAACTCTTTCAGGTACGCGGCACGCTTCTCACGATTATTGGAATCTTGAGTTCTGCCACCACCAGAAGAAGAATTGAGAAGTCATACTTTCGTTTGTATTTTTTATGTTTAATACACTTTTGTCCGTGATTTCGGGGGCAAAGTAACGTGTTTTCTGCGAAACTGCCAAATTTTTTGCCATTTTTTCTTCAAGAAAGTGAAAAAGCTTACTTTTTTTCAGCCTGACTACAGCAGAAAACATTATCTTTGCCGCAAAATAAATAACCAAGATAACAGATATGCGTACGACCTTACTCTCGGTGGCTCTCTGCTTAGCCACCCTCTGCACGGCGCAACCGCGCCGTGAAATCACACTCAGCGACGGTTGGCAATTTTCCCACGACGGCGCGCACTGGGCTGCGGTGCGCGTGCCGCACGACTGGGCCATCGCAGGCCCCTTCGACAAGAAATGGGACCTGCAGCGCGTGGCCATCGTGCAGAACGGCGAGAAGGAAGCCACTGAGAAGAGCGGACGCTCGGGCGCGCTGCCGTGGATTGGAGAGGGCCACTACAAGCGTTCGCTCACCATTCCCGAGGGCTTCAACGGTCACGCAGAGCTGCTCTTCGACGGTGCCATGGCACAGCCCACGGTCAGCGTCAACGGTCAGAAAGCGGGCTACTGGGCCTACGGCTACAACACGTTCCGCGTAGATATCACGCCCTTTATCCATCCGGGCGAGAACCTGTTAGAGGTGCATCTGAAGAATATGGAGGAGAGCTCGCGCTGGTACCCGGGTGCCGGCATCTTCCGCCCTGTGACGCTCATCACCACCGACAAGACACACCTTGACGACTGGAGCCTCGTGGTACGCGCCACGGACACGAAGAAGAACGGCGTGCTGACGGTCGAGGTAGATGGCAAGGTCTTGAATGTGCCACCGAAGACAGAGCCCAATGTGGTGACAATGGCCAACGTGACCATGACGACACCCGACGGCGAGACCATCAACAGCGATGATTTGAAGTTGGCAGCCGACGGTTCGTTCCATACGAGTTTCTATTTCAAGAATCCCAAGCTCTGGTCGCCGGAGACACCTTATTTATATAGCGTCACGGCCGAGGTAAACCGCGTGGACTGGAACGGACCCAAGGAGGTCTATGACGGGCAGAAGTACGAACAGCTGGACAGCAAGACCATCAAGACGGGTCTGCGCACGGTGCGCGTCACGCGCGAACACGGCTTCCAGCTTAACGGTCAGACGCGCAAGCTGAAGGGCGTCTGCCTGCACCACGACCTCGGCCCGTTGGGGGCTGCCGTGAACAAAGCGGCCCTCATCCGACAAATCAAAATCATGAAGGCGATGGGCTGCGATGCCATCCGCACAGCGCATAATATGCCCTCGCAGTGGCAGATGGAGATCTGCGACTCATTAGGAATGATGGTGATGGCCGAGTCGTTCGACATGTGGCTCTATCCCAAGTGCAAGAACGGCTACGCCCGCTTCTTCCGCGAGTGGGCAGACAAGGACATCACCAACCTGGTGTTGGCGAACCGCAATCACCCCTCTATCGTAATGTGGAGTATCGGCAACGAGATTCCCGAGCAGTGGAGCGAGGAAGGGCGCCAGATAGCCATTCGCCTGCAGGGCCTCTGCCACGCGCTCGACCCCACACGCCCCGTCACACAGGGCTGCGACCGCGTGGACAACGCCCTCAGCAGCGGCTTCATGCAGGCCATGGATGTGCCGGGCCTCAACTACCGTCTGAACAAATACCAGAAGGCTTACGAGACCCTGACGCACGGCTTCCTGCTCGGCAGCGAGACGGCCTCCACCGTCAGTTCGCGCGGTTGCTACTACTTCCCCGTCACCCCCACTGACAGAGGACAACACCCCGACGGCCAGTGCTCGGGCTACGACGTGGAATGGTGCTCGTGGAGCAACCTGCCCGACGACGACTGGCGCTGGCAGGACGACAATCCATGGGTCATCGGTGAGTTCGTGTGGACGGGCTTCGACTACCTAGGCGAGCCCACGCCCTACGATGAATACTGGCCCTCGCGCAGCAGCTACTTCGGCATCTGCGACCTGGCAGGTCTGCCCAAGGACCGCTACTTCCTCTATCGCTCGCATTGGAACACACAGGAGCACACCATCCACCTCCTACCCCATTGGACATGGGGCAAGGAGCGCATCGGTGAGGTCACACCCGTCTATTGCTACACCGACTACCCCACAGCCGAGCTGTTCGTGAATGGAAAGAGCCAGGGGAAAAGGACCCACCCCCGACCCCTCCCGTTAGGGAGGGGAGAGGCTGGCGCAGAGCAGTCTTCAGAGAAGTCTCGAGGACAAGAAAGTCTCCCCTCACGGGGAGATTTAGAGGGGTCTGTAGAGGTTTCACGTCTTGACCGCTATAGGCTGAGATGGAACGACGTGAGGTTTGAGCCGGGCGAGCTGCGCGTGGTGGTGTATGACGCCGACGGCCACCGCGCCGGCGAGAAGGTCGTGAGGACGGCAGGCAAGCCCAAGAAACTGCTGCTGGAGGCATGGACGCAGGCGGACGGCTCGCTGAAGGCCGACGGAGAGGACATGGCGTTCATCACAGTCTCCCTCACCGACGCCCACGGCACGCTCATCCCAGAGGCTGCTGACCAGCTGACGTTTGAGGTATCGGGTGCCGGCACGTTCCAAGCCGTCTGCAACGGTGATGCCACCAGCTTAGAGCCGTTCACGCAACCCACGATGAAGCTGTTCAACGGACAGCTCGTGGTGCTCGTACGCAGCAACGGACAGCAGGGACAAGTCACACTAAAAGTACGCGACACACAGCGCGGAATCGTACAATCGATTACCCTGCCGTGTGTCGCGCAATTGTAAAAACTTAAGCCCTCGCCTTGCGAGGCCCTCCCCCCTTGGGGGGAGCGGGGAAGGGGGCCTATTCCACTTGCTTGACGCTGCCCGTGTGCTGGTGCAGCGTCACTTTTGTCTCCAGCTTCTTGTTGAAGAGAGCATCGGAGAGCACCTCTACAGTTCCCAATTGTGCGATGGGGAACTCAGCAGTGAGCAAGGTCTGTGTGGCGGTGAAGATGGTCACCTGGGCACGACGTGGCTGATTGACATACAAGCCCTGTTCCAGCTTCGCCTTACGCTTGGCAGCTTCGGCATCAGCCATCGCAGCAGGCAGACTGCCCTGCGGCTTGACAGTAATCCAGATGGGCTCACCGCTGAGGTCGTCGGTGGCCACCAAGCCCATCTTACGCGAGAAGCGGCACAGGAGATGGCGCTCGGCACCCTCCTCGGGATTCGCCGAAGGCTCGTAGTCGAAGCTCAACACCTCGGTGCTGGTGAGCATCTGCCCCTTGAAGAGCGACTCCAATGCGGCACTCTGCTTGTCAATGTTGTCAAGCATCAGTTTCAGCTGCGCACCGTCCTTAGGCATATTATCGGCATCACCACGCACTAAGGCGTTACGGCTGTCGCGGATATCATAGATCTCCTCGGCCGTGAGCTGTGCCATCTTGGACGTACTACCTGCCGCCAGGATATCGTGCGTCATGAAGTCGCGACCGTTGAGTGCCTTAGGAGCAGGCACGCGCTGCGGCAACTCGGGGTCTGGATCAGGAGAGACGTCTGTGTTGACAGCCAGTAGCAGACCATCGTCGGTGAGGCTGACGAGGGGGGCTGAGGTCTTGGCCCTCAACTTGATGGAATAGGCTTTCGTGGAGTCGGGAACGCCATAGGGCATCAGCGACACCGCCTTCAGCGTCCACGTGGTAGATTCCACCGTGGGCACATCCTTCAGGCGCAGATAGCGGTCGGCATAGGCCGCAAACTCACCGGGCTTCGTCACGGCTTTCTCTGCCGTCAGCACCACCTCGAAGACAGTCTTAGGCAGGAAATAGTTCACACCCTCCACCGTCACGCCGGGGCGGAAACGCTCTATCTCGGTCTGAGCTACGGCAGACGGAGAAAGGAGGAATGACAAACAAACAATAATAAGGAATAGACGCTTCATAACCTTAAAACTATAAACCTTAAACTATCAACCTTAAACCTTAAACCATCCTCCCTAATCCATTCTCCTTCTCAATCTCCTTGAAGATGGCTTCGAGCATGCCCTCCTTGGTCTTGCATACAGACCAGTCAAAGGTATGGCGAATGCCTTCAGCGGCAAACCACTTGGAGAGCGGCTCTGTCTGGCTGTGATAAACAGCAAAGCGCTTGCGGATGGTCTCCTCGTTGTCATCGGCACGGCCCTCCAGCTGTGCACGGCGCAAGAGGCGCTCCATGAGGACATCCTCACTGACGATGAGCTCTATCATCATGCCGAGCTGATGTCCGCGCTCCGCCAGCATCTGCTTCAGGGCATCAGCCTGAGCGATGGTACGGGGGAAGCCGTCGAAGATCACGCCCTTGCCGGAGACAGCAATGGAATCGTATTGCTTGGCCAGGATGTCGATCATCAGCTGGTCGGGAATCAGCTGACCATTGTCGATATACCCTTGAGCAATCTTACCCAGCTCCGTGCCGTTCTTGATGGCAGCGCGCAACACATCGCCAGTAGAGATATGGCCCATGCCATAGCGGTTCTTGATTTCTTCGCTGTAAGTGCCCTTACCTGAGCCAGGCGCACCAAAGATGATGATATTCTTCATTTTATACGTTTGTGATTATAGTTTCTTAATGTTTAATGAGCGTGTAGATATCGCGCGTATTGCGCCCGAAGCCATCGTAGTCGAGGCCGTAGCCCACAATGAAATCATTGGGAATCTCCATGCAACAGTAGTTGATGGGCACCTGCACTTTCAGCGCATCAGGCTTCACCAGACACGAGCACACAGCGACACTGGCAGGGTTCTGCTGCTTCAGTGTATCAATCATGTGAGCCATCGTGAGACCAGAGTCAATGATATCCTCGACAATGACGACGTGGCGCCCGGTGATGTCCTTAGTCAGACCTATCACCTCACGAATCTCGCCCGTCGATTGTGTGCCCTGATAACTGGCCAGCTTGATGAAGCTGATTTCGCAGGGCAGCGTCACCTCGCGCAGCAGGTCGGCAGCAAACATGAAAGCGCCGTTCAGCACAGGCAGGAACAGCGGTTCCTGACCGGCATAGTCGCGATTGATTTCAGCAGCCACGCGCCGCACTTGTTCCTGAATCTTTGCCTCGGGGATAGAGATGGCAAAGGTCTTGTCTTTCACTTGCAGTTCCTTCATGTCAGATGATAATTTTTGTTGAGATTCACCTTTTCGACCGCAAAAGTATATAAATTATTTTGTTTTTCATATTCCTTTCCGTATTTTTGCGGCAAAATTAGAAAAAAAGTCCTCAAATGAAGATTCTCACGGGTGGCCAGTTCCGCGAATTGGACCTTTACACCATTGAGCATGAGCCCATCGCATCCATCGACCTGATGGAACGCGCCAGTCGTGCCATCGCAGATGAAATCCTGCGCACATGCACCGATGAGCAGCAGCGCATCATCATCTTCTGCGGACCGGGCGGCAACGGCGGAGATGGTCTGGCTGTAGCCCGCATGCTCTTGCAGGCCGAGCGCAATGTCACAGCCTACCTCTTCAACGTCACAGGTCATATCAACCCAGACTGCGCCACCAACCGCGACCGCCTTCGCGAACTCAACGAAGACGCCCTCATCGAGGTCACCAGCGAGCTGACCTTCCCCGACCTGCACCCCGACGACCTCGTCATCGACGCCCTTTTCGGCACCGGCCTCAGCAAGCCCCTCAGCGGCGGCTTCGCACTGGTCACCAAGCGCATCAACCAGAGCAACGCCACCATCGTGAGCATTGACGTGCCCTCGGGGCTGATGTGCGAGGATAACACCTACAACGACACCTCCTTCATCATTCGTGCCAGCAGGACGCTGTCCATCCAGGTCCCCAAGCTGGCTTTCCTCTTCCCCGAGAACCACCGCTTCGTAGGCGATGTACAGCTATTGGACATCGGCCTGAGCCAGAAAGGACTGGAAAGCATCAAGAGCCATCTTTGGATGACGGAGGAGCCTGAAGCGCGGGCACTGCTGCGCCGGCGGTCGCCCTTCGCACACAAGGGCTCGATGGGCCATGCACTCCTCGTGGCGGGGCACGAAGGGATGACGGGCGCCGCCATCCTCAGCACACGCGCCGCCTTACGCACGGGTGCGGGGAAGGTCACGGTACAACTGCCGCGGGCTGCCCTCAACATCATGCAGACGGCAGTGCCGGAGGCTATCGTGCAGACCGATGTCGATGAGTCCATCATCACGACATCCTTAGATGCCGCCAACTACCAGGCCTTAGGCATCGGCCCCGGTATCGGCACCGACCGCTACACCGCCGCAGCGCTCCACAGCTACCTGCGCCAGCAAGCCTGCCCTATGGTCATCGATGCCGATGCCATCAACATCCTTGCCGAGAATCCCGAATGGCTGCGCGAGGTGCCGGCAGACAGCATCCTCACCCCCCACCCCGGAGAGCTCGACCGACTCGTGGGACACTGCACCAACTCCTACGAACGCCTGACGCGCGCCCGCAACTTCGCCATCAACTTCCGCGTCTTCCTCATCGTGAAGGGACATTACACGCAGATCTGCACACCCACAGGAGGAATACGCTTCAACACCACAGGTAACGCGGGCATGGCCACAGCCGGCAGTGGCGACGTGCTCACAGGTATCATCACCAGCCTGCTCGCACAGGGCTGCCTCCCGGCAGAGGCCGCACAGCTCGGTGTCTATCTCCACGGCCTTGCCGGCGACCTCGCCGCTGCAGCCCTCAGCGAAGAAGCTCTGATAGCCAGCGATATCATCAATCATCTCCCTGCGGCCTTCAAGCAACTCAAAACTCCTTAACCTTGAAACCTGAAACTTGAAACCTGAAACTTGAACCCATAAGCCCATAAGCCCCCTAAATATGGAAACGAACTTCATTGACTACGTAAAAATAGTGTGTCGCTCCGGCAAAGGCGGACGCGGCTCAGCGCACATGCACCGCGCAAAATATGTCCCCAACGGCGGACCGGACGGCGGCGACGGCGGGCGCGGCGGTCACGTCTATCTGCGCGGCAACCGCAACTACTGGACACTGCTGCACCTGCGCTATGACCGCCATATCTTTGCAGGCCACGGCGGTGCCGGCGGCAAGAATGGCAGTCACGGCGCCGACGGACAGGACAGGTATATCGACGTACCCTGCGGCACCGTGGTCTATGATGCCGAGACAGGGCGCTTCATCTGCGACGTCACCGAAGACGGACAGGTCGTGATGCTCCTGCGCGGCGGCCGCGGCGGCATGGGCAACAAGCACTTCGCGACATCCACGAACCAGGCACCGCGCTTTGCGCAACCCGGCGAGCCGATGCAGCAGCTCACCGTCATCATGGAACTGAAGATGCTGGCCGACGTGGGGCTGGTGGGATTCCCCAATGCGGGCAAGAGCACCCTCGTGAACGCCGTCAGCTCGGCACATCCCAAGATTGCGGGCTACCCCTTCACGACGCTGGAACCGTCGGTGGGCGTGGTGAGCTACCGCGACAACCGCTCCTTCGTCATCGCCGACATCCCCGGCATCATCGAGGGCGCCAGCGAGGGCAAGGGCCTCGGCCTCCGCTTCCTGCGACATATCGAGCGCAACGCCCTCCTTCTCTTTATGATTCCGGGCGATACCGATGACATACGGCGGGACTATGAAGTCCTCCTCTGCGAGCTCACTAACTACAACCCCGACCTCCTCAACAAACAGCGCGTGCTGGCCATCACGAAGGCAGACCTCCTCGACGAGGAACTGATGGAAATGCTCAGCGCCGACCTGCCCACCGACCTGCCGCATATCTTCATCTCCGCCGTCACGGGCTTCAACATCACCCAGCTCAAGGATATCCTGTGGCAGCAACTCGACACCACAGAACGGCAAGAGGCCCATGCCGCTGCTATTGTGCATCGCGACAAGGACCTCTCCTATTTGCAGGCTGAGCTCACGGATGAAGGCGAGGATCTGGACATCTCCTATGACGATGATGACACCAACGACCTCGATGACATGGAAGAGTTCGATGACATGGAAATCATCGACCTCGAATAAGGGGCTCGCCTTACTGCTATTTATGACGATTGGCACGCGCACGACGGATGTCAGCCTTCTTCTTGGCTGACGCGCTGCCGTGGGCGCCGGTGATGTAAGACTTCTTCTTGGCCTTCGTCTTTACCTTCTCATCCTGTTTCCGGGGCCCCGCACTGGCTTTCTTGAAGGTGACACCATTGAGGATGACGCTCTCTATATCGTCGCCTCCGAACTTGTTGTTCTCCATCGGAAAGTCAGGTATTAATGGTGGAACAATCTCACGCCCGTGAAAGTCATGGCGATACCGTATTTATCACAGGTAGCAATGACATGGTCATCGCGGACACTGCCGCCCGCCTGCGCCACATACTCCACGCCGCTCTTGCGTGCCCGCTCGATATTGTCGCCGAAGGGGAAGAAGGCGTCACTGCCCAGACATACGCCCTTGTTCTGCGATATCCAGGCTGCCTTCTCCTCACGCGTCAGCGGCTCGGGGCGCTCGGTGAAGAACTGCTGCCAGGCGCCATCGGCCAGCACATCGTCGTGGTCATCGGAGATATAGATGTCAATGGTATTGTCGCGGTCAGCACGGCGGATGCCGGGCACGAAAGGCAGGGCCATCACCTTCGGATGTTGGCGCAGCCACCAGATGTCAGCCTTCTGACCGGCCAGACGTGTGCAATGGATGCGGCTCTGCTGTCCGGCACCGATGCCGATAGCCTGACCATCCTTGACATAGCACACCGAATTGGACTGCGTGTACTTGAGCGTGATAAGCGCAATCATCAGGTCGCGACGCGCCTCGGCGGGGAAGGTCTTATTCTGCGTGGGGATATTCTCGAAAAGGGCGGGGTCGTCGAGGCGGATCTCGTTGCGTCCCTGTTCAAAGGTGATGCCGAACACCTGCTTACGCTCGATGGCCTCCGGACGATAAGTGGTGTCTATCTTTATTACATTATACGTTCCCTTGCGCTTCTCTTGAAGAATCTGCAGCGCAGCGGGCGTATAGTCAGGAGCGATGACACCATCGGAGACCTCACGCTTGATGAGCAGTGCCGTGGCCTCGTCGCAAGTATCGCTCAGCGCAATGAAGTCGCCGTAGGAACTCATGCGGTCGGCGCCACGGGCACGGGCATAAGCCGTAGCAATGGGCGACAGCTCAAACGGCACATCATCCACCCAGTAAATCTTGCGCAGGGTATCGCTCATGGGCAAGCCCACGGCAGCGCCGGCGGGCGAGACGTGCTTGAAGGACGCTGCTGCGGGCAGGCCCGTCGCCGCCTTCAACTCGCGCACCAGCTGCCACGCGTTCAGCGCATCGAGGAAGTTGATATATCCCGGGCGCCCGCTGAGCACCTCAATAGGTAGTTCACTGCCATCAGCCATGAAGATACGCGATGGCTTCTGGTTCGGGTTGCACCCGTACTTGAGCTGTAGTTCGTTCATATCGGTGTTATTGTGTGTGAATCATTTGCGTGGCAAAGGTACAACTTTTTTCAGAATATCGCCACCTTTTCATCGAAAAAACATTACCTTTGCACACGCGAAACTAAGAATTTTATGGCTTTTTAGGAGAATTGCGGTAAAATAGTTGCAGTACAAGGGTTTTCGAGATGTTCTGGAAGAGGATGAGAACAGTGGATGACAGATTGAATACGGTATGAAGGAAAGATTTGCGTCCCTAATTCGTAACCAAAATCTGAAATTGGGAAAATCAAGGAGAATAGGTTACTTTCAGACATCAAAGAGGTTGAAACTCAGGAACTTTTAGAAATTTAGCCTATCTTGGTTTGAGTTGCCGATATTTGAATAGATTTGCGTAGTGATCAGATGCTCGACATTGACTAATTTTGCAGACTGAAAGTTAAACGTAAAATTAGTGTAAAAATGAAGAGTACCTACAGTGTCATTTTCTACCTTAAGAGGGAGAAGTTAAAGAAGGATGGAACATACCCAGTTATGGGTCGTATCACGGTTGACGGCACACAGTGCCAGTTCAGTTGTAAGGTGAACTGCTCACCTGACATCTGGGAGACAAAGGGTGGTCGTGCCACGGGAAAGAGCATCATGGCCCGTAGCGTGAACATGGAACTTGACAAAATCAAGGCTCGCATTGACAAGTATTACAAGGAGATTGTTGACCGCGACAACTTCGTGACGGCAGAGAAGGTGAAGAATGCTTTCCTTGGCTTGGAATTTCGTCAGCATACCTTGATGACGACCTACGCCCAATGGATTGCCAACTATGAGAAGCAGGTGGAAGGTGGTCTGAAAGCCCCCAAGACTCTCAACAAGTATAACGCCGTTTATAAGCATGTAGGGGATTTCCTTCGTTTCCACTATCATGTGTCAGATATGGCTTTGAAGGAGATAGAGCCATCGTTTATCAGTGATTTTGAGATTTATCTTAAAGCGGAGAAGCACTTTTGCCATAATACTGTCAATATCTACGTGAAGCCAATTATGATGCTGATGCACCGTGCTCACGAAAATGGCTGGGTTGCCCGCTATCCTTTCGGTGAGTACAAGATTGGTAAGGCAGAGGTAGACAAGGGCTTTCTGACAAAAGATGAGTTGCAGACATTGATGAACATCCCCAACCTGAACGCCAAGCGCTCACTGGTAAGAGATTTATTCGTGTTTTGCTGCTTTACAGGACTTTCCTGGATTGACTTAAAGAACCTGAAGGAAGAGAACGTTGTCAAGAACCCTGTAGATGGAAGCCTTTGGATTCGTACTCATCGCCAGAAGACTGGTGTGGCAGAGAATGTAAAACTGATGCCTGTGCCATTGATTATCTTGAAGAAGTACAAGGGACTTTGTGATGATGGTCATGTATTCCCCGTTCCTGCTTTTCAAAGTGGTTGCTTGATGCTGAACACCATAGCAAAAATGTGTGGTATCCAGAAGCATTTGACTTGGCACATGAGTCGCCACACGATGGCAACCGTTGTCTGTCTGGCTAATGGGATGCCGTTAGAAGTGGTATCGTCAGTATTGGGACATAAGAGCATCGAAAGTACCCAGATTTATGCCCGTATCACACAAGAGAAGTTGGGCTGCGAGATTGATACGTTGGCCTCCAAGTTGGCAAAAATAGAGCAGTTCGTGCCAAACTTTGGCGGTGTCTTAGAATAATAAGGTGGAGGACAAGATATGATGAAAAGAGACCTCATCGTGTTTGAGCACGAAAGATTTGAGTTGACAGGCTATGACGTCTGGATGACTGCAGGAGAAATAGCATCTCTATTCGGCGTGACTATCATGAAGGTGCGCGGCATCATCAACAGGATGCGTAGGCATCTGGTCGTCAACCTTGACATGCTGAGCAAGTACGACCTCTTGGAAAGTGGATATAAGGACGAGTTGTATAATCTGGAGTGTATCATTGCCATCTCGTACTACGTCAACACAGGGCTGTCGAGCGAGTTCCGCCATTGGATTTCCGACAGAGTGACGAGACGCAAGGAACGGGCAATGATAGTTTACTTCTGAGACGCTTGAAGCCCTGCGCGATTCACATCGGGCAGGGCTTCTCAAATAATCGTATTATGGAAAAAGTATCGTATGAAAAGATCTTGCTTACTTCCTTCTCAGTGAAATATGAATGTCCTGGTCAATACGCTCTTCCAGCATATTCCGCATCTTACTGAGGAAATACGTGCGGTTTCCGTTTTTCGTGGCCCGCTGTTTAATGTCGATATAGATGCGTGAATAAATCTTGGGCTTCAGACCGAACAAAGGAAAGATGCGGTTGCCCAGTTCTTCAATAGGCAGTTTGCCGTCGTTGACGCACTGCATTTCCTGAAGTCCGTACATCAGTTCCACCAGATTAACTATGTCGCCCGTCCAATTCAGACTGTTCGTAGTCTGTGGCTGCTTGATTTCAGTCGCAGGCGTATCTTTCACCATCTGTTGCATCTCATGTATAAACTCTATGGCTTCTTCCGCCAGTTCCCTGCCTGATTTCAATGAGCCTATCGCCTTTTTCAGTTCTATCTCAGCGTATGCGAATGCTGCGTAGGTGGCAGTCTTGCCTTCGTGACAGTCAGACAGTGCGACCACTTGTTCCATGAAACTGCCGAAGGCGGCATTCATGGTTTCTTCGTTATTGTTTTTCACCGCACGGATGAAGTCCGTGTCAGTCAGAATATCGTATTTCATTGCTATTGCTTCTTTTTACTTGTTACTAAATGCGTTTATTTGCGATCGCACTTATAACATAAGCATTGCTGCAATAGCCTTGACCCTAACTTTTTTTGCATGATTCTGATAACATGCTGACAGACAGTGAAATAAAAACAGAAA
The DNA here is from genome assembly GCA_900316355.1 of uncultured Prevotellaceae bacterium. Classification (GTDB taxonomy): domain Bacteria; phylum Bacteroidota; class Bacteroidia; order Bacteroidales; family Bacteroidaceae; genus Physcousia. Next base: position 6,263 of record ONCQ01000012.1, on the reverse strand, counting down.
ACATTTCTGCCCTGAAATTGGGGCATAAAAAAGTGGTTCAAAAACTGAACTATCAGTTCAATATTTGAACCACTTTGGCCGCTTATGTAGGGCCTTTCCTATTCGTTTTTGCCAAATGGATTCTCGATACCAAGTTTATCCATCCACTTATAAAGGGTGTTTTTGCTCATCCCGAATAGTTTGACGGCATTGTTAAGACCAGTGGCATGATCAATCACATAGTTTACTCTGCACCGCATGTATTCCTCCATATTCATAGCCCCAGCCGACTCCTTCGGTGGCATTTGCCTGTGCCAAGACAAGTCGAAGTCGCCAGCCTCAATCTTGTTGCCATTGCTTTTGGCTACGGCATCCTGTATGGCGGCTTTCATCTCCGACACATTGCCAGGCCACTGATGTCTCATCAACAGACTCTTTGCATCAGCACTCAGATACTTGTCCTTGTCTGTCAGACTAAGAAAGAACTCTGCCAACGGGATGATGTCATCCACGCATTCCCTGAGTGCAGGGACACTTATCTCTCGGTTCCTAAGATAATGGAGAAAGTCCGGCTGGAGTGCTTTTCCTTCATCAGTGCTACTGCTAAGAGTCGCAACAAACATCACATCAGCCTTTTTCTCATACAGTGCGCCGACAGGCTCGTACTCGTTATGATGCAGCACGTATGTCAGCATCCCTTGCGCATACTCAGGCAATGCCGCCACATTCTCCAGCATGATAGTCCCGCCCTTGCACTTCTCCAACAGTCCTCCGTCGTAGCGTGAGGGGTGTCTTGGGGTCTTTTCCTGTCCGAACAACATCAATGCTCCTTCATTCTTGCTCTCCGGCATTGAAGCACAGTCGAGCCTCTTGAATTCTCCCTTCCTGCCACACATGGAATGATAAAGCCTTGCAAGGCAATGTTTCCCAGCCCCTGTCTCTCCCGTGAACATGACTCGGAAACCGAGCCGGGCATATCGTTCCATGTCCTTACGTATTGTTTTGAACTGTTCGCTCTTGCGCTCGTATGTATCCTCGTCAAAGCGGATGGCCAAGCGGCTCTGTTCCTCCATCTGCTCCCTGACATAGACGATAAGTTCTTCATCGAGTCGTTTCTTGTTCACGAATCTGGTGACGCCATTATTGATGGCTGTCTGAAGTGTCGATTCGTCCTGATAGCGCGACATCATGATAAAGGGCTGGCTGTAGCCTTTCTCCTTCATCCATTCCAGTATGGCGAAGCACTGTCCGTCAGGCAAGCGCATGTCAGCCAGTACGATGTCAAGCGGCGAAGCCTGCTCTATTACCTGCTTGGCACTGCATACGGATACAGCCTCTGCAGTCTCAAAGCCAGCATCGTGCAACTTATCACAAATGTCAGTTAGTTGCGAAGGACTGTCTTCCACGACTATAACCTTACCCATGCGCCAGTTCTTCGACTCTTGCGTTAGACTTCTCGATGATTCTCTGGCCCATCGCCACAATCTTCTGTATCACAGACTTCAGCGCCTGGGCGTCCATTTCGTTCTGCTTCTTCAGCATATCGTGAAGTTCATCTATCGGCCCGTCGGCATGAACAAGGCTCCAACTGCCTCCCAAGCGGTGACACCAGTCATCCAACTGTTCCATGTCAGCCTTTGTGTATGCCTCATTCAGTTGAATCAGTGCCGCTTCGGTTTCTTTTGCCAGTTTCGATAGCATTTCAGCAGAGGCATTGGTAAGGTCGGGGATCTCCCGTATTCTTCCTTTCGGCACGAATTCGTTGACCATGTTCATCAAGTCTTTCGTATTGAAGGGCTTCGGCAGCAAACCGTCGAATCCCTTGTTGAGCAGTTCCTTCGTGTCATGCTCATCGTTCCATGCCGTCATGACAACCATCTTCACGCTCTTGCTGTTGCCCACCTCCGACTCACGAAGGGTCTTTGCCAGTTCTATTCCGTTCATCTCCGGCATCCTGAGGTCGATGACCAGCAGGTCATAGTCTTTGTTTCGCATGAGTTCCACCAAGTCCTTCGGCTTTGTGCAAATGTCGCACTCTACGCCTTTTGCTGTGAGGATGTCACGCATCAGAATCAGTGTGGATTCTGTGTCGTCAATGGCAAGCACACGGCGAACCTCGTCATTGCGAGTAGTTCTTGGCTCCGACATGGCAAAGTTCTCTTTAGTTATACCTTCAATAGGAATCCTGACAGTAAACTTGCTGCCCTTGCCTTCCTCACTTTCCACATCGACCGAGCCGTGCATCAGTTCCACCAACTGATAGACGATGGAAAGTCCAAGTCCGATACCGTCCTTGGCCATCACCTTTGCCTTGCCGAGTTGTTTGAAAGGCTCGAATATTTTCTTCTGTTCATCCTCTGCAATACCAATACCCGTGTCTGATACCTCCATCGTCAGGACACCATCCTCCCAATTCACATTCAAGCAGACATTGCCGCCATGCTCCGTAAACTTGATGGCATTTGCCAGCAGGTTGCTTCCTATCTGTACAAGTTTACTCTCGTCACCCATCAGTGCGTGGTTTTTGCAGTCATTGACCTCATACTGCAGGCCGTTTTGTGTGGCTTCTACACTATAGGTTGCTGTCAGCGTATCTGCAATGTTCTTCAGATTGAAAGGCTTATTTACTATGTCAGTCTTGGCACTCTCAATGGCGAAATAACTAAGCAGACTCTCTATCAGTGCCTTCATCTTGTCGGCAGACTCCTTAATCTTGTCCAAATAGTAGTTTCCCTTGTCATCCAGTTGTACCTCATCCTTCATCAGACTAGTATAACCAGTAATCGGTGTTAGCGGCGTTTTCAGCTCGTGTGTCACCATATACATCATCTCACGGCGTGACTTGTAGAGGCTCTTGTTCTTCTCAGCCTCCTTTTCCAGATTCCTCATGGCTTTAGCCTTGCGCCATGAGTTCCTGAAATTCACTCCGAATACAATCAGCAGCAGGGCCATACCTCCCATGAACGTATTCTTTCCGATGCCGCTGGCCTTTTCCAGCATCTCCTCCTGCTTCTGCTCAGCCCTGGTGTCGTCGGCATCCAGAATCTGGTTCATGTTCACGTCCAGCCATTTATTGACCTCTGCAAGGCTGTCGTTTAACTGGCTCAGGTCAATGTCGCAAAGTTCCTTGTCAATAAAGGCCATCTCGTTGATGGACGGCACGGTCACTGTTCTGTTCTTGCTTCTTGAAGACACTTCTTCCCTGCTGCTCCTGAATACATGACCTGTATAATGTTTTATGTAGGTTTCGGTATCTTTGACGGTGACAGTCTTGTCTTCCCTTAGATGTTCATCGTTCTCCTTGCGTTTTCTGGCAGTGTCATAGATTCGCATCAAAAGATGTCCCTTCTTGTTGAGGGCACTCTGCATAGAATCAATCTTCAATCTGTGGTAATATACTCCCAAGGCATCAAGTACGCCTTTAGTCGCAGCCAGTTGGTTCTGGTATTTTAGGGAGTCCGAAGGTTGCCACTCATATACACGCTCGCCTAAGTGGTCGAGTTCACGGGTGAACTTTACTGCCTTGTGAATGGCTTTGTACTCTGTCTGGCTGTCTGTTGATTCCACGATTACAGCCTGTAGCTTCTGCCATCTGAGATAACCGAACACAAAGATGATAACAAACAATAGAACATTGACGATGTTCGTAACAAGTAGATCCTTTTCTGTCTTTGTCATTGCTATAGCTCCATAATAAGAGGGACGTTGCCCTGAAACAATCAATATATACCCGCTCCTTGCGGAAATAAAGCACAAAAGTACAAATAAAAATCGTCAAACGTGTAGCAAAGACACTTTTTCTTCGTTTCAATATGCAAATAGCCCCCGTGAATTGATTTGCGTCAATTACACAGGGGCTGATTTTTGGTTTGGATGGCTTATCAGACTATATCCGATGACCTTTAGCCTTCTTCTGATCTCCAATATCCCTTTCAGGTGCTGGCTCGGCCACAGACATGGATACTTTCTTGTCATTATCTTCACCTTGCGCTTCCTTTTCATCCTTTCCATCCTGTTTCTCGGACTTGCTTGGTGCGAGGTCGAGCGTAATCTTGCGGTCGAGTGCAGCCAGTTCGTTCTTCAGGTCGCGGAGTTCCGTTTCCTTCTTCCATTCCTTGTTAATGGTCGGCATGAGCTGCTTCAGGTCACGCTCCATCGACTCGATACGGGTTTTATATTGCGCGATGTACTCAGGAATCTTCTCCAAGGCACGTAGGAAGTGGGTGGCTGCAGCCTCTTTGTCCTTCATCGCCATCTGGCCGTTGTTGAAACGGTAGGTATAGTTGCCCTGTACCGAGAATCGGTTTTCGAGGAACGGCAGGCCACCCTTCTGCACCTCTTCCGTGCATACCCTAATAGGAAAGCCGAATGCCTCACCGATTTCCTTAGTCTGGCCCTTGGTGTTCGTCTTGTCGGCAATTTGCTGCAGTTTGGCACCAAGAGCCTCAAAGTCATCGTACTGCTTGCCCTCGATGGTCACGGCATTGATGATGTTGCCGAGTCCGTCGTGTCTGACATTCTTCTCGAAGACTTTCTGGTCAGCCTGCATCTTCGACAGAATATCCTTGTCTCTCGACAGGTCATGCTGCTTGGTCTCTACCTCCAGTTCCACCGTGCGCCTTGCCTTCATGAAACTCTTGCGCTCACTCTCCAGGGCAGTAATCTTCTTCTCCAGTTTCGCCTTGTCCAGCAGGTCGGTGTTGCCCGAAAGGATGGCCATGTACTCCGAGAAGTTCATGCCCGATTTCTCGTCCATACCTCCCTCGTCGATGGTTCGTGCTCCCATTGCACCGCTTTTCAACTGCGTGATGAACATCTGCTTGTTGTAGAGCAGATTGAACTTGTAGGCATCGAGTGTCCGCTCCACTGCGTAGATATGCACATCCACCTTGTTGCCTGCAAACATCTTGGCAATCTCGTTGCCCTTCCTGACCGCACGGCCATTGCGCTGTTCAAGGTCGCTGGGGCGCCAGGGGCAGTCAAGATGATGAATCGCCACTGCCCGTTTCTGGGCATTGACACCAGTACCCAGCATCGACGTGGAGCCGAAGAGCACTCTTACCTTACCCTCGTTCATGGCTGCAATGACGGCCTTCCGTGCCTTCTCGTTCTTGCACTCTTGAATGAAGCGTATCTCGTCGGCAGGAATGCCATAGTCCTCCACCAACTTGCGCTTGATTTCAGAATAGACAGACCAGCCGCCTCCGGGCTGATACGTCCCCAAGTCAGAGAATACAAACTGCGTACCCTTCTGTTCGTTGAACTTCTTGTAGTATTCGGCAATCGTAGCCGCACAGTGCGAAGCCTTGTTGTCGGGATGGTCGCCATACGACGGGTCTATCATGCGCATATCGAGTGCCATCTTCCGGGCATAGTCCGTGGCAATGAGCATCTTCGCCTTCTCTTCCGTGTCCGACAGCGGGTCACGGCCGAGAATCGTAGCGTCTCCCGTCTCAGCAAACTTCATCAGTTTCTGAATGAAGACCTCCTGGTCGGGTGTCGGCTTGATGCTGTGCAGTATCTCGTTCATCTCCGGCCTGTCCACACCCACGTCCTTCGCCGTTCGGTAGTCGGTGATCTCATTGTAGAACTGTGCCAGTTCCGGCACCTTGATGAAATACCTGAACCGCTCTTTCTGGATGATGTTGTTCGTCACCGAAAACTCAAAGTCCGTCGATTTCTTGGCAAAGATAGCGGCCCATGCATCGAAGCAGCGGATGTTCTGACGCTCCAGTTCCTTCGGTCGAAGGTACTTGAAGAGCAGATACAGTTCCGTCAGGCTGTTGCTGATGGTCGTACCCGACAGGAACGTGGCGCACAAGTCCTTGCCCTTCTGATCCTGTATGGTGCGGATGGCAAAGAGCAGGTTCAAGGCCCGCTGGCTACCGAGGCTGTTGCCGAGTCCCGCCACGCGGTCGTGACGGGTGTTAAACATCAGGTTCTTGAACTGGTGCGACTCATCCACAAAGATGTGATCAATACCCATCTGCCTGAAGTCCACCACATCGTCCGTCCTCGTGCGGATGGCATACTCAATGCTCTCCAGCTTCTCCTCCAGATTGGCCTTGCGCTTCTCCAGTCCCTTCAGCATCATGCCCGATATGTCCTTCCCGCTGTAGCGCAGCACGTCCAGGTTCTCCTCCACGCTCTGCAACTCAGCCTGAAGTATCTTCTGCTGCACCTCCGGCGACTGTGGTATCTTGCCAAACTGATCGTGTGACATAATCACACAGTCGAAGTCATTGTTCTTGATGGTATTGAAGAACCTGACACGGTTGGTAGTA
>ONCQ01000022.1 GCA_900316355.1 uncultured Prevotellaceae bacterium | reverse complement strand
AATCTGGGACATGACAAAGCCCTGGCTTGGGAAAGTCGGGGCTTTGTTTCTTAAAAAAACTAAAAGAGGCCGTGTCTGTTACTTTTGACACGACCTCTTATATCTTTCTTCAGCTGCAAGCTCTGTATAACGTAGTATTGAAAGAGCGAAAGTCTGTCATTATTTTCGATGAGGTGCAGAAATGCCCCCTTGCCAGGCAAGCAATAAAATACCTCGTTAAGGACGGTCGTTACGATTATATTGAAACAGGTTCTCTCATCAGCATAAAAAAGAACACGAAGAACATCACGATTCCAAGTGAGGAGGAGCGCGTCACTCTTTACCCGATGGATTATGAGGAATTCAGATGGGCGTTGGGAGACGAGGCAACAGTGCCTTTGCTTCGCACTTTCTATGAAAAGCGACTCCCGCTTGACAGAGCTCATCGCGACAAGATGCGTGATTTCAGATTGTACATGCTTGTTGGAGGTATGCCCCAAGCCGTGAATGCATATATTGAAACCAACAATTTCAGTATGGTAGATCATGCTAAGCGCGGCATCATTAAAGTTTATCAAGACGATTTTCAGAAACTTGACGAGACAGGTCGTCTGGAAACGCTCTTTATGGAAATCCCGTCACAACTCAGCCAAACAAACAACCGCTATAAACCATACGCTGTGCTAGGCGATGTCGATGACAGCAAACTGCGGGAATTACTGAAAGACCTTGAAGACAGCAAGACGACACTCTTCTCCTATCATTCTAATGACCCAAACGTAGGCATGTCGCTGACCAAAGGCAGTTCAAAGTTTAAGATATTCTGTGCTGACACCGGCCTGTTCGTAACACTTGCATTTTGGGACAAAGACCATACAGAGAACGTCATTTACCAGAAACTGCTGAATGACAAACTGAGTACCAATCTGGGCTATGTCTATGAGAATATCATTGCACAAATGCTGGCTACTTCAGGAAACAAGCTGTTCTACTACACATGGCCCAAAGACGAGAATCACAATTATGAGATTGATTTCCTTCTCTCACGAGGCGCAAAGCTTCATCCAATCGAGGTCAAATCTTCTGGTTACAGGTCTCACAAATCTCTCGATGTATTCTGCCAGAAGTTTTCACGCATAGTCGAACGGCGGTATCTGATTTACACAAAGGATTTGAATAAGGATGAAGAAACTCTTCTGCTTCCAGTTTACATGACACCTTTCTTATAAGATCGCTTGCACGCCGTAGATGTTCACCTCCTACGAAATCTTATGCATCCTACAGATTTATGCCGCGTCTGTTGGATGATGAAGTGGAGACTAATCGCTCAACGGAACAGCCTGTTGAGCCGTCATGATGAGAAGATGGGGCCAGACGTCCATCTGATGAAGGCTGGGACGATGATTCAAAGGTCTAATAATCTCATGTTCGTGGCTTCTGCCTTTGGTGTTGCTGGAGGCGCATGCCGAGGTGATTGAGAAGGTGCGCAAGGACATTCCGGCGTCTCGTACGAGCGGATAAAATGCGCATTAAAAAAAGTGCGGGGAGGGGTGAAAAAAGTGGGTGAAATGTTTGGGTATATCGCAGATTTTCACTACCTTTGCAGTGAGAAATGAGAGTGATACATCGTTCTCGCAGAGGCGCCAGCGGGGGCCTTGAAATCGCTCGAAGGACTCACGAGAAAAACAAACAAATTTCATTAACCTTAAATCTTTTTTTACCATGCGTGAAAGTATTAAGTACAGCGTTTGTGAACGCACCAATCCCGCTCATCCTGAAGAGCCGGTGAAGGCTTACGCCACCATCCAACATCAGAAGACCATCACCCTGCCCGAGATGGCTGACCACATCGTAGAGCACGGCTCGCCGTTCTCCAGCGGCAGCATACAGGGCATCCTGGTGGATCTCACGGACTGCATCGCCGAGGCCCTGCAGGAAGGTAACAATGTGCATCTGGGTAATCTGGGTGTCATCAAGACTTCCATCAGCAGCGAAGGCACACTGGCCGGTATGGACAAGGACGGCAACCCCAAGACGGCAGCCGAGATGTTCTCCGCCGCCAATATCAAGGGGCTGAACGTGAACTTCACACAGAGCAAGCGTCTCAAGGACAAGCTCTCCGGTGCCACGTTCGATGTTACCATCACACGTGCTGCCCAGGCTGCTGCCCTTCGTGCCCAGAAGAAGGGTGAGCAGAGTGCGGACTGGAGTGAGGAGGAAGAGCCCACACCAGAGCCCTAAGGACCCACCCCAGAAGACCCTCCCCCGACCCCTAAGGACCCACCCCTGACCCCTCCCGTGAGGGAGGGGAGAGGGGAAGAGAGAGGGGGAAGAGAGGGGGAACAGAGAGGGAAGAGAGAGTAAGGGAGAACCCCGCTGTCAGCTGACGGCGGGGTTCTTGTTGTTGGTTACCCGAAGAGATAGGGGTTGTGGTGGTGCTCGGCGTCGATGGTGGTCTTGAGGCCGTGGCCGGGATAGACGGTGGTGTCGGGGGGGAGGGTCTTGATGAGGGCCTTGAGGGCGTCGATGAGTGTCCAGAGGTTGCCGCCGGGGAAGTCGGTGCGGCCGATGCTGTTCTGGAAGAGGCTGTCGCCGGAGAAGAGGACTTTTTCTTCTTCGCAGTAGTAGCAGACGCCACCGGGGGTGTGGCCGGGGCAGGGGATGACGGTGAGACGGTGGCTGCCGAAGGGGATGACGCTCTCGGGGGTGATGTCCTCGCCGGCGGGAGGGTTGGCACAGCGGATAGAGTGGTGGAGGATGCTGCGGACTTGTTCATCGACGTCGTCGTAGAGGGGACGGTCGGGCTGCGGACAACGGGGCGGCAGGCCGTAGAGCTCGGCAATGTAGTCGGCGCCCCAGAAGTGGTCGAAATGGGCGTGGGTGAGCAGATGGGCTACGGGCTTGAGGTCGTTGTCTCGGATGTACTTGGCGATCATGGCTTTTTCATCGTCGTAGTAGGCGCCGCAGTCGATGATGACGGCCTCGCGGGTGTCGTCGCTGACGACGTAGCAGTTCTCGCTGAGGGGATTGACGGGGAAGGATTTGATGATCATATTGGAAAGCCCCCGAGCCCCCTAAAGGGGAGCGTAGGGAATGAAGAGGGGGGGTGAATGATGAATAACGAATAAAAAAGTGAAAAGTTAAAAATGACGAATGAAGAATGACGAATGATGAATAAAAATTACCTTGAACTCTTAAACTCTTGAACCATTCCCCAAGTCTCCCCTCGGGGAGATTTAGAGGGGGCCACTTCTTGAACTCTTAAACTCTTCAACTGAGTTGAACATACACGACTTTCTTTGTTTCGAAGTATTCTTCGGAGAAGTAGTCGGAGAGGGGTGTGATGAGCTTCTCGCCCTTCACGGCGGCAGCCTCATGCTCCAGCTCGCCGCCCTTGAGGGCGATGAGGCCGTTGGGGAGGGCGTTGGCGGCGTTCGGGTTCTGTGCGATATGCGGGCGCGCAATCTTCACGAGGTCGGCCAGGGGCATCACAGCGCGGCTGACGACGAAGTCGAAGCGGGCGGGCTGAAGGAGGGAGGATGGGGCGACGGCGACGGAATCGCCGCCCGCCATCGCCAAAGGCGATGCAGAGGGATGGGGGGCAGCTGTCATTGGCGCGGGAGCGGGGGCGGGAGTGCCGTGTTTCTTCAGCTTCTTGGGATTGGGGACGTAGCGCACTTCCTCGGCGCGGGCGTGCTGGGTGGTGACATTGGTGAGGCCGAGGGCGGCGATGACCTCGTTGCAGACGCGTATCTTCTTGCCGATGCTATCGACCAGATGGAACTGCGCCTCGGGGAACATGATGGCCAGGGGTATGCCGGGGAAGCCGCCGCCGGTGCCGAGGTCCATGATGCGTGTGCCGGGGCGGAAGTTGATGATTTCGGCGATGCCCAGCGAGTGGAGGACATGGTGCTCATAGAGGTTGTCGATGTCCTTGCGCGAGATGACATTGATCTTGGCATTCCAGTCGTGGTAGAGGGCGTCGAGGGCTGCAAAGCGCTCGCGCTGCTCGGGGGTGAGGGTGGGGAAGTAATGGGCTATGATCATTTGACAATTGGACAATTTACAATTGGACGATTATGGGACAATTAGACAATTTACAATTTGACAATTATATGGACATTTTACAATTTGGGGCGACGGAAGAGGATGGCTGCTATGGCGAAGAGGCCCATGCAGAAGGGGTAATATAAATAAGGTATGATCTCTACGGGGCTGAGGGCTGCCAGCGAGGCGGCCATGAGGAGCTGCGCGCCATAGGGGATGATGGCCTGCGCCAGACAGGAGAAGGTGTCGAGCAGGCTGGCGCTCTTGCGGGGGTCCACGCCGAAGCGCTCGGCAATCTCGCGGGCGATGGGGCCCACGGTGAGGATGGCAACGGTGTTGTTGGCCGTGCAGAAATTGGTGAGCATCACGAGGCTGCCGATGGTGAGCTCGGCACCGCGGGAGCTGTGCACGCGGCGTGTCAGCAGCCGGATGATGAATGCCAGCCCTCCGCCATGGCGGATGAGGGCCATGAGTCCGCCCGCAAGCATCGTCACGATGATCAGCTCGCCCATGCCCAGGATACCTTCGCCCATGGCCCCGAACCAGCCGAAGAGGTCGTAGCTGCCGTAGGCGATGCCGATGATGCCGCTCAGGAGCAGGCCGGTGACCAGCACCAGCATCACATCCAGCCCGGCGATGGCCGTGACGAGGACGACGACATACGGCAATACCTTCATCACATCCACGGCTTCCGTTACCTGCGGGGAGTGCATCCGGGTGCCCATCACGATATATAGCAAGAGTACGAGTATGGCAGCAGGCGTGACGATGCGCGAGTTCACGCGGAACTTGTCGCTCATGCGGCACCCCTGTGTGCGCGTGGCCATGATGGTGGTGTCGGAGATGAAGCTGAGGTTGTCGCCGAAGAAGGCGCCGCCCACGACAACGCCCACGACCATGGGCACGGAGGCCGTGGTGGCATCGGCGATGCCGGCGGCTATCGGCACCAAAGCCACCACGGTGCCGACGCTTGTGCCGATGCTCAGGGAGATAAAACATGCTGAGAGGAATAGTCCGGCTAACAGTAAGTTATCGGGCAGCAGTTGAAGCGATAGTTGAACCGTAGCATCGATAGCTCCCATGGTCTTTGCCGAGGCAGCAAAGGCACCGGCAAGGATGAAGATCCATATCATCAGCAGGATGTCTGGTTGGCCGGCACCCTGCGAGAAGAGGGTGATGCGCTGGCGTAGGGAATCACCCCGCGTGATGGCGATGGCATAGATGCTGGTCAGCAGGAAAGCCACGCTGATGGGCACCTTGTAGAAGTCGCCGGCAATGATGCTGGCCGCGACATACACGACCAGAAACACCGCAATAGGACTTAGTGCAAGCATTCCCGCTTTCATTGGATAACCCTGTTGATGGGACAATTGGACAACCTCGTTGATTGGACGATTAGACAATTTACAATTTGACGATTAGGGCTGTGAGGGCCCCTCGCAGTGTGCAAAGGTAGGGCTTTTTGTTGAAAAACGAACGTTTTTTAGACAATTCTTTTTGATATTCGGGTCAAATTGTGTACTTTTGCCCGCTGTGAATAGTTCAATCGTAAAATCATACTATGTCAAAGATTGTAACCCTTGGCGAACTGATGCTTCGCCTTTCTCCCAACGGCAACGACCGTTTCATTCAGAGTGAATCTTTCCGTATCATCCCCGGCGGCGGTGAAGCCAATGTGGCTATCTCGCTGGCCAACTACGGCCACGAGGCTTACTTCGTGTCGAAGCTGCCCAAGCATGAGATCGGCCAGATTGCCGTGAATGCCATGCGCCGCTATGGCGTGGACACCCGCTTCATCGCCCGTGGCGGCGACCGTGTGGGATTGTACTATGCTGAGACGGGCGCCTCTATGCGCCCCTCGAAGGTCATCTACGACCGCGCTCACAGCGCCATCGCCGAGGCTGTGCCCGCCGACTTCGACTTCGACAAGATCATGGAGGGTGCCGACTGGTTCCACTGGAGCGGCATCACGCCTGCCATCAGCGACAAGGCTGCTGAGCTGACGCGTCTGGCCTGCGAGGCTGCGAAGCGTCACGGCGTGACCGTCAGCGTGGACCTCAACTTCCGCAAGAAGCTGTGGACGAGCGAGAAGGCCATCAGCATTATGCGCCCGCTGATGCAATATGTAGATGTCTGCATCGGCAACGAAGAGGATGCAGAGCTCTGCCTCGGCTTCAAGCCCGACGCCGATGTCGAGGGCGGTAAGACCGACGCTGCCGGCTACGAAGGCATCTTCCGCCAGATGCGCGAGGAGTTCGGCTTCAAGTATGTCGTCTCCACGCTGCGCGAGAGCTTCTCGGCTACGCACAACGGCTGGAAGGCCCTCATCTTCGACGGCAAGGAGTTCTACCAGAGCAAGCGCTACGACATCGACCCCATCATCGACCGTGTGGGTGGTGGCGACAGCTTCTCCGGCGGCTTGATCCACGGCCTGCTGACGAAGGCCACACAGGGCGAGGCCCTGGAGTTCGCCGTAGCTGCCAGCGCCCTGAAGCACACCATCAACGGCGACTTCAACCTCGTCAGCGTAGAGGAAGTGGAGGCACTGGCCGGCGGTAATGCCAACGGCAGAGTACAACGATAACCTAATTGGACAATTGGACAATTTACAATTTTACAATTGCAAATGCAATGACAGAGGAAGAGTTGAAGAAACGGTTCAAATCGTTCGCGGTGCGAATTGTCAAAATGGTTGACAGTATGCCCAATACCATTTCTGGAAGAGCTATTGCCAGTCAGATTGTCCGCTCCGGGACTTCTCCTTCTGCAAATTATCGTGCCGCTTGCATTTCAAAATCAGAAAAAGACTTCATCAACAAATTGAAAATGGTTGAAGAAGAACTAGATGAAACCGTACATTGGCTTGAAATCATCATGGAAACAAACATGATGTCTTCTAATCGATTACAGCCTCTTTATAATGAAGGAAAAGAATTGTTAAGTATTATTGTAAAGTCTATTGTCACAACACGGTATCATTTAAATAGCTAAAGTATCTAATTGTCAAATTGTAAATTGTCAAATTGTCAAATATAAAAACGATGGCAAGATTCGATAAGATGGCTGTGTTGGCCAAGATCAAGGAGGCACCGATGGTGCCGGTGTTCTACCACAAGGATGCCGAGGTGGCCAAGAAGGTCATCAAGGCCTGTTATGAAGGTGGCGTGCGCGCCTTCGAGTTCACTAACCGCGGCGATTTCGCCCAGGAGGTCTTTGCCGAGTGCGTGAAGTTCGCCGCCAAGGAGTGCCCCGAGCTGGCGCTGGGCATCGGCAGCGTCGTGGATGCCCCCACGGCCGCTATGTACCTGCAGCTGGGTGCCTGCTTCGTTGTAGGTCCCCTGTTCAACCCCGAGATAGCTCCCGTCTGCAACCGCCGTCTGGTGCCTTACTGCCCGGGCTGCGGCAGCGTCAGCGAGATTGGAAAGGCACAGGAGCTGGGCTGCGATCTGACGAAGCTCTTCCCCGGCGATGTCTATGGCCCCAACATGGTTAAAGGTCTGATGGCACCCATGCCGTGGTCCAAGATCATGGTCACGGGCGGTGTAGCCCCCGAGGCAGAGAACCTGAAGGCATGGTTCAAGGCCGGCGTCTATTGCGTGGGCATGGGCTCGAAGCTCTTCCCCAAGGACAAGGTGGCTGCCGAGGACTGGCAGTATGTCACCGACAAATGCCGCGAGTGTCTGGACATCATCGCCGAGGTGCGCAAAGGCTGATTGTTTCACCCCTACAGACAACCTTATGAAACCCCTTTATTCTTCGCGTTGGCTCCCTGTTGTGGCAGGCACGCTGGCCATCGCCTTCTCGTTCGTGAGCTGTGACTGGTTCAAGGGAAAGGGCGGTGATGCCCTCACCTATGAATGGTGCACCATAGATTATGAAGACAGCATCAGCGTGGGCACTTCCAAGGCCTATCAGGAGATGCATATCGACTTCCCCGCCAATCAGGACTTGAATGAGGCCGACAGGGGAACGGTCATGGCCCTGAGGTGGATACGGGAGCAGGTCATGTCCTGCAGCTTCCCCAGCTTCGAGGGCGAGAAGTTGGACTCGGCCGTGGAGTTCGGCATCGACCAGGTGGAGCGCTATGCAGAACCCTTCGTCATGTCATGCGGCAAGCAAGGTCTCGACCGCATGCACAAGATGCTGACAGAGAATGAAGATTTCGCCCCCGACTTTGAAGTGAACTTCATGAACATGCTGCAGATACAGCTGTTGGCCGACACCGAGAAGTATGTCACGCTCGTCAGGGAGTATGACGTCTATATGGGCGGTGCCCACGGCAGCCAGCTGCTCGACGGTGCCAGCTTCAGCAAGACAACGGGCGAGCGCCTGGGCTGGAGTCTCCTGAAAATCACCGATAGGGACGCGCTGGTGGCTTTGCTGAAGGAAGGCTTGAAGACGTACTTTAGCGCGTCTGGTGAAAAGATAGAGACCGACGAGCAGCTGATGGAAATCCTGCAGCTCTACGACGACCCCGAGACCCCCGAGGACGAGTCGGCCGCCGGTGTTCCCCTGCCTGCCACGGAGCCTTATCTCTCGCGCGACGGCCTCAACTTCATCTATCAGGAGTATGAGGTGGCGGCCTATGCCTATGGCCGTCCGGATGTCACGATACCTATGGAGACGCTGCAGGAGAAAGGTCTGCTCTCAGAGTTGGGAATGTATTACGTGAAATAGGATAGGGTGGTGATGCGTCGCTTGCTGTCCCTCTGTCTATGCGTCCTTTGCGCGGCCATGATGGTCGCGCAAACGGATTTGTATGTGGATGGTCAGCTGGTGGCGCGCGGTGTGAGCCGTACGACCACGATGCCGGAAGCCCTGCTGCAGCTCATGCAGGGACGCTCGCTCACGCAGCGCCCGTCGGCCCGCAGCGCCCCATCGGCAGTGATGACCGCCACGATAGGTCCGCTGCTGTCCTCTATCCGCGATCAGGAAGAGCCCTATAATCTCCTGTGTCCTATCTGGTTGCAGGAGGACGGCACGCCCACGACGCAGCGATGCCTGTCCGGCTGTGTGGCCACCGCCATCGAACAGGTGATGGCCTACTATCGCTATCCAGAGGCACTTCTCGACACGCTTCACGGCTGGACGGCAGAGCGCTTTGCCGTGGATGACATGTTGCCCGGCACGCGCTTCGACTGGGACAACTATCTCCTGGACTATCGCGACGGCTGGACAGAAGCCCAGGGCCTTGCCATCGCACTGCCCTCGTTGGCAGCGGGAATGGCCGTGCACATGAACTATGGTCCCCATGCGTCGGGGGCCAATGTCAGCGTCGGCGTGGAACCCCTGCAGCGCGCCTTTGGCTATGGCATGGTCAAGTATTGCGAGCGCATGCTCTATACGCCCGAGAGGTGGCATGCCATGCTGCGCCATGAGTTGGAACAGGGGCGCCCCATCGTCTATACCGGCCATACGATGGCGATGAACGGCCATGCCTTCAACATCGATGGCATCGACGGCACAGGCTTCTATCATGTCAACTGGGGGTATAACGGGGATTATGATGGATGGTATGACCTCGACCTCCTTTGCCCATGGGAACCGCTGCGCCCTGATGACGAAGGCTTGGAGATGGGCTTCTTCTCCAACCAGAGTGCCATGTTCATGCACCCCTCTGCCGATGCGAAACCTTTGGCACCAGACACCATGAAGCTCGACGAGATGAAGGTTGTGCTGGAACGTATCGATTTCGACCGTACGCCAGATGTGCAAGGCTACATCGGTGCGGACTTTCACTTTCGCAATGACGATGTGGAGACCATCACCTATACCTATGAGGTCATGACATGGGAGCCTTCGGAAACGGACATCTTCAAGAAAGCAGATTATGTGGGGCTCAGTGCCATCACGCTACAGCCGGGCGAACGGCGGACACAGCGCGTGTGGCTGCGCTTCAGCGCTGCTGGCGACCGCCTGCTGGGCATCTCCAATGACGATGTGAATATTCCCTATCAGCAGGCGGTGCATGTCGACGAGGGTACACCCTCCCGACTGGTGTGGGGAGAGGTGCATATTGATGACGTCAGGGAGAACGCCGACGGCACCTTTGACTACGACTTCAGCATCCCCCTCCGCAACGATGCTGACGCGGGCTATGCCGGCGATGATGTCACCTTCAGCCTCATCCCCAATCACTCGACGAGCGACACCCGTCATTACCGCGTCCTGTCCCTGGCCGCAGGCAGTGAGACCACTTTGCATGTCACCTTCACGGGGCTGGCATCCGATATGCACTATTCTTTCGCCGTGCGTTGTCCTTGGGACATCCGGGCACAGGTGGAGTTCACGACGCCGGTGGCCACGGGTATCGACAGCCTGCCGCAGGCGACATCCCCGCTATCCGAGAGCCATCGCAAGGCATGGCCCTCCTCCTACGACCTCATGGGCCGCCCTGTGCATCAACCGGCGCGCGGCATCATCATCCAACAAGGTAAGAAACGATGGTTGAGGAACTGATCGACAAATATTATCATGACCAGCCGGCGCTTCGTCATATCCTTGTGACGCATAGCCAGAGCGTGGCAGAGATGGCTGTGGCTGTGGCACGCAGGCATCCTGAGCTGGGCGCTGACGAGGTGTTCTTGTATGAGGCCGCCATGCTCCATGACATCGGCATCTACCTGACCGATGCCCCTGGCATTCAATGCTATGGCACGGAACCCTATATCAAGCATGGTCTCTTGGGCGGTGAACTGCTTCGCCGCGAGGGCTTGCCTCGCCATGCACGCGTGGCCGAGCGCCACACAGGTACGGGCTTGACGCGCGAGACCATTGAGCGGCAGCAATTACCCTTACCCCTTGCCGACTACTCCCCCGAAACCATCGAGGAACAGATTATCTGCTACGCTGATAAGTTCTTTTCCAAGAGCCATTTGGAACGCGTGAGAACACCCGAGCAGGTGCTGCGCAGTTTAGAGAAATTCGGCAGCGAAGGTATCGACCGTATGCAAGGTTGGTTGCGCCGATTTGGAGATTTATAGCGTCTTTGTGGTTAATAATGCTGAAAATTCTTGCGTATGCGCGCGAGAAGGTGTATTTTTGCACGATTTTTATCCGCTATAGTGAGCAGACGACTCCTTCCGATATGCGTTTTTGCTGCGATTGTTAGCTTCGTGATGGCCTCTGTCACCACGCCTGCTTCACGTCTGCGCCAGTCACCGCAGCTGCGCCGCGACAGCATTCCCGCGAACGACAGCATCCCCGCGAACGACAGCATCCCCGCAAATGACAGCATCCCCGCAATCGACAGCGTGAGGCTTGACAGTGCGGTGGCAGACACGCTGCGCTATCTCGTTGTGAACGGCGACACGGTATATCTGGGCGTCGGCGGGCAGACGAAGGCCGACACGGTGAAGGTGGATACCACGAAGCAGAGCAAGAGCGCGCTGGATGCGCCTGTGGACTTCGTGGCCAAGGACTCCCTCGTCTATGACTATGGCGCCAACCGCGTGAACTTCTACGGTGAGGCGAATGTGAAATACCAGAACCTGGACCTGACGGCCGACTACATTACGATGAGCGTCGATAGCAGCGTCGTGCATGCCCTTGGCCGCAAGGACTCGCTGGGAAATATGGTCTCGCCGCCCGTCTTCAAACAAGGCGACGATGAGTACGAGCCCGACGATATCGCCTATAACTTCAAGACGCGCAAGGCTTTCATCCATAATGTCTTCACCCAGCAGGGCGAGGGCTTCATGGTGAGCAATGAGAGCAAGCGTGACTCCTCGGGAACGATGTACATCCGCAACGCGCGCTACACGACGTGCGATGCCAAGCACCCCCACTTCTATCTCCAGCTGACGCGCGCCAAGATGCGCCCGGGCAAGGATGTCGTCTTCGGTCCTGCCTATCTCGTCGTGGAAGATGTCCCGTTGCCGCTGGCCATACCCTATGGCTTCTTCCCCTTCACCAGCAGCTATTCCAGCGGTATCATCATGCCTACCTACGGTGATGAAACCACGCGCGGCTTCTATCTCCGCGATGGCGGCTACTACTTCGCCATCAGCGACAAGCTGGATTTGAAAGTGCTGGGCGAGATATACACCAAAGGCTCATGGGGCCTCTCCGCACAGAGCAACTATAAGAAGCGTTATCGCTTCGGCGGCGCCATCAACATCTCCTATCAAAACACGGTAGAAGGCGAGAAGAACATGCCCGACTACAGCGTGTCCAAGAGTTTCAAGGTGCAGTGGAGTCACCGCCAGGACAGCAAGGCCAATCCGCGTCAGAGCTTCTCTGCCAGCGTGAACTTCGCCACCTCCAGCTATGAGCGTAACAACCTCACGTCGATGTACAATCCGCAGAGCTACACGCAGAGCACGCGTACCTCGTCCATCTCCTACAGCCGTAGCTTCCCGGATATCGGTCTGACCATCGCCGCCACGATGAACCTGTCGCAGAACGTGCGCGACTCCAGCATCTCCATGACGTTGCCTTCGGTCAACATCTCCCTGGCCCGCTTCAATCCCTTCAAGCGCAAGAAGATGACCGGTAAGGAGCGCTGGTATGAGAAGATTGCCATGAGTTACACGGGAACCTTCTCCAACTCCATTTCCACCAAGGAGGACAAGATTCTGAAATCAAACCTCATCAAGGACTGGCGTAATGGCATGCGCCATTCTATCCCCATCAACGCCTCGTTCACGGTGGCGAACTACATCAACATCACGCCCTCGTTCAATTTCCAGGACCGCATGTACTTCAACAAGGTCAACCGTTCCTGGAACCAGGAGGCACAGCAGGAGGTGCGCGACACCACCTACGGCTTCTACAATGTCTATGACTTCAACATGAGCCTCTCGGCCTCCACGAAGCTCTACGGTACCTTCGTGCCGCTCATCGGCAAGAAGAACTCTGCGCTGCGCCGCACACGCATCCGCCACGTCTTCACGCCCTCGCTCAGCTTCTCCTATGCCCCCGACTTCGGTGCCTCCCATTGGGGCTTCTATGACACCTATGTGAAGACCGACAGCAAGGGCAATGTCTCCACCGTCAACTACTCTCCCTATCAAGGCGCCATGTACGGCGTTCCCGGACAAGGCATGACGGGTAATGTGGCGCTCGATGTGTCTAACAACGTGGAGATGAAGGTCCCCTCCTCAAAGGATTCCACGGGGTACAAGAAGATAAGTCTGATTGATGAACTCGGTGGCTCACTCAGCTATAACATGGCTGCCAAGTCGCGCCCGTGGAGCGACCTGAACATGCGCATCCGCCTGAAGCTCACCAAGAGCTACACCTTCTCCCTCAATGCCCAGTTCGCTACGTATGCCTATGAGTTCAACGAGCAGGGCAATGTCGTGGTGGGTGAGCGCACGGAATGGAGTCATGGTCGCTTCGGCCGCTTCCAGGGTATGAGCCAGAACTTCTCCTATACCTTCAACAACCAGACATTTGCCAAACTCTTCGGTAAGGACAAGGAGAGTCGCAAACGTGACAGCGAGGATGAGGAGGATGAGAACTATGCGGAGAATCTGAACGACACCAACCTCGACCCTGAACTGACCAAGGGCCAACATGCTGCCCGGCGCGAAAGCAAAGGTGACGACCTCGACGAGGACGGCTATGTGAAGTTCAAGATTCCTTGGTCGGTGTCGGTGTCGTACGGCGTTTCCTTGCGTGAGGACACGCAAGCCAAGATCAATGAGAAGCGCATGCGTTATCCCTATAAGCTCACCCATACGCTGAACTTCTCCGGCAACATACAGATTGCCTCTGGCTGGAATATCTCATGGTCGTCGGGCTATGATTTCAACTATAAGAAGCTCTCCATGACCACCGCCTCCGTGTCGCGCGACCTCCACTGCTTCACGATGTCGGCCAGCATGGTCATCACCCCTTACACCTCCTATAACTTCACCTTTGCTGCTAACTCCTCGACGCTCGCCGACGTGCTCAAGTGGCGCAAGCAGAGCAGCTATACCAATACACTCCAATGGTACTAAAAACATATTTCAGCCTATGAAGACCCTGCGCTTTCTCCTTCCTGCCTTCCTGCTTGCGGCTGCCTTTGTGGCCTGCAACAAGGAAGAGTTTCATCAGACCCGCTTCCTGCGGCCCGGTTCCACACCTCTGCTCGTGTATGCCGACCAGCAAATGGACTCTATAGCCTTCCAGAGTTCGGAGTCCTATCAGCTCTCCACCGATGTCTCTTGGTGCCAGGTGGAGGACATGTACAAGGAACTGAAGATTCCATACTCCAATGCGCTCGTGGACTGCTTTGCATGGCTACGGTTCGAGCCTAACACGACGGGTAAGCAACGCACCGCCATCGTCCATCTCGCTGCCGGCGATTACAGCCTCGATGGGTGCATCATCCAGTATCCGTTCCTTTGTATCACCAGTCCCAGACGCTATGGCGAAGGACTCGTACCGCTCATGCTGAGTTATGATGCCACACAGGGACAGCTGGCCTTCACGGCCTTCGGCACATGGACACTCACGCTGGAAGAGTCTGCCACCTGGCTGCAGCTGTCGCAGACTCAGGGCGGAGAAGGCGAACGGCGGGTGACGGTCACCATGTCCACGAATGAGACGGGTGCTGACCGCTCTGCCATCGTCACGCTCACCTCCCGCGGTGTCAGCGAGAATATCACCATCACACAAACCAAGAAACCCGACGAAGAATAACTATGAAACAACTGATCTGCCGCCTCTGGCTCATAGCAGCCCTTGGAGCAACCACCTCTTCGATGATGGCCAACGAGCCGGATTCCGTCTATCTCTTTGCCTATAACATCGGCCCACAGACGGGCTTGTCATTTGCCTATTCGGCCGACGGCCGCACTTGGCGCAGCATCGGCCGTGGTGCCTCCTTCGTGACCAGCGATTTCGCTCGTTGGGGCACGAATAAGAAGATGTACTCCCCGCAGCTGACACAGCGTGAAGACGGCACCTGGGACCTCGTCTTCGGCTTGGGCGAGGGCATCCGTCAGTATGGTCACACGATATCCCCCGACCTTATCCATTGGAAGCCGCAGGACTATCCCATGGCTGCTTCTGCCGATGCTGTGCATCAAATGCTGTTGGCCATACGTGGCAGCTACACCACCGCCGTCATCCTCGGCGAGAGCCGCAAGGGTAACGTGCTACGAGTGCCGTTCAGGCAGGTACGCCTGATGGTGGATGCCAAGGCCGCTGCCGAGCAGCGTGCGCGTCTCGATGCAGAGTCGCTGTCAGATGATGCCGACCGCTTCAGCCATTTGCAGGGGAAGCCTGTTCATCTGCAGGTGAACATCGATGCCACATCTTCGAAGCCTATCTCCGACAAACTCATCGGTATCTTCTTCGAGGACATCAACTACAGCGCCGATGGCGGCCTGTATGCTGAGCTGCTGCAGAACCGCGATTTCGAATACAACAACACCGACCACGGTCGCGAACCGAATTGGTCCGCCACTCATTCCTGGAGTGTGAAAGGGGAGGGGATGACCTTCGACATTGCCACAGAAGACCCCCTCCACGATAACCAGCTGCACTATGCTGTCCTGAAAGTCTCAGCCACGGGCGCAGCCTTCGAGAATGACGGCTTCGACGGCATTGTCGTGCGTCAGGGAGAACGCTATGATGTCAGCCTCTTCGCCCGTCAGATGGGCGGTAAGGCCGGTCGCCTGAAGGTGCAGTTGCGCGACGGCGACCGCGTCATCGGCGAGACGACGCTCGGCGCCCCCTCGAAGCAATGGAAACAGCTGCGCGGCACCCTCAAGGCTTCAGCCGATGCCAAGACGGCCACCCTCGCCATTGTACCTTCCGCCGTCGGTGAGCTGGCCTTGGATTTCGTCAGCCTCTTCCCGCAGAAGACCTTCAAGAACCGCAAGAACGGTATGCGTGCCGACATGGCACAGGTGCTGGCCGACTTGCATCCCCGCTTCATGCGCTTCCCCGGCGGCTGCCTCGTGCATGGCGACGGACTCGGTAATATGTACCATTGGAAGGAGACCATAGGCCCCCTCCATGAGCGCAAGGGACTCGGCAATATCTGGGGCTACCATCAGACGCGCGGCCTCGGCTACTTCGAGTTCTTCCAGCTGTGTGAGGACCTCGGCTGCGAACCGCTTCCTGTCCTCTCGGCTGCTGTTCCTTGTCAGAACACAGGAGTAGATCCCGTCCTCGGCGGCGGTCAGCAGGGCGGCATACCTTTTGGTCCCGCCTTTGAGCAATACAAGCAGGATGTGCTGGATTTGATAGAATGGGCCAACGGCGACGCTAAGACCAGCAAGTGGGCACGCATGCGCGCCGAGGCCGGTCATCCGAAGCCCTTCAATCTGAAATATATCGGCATCGGTAATGAAGACCTCATTTCCGACACCTTCATCGTGCGTTACCTCCCGCTCATCGAAGCCGTGAAGGCCAAGTACCCGGATATCATCGTCTGCGGCACCACAGGCCCCTTCTTCGAGGGCAGCGACTATGAAGAGGGATGGCGACTGGCCAAGGAACACCACATCGACATGGTCGATGAGCACTACTATGTCTCACCCGGCTGGTATATGCACCATCAGGATTTCTACGACCAGTACGACCGCAGCGCTTCCAAGGTCTATCTCGGCGAATACGCCTGCCATGTCAAGGGTCGCAAGTCCACCATTGAGAGTGCCCTCTGCTGCGCCATGCATATCTGCGGTCTGGAGCGCAATGGTGACATCGTGGCTATGAGTTCTTATGCGCCTCTGTTTGCCAAGCATGGCCACACGCAGTGGAATCCCGACCTCGTCTATTTCGACAATGAGCGCGTCTATCCGACTGTTGACTATGAGGTGCAGCGCCTATGCGGACAGTCGCAGGGCGACAGCTATATCGCTTCCTCGGTGGCAGCCCTGCAGCCCGACGGCCAGCACATCTCCCCGTTGGATGCACAGCAGGCCGGCCGCGTGGCTGTCTCCACGGTGCGCGACAGCCACAGTGGTAGGACCTATGTGAAACTGGTTAATCTCCTGCCTGTGGCAGCGAATACGACACTCGCCGCCACTGGTCTTCAACTTCCCGCCACTGCCACCTTCCGCCGTCTCACGGGTGACTGGAACAGCGTTGATGCCCGTGCTACAGAGCCTGCTCCCATCGACTTGAGCAGCGGCACCATCGTGCTTCCGCCCTACAGCTTTACCGTCATCGAGTGGTAAGTCCTGGTGCTCCCAGGCTGCGGTGGCATCTCAGAGAATATCCATTAGCTGGCGCAGGCTCGTCACCTCGTAGGTGACAGCCTCCGGCGCAGGATACTCTGGGAAGCGGTTGAAGAAAGCCGTGTCCAGCCCCGCGTGCTTGGCGCCGAGGATGTCCGTCTGGAAGTTATCGCCAATCATCAGCGTCGTCTCCTTGGGGGCGGCGCTTTTCTTGAAAGCATAGTCGAAGTACTGCTGCGAGGGCTTGTTGGCTCCGGCATCCTCGCTGAGGATCACCGTGGTGAAATGCTTGTCCAGTCCGCAGGCACGCAGCTTCTTGTACTGCACCTCATGGAAGCCGTTGCTACACATGTGCAGGCGGTATCCTCTTTCCCGCAGGTAGTCCATCAGTTCGCGAGCTCCCTCAATGAGACCTGGCTTGTTGGCGCAGAAGTCCAGAAAGATATCTCCCACCTCGCGGCAATAGTCCTCCGTGGGCACAAGGCCGTCGCCGTAGCTGAGCGGTATGCGGAAGCGCTCCACGATGAGAAAGTCGCGTGTGATCTCACCCTTTGCATAGCGACTCCAGAGGTCGATGTTCGCGCGCCAGTATTCTGTATAGAAGAGTTCAGGGTCTGCAAACCAACGCTCGAAATGCATGGCGTCAAACAGCTCGCGCAACGCAATGACGGCGTTGCCGTGGGTGTCGTAGAGCGTGTCGTCGAAATCGATGAATAAATCTGTGTATGTCTTGCTCATTGAGACGATAGATTGTGATTCGGGCGCAAAGGTACGTTTTTTTCGCGAAAGAACAAAAAAGCCACACGGCGTTTTCTGCTGTGTGGCTTTTTATCGGGTAGGATAGGGGATTACTTCATCCTCATCTTCTTGCCGTTGATGATGTAGGTCGTGCCCTTCTTGATGTGGCTGACGCGCTTGCCGTCGAGGGTGAAGACGGGTGCGTTCTTCAGCTCCTGTTGAGCCTTGACATCACCGATGGCCGAAGCCACGATGGTATAAGTCTTGACAACCGTGTTGTTCTCGGTATCCACATCATACTGGGCAGCAACGCTCACCGTCACTTCGAACTCGCCGACGATGAGGTCTTCAGCAGCCACGGCAATTGAGCAGAGGGCGCTGTTGCCAGCCTTCGGGCTCACGATACCTGTGCCCAACACCTTGTCGCCAGCCTTCACGGTGACAGGAGCATCTGTGGCATCCACCGTACCCATGTTCTCGACAAAGATGGTCAGGTAGTTGGTCTCAACTTCCGTGCTCAGCGTTCCTGTGACGGCGGTGACGGCGAGGTCTACCTTCTGCACGATGGGACGCTCGTTCAGCGTCAGCGTGAAGTCATCGCTGCTCTTGCCGGCAATAGCCATGAGCTCGAAGACACCTGCATTCTCGGAAATCAGGGACACGGCCACTGCGGGAATCTCAAAGATGACATCTGTGGAGGCACCAGCCTTCAGTTCTGCGATGGTCTGGCTGTCGATGTCCGTGAGACCCTTCACAATCTTCACCTCTACGCCGGTGGCATCCACTTCGCTGGTGTTGCTCACCGTCACCTTCACGCTGATGCCTTCGCCTAAGAGTGCCGTTACATCCTCTACTGCTACGCTGAGGACAGGTTCTGCCACGATGTCGCTATTCACAACTTCGTATTGGCGGATTTGCGATGTGGCGGTGTTGATGTTATCGGCAACCGTGATGGTAGCGGTCATCGTAGCCGTCTGTCCGACTTCCAGGCCTTCGGTGGGCAGCACGAACGTAGCGTAGCCATTCTGCTCCGGCATCACATTCACCACCTTGGATTCCAAAACCGTCTCGTTCAGCTTCACGCTGAAGGTCACGTCGGCGGCCACATTACCGGCATTGAAGGCCCAGAGGGTCACCGTGTTCTCGACACCTGCTGCCAGGTCGATATTGCTGATGCCCTGGATGGCGGTAAGCTCCACATCCACGACCTCCACGATGGGAGCCTCTTCGAAGGTCACGGTCACCTCAGCCAATGCTTGGTTCTTGGGAGCCTGCACATAGTAGGTTGCAGTCGTACCCGCCTCAAAAGGCACCTCGTCGGTAGCCTGGATGGTGAATGTCACATTGGTTGATGCACCTGCGGCGAGCGTCGGAATCACTTTGCTATCCACTTCGGTGATGCCCTTCAGCAGCGTCACGCTGACCTCGGCGGCATCCACGTCGCTGGTGTTCGTCAGCGTAGCCACGATGTCGAAGCTCTCAGCACCATATTCCACATTGACATCGTCGGCAGAGATACTGTAGGTGGCCTCCGGAACGGGTGCTGCCTTCACGGTCAGCGTGGTAACGGCGGTGTTGTCAGTGGCTACGGCATCACCCTCCACCTCTACGATGGCGGTCACCTCCAGTTCGCCGGCCTCCAGACCTTCGGAGGCAACGGTGATGTAACACCAGCCCTGCTGTTCTGCCTTTGCTGACACCGTGGCGGTGCCAAGAACCTTCTCGGCAGCCTTCAGTGTAACGGTAGCGTCGGTGATGTCCACATTACCGCGGTTCTCCACCGTCACGCGAACATCGTTCGTGGCATTAGCCAGATCCAACGTTCCCGTGATGTCAATGATGGCCAGGTCCTTGGTCTCAATGATGGGAGCGGGTTTCACGACCACATTAATCCACTTCTGTGCCTGATTGTTGGCAACTACTTGCATCTCATACGTGTTCACCTCGAAAGGACCGTTTTCCACGATGAGGTTTGCCACAGCAGTCTCATTGGCAGGCACATTGACCGTTGTTTCAGCCATTACGGTCGCACCGCTCAGTAGCTGCACCTTCACATCCTCCTTGGCCACATTGTTGGTGTTTGTCACCTGCGCCACTACGGTGTATGATGTGGCATCATATTCCACCTCTACATTCTCAGCTGTCACGGTGTAGGTGGGAGCTACCACCGGCGTGTAGAAGTTGACGGTCTTCACCGTTGTCTGTTTCACACCGCTGCCTTCAGCATCGTCGTTGTCAGCGGTGATAGCCAGATAGACCTCGTGGTCACCCGCGGTGATGGATTCCATGTTGTAGCTGATGCTCTTGAAACCAGCGGCCCCAGGGTTAACAGCACCCGCAGCCACCGTGTTGTTGATGACACCATCCACATACAAGTTCACCGCTGTATTCTCTGAGGCGGCATCGCCAAGGTTCTTGTAGTTGACATACGTTGTTGCACCCTTGGTCATGTCAACGGATGACGCAGGATTCGCACTGGTAATCGATAGGTCGGCTTTCAGCTCTACGGGCTCCTCGCCGACATAGGTGACGGTGATAGAGGTTATATAGCGGCGACCCGAGCTTCCGAAATTGATGGTGGTAGCCTCACCGGCCCATGTAGAGCTGTCGTCGAAATAGCTCGTGGTGATACCTTCTGAGCTCATCGTGGAGGTCTTGCCGCTAATATCGCATGTGCTGATGCCGATATTGTCGCCCTTGAAAGTAAAGACCACCTTGGTAATCTTCTTGTCGTTGGCAGCAGCGATGGTCACCACGTTGTTGGCGCCCAGATTCGCCACGGGTGTGCCCTTGCCATAAGTGCTGTATCTGGGGGCTGTGTCACCGTTTCCCGTTGACCATGTCAACGTGATATTCTCGTCCATGTTGATGTCGGGAATAATGCCCGACGTCGCTGTTACGGTCCATGTCACATTGGTCTGAGCTATGGCGCTACCCCACAGTATCGCGATAGCAGCTGACAATAGCAAGCGTAAATGTTTTACCATATAAGTATTATTTAAGTAAATAGTATTTATAAAATAGCGTGCAAAAATACTACTTTTGAACTGTATGGACAAATCTTATGGCAATAATTCCCCTTATGCAGAATGATTTTACTTTAATAAGGTGTTGGCGTAACTTCAAAGACTACGAATGACGCAGCAGCCATCTTTTTAGGTGCTGAAACGCAAAAATATCTCGCCGCGAGCGTGAGAAACGCAAAATAATGACTACCTTTGCACTCTCAAACATAACTCTCACATTCATCCATCAACAAGATATCACCGATGTTCTCTGGAATCGTTGAAACAACCGCCACCGTCGTGGCCATCGAGCGCGAGCAGGACAACCTGCATTTCACCTTGCGCTGCCCCTTTACGAATGAGCTGAAAATAGATCAGAGTGTCGCGCACAACGGCGTGTGCCTCACCGTCGTACGCATCAAGGACGACACCTACACCGTCACCGCCATGCGCGAGACGCTGGAGCGCTCTAATCTCGGACTGTTGCAGGTCGGCGATGAGGTGAACGTGGAACGCTCCATGCAAATGGGCGGGCGCCTGGACGGGCACATCGTACAGGGCCATGTCGATCAGACGGCACGCTGCGTGCGTGTGGAGGATCAGGATGGCAGCTATGAGTTCACCTTCGAGTACGACGTGGATGCAGAGATGGTTCGTCGCGGCTACTTTACTGTCGATAAAGGCTCCGTGACCGTCAATGGTGTTTCGCTCACCGTGTGCCGCCCCACGACATCTCTTGAAGGTGCCGGGAAGGGGACCTTCGCCGTGTGCATCATCCCCTACACCTTTGACAACACCAACTTCCATAACATCAAGGTGGGCACGGTGGTGAACATCGAGTTCGACATCCTGGGCAAGTACATCGCCCGCTATGCAGAGTTCTTGAAGAATTAAAGACACATCATATATATTCTATGGCAGAGATTAACAACAGCGAAGCTCAGGAGAAAAAGAGCGTGAGCTTCATCGAACAGAAAGTCATCAACGACCTGGCCGAAGGCAAGAACGGCGGACGCCTGCAGACGCGCTTCCCGCCCGAACCCAATGGCTATCTGCATATCGGCCACGCCAAGGCCATCGCCATCGATTTCGGATTGGCAAAGAAGTACGGCGGTGTGTGCAACCTGCGCTTCGACGACACCAACCCTCAGAAGGAGGACACCGAATATATGGACGCCATCGAGCAGGACATCCGCTGGCTGGGCTTCGAGTGGGGACATATCTACAACGCCTCGGACTATTTCCAGGAGTTGTGGGACTTCGCCGTATGGCTCATCAAGCAAGGCCGCGCCTACGTGGATGAGCAGTCGAGCGAGGAGATTGCCAAGCAGAAGGGTACCACCACCTCACCCGGCACCAACAGCCCCTTCCGCGACCGCCCCGTAGAGGAGAACCTGCGCCTGTTCGAGTTCATGAACAGCGGTAAGTGCGAGCCCGGCACCTTGGTGCTGCGTGCGAAGATTGACATGGCACATCCCAATATGCTCTTCCGCGACCCGCTCATCTATCGCGTGCTGAATCTGCCGCATATCCGCACAGGCAACAAGTGGAATGCCTATCCCATGTACGACTTCACTCATGGTCAGAGCGACTACCTCGAGGGCGTCACACACTCGTGGTGCACGCTGGAGTTTGTGGAACACCGACCCTTGTATGACCTCTTCGTCACATGGATGCGCGAGTGGTTTGAGTCGCTGGCGAAGGCCCCCCAAACCCCCGAGGGGGCTTCGATGGTCCAAAAACTCATTGACGGCGGATATGTGTCCCCCTCGGGGGACGAAGAGGGGGCCTATCAGGGCCCCCGACAGACGGAGTTCAATAAGCTGAACCTGAACTACACGCTGATGTCCAAGCGCAACCTGCTGGCATTGGTGCAGAACGGCTTCGTCAGCGGATGGGACGACCCCCGCATGCCCACTATCTGTGCTTTCCGCCGTCGCGGCTACTCACCCGAGAGCATCCTCAATTTCATCAACAAGATAGGCTACACCACCTACGATGCCCTCAATGACTTTGCCCTCCTTGAGAGCGCTGTACGCGACGACTTGAATAGCCGTGCCACACGTGTCTCGGCCGTTGTGAACCCCGTGAAGCTCGTCATTACGAACTATCCCGAGGGACAGGTCGAGGAGCTGGAAGCTGTCAACAACCCCGAACGCCCGGAGGACGGCACGCACACCATTGAGTTCTCACGTGAGCTGTGGATAGAGCGCGACGACTTCCAGACGGTGGCCGAGAAGAAGTTCATGCGCCTGGCTCCCGGCAAGGAGGTGCGCCTGAAGAATGCATACATCATCAAATGCAACGAGGAAGGCGAACATCCCTACGACCTCGATGCCGATGGCAATGTCACCTGCATCTACGCAACCTATGATCCCGAGACGCGCAGCGGACAGCCCGGCGCCGACCGTAAGATTAAGGGCAAGACGCTGCATTGGCTCAGCTGTGGACACTGCCTGCCCGCAGAGGTGCGCATGTACGAGCGCCTGTGGCAGGTCGAGAACCCGCGCGACGAGCTGGCACGCCTGCAGGGCGAAGGCCTCTCGAATGTCGAAGCGATGCGCCAGATGATGAATCCTGACTCGCTGCACATCCTCAAGAATTGCTACGTCGAGAAGTTCGTGCAATCGCTGCCCGCACTGACCTACCTGCAGTTCCAGCGTATCGGCTATTTCAATATCGACACGGATTCCACCCCTGACCATCTGGTCTTCAACAAGACCGTGGGCCTGAAGGATTCCTTTAAACCGAAGAATTAGTGGTGAAGTATGCGTCTTGACGATGACCTAAAGTATTTTGAGAGTCCGGAGTTCAAGGATATCCTGATGACCTACGAGGGTGCCCTTGAGATAGGGGCGCGACCGTATATGGAAGCCGATGAACTCACGGACATCGCAGAATACTACACCATGGTCTGTCACGACGACAAACGCTCGGAGGAAGCCATCTCGCTGGCACTGCAGCTACACCCGGATGCCGTGGACCCACAGGTGTTCAAGGCCCGCCAGTTCATGCAGGCTGGTGAGATAGGTTCTGCCGAGGACCTCTGCAATGCCATCGAAGACCAGCAGCATCGCGAGGTGCTGTTTCTGCGCGCGGAACTCATGATTCGAGAAGAGCGGGTGGAGGATGCTGCCACGATGCTACTGCAGGAGTCCGCCAATGTCACTGAGGATCGTGATTACTTCCTTTACGATTCCGCCTACATCTTCATCGACTATCACCTCTACGACCATGCCCTTGCCTTTGCCAATGCCCTGGAACAGATGGCACCTGACTGGTATAAGACGTGGCAGGCAATGGCTGACGTGCAGCTCGGGCTGAACAACAACCACCTGGCGCTCAAATGTATTGAGCGTATGTTGGATGTGGACCCCTTCTCCACGGAATCGTGGAACTGGCGTGCTGAGGCTTATTGCGAGCTCGGTAACTACGCAGAGGCCCTCAACAGCACGGAGTACTCCTTGGCTATTGACGCACAGAACGAGCGCGCCACGCAGCTGAAGGCATGGGTCTTATTGCAGCAGGAGCACTACACCGAGGCCTTGAAGCTCTATGAGCAACTGATAGAATGGGCACCCGACAACGAGCAGCACTGGCTTTATGCCTCGTATTGCCTGTTGGATGCCGACCGCCTGGATGAGGCACTCACTGCGATAGAGAAAGCAGAGGCGTTGTCAGAAGGCATGAGCCCCGAGCAAGCCGTCATCTACGAACAGCATGCGCAAATCCTCAGTCGGAAGGGTAATGTGGAAGGTTCCTTGGAGCAACTGGACAAGGCGCAGACCTTCTTCGAACCGGACAACGATGTGATGGACTTGGACCTCTTGCGGGCCCGCGTGGAAGCTGAGAACGAGCGGCCAGACCTGGCATTGGACTACATCCATCAGGCCTACAACCGCCATGAGGATAAGCATCTGCTCATCTATTTTCAGGGCGCACTGACGCTCTTCGATTGTGGCTACTATGAGATTACGCGCGACATGCTCGTGGAGCTTCTGCAACACGACGATGACTCCCGCCAGCAGGCCGACTACTGTGCCTACCTGGCCTATTGCTCGATGATGTTGGAACAGCCCGAACAGACGCTTGACTACCTGCAGCGCGCCATGCCCTTGGCTGAGGACCGCCTGCGCGAACTCTTCAGCGAGGAGTTCCCCAATGTGCAGCCCGCGGAGTATCGGGATTACTACTACTACCGCATCTATGGCCATTGGCCACAGTAACGTTACCCTTTCTTTTTGTGCGTAAACACGAGGTATGCGATGAGTCCGGCGAAGAGGGCGAGCATGCCGAGGCCTATCTCATGGCTGTATTTCTCGACGACGACTAACAGTTCATCCTCGGGAATGACGCTCTGCAGGTGGTAGCCCAGCGCGGCCAGGATGATGTTCCAAAGGCCGGCACCGATGGTGGTGTAGAGCAGAAAACGTGAGTAGGGCATGCGTGCCAGACCCGCCGGTAGGCTTATCAGGTGGCGGATGCCGGGAACGAGGCGTCCGATGAGGGTGCCGACGGCACCGTGCTCGTTGAAGTAGTCTTCTGTGCGCTGGATCTTGGCGTCGTTGAGCAGGCACATGTGCCCAAGGCGGCTGTTGGCAAAAGCATAGATGACGGGGCGGCCGAGGAAGCGGGCTACCACATAGTTGATGGTGGCACCGATGTTGGCACCGAGGGTGGCGAAAAGGATAATGAGATAGACGCTGAGTTCGCCGTCGTCAGCGGCCTTGTAGGCTGCGGGGGCTACGACAAGTTCACTGGGTACGGGCACCACGGTGCTTTCCAGCGTCATGAGGAGTGTGATGGTCCAATAGTTGAGATGGTCGCCAAACCATGCTATGAGTGATGACATGCTTTATAGTTTAAAGTTTAAAGTTTAAAGTTTAGAGTTTAGAGTTTAAGGTTGAGAGTTTACACAAATTTCTTGCGGAACTCATTGCGCGATGTCATGCGGCGGGCAAAGCGGTCCTTGATGTGCCAGATGATGATGCAGAGATCCAGATAGGGTTGCAGCCACATGTGATTGCGGACACCCAGCGAAGAGGCGGTTGTGTGAAAGGCGGTGATGCGCACGTAGTAATAAGTCACGCTGAGGATGAAGAGCACGATGGCCGTCAGGATAGTAGCCGTCTCGGGCATCGATAATGCCAGGACTATGCCGGCCACCGCGGGGAGGGTGAGCAGCAGCAGGGCCATCCATGGAGTCACCATCCGCAGGAACTGATGCCAGCGATAGAGCCCCGTGTGGTGCTGGTGATGGCGTGTCTCGGCATAGAACATGTGCATCTGTTCCCAAGTGTGCTTGTCGGTGATGCGGTCTTGGATGACCATGCCGGCGGGCGACAGCAATATGGCGGTATTCGTGGCGGTGGCGTTGTGGTTCACCAGCAACTCCTCCGCACCGGCCTTCAGGTCCTGGTCGGCAGCGAAGCCGCCATGTTCCATAAAGAGGCTCTTGCGGTAGGCCATGTTGCAGGAATCAGCGCGCACGGCGGCCTTACCGCCGAGGATATGACGGATGTTGGCCATGGTGGCCCACAGACGGTAGAAGCCCGTCTTCAGGTCGAGCATCGTGTCGCGCTGTTCATCGTAGCGGGCATAGCCGAGCACGATGTCGGGCGTCTGCAGGCGGGGACTCTGGATGCCGGATTTAGGCTGTGCGATGGTCTCGCCGATACGCTGCAGCCACAGCGGTGAGGCGGGCCGGCAGTCGGGACGGGTGATGACAACCCATTCGTTGACAGCTGCGCGGAAACCCAGTGTGAGTGCCAGGCGTTCGATGCTGATGTCGCGGGCTGAGGCCGGCACGAAGGTGTGGCGCAGCTGGGCATGTTGCAGCTCTAAGCGTTCCAGTACATCCTTGGTCTCATCGGTGGAGCGCATGTCCACAACGATGACCTCGAAGCGCTCATACTCCTGAGCAAGAATCTCGGGTAGATGGCGTCGCAAGGCCGTGGCCTGATTGTGGGCTGCGATGACGATGCTCAGCGGTGGTGTCTCCAAAGGGGTATTCACTACCGTGGGTTCCTTGAGGCGCATGCGTCGGCCGATGATGCCGTCGCCGTAGGCGGTGTAGATGCACACCAGCCATGCGAAGAGGGCGGTCAGCAGAATGATTTGAATGGCGAGC
This sequence comes from uncultured Prevotellaceae bacterium, assembly GCA_900316355.1. Lineage (GTDB taxonomy): Bacteria > Bacteroidota > Bacteroidia > Bacteroidales > Bacteroidaceae > Physcousia. Next base: position 12,043 of record ONCQ01000022.1, on the reverse strand, counting down.
AGAGGCATGGGCTAACAGACTTCACAGGATAAAAGGGTTATTCCATCAGGTAACCTTTAGGCAGCTCGCGGCAGTTGTAGCGGGAGGCCATGATCTCACCATAGGCACCGGCAGAGCGCAGCGCGATGAGGTCGCCCCGTCGGGTGGCGGGCAGCGCATAGTCGGTGACGAAGACGTCCGATGACTCGCAGATGGGACCTACGACATCGTAGATGTTCTCCTCCGTCGCCTCTTGACTTGCTGTGCGGGAGGCTGCGCTGAGGTTTTCCACCTTGTGGTAGGCACCGTAGAAGGCAGGACGGATGAGGTCTGTGAAGCCTGCATCGACAATCACGAAGTGCTTGCTGGTGCCATGCTTCACATAGAGCACGCGTGTGATGAGGCTGCCCATCTGTGCCACCACGGAGCGTCCCAGCTCGAAGTGCAACTGCTGCCCCGCGCGCAGTCGCAGGCCTGCGGCAAAGGTCTGGAAGTAAGCCTTGAAGTCGGGCACGGGGTGTGTGTCCGGCGCCTCGTAGTCGATGCCCAAGCCGCCGCCCACATTGATGTTGTCGGCGTGCAGGCCTGCGGCCTCCAGCTCATCCTGCAGCTCGTTGATGCGTGTGCAGAGGGCTACGAAGTCGTCCATCTCCAACAGCTGTGAGCCGATGTGGAAATGCAGACCTGTGAAATCGATGCGGGCCATCTGCTGTGCCTCACGTACGACGCGCACCATGTCCTCCTTGGCGATGCCGAACTTGTTCTCGGCCTTGCCGGTGGTGATATGTGCGAGGGTGTGGGCGCCGACATCGGGATTGATGCGGAAGCTCACGCGCGCACGTGTATTTAATAAGGTGGCGATTTCGTGGATGACCTCTAACTCTTCCAGACTCTCCACATTGAACATGGCGATGTCAGCTTTCAGCGCCTTGCGTATCTCCCAGTCAGCCTTGCCGACACCGGCGAAGACAATCTCCGAGGCGGGGAAGCCGGCGTCGAGGGCGGCCTGCACCTCGCCGAAGCTCACGCAGTCGGCACCGAAGCCGGCAGCGGCAATCTGTCGCAGGATGTCGGGGTGGGCGTTGGCTTTCACGGCATAGTGCACGTGCCAGTGGTCATGGGTGCAGGTCTCCGCCTTGATGGCATCGAGAGTGCGTGCCAGCAGGGCAGTGTCATAGATGTAGTAGGGCGTCTGCACGCGGGGGAGGTGTGTGATGTCGAGCATAGGGCTGTCGAGTATGTGAGTGTGTGGATGTCAGGAGGGACGACGCACGTGGTCGTTGTACGTGAACAGGGTCTTCTGCAGTGCTTGCAGCGTCCGCTGCTTGTCGTTTTTGGCCACCACGAAGGAGATGTTGTGCTCGGAGCCGCCGTAGCTGACCATGCGCACGGGAATCTGGCGCAGCGCGTCCATGGCTTGTGTCTCGAAGCCCACGTTCTGGCTGGTCAGGTCGCCGACCACGCAGATGATGCACATGTCTTCATCCACGGTGACGGTGCCGTACTTCTTCAGCTCGTCGATGATGGATGCCAGATGCGAGCGGTTGTCGATGGTCACGCTGACGCCCACCTCTGAGGTGGCAATCATATCGATACTGGTCTTGTAGGTCTCGAAAATCTCAAAGACCTTGCGCAGGAAACCGTGTGCCAGGAGCATGCGCGAGCTCTGGATGCCGATGCAGATGATGTTGTCCTTGGCGGCCACGGCCTTGATGGTGCCGCGGTGCATCTGGTTGTTGATGATGGTGCCAGGGGCCTGAGGGTCCATGGTGTTCAGCAAGCGCACGGGCACGCTCGCGAACTTCGCGGGCTGGATGCAGGTGGGGTGCAGGATCTTGGCGCCGAAGTAGGCCAACTCGGCAGCTTCTTCGAAGTAGAGCTGGCGCACGGGCTCCGTGCCCTCCACCACGCGCGGGTCGTTGTTGTGCATACCGTCGATGTCCGTCCAGATTTGAATCTCTTCAGCGCCGATGGCAGCACCGATGAGACATGCGGTATAGTCGGAACCGCCGCGCTGCAGGTTGTCAATCTCGCCGTAGGCATTGCGGCAGATGAAGCCCTGTGTGATGTAGATGTCGTAGTTCGGGTTGGCCTCTAGCTGTGCCTTCGAGCGTTCGCGGATGTAGGCGAGGTCGGGCTCAGCGTTCTTGTCTGTGCGGATCATGTCGAGCGCCGAGAGCAGGATGGCGTTGATGCCCTGTTCCTGCAGGTAGTTGACGACCATATTCGTGGAGATTATCTCGCCCTGTGCCAGGATGACCTTCTCCTCGAACGAGGTGAAGAGCGTCTTCGTCATTGAGCGCAGATAGGCGAACTCCTCTTTCAGGAACTGCGCCGTCTTCTCGCGCATCTCATCGGTGCTGTAGAGCTCCTCGATATGTTGCATGTACTTGCGCTCCAGCTGGTTGATGACATTGTATGCTCCCTCGGGGTTCTTCTTGTAGAGATAGTCCGAGATTTCCACCAGTGTGTTTGTGGTGCCGCTCATGGCAGAGAGCACAACGACTTTCTGCTGCCCGTCTTCTGTGATGAGCTTGCACACTTCTTTCATGCGCTGGGCACTGCCTACGCTGGTGCCCCCGAATTTCAGTACTTTCATCTTAGTATGTCGTTTTATGTTTAGTTGTCTTGTGGTTGACTGGTTTCTGCGGCCACCGATGCCACGGGGATGTCGTCATCAACAGGCGCCGCGCTCGCTTCGTTATCCTCAGGTTCCACTTGCGCCTCGGGAGTCTTGCCGGCGCTCTCCTCTTGCGCCTTGTCGAGGCTGAGGAGCTGGTGGTTGCGACATTCATACACGCGGCCGGGGAAATGGTCGATGATGCCGTTGTTGTGGGTTGCCATGATGACGGCTGTGCCCTGCTTGGACAGGTCATAGAGGATTTGCGTGGTGCGGAGCCCTGACTCCTCGTCCTGGTTGCCCGTGGCCTCGTCGGCAAGGATGAGCTTGGGCGTGTTCAGGATGGCACGGGCGATGCACACGCGCTGCTGCTCGCCGCCCGACAGCTCGTGGGGCATGGACTCCTGCTTGTCAGGCAGCCCCACAATCTCCAGCACCTGTGCGATGCGCTGTGCGCGCTCCGTGCGGTTCTTCCATCCGGTGCAGCGCAGCACGAAGTCGAGGTTCTCGCGGACGTTGCGGTCTGTGAGCAGTCGGAAGTCCTGGAAGACGATGCCCAGCTGCTTGCGCAGGGCAGGGATGCGGCGGCGCTTGATGTTGCGCATATCGTTGCCCAGCACCTCGGCGCTGCCGGTGGTGATGTCCAGCTCGCCGTAGATGGTCTTCAGCAGCGAGGACTTGCCGCTGCCCACGAAGCCGGTGAGGTACACGAAATCGCCTTCCTCCACGTGCATGTTCACGTTGTAGAGGATGGTGTCCTCGTCGCGGCAGATGTCCACTTCCTTATAATCGATAACCATAATCCGTTATATCTTCAAATTCGTAAGTATTGGGGTCGGGCCGTTAGTGCTTCTTCCATCCCGGTTGGTGGCGCTCCTGCAGCTCGCGCGCCATGTCCTCGATGCGCAGGCCCTTGGAGGTGAGCAGCACGATGAGGTGGTAGAGCATGTCAGAGCCCTCGTAGATCATGCGCTCGTCGGTGCCGTTGCAGGCTTCGATGACCAGCTCCAGCGCCTCTTCGCCCACCTTCTGCGCCATGCGGTTCAGACCGTCCTTGAAGAGCGATGTCGTGTAGCTGCCCTCGGGCATCTCGCGGTGGCGCTGCTCGATGAAGTCCTGCAGGTCTGAGAGGAACAGCAGAGGATTGCCCGTGTTCTCTTCGCCCCAGCAGGTGTCGGTGCCGGTGTGGCAGACCGGGCCCTCGGGGTGTACGCGGATGAGGAGTGTGTCCTGGTCGCAGTCGTTCTTGATGCTGACCACGTTGAGGAAGTTGCCGCTCGTCTCACCCTTCGTCCACAGCGTCTGGCGCGTACGGGAGTAGAAGGTGACACGTCCTTCGGCCACCGTCTTGTCGTAGGCCTCCTGGTTCATGTAACCGAGCATCAGCACCTGACGCGTGTCAGCGTCCTGGATAATGGCAGGCACGAGGCCGCCCATCTTGGCAAAGTCAATGGACCCACCCCCGACCCCTCCCATGAGGGAGGGGATTGGCTGGCGCGTAGTATCGTTATTTGGCATAGTCTGTAATTTTTTGTTATTTTAGTAATCTCGATATTTCGTTTTCGTTGTTTCGGTCCCTATTCCGCAGGCTCTCCCCTCCCTAACGGGAGGGGTAGGGGGTGGGTCTTTTTCTATATCCTCACCGTTATCCCTTCTCCCTTCAAGTATTCCTTGAGTTCTGGAATCTTTATTTCGCCGAAATGGAACACCGAGGCCGCCAGCGCCGCATCCGAATGCCCTTCGAGGAAGGTGTCGCGGAAATGCTCCTTGCAGCCTGCGCCGCCCGAGGCGATGATGGGTATGGAGAGCGAGTCCGACAGGCGGCGCAGGGCATCGTTGGCGAAGCCAGTCTTCACGCCGTCGTGGTTCATCGAGGTGAACAGTATCTCGCCCGCGCCGCGCTCCTGCGCCTCGTGGGCCCAGTCGAAGAGCGAGCGCTCTGTGGGGATGCGGCCACCATTGAGGTAGCAGCGCCATTCACCCTCGTCGAGCCGGGCGTCGATGGCCACCACGCAGACCTGCGAACCGAAGTGGCTTGTGATCTCGTCGATGAGCTCAGGGCGGCGCAGGGCAGCACTGTTCACGCTCACCTTGTCGGCACCGGCATTCAGCAGACGGTCCACATCCCTGAGTTCGCCGATGCCGCCGCCGACGGTGAAGGGGATGTTCACGGTGGCGGCCACGCGGCTCACCAGCTCCGTGAATGTCTTGCGGCCCTCATGCGAGGCGGTGATGTCGAGGTACACCAGTTCGTCGGCGCCCTGTTCGCTGTAGGCGTGACCCAATTCCACAGGGTCACCGGCGTGGCGCAGGTTCACGAAATTGGTGCCTTTGACGGTCTGCCCGTCCTTGACATCTAAGCAGGGTATGATGCGTTTGGCTAACACTATATATTGTTTAAGAGTTCAATAGTTCAATAGTTCAATAGTTCAAGGAGTTCAATAGTTCAAGGAGTTCCAAGTTTCAAGTTTCAAGTTTCAAGTTCCATTCGTCATTCTTCACTCGTCCTTCATCATTCGTCATTCGTCATTCCCTACGCTCCCCTTTAGGGGGCTCGGGGGCTCGGGGGCTTTAGGGGACTCGGGGGCTTTAGGGGCATTTTGCGGAAACTCCGCGATGAGGTCCCGCAGATTGATTTGCCCCTCGTAGATGGCCTTGCCGAACACCACAGCCGGGATGCCGGCAGCGTCGAGGGCGCGGATGTCCTCGATGCAGCTCACGCCACCGCTGGCGATGAGGCAGATGTCGGGGTAGGCCTCCATGATGGAGCTGTAGAGGTCGATGGCGGGGCCTGCCAGAGTGCCGTCCTTGCTGATCTCCGTGCACAGCACGTTGCGCATGCCCGCGTCGATATATCGTTGCAGGAAGGGTAGGAGGTCCTCGGTGCTGTCCTCCTTCCATCCGTTGATGCTGATTTTGCCGCCACGCACGTCGGCGCCCAGAATCAGGCGCTCAGCGCCATAGCGCTCCAGCCATCGCATGAAGAGTTCCGGCTGCTGCACGGCGACGGAACCCACCGTCACCATCGCTGCCCCCGCGGCAAAGGCCGCCTCGATGTCAGCATCCGTCTTGATGCCGCCACCGAAATCCACCGTGAGGCACGTGCGCTCAGTGATGGCGCTCAGCACGGCGCTGTTCACGATATGCTTGGACTTCGCGCCGTCCAGATCCACCACATGCAGACGCTGGAAGCCCATCGCTTCGAACTCGGCAGCCACCTCGGCGGGCGAGTCGCGATAGACAGTCTTCTGGGCGTAGTCACCCTTGGTCAGGCGTACGCACTGGCCTCCGATGATGTCTATGGCAGGAATGAGTTTCAATAGTTCAATAGTTCAATAATTCAAGTTTCATTCCCTACGCTCCCCTTTAGGGGGCTCGGGGGCATCTACGCTCCCCTTTAGGGGGCTCGGGGGCTTTTATTAATTCATCATTCAACTTCCAGGAAGTTGCGGAGAATTTTCTCGCCTGTGGCTCCGCTCTTCTCGGGGTGGAACTGAGTGGCGTAGAAGTTATCCTTGTGCAGGGCGGCGGAGAAGGGTAGGATATAGTCCGTCGTGGCGGTGGTGAACTCGCACTGCGGCACATAGAAGCTATGCACGAAGTACACGAAGTCCCCGTCCGCCAGGCCGCGGAACAGCGGATTCACGCTCACTTCCTCCCCCTCATGTTTCATTTCTAATGTTTCATTTTTAATTCTCAATTCGTTCCATCCCATGTGCGGCACCTTGTCCTCGTGTCGCTGCGGTTGGAAGCGCTTCACCTCTGCGGGGAAGATGCCCAGACACTCCGTGTCGCCCTCCTCGGAGTGGCGGCACATCAGCTGCTGGCCGATGCAGATGCCCAGCACAGGTTGGCGCAGCGAGCGAATCACCTCGTCCAAGCCATGCTCGCGCAGATAGCTCATGGCCTGGCTCGCTTCGCCCTGACCGGGGAACAACACCTTATCCGCTGCCCGCAGCTCGGCGGCATCGTCCGTCAGCACGGGCTCCACGCCTAAGCGTCGCAGCGCGTGCACCACGGAATAGATGTTCCCTGCGTTATATTTTACAATGGCTATTTTCATGCGGGCGCAAAGGTACATATTTTTTGCCGTTTTCCCTGCCTCTTTGCCCAAGAAAATCACGAAGAACACAGAAAACGCCCACCAACACCCCCGAAAACCCTCTTGAACTCCCCCTGAAACCCCTCTCGAACTCCCCATTTTATGGCTGCCACCCTCAGAGGGTGAGACGGAAGGGATGGATAAAAGCATTATTTACCACTCACCTCAATAATATCCTCTTTCAGCATTTCCACGATGTCGCTGTGAGAGTCTCTGGCAATAAAATGAAAAAATAAGCTATATCCTACGCCATTATCATCATAGTTATCAAGTTGAATAGGGGTATTCATCACTCCCGATACTTGGTGACTTATCATGTAAGACTCAAAAATATGGGAGAACAAACGGCTTCGGTATGCATTAACAGGCAGGTCCTTGTTGCCACTATTCTTGTTTCTTGATGGAATGGGATTCATGTCATCGCAAGAATAGTAAATAATCAGATTAGGATTGTTCGCAAATAATTCAGCCACCCAGCCCGTAATATCGTGCAAAACATCCTGTCCAGTTGCGCTTTCACCAGCAATACGTTCGATAATCAGTTCGCTGATATCAATTTTCCTTTCTGTAAGAACATTTTGAATATGATGTGGCAAGACTCCTGTATTAACGGGAGTCAATAAGATGCGATATTCACTATCTTTTTGAATGATGGAATAGTAGGCTTCCATTATGCCAAAATCACACGACGAGAGAAGTCTTCTGGCTTCATCGAACGCAACTTCTGCAACTGGGTAAGCTTGTACTTCCTCAGTTCCTCAACCGCTTTCAGCACTTTTTCCGAAGGGTTGCTAACCACAAGTGTTTCTTTTGTATATGCCATAGGTATATTACTTCTTTCGTGCCGCAAAGGAACACATTTTCCTCGATTTTGCAAAATTCTACTCAACAATTCTTTCGTTTCGCAGTAAAAAAGTGATTAAAATCAGCCCAACAGCCAATAGCCAACACACCCCACACCCCATGCACTTTCTTTCGGTAGTCTTCCGAAACAAAAAATTGTTGAAACATACAAAAACCTTACACCTTGCGCAAAACCTTTATAACCTCAATGAAAAACAATCGAATTACTTGCAGTCATTCTGCGCGGGGTGTAGGCTTTTAAGCTAGACACTACTACTCCCTCGCCTTACCCTCTATAGAGACTACGCGCAGACACTATAGAGGGTACGCTTAGGGACTATACTCCCCCTCTCCGAACCCTTTAGGGTTTCTGCGAAAAGCCTAAAGGGTTTTGGCCAAAAACCTTTAGGCTTCGGCCAGCACCACGTCTCGCTCGTGTATAAACATCTTTTGAACCTCTCTGCGTCGTTTCGATTCATATAACGCCCAACATTTCCTCTATACACCCATTCTTCAGGTGAGAAGTTCCGCTTTGCGTCGAGCGGACGATGTAGATGTCTTCTAATAATCAAATAATTCAGGATAAAGTTTGGCACGTCAGCAGAAAAACAATACCTTTGCAGCGAACTAAGACGAAATAAAGACTTATCGACATGTCAGCAAAGCATTATAAAAAGTTTAACTATCTCATGGTTTTCGTGAAGATGTTCGCAGACAAGTTCGGCCTCACAGAACGTCAGGCATTCAACTATTTGGACGCCCATAAGGGGCTTGTTTTCGTTGATAAGCATTATGATGCCATTCACACAATGGATTTCGCCTATGCCATACAAGATGTGCAGGAGGTGTGCCAAGCTTATGGAGGACGTTTGTGAATACCAATCAGATAGGGAGAGAGCTTACGCGTAGGCTGATAGAGGCTCAAGGTTGTGACCTACAGACAGCAATCCGCTTCTTTTATAATAGCGAGTTGTATTCTCATCTGTCTCCAACAGATGATATAGATTTCGATAAGCTATATTCAGACTTTGAGCAGGAATTCTTGCAGGGTTCATAACTCTCTTGTTGACATCGCGTTGATATACCACTGCCGCCAATGCCCATCAGAAGGACATTGGCGGCAGATTGTTAATTCGAAAGAGGATTATTACTTCACCAGCACTTTGCGCGTTGTGCCGTCACCGGAGCGGATGATGTTCACGCCGCGCTGAGGCTGAGTCAGGAATTGGCCTGCAAGATTATAGTATTGGCTGCTTGAAGCCTTTTCATACTCTATGCTTTCGATGAAATCAACGGTGATAGTTGTCTCCACCTTATCCCAATCATAGTACTTACTGATATCCGTCTCCGACAGTCGCATGTTCTTTAGGACAATAGGATATGAGCCATCGGTAAGTCCTTCAGCAATATTCACTTTTAAGGTGGCTATCTCGCCGCTTGTTCCCGTGAACGTTTCATCATACTGCGAGCCACAGAGGAAGCGAATGGCGCCGTCTGCCTGTGCCTGAATTGTCAGAGTGTGCTCATCACCGTCCTCCAGTCGTCCTTTGCTCAACGAGCCCTGTATGCGCCCTTTGGCGTTCTTCACAGGCGTTACTCCTTCGGGTAGGTAGAGATCAAACTGGAAGCCTCGGATAGCAGCCGTGTTCTTCATCTGAATAGAGAGCGTTGCTTCTTGGGGCTCTCCGCTGATTATCAGGGGTTCCACAAAGATGACATTGTCCTTCTCATTCAAATCTGTTACCTTGGCGGGCATGTGCGCTGCTTTCACATTGCTATTGCTGCCACCATAGAACGAACCAGTAAGAATAAAGTTGGCAACACCAAGATAGTCACTTACATTCACGGCATTGTCCTCATTCACGTCTGCGGCCTTCTCAATGAACACATCTTGCGGAATACCAAGGATATGGTTGGCGACACCAATGTAGTCACTTACATTGACAATGCCGTCACCATTGACATCACCTAAGATGTAAAGAGGCAGTGTGAGGATTGAAACAATGCGCTTGGTATCATAGAATTTGCTGATGTCGGTCTCGCTCAGGCGCATTTCCTTCAGGATAACTGGATAGGCTCCATCGGGGAGAGTTTCATCAATATTGATCTGTAGGGTAAGGATTTCGCCCTCATTGCCCGTGAAGGTTTCGTCATACTGCGAACCACAGAGGAAGCGGATGGCACCGTCAGCCTGTTCTGTGACGGTCAGCGTGTGCTCATCATCCTCTGGCAGCCTTCCACTACTCAGCGAAGCCTGAATGCGTCCCTTGGCATTCTTCACCACTGTTATTCCTTCAGGCAGATAGAGGTCGAACTGGAAGCCTCGGATAGCAGCCGTGTTCTTCATGTTGAAGGAGAGTGTCGCTGTTGAACCAGCTTTTGCTGTCCCTAAATAGATGATATTGTTCAATTGAGAGATGTCAGTGCCTTGACCACTAGCTACGACGGTCACCTCACATGTGGCGCTAACACCCGAGCCATCGGTGGCAGACGCAGTGATAATAGCAGTACCCTCTTTTTCCTTATTAGCAGTTACTATACCATCTTCAACCTTAGCGACAGTCTCATCACTGCTCTCCCATTTGAGGTCTTTATTTGTCGCATTCTCCGGCACAATTGTGGCGGTCAATCTCGTACTTTCTCCGGTTGTGAGCTCTATCGATTCTGGTAATGTGATTTTTTGTAACTGGACCATCTCTATAATCTCCTTGAAGTCGCCCCAATATTCTGCACTCTGGTAAGCTGCCTTGCTGCCTTTGGGAACATAAAGCGTACCTACATAACGTTTGGAAAAAGTCTCGGAATTGATTTCAACGGGCCTAGCCATATTGGCATAAACAACTGTGAGATTCTCGCATTCGTCGAAAGGCGTTCCAAGTTCCAAACCAAATTTCTTAATGGTTGAGGGAAGATAGAGTGTAGTCAAGTTCGTACATCTTTTGAACATTCCCTGGAAGACTTCTGTCTGCCCTTCTGCTAAATAAGCAGATTCCAATCCGTTACAGCCATAGAAATGGTAATTACCTGAAGTCGAGATGCTTCCATCAGATAACATTCTACAGCTGGAAGGGTTTTGTTCCCCGCCGACCGAGAAAGCCGGAACTTCGATTGTTTTCAGTCCAATACATCTATGAAAAGCTGCAGCACCAAGATAATCCAGTTGAAGATCCTTATGCCATATAATAGACTTCAAATTATAACAATTGCTGAATGCATAGCTACAGATACTAGTAACGGATTGAGGAATGACGATAGTTTCGAGATTACAGTCTTCAAAAGCCCGACCTCCGATACATACTGTTCCATCATTGACTACAATTTTCTCAGGTGTATTACCTTTATATTTATATAGAACATTATCATTGATATAACATAAACCATTTGGTTTATTATCATACCACGTGTTGTACCAAGGGGTGTCCAAAAAAGCATCACGTTCTATAAAGGTGACTGATTCAGGGATACTAATAGATACTAACTGCGTGCACCCGCTAAAAGCTTCACGGCGTATAGAAGTCACAGAAGAAGGGATGTCAAAGGTGTCCAAGGATGTACAACCATAAAAAGCTCTTATTCCTATATCAGCTATCGATAAAGGGAGAGACACGGATATTAGTCCTTTTGATTCTGAAAAAGCAGATCCACCAATAGACGTTACCCTGTAATCGATGTTGTTATAAGTGAATGTGGTTGGGATAGTGATGATGCCTGTATATTTTGAGGAACCATGAGTTACTGATGCCGTCCTATTGGTTGTGTCCAAATTGTAATAAATGCCACCAACGAGAGCATCGTAGGCCGATGCATTGAGGGCGAAGAGTTGCATGAGAAACGCGAGAAGGAGTAATTTTGTTTTCATAAGAGTTGATGTTATGAATGAGTTATTGTTTACGATGAACTCTATGAAACACAAGAAGCGTGGTACCAATGTCCACTTCTCCGTTCTGAGGTCCTGAGAAAACCGTGCTAAAGAGATGTGGCTATAGTCCACGCTTACGCATGGAAGCCATCATGTTCTCTTGCTTAGCTTGAAATTTCTCAGGTTTCAGAACGCAAGACGAGCATAACGCTTCCTTGAATTCCAATAAGTTGTGGGCAGACCGCTGTCCGCCAATCTCGTCAACCATACTCCTCACATCATGCAAGGATGTTGTGTATCAGAGGTATCACGCCGCAAAAGTAGCTATGTTTTCGGAATCAGCCAAAAGAATCAATGAATTTTTGTGGTTGGCCACAAAAATACCTCTCCAATTGTGGTGGAGAGGCAAATATCAGAAGAACAAGGATCTAAGCGGATGCTTTTGTCTGTATGTCAACCTATTGGTTTATTGTATAAACGGTTTAAAGTTTAAGGGTTTAAGAGTTTAAGGGGGCTTTCGGCGACAAAACATATACAATTATGGTTCTGCGTCAATTTGGGTGGTAATTCCAGTTGCATTTCAGGCCTCCATATATCATCTTCGCCCTTAGGACTTCCGGCCTTGCCCTGTTGAACATGC
>ONCQ01000001.1 GCA_900316355.1 uncultured Prevotellaceae bacterium | reverse complement strand
AATACGTGTTCACAAAGTACCAATAGCAATAAATGACACAAATGATCCTATTATCGTTTCTCCTGCATATTATACATTTGAGGTCATTGACTCTTTCCAGTTGTTGCCTCAATACTTAATGATGTGGTTTCAAAGGACTGAATTTGACCGATATGCCGACTTTAAATCTGATGCCGCTGTTCGTGGAGGTTATGATTGGGATGAACTTTGTAATACTCCAATATATATTCCCTCTATCACCCGTCAACGTGAAATCGTATCAGAATACGAAACGTTGACCAACCGCATCCGTCTCAACAATCAAATGATTCAAAACCTCGAAGCCACCGCTCAAACCCTCTACCGCAAAACCTTCGTCGATAACATCGACAAAGAAAATCTCCCCGAAGGCTGGAGAATGGGAATGTTGGGAGAGGTGTGTGAAACTCAATATGGATATACGGAAACGGCAACAACAGATAACGTTGGACCTAAATTCTTAAGAATAACTGACATTGTCAACAATAGCATTATATGGAAATCTGTTCCATATTGTCATATCTCTGACAATGATTTTGTTAAATATAAATTAGAATTAGGAGATATAGTGGTTTCAAGGACTGGCGCAAATATTGGATGGGCAAAGCAAATTAAAGGTCAAATCCCTAATGCTGTATTCGCTTCTTTTCTAATCAGATTAAAAGTGAAGGAAGCTCATTTGAAATGGCTAATTGGATATTTGGTAGAATCTTCGGATTTTAAAGAATTTGTAGCTGCGAATCAACAAGGTTCTGCTCAACCTCAGGCAAATGCAAACATATTAGTAAAGTATCCACTTTTAATTCCTAATAAAGAATCTTTATGCGAATACAATGAACAGATGTTATCAATCAATAGACATATATGTGTTATTGAACAAGAAAACGAGTTGTTAACCGAATTGCAATCTTTGCTTTTGGCGAAGATGGGGCAATAAAATATCGTGCCATGATAAAGATTATTAATAGACTACAATTGTCGGACATGGGCCTGATGGTAAAAGGAACCAAACAGGAAGTGCATCTACAGCAAGGTGCAATGGATGGTGCATGTGCAGTCTATAGCATGATGATGTGCTTGATAATAGCACGTGCCATTCACCGAAATGAAGTTGTCAATCTTAATGATGAAAAAATCAAAGGAAACACTTCGAAGGGGCGTCTAATTAGAAATTTCTTATATAACAATGGTTTTGTGAGAAATGGGTATGAGTTGAACGATTTAAATGATGAGCTATTGCATTCTTTCCAAAAGATTATTCACACCGATTACTACTCCATAGGGCAGGATGGTGATGACTTTATGCCAAACATTCTAAAAGCACTCGACAATAATAACCCTATAGAATTAACTTTTCAACGCAAGGGAAAATCAGGACATGCAGTTGTCGCTATTGGCTACGAAAAGAATGCCAATGGTGTATTGTTGTACATTTTAGATCCTGGCTATTCTATGCCTTCGGGACAATACTGGAACAATGTAATCCAAATTGACTCAAATAGCACCCGTAAATACAATGCTTTGAATTTTGTAGAAAAAGAAAAGATACAAGTTGACGAAGCTTTGGTTATAAAAAAGAAATAATACCGAATTACATTCTTTGCTTTTGGCGAAGATGGGGCAATAAACATAATGAGATATGGCAAACGAAATAGTTGATTTAGTAAAAGCGACTCCTAACATTTTAGGGCAGGTTTATGGCGATTTGGCACAGCCAAGTGTTAAAGCCGTCGGGAATGCATTGGGAACTGTTTTTGAATTTAGCACATCTTTCTTACTTCCTGTAAAGTTACTCAATGAGAAATTCAAGTTGAATTTTGCAAGGCGTCTAAATGAGTATAAAGAGAAATTAGAGCAAATTCCCGAAGAGAAACAATGTGAGGTGCATCCCCAAATAGGAACTCCCATAATTGAGAAACTATCATATACCACAAACGAAGAAATCGCAGATTTGTTTACTACATTGTTAGCAAATGCTTCTAATGTAGATATGGTAAATACAGCTCACCCTTCATTCGTGAATATGATAGAAAGAATCTCACCAGATGAAGCGAAATTATTGAAATATTTAAGGAGGGAAGACGATATACCGTATTGCACTTTTAATGGAGATGCAAAAAATGGAAATGGTTATAAAAAACTTGCAGATCATGTTACACTCCTTGACAAACAAGTTGAACTTCAAATCCCGAACAATTTAAATGCTTATTTATCAAATTTTATTAGCCTTGGAATTCTTGTAGACATGTCTGGGCAATACAAAGTTGACAAAACCATGTATAATGCTATTAGAGAGAAATACAAATTGAAACAAATGGAATCTATCTATATGCCTAATGTATTTAAATCAATTTCGGTAGATGAAAGTTTCTACAGAATAACTGATTTTGGCAAACTGTTTATAAAAGCATGTGTAAAATAATATACATTACAATATGGACACATTGGGCAAGATGATAAGAATTACCGATCTAAGGTCGGTATGGCCTCATGAGGCAAATGACTTCACGAGGTGGTTAGCACAAGAGGAGAATCTTACGCTACTGGGTGATGCAAAAGCTATTGGAGTTGAGTTGTCTTTTGTTGATAAAGGATTATTGGGAACTAAAAGCAAAGATTAATAAAAACACAGATGAACGAAATCCAATTCATATTATACCAATTGCCCGGTGAAGATGGCAAGGTGCAGGTCATCATCAAAGATGAAACGATTTGGGCTACGCAGAAAGCTATGGCTCAACTGTTTGGCGTGGGCGTGCCTGCTATCAGCAAGCATCTAAAAAATATTTTCGAGGAGAATGAATTAGATGCTGATGTGGTTGTTTCCAAAATGGAAATAACCACTCAACACGGTGCCATAGAAGGTAAGGTGCAACGGAATGAAACCGCTTTTTATTCCCTCGACGCCATTATTGCTGTCGGCTACCGCGTTTCATCGGTAAGAGCCACCAAATTCCGCATTTGGGCGACTAAAGTCTTGAATGAGTTTATCCGCAAGGGCTTTGTGTTGGACGACAATCGACTAAAGCAAGGCGAAAGGGTGTTCGGAAAAGATTATTTCCGTGAGTTGTTAGAAAGAGTTCGCTCTATCCGTGCCAGCGAACGACGCATTTGGCAGCAAATCACGGATATTTATGCGGAATGTAGTATCGATTACGACAAGAACTCGCCTACCACAAGGGAATTCTATGCGATGGTTCAGAACCGCTTCCATTATGCCATCACAGGGCATACGGCAGCAGAAATCATCTACACGAAAGCCGACCACGAGAAAGCCAACATGGGACTGACCACATGGAAAAATGCACCAGGCGGCAGAATACTAAAATCGGATGTGTCAGTTGCAAAGAATTACCTGTCGGAACAAGAAATCAGAAAATTGGAACGCGCTGTAACTGGGTTCTTTGATTATATAGAAGATCTTATTGAAAATGAAAAGACATTCGATATGTCTCAATTTTCAGATAGTGTGAATGCCTTTCTTACTTTCAGAAACTACAAAATATTGAAAGGGAAAGGAAATGTGTCAAAAGCTAAAGCTGATGCAAAAGCTGAGAGTGAATACGATATTTTCAACAAGACTCAACCTATTATTTCCGACTTCGACAAGGAAATCAAACGATTGAAAGGAGAATAAGCTATGTCACACTTTAACGAACATACGCTGGAGATGGCCATCATGGAACTGTTTGAGCAACAGGGCTACAGCTACGTGAATGGTGAGACGATACACAAGGAGCAGACGGAGGTGCTGCTGCGTGATGACTTGCGGATGTATCTGATGGATAGATATGCCCAAGAGGGAATCACGCCCTTGGAGGTGGAGCGAGTCATAGCAAAGCTGACGGCAGATAATGGCGCTCCGCTCTATGAGCAGAATGCACAGACGTATCGGCTGATGACGGAGGGCTTCGCCATCAAGCGTGAAGATGCCTCGTTGCCAGACTTGTTTGTTGAAGTGATAGACTTTAAGGATGTTGATAGGAATATCTTCAAGATTGTCAACCAACTGGAGATAAAGGGACAGGAGCGACGCATTCCCGACGGCATCGTCTATGTAAACGGTTTGCCCGTAGTGGTGCTGGAGTTCAAGAGTGCCGTGAAGGAAGACACCACCATTATGAATGCCTACACGCAACTGACAGTACGCTACAGAAGGGATATTCCTGAATTGTTCCGCTATAATGCCTTTGTGGTGATTAGCGATGGGGTGAACAATAAATATGGAACTCTGTTTACGCCTTACGAGTTCTTCTATGCCTGGCGCAAAGTGGAGCGTACAGACAAGGCAAACGACGGCATCGACTCCCTGCATACGATGATGGCAGGATTGTTCCGACGGGATAGGCTGCTGAGCGTGATGAAGGACTTCGTATTCTTCCCCGACACCTCGAAGAGTGAACGGAAGATAGTGTGTCGCTATCCGCAGTTCTTCGCTACACACAGGCTTTACGAAAACATCTTGGAGCACTCGCACATCAACCTACATGGTGACGGAAAGGGTGGCACATACTTTGGCGCAACAGGCTGTGGCAAGAGCCTCACGATGCTATTCTTGACTAGGATGTTGATGCGAAGTCGCCATTTGGCTTCGCCTACCATTGTGCTGATAACAGACCGTACCGACTTGGACGACCAGCTATCGGCACAGTTCGTGAATGCCAAGCAGTTCATCGGTGATGAGACTGTTGTAAACGTAGAGTCACGTGAAGAGTTGGGCAAGAAGTTGAGAGGAAGAAAGAGCGGAGGTGTGTTCCTGACAACCATACAAAAGTTCAGCGAGGACATCAATCTTTTGTCTGACCGCGCCAACATCATCTGTATATCTGACGAAGCCCACCGTTCGCAGACGAATGTGGAGCAGAATGTGACCATTACTGATAAGGGTGTGAAACGCAGCTATGGCTTTGCCAAGTATCTGCACGACTCGTTGCCTAATGCCACATACGTAGGCTTCACAGGAACACCTATTGATGCAACGATAGATGTGTTTGGCGATGTGGTGGACAGTTACACCATGACAGAATCGGTAGCAGACGGCATCACTCGTCGTATCGTTTATGAAGGAAGAGCCGCCAAAGTGTTTGCCGATCACAAACAACTGGAGGCGATAGAGGCATACTATAAGCAATGTGAAGAACAAGGCGCCAATGAGTATCAGATAGAGGAAAGCAAGAAAGCGGTGACACAGATGAATAAGATTCTGGGGGACCCGAACCGATTGGCTGTGGTAGCAAAGGATTTCATAGAGCACTACGAAAAGCGAATAGAGGAAGGGAGTACCGTTTGCGGTAAGGCAATGTTTGTGTGCTCAAGTCGCGAAATAGCCTACGACCTGTATAAACAGATTATTGCCCTGCGCCCTGAATGGGAAGAGAAGATTGGCTCTGAAGACCAGACTCCTGTAGAGCGCATCCGATTGGTGATGACCCGAGAGAAGGACGATGATCCGAAACTTCGTGAATTGATTGGCTCGGATGAAGACAGGAAAGCACTTGATGTGCTATTTAAGAATCCAGACTCTAACTTCAAGATTGCTATCGTCGTGTCTATGTGGATAACAGGCTTTGACGTGCCTTGTCTCGACACAATGTATATTGACAAGCCTTTACAGAAGCATACGCTGGTACAGACCATTTCGAGGGTGAATCGTGTGTTTGAAGGCAAGGATAAAGGACTGGTGGTTGATTATATCGGCATCAAGAGCAACATGAATAATGCGCTGAAACAGTATGCCGGTGGTGGTGATATGGGTGATAACGTGGAAACCATCGAACAAAGCGTGACGATGGTAAAAGATGAGTTGGATATCCTGCGCCGAATGTTCCATACTTTCGATTATAGCAAGTTCTCAACGGGTACACCATTGGAACAGTTGGAATGCTTGAAACATGCGGCAGAATTCGTGCAGGTTACGGAGAAAACGCAAAACCAGTTTATGGGACATGCCAAGAAACTGAAATCTGCTTTCAACCTTTGTTCCAACCATGAGGCAATCAGCGATAAGGATCGTGAAGACATACATTTCTTTACAGGAGTGAGGTCTATCATCTACAAACTGACAAAGGGAGATGCTCCCGATGCCTCGCAGATGAACCGCAAAGTGAGCCAGATGATAGCAGAAGCATTAAAGTCGGACGGAGTGGAGGAAGTGGCTCAGGTGAATGCGAACACAAAGGACCTAGACTTGCTGAGTGAAGACTATATGACGAGGCTGGAGAAACTGAAGTTGCCTAATACGAAGGTAAAACTGATGGAAAAACTGCTTCGGACTGTTATTACTGACTTCAAGAAGGTCAATAAGATGAAGGGCGTGGATTTCACGAAACGCCTGAATGCGTTGGTACAGCGGTATAACGACCGTAGCGACAATGCCGTGTTTGCCGAAGAAGTGCTCAATGAAGTAGCCAAGCAGATGGCAGAACTGCTGAAGGAGGTAAACAAAGAGAAAAAATCGTTCAAGGACTTAGGCATTACCTACGAGGAAAAGGCTTTCTATGATATCCTGAAAGAAATAGCTCATAAGTTCGGCTTTGAATACCCAGAAGACAAACTGCTGACGCTGGCCGCTGCCGTAAAGAAGATGGTGGATGACAAGTCGAAATATACCGATTGGGCCAATCGTTCTGACATCAAAGCAGAACTGCAGATGGACTTGATCCTGATATTGGCAGAGCATGGCTATCCTCCAGTTCCGCAGGACGAAGTCTTTAAGGAAATCTTCGAGCAGGCTGAGAATTTCAAGAAATATGAGCAGGCAGATGACGAAAAGACAGAGAATGCAGCATCTGTCATCTCTATGTATCCTCCATTAGAGGAGGAAGAAGGAATGATGATGGCTGCTGAACCATTTGAGTGCTACAAATGGAATCGCTTTGATCAGGACATTATTGATTTCTTCGGTGGTGATAAAACCATCCTTGTAGGATGCTACAAAGGGAAGAAATATCTGGAGTGGATATTGTCTAATCACATTTATAATGTGAGATTGGGCAAGACAAAAGGCTCTATGGATGAAAACAAGGATTTGTTCGGTCAAACTTCCCTTTTGATCCTTTACGAACTTGGCAGACCTAATAAACTGTCAGCTTACAAAATCACAAGCAACAAGGAAATGGGCAAGGGCGAACTGATTAGTTTGGGCTATCCGAATCCCAAACCAAGAAAGAGCTATATGACATTTCGCATTTCACCTCTTGATATGGATTTGAGTTTATTGGTAAATCAGCATCTGATAGAGAAACTGATTGATATAAATCCTGATAATGCGAAAGGAACGCCTGTGTTTATAGAGCCATAGATGGTCAGCAAAAGAGTACTTTTCAGGAGAATGATGGTCGCAAAACAAAAAATCAGCAACTTAAATTTCTTCTAAGTTGCTGATTTTTCAGTGGACCAGCTAGGGCTTGAACCTAGGACCTCCAGATTATGAGTCTGTTGCTCTAACCAACTGAGCTACAAGTCCAGCGCATCGGGCTTTTCCGAGAGGAAAGCGGCCTTTGCGGCTGCAAAAGTAAGGATAATTTATGAGGTACGGTGTACAATGCACGGTTTTTTTCGTTTTTTTCATTCATTTTTTACTTTCCACGCTTTCTTTTAATGCTTTTTGAGCCGTCATTCTCACTTTTCACTTTTCACTTTCCATTTTTTATTTCTAAAATGCCTATCTTTGCACCCACAACGCTCCGGCGCTGCATAATATAACGAATAACCCATCAGAACAATGACCCGCACAACCGATATAAAGCGCACGGCCATCCTACTCCTTCACTGCCCCGACCAGCCTGGCATCATCTCCGAGATTACCAAGTTCATCACCGACAACAAAGGTAACATTGTCTATCTCGACCAGTATGTCGATCGCGAGGACGGTATGTTCTTCATGCGCATCGAATGGGAGCTGGAGCGCTTCCTCATCCCCAAGGACAAGATCAAGGAATACCTCTCCACGCTCTATGCCCAGCGCTACCAGATGACCTTCAACCTGTATTTCTCCGACGAGCGTCCCCGCATGGCCATCTTCGTGAGCAAGATGAGCCACTGCCTCTACGACCTGCTGGCGCGCTACAAGGCTGGCGAGTGGGTTGTCGATATTCCCTGCATCATCAGCAACCACGAGGACCTGCGCTACGTCGCCGAGCAGTTCGATATCCCCTACTACGTGTGGAGCATCAACAAGGACCACTCCAACAAAGCCGAGGTGGAGGCCGCCGAGATGGAGCTGCTGCGCGAAAACCGTATCACCTTCATCGTACTGGCTCGCTATATGCAGATCATCAGCGACGAGATGATAGCTGCCTACCCCCACCACATCATCAACATCCACCACTCCTTCCTGCCCGCCTTCGTGGGCGCCAAACCCTACCATCAAGCATGGGAGCGTGGCGTGAAGATTATCGGTGCCACCAGCCACTATGTCACGGCCGAGCTTGATGCCGGTCCCATCATCGATCAGGACGTAGCGCGCATCAGCCATAAGGACACCCCCGAGAGCCTGGCTCTCAAGGGCAAGGATCTGGAGAAAATCGTGCTCTCGCGCGCCGTCACCAAGCACATCGAGCGCAAAATCCTCACCTACAAGAACAAGACCATCATCTTCAGTTAGCAAGAGACCATCACACACTCGCAGCGCATACCACCTTAACTAACTTCACTTTCGCAAGCTCCGCTTGCTTGGGAGTTAACTTCTCAACTTCCTTAACTTCCTAACATATATGAATAAATCTTCATGGTTCGACCACATTCGAATCTATCATCTGCTCATTGACAGATTCAACGGAGGCTGGCAGGCTCCGCCCGCCAGCGAGAACGCATTCTGCGGCGGCACCCTGCGTGGTGTCATCGAGAAGCTGGATTACATCCGTGACATGGGCTTCACGGCCATCATGCTCTCGCCCATCTACAAGACAGCCAACTACCACGGCTACCACACGCTGGACATGGACGAGGTGGATCCGCACTTCGGCACATGGGATGACTATCAGCACCTGCTCGATGAGGCTCACGCCAAGGGTTTGCGCATCATCTGCGATTTCGTGCCCAACCATTGCTGGTGGCAGGCTCCCGTCTTCACGCAGTCACTACTTGTCAATGGCGGCAAACACCGCGACTGGTTCTTTTATCGCTCTGAGGACAGCGATGACTTCGTGTCTTTCCTCGGCTTCGGCGACCTTCCCAAATTCAACCTCACCAACCCCGAAGTGGTGCGTTTCATGACTGAAAAGGCAGAGCGTCTGGCACGCATGGGCGTAGATGCTTTCCGCATCGACCATGCGCTGGGACAGCCCTTCAGCTTTCTGCAGAGCCTGCGCCAGAGTCTGCAAGCCATCCGCAGCGACATCATCGTATTCGGCGAGGTGTGGGCTTTTGGCATTGGCAAGGAACTGGCCGGACAGCTCTATTTCAAGACTGAGAACCGCCGGAACGAATTCCTGGCACAAGAGAGCAAGCCTTTCAGCCAAGATGATCTGCAGGCCGACTACGTGGGCACGCTGGACGGTGTGCTGGACTTCGCCTTCCGCGACATCCTTCTGGAAGAAATCCGTGCAGGCAGAGGCATCAAGGAGAATCAAACGCTGCGCAGCAAGATTACAAACCATTTCGCCAAGTATCCGGAAGATTTCCAGCTGGTGCTCTTCCTGGATAACCACGACACCGACCGATTCCTGTTTGACTGCCACGACGACGAGCATCTCCTGCAGGAAGCCCTCGACCTTACGAAGGAGCTGCAGCGCCCCTTCTCCTTCCTCTATGGCACAGAGCAGCTGATGACGATACAATCAACCATCTTCAACGCTGAACCCTACGCCGACCTGCGTGTGCGCTGCTGCATGGATTGGAGAAAACACTAAAAAAACATCAACCGCCATGAATATAGAACGTTATACATTAGGAAAAGAGCTGGACTCCTTTAACTACCAGCAGGAACAGGATGGCATTCTGGCCATCCTGGAGAAGGGATGCAATGTGGCCCTCGACATGACCGAGTGCAACTATGTCTCCAGTACAGGCTTACGCGTGTTGCTCATTTCCAAGAAGACAGCCGCCGCCAAAGGGCTGCAGCTGTATCTGGTAGGAGTAAGCAATGAAGTGAAAGACATCATGGAGGTCACCGGCTTCCATAATTTCTTCGAGTCGTTCGCCACCATGGAAGAATGTCTGAAAGCTTGCGGAAATTGACCATTAACCGTTGACTGTTATGCACCGAGTCGATCTGTTTCCCTCCCATGAATACCAGGGGTTGAAGTTGCGCACCGGCAGGCCCTATCCTTTTGGAGCAACGGTTTACGGCAATGCCGTTAACTTCTCTGTGTATTCGCGCTATGCCACCGACTGCACGCTGGTGCTCTTTCACAACCGTGAAGAGAAGCCGTTCATCGAAATCCCGTTCTTCAAGGAGTTCCGACTGGGCAACGTGTTCTCCATGATGGTCTTCGACCTAGACTACGAGAACATCGAGTACGGCTTCCGCATGGACGGGCCTTTTCAACCAGAAGAAGGCCATCGCTTCGATAAGTCGAAAATCCTGCTCGACCCATACGCCAAACTCATCGTGGGGCGCGATGTATGGGGACAGCAGCCTAATTGGGATAGCATCTACCCCTACCGGGCTCGTGTGGTGTTCGATGACTTCGACTGGGAGGATGACCAACCACTGGAAACACCCATCAACGATCTTATCGTCTATGAGATGCATGTGCGCAACTTCACGTGTGGCGCAGCCTCCGATGTGAAGCACAAGGGTACGTTTGCCGGCATCGTGGAAAAGATTCCATACCTCCTGGAGCTTGGTGTCAACTGTGTGGAGCTGATGCCTGTCCATGAGTTCGACGAGTTTGAGAACAATCGCATCTCACCTATCGATGGCAGCAGGCTCTACAACCTGTGGGGCTACAGCAACGTGGGCTTTTTTGCTCCCAAAGCGGCCTATGCCTCGTCCGGGCGATTCTGCATGCAGGTGGACGAACTGAAGAATATGGTGAAGCAACTCCATGCCAATGGCATTGAGGTGATTCTCGATGTGGTGTTCAACCACACTGCCGAGGGCAACGAGCAAGGTCCCTATATATCCTATCGCGGCATCGATAACAAGACCTACTACATGCTGACGCCCGACGGCCACTACTTTAACTTCAGCGGCTGCGGCAACACGCTGAACTGCAACAACCCCAACGTGCGCGATATGATAGTGGAGAGCCTTCGCTACTGGGTCACCGACTACCATATCGACGGTTTCCGCTTTGACCTGGCTGCCATCCTCGGTCGCGACCAGAACGGCAATCCCATGTCTAACCCACCACTACTGGAATCGCTGGCCCACGACCCTATTCTCGGAAAGACAAAGCTCATTGCCGAAGCGTGGGATGCCGGTGGGCTCTATCAGGTGGGCTCATTTCCCTCATGGGGCCGCTGGGCGGAATGGAACGGCCGCTTCCGCGACAGCATACGCCGCTACCTGAAGAGTGACCCCGAAGTGCTCTCCGACGTGAAGGAGCGCATCATCGGATCGCCAGACCTTTATGCCTCCGAGAAACGTGGCATCAAGGCCAGTGTGAACTTTGTCACAGCTCATGACGGCTTCACCCTCATGGACCTTGTGTCCTACAACGAAAAACACAATGAAGCCAACGGCGAGGACAATCGTGACGGCGAAAACCACAACAACAGTTGGAACTGCGGCTGCGAGGGAGAGACCAATGATCCCGACATCAACCGCCTGCGCCATCAGCAAGTGAAGAACGCTGTCACACTGTTGATGGTCAGCCAGGGCATCCCGATGTTGCTGTCTGGCGACGAGATGGGCAACTCACAACAAGGCAATAACAATGCCTATTGCCAAGATAACGACATCGCATGGCTCGACTGGAACAATCTGGAACGCAACGCCGACATCTTCCACTATTTCAAGCAGATGATACAATTTCGCCGTCGGCACAAAGTACTCCGCTACGAAGACCACTTGAGTCACAGCGACTACCGACATCTGGGCTATCCGGACTTCTCATGGCACGGTGTGAAGGCGTGGCAACCCGACAGCGGCCATAACAATCTCACAGCCGCCTTCATGCTGAACGGACAATATGCCATTACGGTTTCTGAGGGCTCTCCAGAAGGCTCCCCCGATGACTTCATCTATGTGGCCATGAACATGCATTGGGAGATGCACGGCTTTGAGCTGCCCCAGCTGCCCCAGGGAATGGCCTGGCACATCTTCGCCAACACCAGCATGGAAGCCCCCGAGGACATCTTCACCCCCGGTGAGGAGCCCGTCATTGAAAACCAACAGGAGGTGCTGGTCGGCCCGCGGTCTATCATCATCCTGGTAGGAAAGTATAAAAAATGAAGAGAGACTGCCTATGAGCACATTTCATTTCCAACCCATCAGGGGACAGGCTCACAGCATCCTGAGAGCTATCATGCAGTCGCCAGAGGTCACCGCATGCCCGCAGAAGAGTCTCTTAACCCTCCGCCTGGCATGCGAGGAAATCGTCGTAAACATGACCTCCTATGCCTACCCCGAAGGCATCGACGGCTTCCTCGACATAGACATCCGGAAAAGCGAGAACCGCATCATCATCTGCTTCATCAATGACGGCATCCCCTTCAACCCCCTAGAGCATCAGACGCCAGATCTCAACCTGTCATGGAAACAGCGCAACATCGGCGGACTCGGCATCTACCTCCTCACCAAGAAGATGGATGAAGTCCGCTACGATTATGTGGACAGCAAGAATGTGCTGACCATCGAAAAAGACATCAAGAACTTATAAAAAGAGCAATGCCCGCCGAATGGCGGGCATTACGCATTTACATCTTATCCATCGCCTGCTGGAGGTCGGCGATGATGTCCTCGACATTCTCTATACCGACGCTGAGGCGGATGAGGTCGGGAGCGACACCGGCTTCGCGCAGCTGCTCATCGGAGAGTTGGCGGTGGGTGTGGCTGGCAGGATGGAGCACGCAGGTGCGGGCATCAGCCACATGGGTCACGATGCTCACGAAGTCCAGGTTGTCCATAAACTTGATAGCATCCTCGCGCGTGCCCTTCAGCCCGAAGGCGATGACGCCACAGGAGCCGTTAGGCATGTATTTCTTTGCCAGCGCATAGTATTTGTTGCTGGGCAGACCGCAGTAGTTGACCCATGCCACACGCGGGTTCTTCTCTAACCACTCAGCCACGCGCTGGGCGTTCTCACAGTGGCGCGGCATACGCAGGTGCAGCGTCTCCAGTCCCAGGTTCAGCAGGAAGCTGTTCTGAGGTGCAGGAATGCTGCCGAGGTCGCGCATGAGCTGCGACACGAGCTTCGTGGCATAAGCGGCACGTCCGAACTTCTTCGTGTAGGTGAGGCCGTGGTAGCTCTCGTCAGGGGTGGTGAGGCCGGGGAACTTCTCATCCCACTCGAAGTTTCCGCTGTCGATGATGGCGCCGCCCACCTGTGTGGCATGGCCGTCCATGTACTTGGTCGTGGAGTGAGTCACAATGTCGCAGCCCCACTCTATCGGGCGGCAGTTGATGGGTGTGGCGAATGTGTTGTCCACGATGAGAGGCACACCATGCTTGTGTGCCATCTTGGCGAAGCGCTCGATGTCGAAGACATTGCCACCAGGGTTGGAGATGGTCTCTCCAAAGAAGCACTTGGTGTTGGGACGGAAAGCAGCCTCGATACGCTCATCATCCCAATCGGGATCCACGAACGTGCATTCGATGCCCAGCTTCTTCATGGTAACACCAAAGAGATTGTAGGTGCCACCATAGATATTATTAGATGTGATGAAATGGTCGCCAGCCTGGCAGATATTGAACACAGCATAGAAGTTGGCAGCCTGGCCCGATGAGGTCAGCACACAGCCCACACCGCCCTCCAAGGCATTGATCTTGGCGGCCACGGCATCGTTGGTGGGGTTCTGCAGACGAGTGTAGAAATAGCCAGCCTCCTCCAGGTCGAAGAGTTTGGCCATCTGCTCGCTGGTCTCATAGCGGAAGGTCGTACTTTGATAGATCGGCAACTGCTGCGGCTCTCCTTTCGTGGGGTGCCAGCCGCCGTGAATGCATAGTGTTTCGAGATTCTTTTTCATTGTCGTAAAAAAAATTAGCTGTGACCTCCGAAAGGGAAGCCACAGCTTGTAAAAAGTACCCAGAGCCGGGGTCGAACCGGCACGGGTTGCCCCACTGGTGTTTGAGACCAGCGCGTCTACCGATTCCGCCATCTGGGCTTCAAAAGCGGGTGCAAAGGTAGTGTAAGTTGAGAGAACTACCAAATTTTGAAAGAAAAAAATGTATTTTGTTTTGTCTGTCGGCAGAAAATGAGTACCTTCGCGGCGTAAAAAGTGGAATATTTATGGCAAAACTGAACGGTTTGATGAAGGACACCGCCATCTACGGGCTGAGCAGCATCATAGGGCGTTTCCTGAACTATCTCCTCGTACCCCTCTACACACACTACATGCCCAAGGAATCGGGCGACTACGGCGTAAGCACGAATATCTACGCCTACACGGCGCTGCTGCTGGTGCTGCTGACCTTCGGCATGGAGACGACGCTGTTCCGCTTTGCCAACGACAAACCCCTCTCTCACTCCCCCCGTGGTGAGGCGCACTGGCCGGACACGGTGTTCACGACAGCTTTTGCCACCATCGGCACACTGACAGCCCTCTTCCTGGCACTCCTCTTCGGCTTCATCACGCCCATCGCCGACTCGTTAGGCTACGGCGAGCACCACGAGTACCTGCTGATGATGGGTGCCGTGGTGGCCATGGACGCCCTGCAGGCCATCCCCTTCAGCTTCCTGCGTTTCCAGAAGCGCGCCATCAGGTTTGCCTCACTCAAGTTGCTGTTCATCTTCCTGAACATCGGCCTAAATCTGCTCTATTTTGTGGTGTTGGGCAAGACAAGCGTCTTCTATGTCTTCTTCATCAACCTCCTGTGCACGGGCTTCATCTCATTGTGCTTCGTGCCGGAGCTGTTTAAGATTCACTGGCACTTCGACGGCTCGCTGCTACGCCGGATGCTGAGCTACTCATGGCCCATCCTGATTCTCGGCATCGCCGGCATCCTGAACCAGGTGGCCGACAAGATTATCTTCCCTCTCGTCTATCCCGATGCTGCGGATGCCCATGTACAGCTGGGCATCTATGGCAGCTGCGTGAAGATAGCCATGATTATGGCCATGATCACACAGGCGTTCCGCTATGCCTACGAGCCCATCGTCTTCGCCAAGGCCAAGGACGCAGACAGCAAGGAGTACTACGCCGCAGCGATGAAGTATTTCCTCATCTTCACCCTCCTGGCCTTCCTCGGCGTGGTCGGCTACATGCCCGTTCTTCAATATATCATCGGTGCCGGCTACCGCGAAGGTCTGGGCGTTGTGCCCATCGTGATGGCCGCCGAGATTATGATGGGCGTCTATTTCAATCTCTCCTTCTGGTATAAGCTCATCGACAAGACCATCTACGGCGCCATCTTCTCCATCGTCGGCTGCGCCGTCCTCATCGCTGTCAATGTCCTCCTGATTCCCCGCTATGGCTACTGGGCCTGCGCGTGGGGCGGCGTGGCAGGCTACGGCACCGCCATGGTGCTGAGCTACATCATCGGCCAGCAGAAGAACCCCATCAACTACCCGATGAAGGACATCACCCTCTACGTGGTCCTCACCGTCGTGCTTTATGCCGCGATGGAATATGTGACGACGGTGGCTCCCGTATGGGCACAGCTCATCGTCAACACACTCCTCATCATCCTCTTCTTAGCATATATCATCCGAAAGGACCTGCCATTGAGCGGCCTGCCTGTCATAGGTAAATATTTCAAACACTAAGCCCTCATCCCTAAAAACCCTCAACCCTCAACCTTAAAAACCCTCATCCCTCAATTCAATGCGACAGCATTTCGATGTCATAGTGATAGGCGCAGGACACGCCGGATGTGAGGCAGCACACGCTGCCGCACGCATCGGCGCGCAGACACTCCTCATCACGATGGACATGAACAAGATAGCACAGATGTCCTGCAACCCTGCCGTTGGCGGCATCGCCAAAGGTCAGATAGTCAGGGAGATAGATGCTATGGGCGGCGCTATGGGGCGCGTCACTGATGCCTGCACCCTGCAGTTCCGTATGCTCAACCGCTCCAAGGGACCTGCCATGTGGAGCCCGCGTGCGCAGTGCGACCGCGGCAAGTTCATCTGGGCGTGGCGCGAGGTGTTGGAGAACACCCCCAACCTGCACATCTGGCAGGACCAGGTCCGCCGCCTGCTCACAGACACCTCTGCATCCTCCCGAGGAGAGACAGACCCCTCCGAGGATAGGATCGCCTCCCCCGGAGGAGGTCGGGAGGGGGCTCCCGTTGCCACGGGTGTCGAGACCTATCTCGGCATGACCTTCTATGCCAAGAGCATCATCCTCACCGCAGGCACCTTCCTGAACGGTCTGATGCACATCGGGCGTGTGAAGCTGCCTGGCGGTCGCTGTGCCGAACCACCCTCGTTGGAGCTGGCCGAGAGCATCGCCCAGCACGGCATCCGTGTGGCTCGCATGAAGACGGGCACCCCCGTCCGCATCGATGCCCGCAGCGTCGATTTCTCCCTCATGACAGAGCAGCCAGGAGACACAGAAGGTAGGAGGTTTTCCTTCATGTCTTGCAAAGGCGCCATAGCGCCTTTGCAAGACATGAAGTGCTTCATCACCTACACCAACGAAGCCGTCCATGAGCGCCTGCGGGAAGGGCTACCTGACTCGCCACTCTACAACGGCCAGATACAGAGCATAGGCCCCCGCTACTGCCCCTCGATAGAAACCAAACTCGTTACCTTCCCCGACAAGGATCAGCACCAGCTGTTCCTGGAACCCGAAGGCACCAGCACCAACGAATACTACCTCAACGGCTTCTCCTCCTCGCTGCCCATCGATGTGCAGATAGAGGCGTTGAAGCGCATCCCGGCTTTCCGCAACCTGGAGATTTTCCGCCCAGGTTATGCCATCGAATATGACTTCTTCGACCCCACACAACTGCACCACTCCTTAGAGTCGCGCGTCGTCAGCGGCCTCTATCTGGCAGGACAGGTCAACGGCACCACAGGCTACGAAGAAGCAGCCGGACAGGGCCTCCTCGCAGGCATCAACGCCGCCCGCCACTGCGCAGGGCAGGAGCCTCTCGTGCTGAAGCGCGATGAAGCCTACATCGGTGTGCTCATCGACGACCTCGTCTGCAAGGGTGTCGATGAACCCTACCGAATGTTCACCTCGCGTGCCGAATATCGCATCCTGCTGCGTCAGGATAACGCCGACGCACGCCTCACGAAGATAGGATATGACATGGGCGTAGCCACCACAGAACGCCTGCAGCACTACGAGCAGAAGGCAGAAGCCGTGCGCGCAATCATTGAGTTTGCTGAGAATGAATCCGTGAAGATGAGCGAGGTCAACGGCCTCCTGGAACAGCTCGGCACAGCACCGCTCACACGTGGCTGCAAGCTCATAGAGCTCCTTGGACGCCCCCAACTGACCTTCGAGAATCTCACCCCTACCCTACCCCGTCTTGCCGCCTTCATGGACGCCATAGAAGCCCCACGCAGGGCAGAAATCATGGAGGAGGCAGAGATAGAAATCAAATATAAAGGCTACATTACGCGCGAAGTGGAACAGGCCGAGAAGATGCACCGCCTCGAAGACATCCGCATCCGCGGACGCTTCGACTACAGCACCCTCCAATCCATCTCCACCGAAGGGCGCCAGAAGCTCGTCAAGCACGACCCAGAGACCCTCGCACAAGCCTCCCGCATCCCTGGCGTATCGCCCTCCGACATCAACGTCCTGTTGGTGCTGCTGGGAAGATAACGGCAAGTGCGTTCCACGTGAAACAATCCATATTAAGCCATCAACTAAAAAAGAGAAATAAAATGAACAATCAAGTACTCATTGACAACTTACGTTGCATTCCTGACTTCCCCAAGAAGGGCATTAACTTCAGGGACGTGACGACACTCTACAAGAGCGCAGAGTGCATGAAAATCATGATTGATGAGATGTATGAGCTCTACAAAGACAAAGGCATCACGAAAATCGTAGGCGTCGAGAGCCGCGGGTTCGTGATGGCTGCAGCATTGGCAGGCCGCTTAGGATGCGGAGTCGTGCTGGCTCGCAAACCGGGTAAACTGCCTTCTACCGTTATCAAGGAGTCCTTCACGAAGGAATATGGCGTAGATACCGTGGAGATGCATCTGGATTCCATCGATCCTGATGATGTTGTACTCATACATGATGACTTGCTGGCCACCGGTGGCACGGCCATGGCAACATACAAACTCGTACAACATTTCAATCCAAAGAAGATATACATCAACTTCATCATCGAGATTACCGATGAAGGTCTGCATGGCCGCGATCAGTTCAAGGGCGTGGACCTCACCACACTCGTAACCGTCTGATAAAAAAGTTCCCTTCGGAACGATGACAAAGGAAGAGAATCAACAGCGCATCGAACGCCTCAAAGCTATCGTGCTGAACATGCCCGAGAAGCCAGGTAGCTATCAGTACCACGACGAACATGGTACGATTATCTACGTGGGCAAGGCCAAAAACCTGAAGGCGCGCTGTTCGACCTACTTCCACACAGAAGTCGATCGTTACAAGACGAAGGTACTGGTGAGCAAGATTCACGATATCACCTATACCGTGGTGAAATCGGAAGCGGAAGCATTATTGCTCGAGAATCAGCTCATCAAGCAATTCCAGCCGCGCTACAACGTGCTCCTGAAAGACGGCAAGAGCTATCCTTCGATAGCCGTCACAAAAGAATACCTGCCTCGCATCTTCAAAACACGGCGCATTGACCGCAGAGGAGCCATGTACTTCGGCCCCTACAGCCACATTCCCACCATCAACGGCCTGCTAGAACTCTTTAAGAATCTCTATCCTATTCGCCGCTGTCACCAACCTATGACCAAAGAAGGCGTAGAAGCGGGGAAATACAAACTTTGTCTGGAATACCACATGAAGAACTGTATGGGACCGTGTGTCGGCTATCAAAGCCACGAGGAATACATGGCATACATACAGGCCGCCGTGCGCATTCTGAAAGGAGACACCGCAGCACTCCGTCACGAGATGCTGGCAGAAATGCAACAGCTGGCAGCAGACATGAAGTTCGAGGAGGCACAAGTTATCAAGCGTCGCTACGACCTCATCACCGCCCACCAGGAAAAGAGCCAGGTCATCACCTCCTCCGGTCACACCATCGATGTCTTCAATATAGAGAACGATGAGCGCGTAGCCTACATCAACTACCTGCACGTCGTTGAAGGCGCCATCAACCAGGCCTTCACCTTCGAATACAAGAAGAAGCTCAATGAGACAAAGGAGGAACTACTCGTGCGTGGCATCATGGATATGCGCGACCGATGGGGCTCTGAGGCTAAAGAAATAGTTCTACCGTTCCCCGTGGAACTACCACTTAACGATGTGGAAATCAGTGTACCTATGCGTGGTGATAAAAGACAACTTTTAAGTCTTTCAGAGCTCAACGTGAAACAATACAAGGTGGACCGACTCAAGCAGCAGGACAAGCTGAATCCAGAACAGAAAGCGGTGCGCTTAATGAAAGAGATACAGGATCATCTGCAACTGCCATCACTCCCCTATCAAATCGAGTGTTTCGACAATTCCAACATCTCCGGTACGGATGCTGTAGCAGGTTGTGTAGTCTTCAAGAAATGCAAACCCAGCAAGGCCGACTATCGAAAATACAACATCAAGACGGTCGTTGGACCCGATGATTATGCCTCCATGCAGGAGGTGGTCAGGCGACGCTACAGCCGCATGGTGGACGAGGGCACTCCCCTACCCGACCTCATCATCACCGACGGTGGAATCGGGCAGATGAGCGTGGTTCGAGCAGTGGTTGAAGGTGAACTGGGGTTGCAAATCCCCATAGCAGGATTGGCCAAAGATGATAAACATCGCACACATGAACTGCTCTATGGTAACCCACCGATGACAGTAGCATTAAAGCAGGACAGCGCCCTCTTCCGCCTGCTCACACAGATACAGGACGAGGTGCACCGCTTCGCCATCACCTTCCACCGCGATAAGCGCAGCAAGAGCCAGCTACGCTCGGAACTCGACACCATCCCGGGCATCGGTCCCAAGACAAAAGAGGCGCTGCTAAAGGCCTTCAAAAGTGTGAAACGCATCAAAGAAGCAAGCCTCGAAGACCTTACAAAAATCATCGGTGAAGCCAAAGCGAAGACACTCAAGGAATACTTTTAAACAACAACAATAACTATATAATAACAACGAATTATTCAAATTATACGAATTATGTGTGAAAGAAAACCCTTTCTATTAGCATAAAAAATTAGTCAAATTAGTGTAATTCGTTGTAGATAAAAATGAGAATTGTAGTTCAGCGCGCCAAGGGCGCAAGTGTAACGATTAATGGGAACATAACCGCTGAATTCGGCGGTTTAGGGTACGTCATTCTGCTCGGCATTGAGGGTACAGACACGCTCGAGGATGTGGAGTGGCTGGTCAGGAAGGTGGCTGCGCTGCGCGTCTTCGACGATGAAAACGGCGTGATGAACCGCAGCATCCTGGATATTGCAGGAGAGCATGAGGGAGCTGACGGCAATATCATCGTAGTGAGTCAGTTCACGCTCTTCGCCAGCTACAAGAAGGGCAACCGCCCCTCATGGCTGCGGGCTGCCACACACGACATCAGCGTGCCGCTCTACGAAGCCTTCATCCACAAGCTTTCGGAGGCCATCGGCCGACCCGTAGGTCACGGTGAATTCGGGGCAGACATGAAGGTGAGCCTGACAAACGACGGGCCAGTGACGATAATGATGGACACCAAGAATAAAGAGTAAAAAAAGCCCCCGAGCCCCCTAAAGGGGAGCGTAGGGAGTGAAAAGTGATAAGTGAAAAATGAAAAGTGAAAGAACTCATCAATTATAAAACCATAAAATCATAAAACAATGGAACAGAGCAAGTATGAACAGGCTTTAAGCCAGTACAACCTGAACATCAGCGAAGCTGAAGTGGCAGCCGCAGTGAAGAAGATTATCGAAGAGAAAGTGCCTGAGAATGACACCGTTGAAGTGAAGAAATTCCTGATGGGCAGCGTGGAACTGACAACGCTGAAGACCACAGATAGCGAGGAAAGCGTACTCGCCTTCACAGAGAAGGTGAACAAGTTCTACCACACTTATCCTGATCTGCCACACGTGGCCACCATCTGCGTTTACCCCTGTTTCGCCGAGATTGTCTCTCAGAGCCTCGAAGTAGATGGCGTTGAGGTAGCGTGCGTTAGCGGTAGTTTTCCGAGCTCACAGGCCGTTTTGGAGGTTAAAGTGGCCGAGACAGCGCTGGCCCTTAAAGACGGTGCTACAGAGATAGATATCGTCATGAGCGTGGGCAAGTACTTGAGCGGTGACTATGAGACTGTCTGCGATGAAATCGCCGAATTGAAGTGCGTCTGTGGCGACAAGAAGATGAAGGTGATTCTCGAGAGCGGTCTCCTACCCTCCCCTGCCGACATCAAGCGCGCCAGCATCCTGGCCATGTACGCCGGTGCCGATTACATCAAGACTTCGACTGGTAAGGAAAAGCCTGCCGCAACACCTGAGGCAGCTTACGTGATGTGTCAGGCCATCAAGGAGTATTACGAGAAGACCGGCATCCAGATCGGCTTCAAACCCGCAGGCGGACTGAACACCGTCCACGATGCCCTCGTCTATTACACCATCGTGAAGGAAGTGCTCGGCGAACAGTGGCTGACGAACCAGTGGCTCCGTCTCGGCACCTCCCGCCTCGCCAACCTCCTCCTCTCGGAAGTCGTCGGCAAGGAAACGAAATTCTTTTGAAAATGAAAAATGAGAGAATGAAAAGTGAAAAATAAAAATTACCAACACCACCTAACAAAAGTTTACTACCTCTATAAAGATACTTGTATTCTTCACTTATTCAATTTTCATTTTTCACTTCATTTTGCCCCTTGAGAGGCAAAAATTCGTGCCCTCGTGGCCGAGATTTAGATTCTACGCGATTCTCAGAGGCATAAAAAGAAGCCCAAGGCGCTTATATTAAGCACTTTGGGCTTCAAAATTTCTGTAAGCAAAGTACAGGCAACGAGAATCGAGGTGTAAAACTTTGTGAAAATTCTCACAAAACTGTCATTTCGATGAGAGCAGAGTCACCTATGCCACCTGTCGAGGGATGAGGACGTAGCCTGTGCCGCGATGATGACGATGCTGTTCGAAACCGCGCTTGCGCATCGCGACCCCTACCCTCACCTTCAGCGACGGACCACACTCCACGTGAGGATAGCGCATGGTGATGAGCTCTATGATCTCGTTCATGGTGTAGTCGCGAGCTGTCTCGTTGGCCTTAGGCTTACGGAAGCACGCCTGCACGATATCGTCGAGCTCCAAGACATGTTCGAACTGCTCGTTGTCGAGCTGGATCTGCCGTGTCTCCTCCGGTTCGAACCAATAGCGCATCCCACGCTCACAGACTTCCTCTACGACCTGCGCATACAACTGGTCGTAATCGATGGGCGACAGGTTGTCGATGATGCTGCCAGGCGTAAGACGGATGCAGAGGTAGCGGCGCGAGCCCGTGGGGTCGTTCAGCGGACGGGGATTGTTGGTTGTCGCCAGGAACGAGGCATAGCGGTGTCGCAGCACCTGCGCTCCCTTGAGGATAGGACGCGCATTCACCGTGCTGCGCGAGATGGACTGCTTCAGCGATGCCTGCTGACTGGTGGTGTACTGGTCGAACTCGTCGAGTACCACTATCATATTGTTTGTCAGCGCCATATCCTTGTCGAACTTGTTCGACAGGTTGATGCGGTCCAGGAAGTACTCCTGCAGCGCAGGAGGCAGCATGCGGCGGCAAAAGACCGTTTTGCCACACCCTTGGTCGCCGATGAGCGTGGGCACGCTGTCGTTGCCGTGCAGCAGATCCTTCTTCAGCCAATGCGCCACCGCCGAGCGCAGCCAGATGGTGCAGCGATAGATGTTCTCGCTGCTGATGCCGGGCAGACGTCCGAAGAGCTCTGCCACGCGGTTGCGGCCATCCCAGCGGGGTAGGGTAGTTAGGTACTCCCGAACAGGGTCATACTCAGGCACTTCCTCGGAGTGCAGGAGCATCGTGAGCATACCCTTCAGCCCCTTCATCTTCCCCAGCTGCGTAAGCGCATCGAGAATGATAGAATTCTCCGCTTCGTACGTCAGCTGACGGAATGCCGCCTCGCTGCCGTCGCGCAAGCGAAACTCCAGACGACCAGCCACCACATTATTGCGCAGCTCGTAGCGGTCACCCAGAAACTCCTTCAGCGCTAGCAAATCGTCAGCCTCGTTAACAACTTCGTTTTCAACGGTCTTCCCCGACTGGGGGACACCTGTGAGGTCGCTTAACTCCACGCCCTCACCAACATTCTTTTCAAATGTCTCTTTCATGATATAATAAGATAAAAGGTTATGTCAGGCACCATCGCCTAACTGGTTGCAAAGGTACAAAAAGTTTTTGATATACGCAATATTTTTGGGCAATATCTCGCGGGAATTTTTCCACTTCCGACGCATTTTAACACACCAGCATTTTTCACGCCAGAAGGATGCATCCTTGTAGCCAGAAGGTCAAGTCCTTATAGGCCGAAGGACAGGTCATTAATGCGTGAAGGTCAAGTCCTTAATTGCTGTTCCACGCATGGAACACCTCAGAGCACCATGGTCTTGCGCAATCAAGACCAAGGTCTTCAGCGCATAAGACCATGGCCTTTCGGCCATAGGACCATGGTCCTCTCACTTTTCTCACCAGTGACAAAAAGGCAACGCAGCACTATGTCGCCACGAGATGAATAAAAAAAACAGGAAATGGACAAAAAGCCTACACCCTGCGCAAAACCATCACAACACCCTCATAATAAAACGATTGCAGCGCTCAAACCCCTACGCAACCCCTACGCAACCTCGCGCAACCCCTACACGCCAACGGTACAGCTCTGTGACAAGTGGAAGACACTATAGCCTGCAAGACATCACAACGAAGACGACCATTAAGGTATATAGCACATGCGCAAGGTTGCGCAGGCTTGCGTAGGGGTTGCGTAGGGGTTCGTGCGCCATAACACTTTGTTTCACAATAAGATACAAGCCTTTTGCGCGAGGTGTAAGCTTTTTCATCATTTCGTGGAATTTTGGCAAAGAGGAACTCATTGCAGAGACATGCAAAACCCATAAAATGGCAGGGTAGGGGAGAAAAACGCCCTATTTTTTGGCTGCTTCAAGAAAGTTTCATATTTTTGCGGCGACTCTTGAAGTCTTGAGCCTCTTTCGGCATCGTGGACGTGTTCACAAAGCCGGAATGACAAGATAACTCGCCAACATGGTGAGTAAGAGAGTCCTATATATAGAAAGGCGTTACTTGACGCTTTGTTCTTGACATCTGGGAATCTGGCAGTTCCAAAAGCTAATCAAGAAGACAAAGCAACAATGACGCTCATGAGTATGTAAAACCAAGGAGTCATCATAGCTTGTGCTGTGTATGGCTGCTGTTTACATACAGACGTGGGCTTCGGCGTTGCTCTTCCCGATTGGTTGGGCGATGCCAGAGCCTCCAGATGTGGGACGAGTAACAGTAAGACTCCCACGTCTTTTTGTGTATATGTATTTATGAACCAAAGAAGCCTATAAGGGAGTGATAGGTGATGAAAAAAGGCGCATGACTGAAACCAAACTTTTACCTGATATAATATATCATTATACCTCTTTAGAGGTCTTACTGCAGCTTTTGACAAATATCAAAACCGCCAATGATGAGCGTTGTTTGATCTTTCATGCGAGCAATATCTTTAGCATGAATGATTCTTCTGAATTCTTGCATGGTTATAAGATTCTTTGGGATGCTTTGAAAGATTTTGAAAAGAGAAATGGTAACAAAGAGTATAACCTAACAACCATTTGGGATAATACGGGGAAAGGACAGGAAGAATGCGAGCAGATGTTGATAGATCATATTTATAAAAAACATGAAGCTCCATACGTTATGTGCTTTTCCAGACAAAAGGATTTTCTTCCTCTTTGGAGTATGTATGCACAGAATGGACGTGGAGTGAACCTTGGGTTTGCAAGAGATAATATTAGATTGCGATTTAACGAAACTCGTCAGTTATCGGATATTAAAGTAAGGCAAAATCTTACATGCACGGATGTCGAATACAGCACTTCTTCACTATCATTCTATCGTAAACAATTGAAAGTGACATATGATAAATATATGGCAGAGATCTCAAACGCAGAGCCAGCCAAAATGCTAGAGATTAAAGTGAATTATCTGTCCTTCATGTGCGTTATGATTGCCCCATTTATTAAGACATCCGCATTTCAGTTTGAAGATGAAGTCAGATTATTTCAATATAAGAGTAAAAATGATGTCGTTCGGAATAAGATAACATCTGCAGGAATGCTAAAACCATATATTGAAGTAGCTATCCCAGTAAAATACTTAAAAGCCATAACATTAGGGCCATGTTGTAAGCAGCCGTTGGTAGATAAGTTCTTGAGGACTAAACTTAATGAACTAGACCTAAGCGATGTTCAAATTAATAATTCATCAATAACATATAGAAACATCTAAATAAGAAGTGATTATGAAAAGAAGGTTTTATATTCAGTTTATCATTGTATCATTAGCTATAATGGCAGGGATGACAATGAAAAGTTATGCGATACAAGCGACCGTCGCGACACAGGAAGGTGTCAATCTTGTGTATGTGTTAAACGAAGAAAGCAAAGATTGTAGCGTTGTTTATATTGTAAATGAACAATATAGCGGTCAAATAACGATTCCTTCTTACATTGAGTATGAAGGCAAACTATGGAATGTAACAAGAATAGAAGCATATACATTTAAAAATTGTAACCTATCTTCTGTTATTATATCAGAAGGAGTTACTAGTATTGGGAAGGAGGCATTTTATGGATGCAAGTATTTAAATTCTGTGAGTATTCCGAGTAGCTTAACAAGTGTTGAGGAGGAGGCATTTTACGAATGCGAGCAGATTGAAGCTGTTCATATTACAGACCTCGCGGCATGGTGTAATATTGATTATAAATCAAGATCTAGTACTCTGTCTGGGACGCGGCTTACAGGCCATCTCTATTTGAGTAACCAAGAGGTTACGGATCTCGTACTTCCAAATGGAATAACGACTATTGCTAGTCATGCTTTCTATGGCTACAGGGGCATCAGGTCTGTTACCATTCCCAATAGTGTAACGAGCATCGGACTGAACGCTTTAGCGTTACCAGATTTGGAAAGAGTCATTAATCTAAGCTATGTAGCCTTGGATTTTGGTTCGAAAGTGAAACAATATAACCTTGATAACCTGATAGATGCAATTATACCAA
The DNA here is from genome assembly GCA_900316355.1 of uncultured Prevotellaceae bacterium. Taxonomy (GTDB): domain Bacteria; phylum Bacteroidota; class Bacteroidia; order Bacteroidales; family Bacteroidaceae; genus Physcousia. Next base: position 175,806 of record ONCQ01000001.1, on the reverse strand, counting down.
ATCATACATACACATACAGCGGAGTTACACCAGAGTTGGTGTTCGGTGATTTGATACCGGATGTAGGTATTAGTAGTACGTTTGATTCTTCTAAACTTGCAACGGAAGTTGGACAACATTCAGTGGTTATACCGATTTCTTGTAATTTTGCCAATCCATCCTTTGAAAAGGAATATCTATATGAATACACGATTACCAAGAAAGACTTAAAAGTTACTTCGCATAGTTCCCGGCCATACGGAGAGGAGAATCCTTTCTTTCCGATGGAATACGAAGGTTTTGTCAACAACGAAACAGAAAGTGTGATATCTGTTAGGCCTATTGGCACCACAAATGCGAAAATAACGAGTACAGTGGGAACATACCCGATAACCATTAGTGGCGGTATGGCTACTAACTACGAATTTATTTATGAGAAGGGTGCATTGACTGTGACGAAAGCTGTTCTCTCTGCTAAAGTGAAAGATGCAACAAGGACCTATGGCGCGCAGAATCCCACTTTTACAATGGAATACTATGGATTAAAGAACGGTGAGACGACTCCTACATGGACTACACAACCGACATTTCAAACAGAGGCCACTCAATATAGTGGTGTAGGACAATATGAAATAACCGCTTCAAGCGGCACCGCTGTGAATTATGAGTTGGGTGAGATTGTCCCAGGAACACTTACCATCAAACAAGCTCCACTAACAATTAGGGCTAATCACATGGAAAAGCAATACTATAGTGAGAATCCTATGTTCAGCTATACGTGTTATGGTTTTAAGAATGGGGAAGATAATAGTGTTTTAACAAAAGAGCCACAATTGTCCTCTACAGCCACATTCTCAAGCAAAGTTGGAAGATATGAAATTGAAGTTTCAGATGCGACAAGCCCCAATTATTCCATTTCATTTGTCAATGGCACGCTAACCATCACGCCACGCACACTGACGGCTTCCGTCGGCAATTACTCACGGTTTTACAACGAGGAGAACCCAACATTCGAAGTGCAATATTCCGGTTTTGTTGGCGGTGAGGATGAAAGTGTCTTAAGCGGAAAGGCAACAGCCAGCACCACAGCAAACAAGGCAACAGATGTAGGCACATATCCTATCAATGTAATAGGCGGGAGTGCCGACAATTATAACTTCTCATACACCTCTGGCATCCTCACAATCAACAAAGCTGAGCAGACGCTTTCATGGGAACAGGATTTGACGAATCTTAAGGTAGGTGACCAAGTGGAATTGAAAGCTACGGCATCATCGGGCTTGCCCATCACCTATATGATGGATAGCAACAGTCAAGCTGAGATATATACTGCGGGAACCAGAACCTATTTAGATTGTCTCTCCAGTGGAAATCTTAGGATTCGTGCAGTACAAGATGGCAACCAGAACTATGATGCATCAGCCAGAGTCAGTCAGGCAATCATCATTAAAGAGGAGAACCAAGATGATCAAACATTGACTATCATACAGGCAGACAATGGCTCAGTTAGCACGAAGGTTGGTAAAGGAAGCAAATACACATTCACCATTACTGCCTGGGAAGGATGGAATATTCATTCTGTGACCTACAATGACGAAGATGTAACTACCCAATTAGATGAAACGGGAACGTTCACGACTCCAGCCATCAATGAAAATGCTACGCTGATTGTAGCCTATGAAGAGGATGGGGGCAATGCTGTGAAAGCCCTTTCTTCATCTCCTGTAAGGATTCATGGCACCTCATTCGGCGCGAGGGTAACAGGTGTAAATCATGGGGATGTCATACAAGTTTATACACTGGATGGTGTCCTGCAAAAGAGCATCAAGGCTGACAACCATGTCACAGACATCCCGCTGGCAAAGCAGAATATTTATATTATAAAGGCATGCGACAAAACAGTAAAGCTTAGCATCTAACACCTCTGCTCAAGCGCCACTTTCTAATCTGCCCTATTCATCTCAATCCTCCCATTGCTGAGTGCTCGGCAATGGGAGGATTGTTTTTGGGAAGGAAGGGTAGGGGAGAGAGGGAGGTTTCCATATCACCTTTCTCATCCACAAACGCGTCAGGAACTAGTTCACGGGCCATATTTCTATGACATTATGGTTGGGGGCACTCGGCTGGACGGGGCCTTCGGAAGAACACGAAGGGAAGGGAACGGAGCGACCGAAATCGGTCACTCTGGTTTTTAGGGCTCGCTGGTTTTTGGGGCACACTGGGGTTAGAGGGGCTCGCTGGTTTTTGGGGCACGCTGGGGTTAGAGGGAAAGGGGGATGTAGGGCAAAGAATAAGGAAAAAAGGGGAGTGGGGGAAGATTTTTGCTCTTTGTGCTTCATCGGTTTCGAAATTCTCGTTATCTTTGTCGCCAGAAATGATGACTCAATAGGCGGAAGAATGATGACTCATTAAGCGACAGAAATAGGGTGCCAGAATGATGACTCAAAAGGTGGCAGAATGATGACTCATAAGGCAACAGAAATAAGGCAACAGAAATAAGGAGGCAGAAATAATGACTCAAAAGGCGGCAGAATGATGACATCGGCTTATCGCCCAAGGAATCCAGGACATGATTACTATGGTCGTGGCACTTATCTTATCACCTTGGTGGTGAGTGGCCGCGAGGCGTTGCTGTCACACTTCACAGGCACGGGGAGAGAGGCGTTGATGGGTAATCATGCGCTCACGCTTACGCCGCTCGGAGAGGTTGCGGAACGAACATGGCTGAAGATTCCTGAGGCGCAGGCGGTGCACGGAAACCGTGTGGTGGTGCACGCCTGCGTGTGCATGCCTGATCATTTTCATGGTGTGATAGAGGTGCTGGAACCTATGGAGTGGAGTTTAGGGGATATTATTCAAGCGTTTAAGGCGGTGTGCATCAGTCATTGGCAGAGACAGCAGGGGCTGGGGGCTTCGATGGAGCGCCCGATATCGGTCGATCTGGAAGGGGAAGGGGTGCCGGGGTGGTTGCGTGAAAAAGCACGGCAGCATGACAACGAGGGAGCCCTGATACGGAGCCTGTCAAAGAAGCAGCGGCAGGAGTACTATGCACTCGTAGGCCGGAATCAGCAACCGCTATTTGATGAGAACTATGATGACACCGTCTGCCTCGATGATCGCCATCGTGAAGCCATGATAGCTTACGTGCACGACAACCCACGCCGCGCATTGTTGCGCAGAATGCTGCCCGATGTGATGCGCCGCTGTCTGCATGTGCGCATCGGAGAGCGCAGCTATGGTGCTTTCGGCAATCTGTTCCTGCTACGCTGGGCACGAAAGATACAGGTGCTATGCCACCGTAAACATCCTGTCACACGACAGCCCTACGAGGAGACGGAAGATTACGCCAATGAGAGAAAAGGGTAGGAGAGAGCTATCCAGGAAGGAGCTACCGTGATCGTGACACCAGGCATCTCTGCTGGCGAGCGGCTGATGAAAGATGAATGCTTAGACAAGGGCTTTCCGCTGATACACCTGCAAAAGGAGCCCATCGGTCCGTTTTGGAAACCCGAGCTACGGCGCTTCAATGCCTGCATCCATGGTGCCCTGCTCATCCTTGCTCCTTGGGACCTTGATATGATGGGAAGCGTCGGCGGTGTCCCCGCTGACAGCGACTACAGCCGCTTTCACAACCTCAATGTGCTGGCTGCCGAAATCTGTGCTTTCAATGGCGAGGCAAGAATCATGAAACAATGAACGACATCATCACACAAACGAGGATGAGCAAGTGGCTTGCTCAAAGGGAGCGGATTGAAGATGTGATCTGAAAAATAATGTGTACCTTTGCATACATACGAGACAACAACTGATTTGAAAATGGAAACCAATAGCATACACGCATGGTGGCTGGCAGCACGCCCGAAGACGCTGACGGGGGCGGCGGCACCTGTGATGGTGGCGCTGAGTGCAGCGTGGAAGGATGGTGCCTTCAGCGTGATGCCAGCGCTGCTCTGCCTGTTCTTTGCGCTGCTGATGCAGGTGGACGCGAACTTTGTCAACGACTACTTCGACTTCAAGAAGGGTCGCGATGAGCGCGCGACACGTCTGGGGCCACCACGGGCGTGCAGCGAAGGATGGATCACGCCACGGGCGATGGAGTGGGGGATAGGCATCACCACCCTGCTGTCGTGTCTCACGGGGTTGCCACTGGTGCTCTGGGGCGGCTGGTGGCTGGTGGCCATCGGCGTGGCGTGCGTCGTCTTTTGTTTCCTCTATACCACGCTGTTAGCTGGCCTCGGCTTGGGCGACGTGCTGGTGCTGGTGTTCTTCGGCCTCGTGCCTGTCTGCACCACTTATTTCATCCAGACGGGCGAAATGACGCTACCCGTGCTGTTGCTGTCCATAGGCATGGGCCTTGCCACGGACTGTCTGCTGATAGTCAACAACTACCGCGATCGCGAGCAAGACCTTACGGCAGGCAAGCGCACCATCGTGGTACTCTTCGGAGGGAGGTTTGCAGAATGGCTGTATTTGTTGTTGGGCATCGTTGCCGTGCTGCTGCCACTGCTCGCCGCCAGCAACGCTTTCTTGACCGGAAAGGCTCATTTTTCGATTTCCACCACTTCACTTTTCACCCTCATCCCGCTCCTGTACCTTATCCCCCATGTGGGCACATGGCAGCGCATGAAGCGCTTGAGCGGTCGTGCCCTAAACGGCGTCCTCGGCGCAACCGCCGCCAACATCTTCCTCTATGCCTTGTTGCAATCCCTGTCTCTCCTCCTGCAATCCTAACCCTTCTCTTTGTTCATCGTGAAACTCACCTTACCACAAAGGTAAGGGGATTCACTGGTTTATGCAAGAAAAAGGCAGAAAATCTGAAGTGGCACTTCAGATTTTCTACATTTTGGGAGACTTCACCCTGCACATCATTGGAGGGCAGAACGGCTCATTGCCTGTTGCGCGCATCGATGAACAGGAGTTCGCGCTCGAGCATCTCAAGGCGGGGCATGACGAAGCCTGCGGCACGGGCCTCGGCGATGGGGCGTGTGTAGAGATAGTGGATCTCCATGGGGCGGTGGAAATCGAAATCAAGACGCATGGAGGGTGAGTAGGGAACCATCTCATCAGTCATCTGCATCATCTTCTGGGCAAAGGACTCATCGAGGGCGCTGACGCCGAGGGCGTTGGCAGCACCGATGACTTCCATCATCTGGTCGTAGATGAGCTGACGCGTGGCGGGGTGGGAGAGGAGCTGGTTGGTCTGTGTCTGCAGGGCCACGGTCATGCCATTGAAGGGCATATTCCATACGGCCTTGCGCCAACGTGCCTCTAAGTAATGCACCTCGCGCCCGGCGCGAGCCAGCTTGGCACCATAGAAACCTCCTATGGCCCCCATCCCGATGACGGCATATCGCAATGAACTCATAAGCGTAATTCAAACGTTGGAATAGTTGACTTTCGTCTCTGCAAAGGAAAGCATTCTGGCGCATTCTGCCAACATTTCCTGCACTTTTTACACCAAAAAGCACAGATTTTCTATTGGTTTCGCCCTTCTCCTTCTTCTCTTTCCATTATTAGTTGTATCTTTGCGGCACAGAAGTATGACTTACGCACTTGCTGAACATATCACCGCCTTCTCCACAGAGCGGCACTGCACGGAGGCGACAGCGCCTTACGACGGATTTAACATCACGCACTACTGCGGGGATGAGGGGGAGCATGTGCGGAGGTGTAGGAAAGAGCTGTGCGAGAGGCTGGGGATTCCAGACAGCCGGCTGATTGTGCCGAGACAGGTGCATGGCGTGCGCATAGAGGAAGTGACGGAGCAGCATCTGGGAGGGGCTTTTGAGGAGACGGATGCGCTCATCACGCAGCTTAAAGGGGTGTGCATAGGGGTTTCCACGGCTGACTGCGTGCCGCTGTTGATGCATGACCAGCGCACAGATGCCATAGCTGCGGCTCACGCTGGTTGGCGAGGCACGGTGGCGCTCATCGGCGTGCTGACACTCAAGGCGATGCAGGAGACCTACGGCACGAAGGCCGAAGATGTGGCCTGCGTGATAGGCCCCAGTATCGGACCGGAGGCCTTCGAGGTAGGAGAGGAGGTCTATGAAGCTTTTGCTGAAGCAAGCTTTCCCATGAACGACATCGCCTATCGCCATCCGGCGACGCGGAAATGGCATATCGACCTATGGCGCGCCAACGCCTGGCAGCTCACGCAAGCCGGCGTACAAGAAAAGGCTATACAAGTCAGCGGCCTCTGCACCTACGCGCACTACGCCCGCTTCTTCTCTGCCCGCCGTCTGGGCATCAACAGCGGCCGTATGTTCACAGGCATCATGAGACAAACCTAATCATATCAACTATGCAAATCGGAGACAAAGCGCCCGAAGTGTTGGGCATCGATGAGAACGGACAGGAGATCCGCCTCGAACAGTTCAAAGGACAGAAGCTTGTTCTTTACTTCTATCCGAAGGACAACACCAGCGGTTGCACGGCCGAAGCCTGTAGCATCCGCGATAACTATAGCGCGCTAAGGAAGAAGGGCTATGCCGTCGTGGGCGTGAGCGTGGATAGTGCTGCCAGCCATCAGAAGTTCAAGGCAAAGCACGAGCTGCCGTTCCCGCTCATCGCTGACACAGCGCACACGCTGGTGGAGCAGATGGGCGTGTGGGCAGAGAAGTCGATGTACGGTCGTAAGTACTTCGGCACCGTCCGCACCACCTTCATCATCAACGAGGAAGGCATCATCGAAGACATCCTGCAGGGCAAGCAGATCAAGACCTCAAGCCACGGCGAGCAGCTGCTGGCTAAAGGCTGATGCGGCGCCACAACCATCGCGGTATGAGGCGCCAGAAGAAGGTGAGGACACGATAGCGCCCATCGATGATGCGGACGTGGCGATGCTTGTGGATGGAGGCTACGATGTCGCGCGCTACTGCTTCAGGACGCATGAGCATCGGGTAGTGGAAGCTTTTCTCCTTCTCGGCATTGGCAGGACTCAACAGGGCTGTATCCACGAAGCCAGGACGTATATCTGTGATGCGGATGTGCAAGCCACGCTGGTGGGCCTGCTGCTCGAGGCATTCGAGATAGGTGGCCTGCAGCGCCTTTGTGGCGGAGTAGGCGGGCGCAGGGCCAAGGCCTTTCGTGCCGGCTATGGATGAGATGGCTGCGATGTGACCCACCCCTTTCTCTGCAAAATAACGATAGGCCGCGCCTATCATGCGGGTGAAGCCGAGAGCATTGGTCTCTACGGTGCGCAGTTCGATGTCCGCCTCAAGCGTACGGTTCTGCCAGCCGATGCCGGAGGCGTGGAAGTAGAGGTCGATGCCACCGAGGCGGTCGATGAGGGTGAGCAAGCGCTGTTCAGCATCGGGATGGGTGATATCGAGGGGCATCACCTCCACGCGGTCAGGCGCTAAGTTTTTTAGTGACATGAGCTTCTCTTCGCGACGCGCGGCCACGCCCAGCGTCCATCCCTCAGCCAGCAGGAGTTTAGCCACTTCATAACCGATGCCGGAGCTGGCACCAACGATGACGGCCTTGGCCCCTTTGGTCACCTTGGCCCCCTCTAAATCTCCCCGAGGGGAGACTTGTGTTTCCATTTGCTTATTTTCCATACCTATCATTTTTTCATTCATCATTCATCATTCGTCACTTTTCATTTTTCACTTATCACTCCCTACGCTCCCCTTTAGGGGGCTCGGGGGCTCTAACGCTCCCCTTTTAGGGGTCTCGGGGGCTTTTCACCCTTACCCCCGTCATTCGCGTGTGGCTCCAGGTGGTGCGGAAGGCAAACCAGCCGTGGAGTAGGGGAGAGGGGTCGAGGTAATCGACCAAGCATTCACCGTCGATGATGTAGCGCGTGCGACCATCGGCATGAACCTCGATGCGGATGGCATACCAATGATTCGGTTTTAGGAGGTGGGCACTGTCCGTATATTCTTTCAGGATAGGGGGACGATGCGCAGGATCGCTGACGGCCAGCGTATCGCCGTCATAGCGGCGAAAGCGCGTGGTGGTGTTGTAGTTGCCACCGAAGCCGAGATAGTAACATTGCAGGCGGTAGCTGTCAACGAAGCGACCAGACACACCCCCACCCCCTCTCCAAGGGGCGATGGGAGTTCCTTGGGCGGTGGGATTATTTTTTGGCAAGCTGGCCATCCAGAAGCAGTTGAGGTCTGAGAGACGGTCACAAGGCCCTCCTTCCATCACGACGCAGGCGCGATATTCGATGGTGCAGGGCGCCGACAGCTGTTCATCCCACCATAATGAAAGGCCCTTCGGCGAGGTGATGTCGAGGGTGTCGCCACGCCACAAAACACGCGTCTCGGACGATTCCGCCTCGATGAGCCAATGGGTTGAAGCATGGCAGGGGGAGAGTAATGGGAAGGTTGAGGCAAAAAAGCAGACAAGGAACAGCCGCCAGGAAATAGTGTGGCGATTCCCCAGATGCTGAAAGACAGACAGGACGCTCATTTCGCTACTTCGTTCGAGAGGTTTCGCACGAACTCAAAGAGTTGATGCGGCAGATGGCAGTAGCCGCCAGGATTCTTGTCGAGATAGTCCTGATGGCGTTCGTCGGCAGGATAGAAGTTGCGCAATGGCTCCAGTTCCACGACGATAGGGCCTTCGACAAGACGCTGCTGCGAGGCAAAGACCTCACGGATGATGGGCAGGTCTTCCTCCGAGGTGTAATAGACGCCCGTGCGATAACGTGTGCCCTCATCCTCCCCTTGGCGGTTGAGCGAGGAGGGATCTATAGCAATGAAGAAAATATTCAGAAGCTGCCGCAGTTCTATCACCTGCTCGTCATAGCAGACGCGCACGGTCTCGGCATAACCTGTCATATCCGTGTACACTTCCTCGTAAGTCGGAGCCTCGGTGTTGCCGTTGGCAAAGCCCACCTCGGTCTCTGTGACTCCTTTTACCTGTTTAAATAAATGCTCGGTGCCCCAGAAGCAGCCGCCGGCTAAATAAATCTCCTTCATAAATGGATGATGTGAGGGTTTGTGCGTGCAAAAGTACAAAAAAGCACAGAAAGTGTGCGGTTGAATGCAACTTTTTTTGTTCCTTTGCAGAGAAGACAATGATTTTTAGCACCAATCCATAAGTATTATGACAACAAAAAGAATGATGACAATGGTCGTGGCAGCGCTGATGTTGGTGGCCATACCGATACAGACAACCCTAGCCACAGAAACAGCAGAGAAGAACGATACCATCGAGAGCGTGGCAGAAGACACCACCTTCTTCTATGAGAATAGCGATGAGGACATGGTCGAGAACGCGGACTCGGACGCTGTGGCGATGGATGATGAAGCCTGGGAGGAGTATGCACAGGAGTTCAAGAAGACATTCTTCACCGACGACCTGCCGTGGTGGGGCAAGGGGTTGCTGCTTTGCTTTACAGCCCTTCTTCTCGCTTTTCTGTTTCTCATCTTCACCGCTCCCCTGTGGATTCTCGCCCTCATCATCTGGCTCGTCTATCGCTCCACCAGAAAACGCGAAGATAGCAGACAGGCTGCCGCCAAGAGCGGGCAGCCCGTGCCACCCAGCATCTTCGATGCCCCCAAGGGCACCGATGCCGACCTTTGGCGCAGTGGTATGAATCAGGCAGCATGGGCCGTGGGATTGCTGATTGCTGCCTGGCTCATCTCCTCACGGCTGGTGGCCGCCATCGGTCTGTTGCTCGCCTGTCTTGCTGCCTCCAAGTTCTATCTGGCAAAAAGGGAACAAGGACAACACCATCAGCAGGCACAGCAGGCAGCACAACCCAACGACGATGCCCCCGAAAGTGAGGCGGACAAAGACAATAAAGGGAATTACAACAAAACGGAATGATGCAGTAGCTCACGAGTGTATTCTATCACCTCAAAGAGCTCATCGACAGTCTCTGCCTGCAACATCCTGATGCGCGTCTGACGGAAGTCGGGGATACCCTTGAAGAGGGGAGAGGCAGCGAGGTGGCGGCGGACATGGCGGATGCCGCTCAGCTCGTTGGAGCGGGCCACAGAGGTGAGCACCTGCTCCTTCAGCACATCGAGTTTCCAATCTGTTGACAGGTTCAAGGCGGAGTCCGGCTCGCCCCTGAGCCTGTCAACGATTTCACGGAATATCCAAGGGCGTCCGAAGGTGGCGCGCCCCACCATGATAGCATCCACGCCATACCGCTCGAAGGCCTCTACAGCCCCTTCAGCCGAGGTGATGTCACCATTACCGATGATGGGAATCGTCATGCGCGGGTTCTGCTTCACACGGCCGATGAGCGTCCAGTCAGCATGGTCGGAATAGAGTTGCGAGCGCGTGCGGCCATGGATGGTCAGCGCCGCGATGCCGCAGTCCTGCAGCTGTTCGGCCAGCTCCTCGATGATGAGGTGCTCGAAATCCCATCCGAGGCGCGTCTTCACCGTCACAGGCACCTTGTCGCCCACGGCATCCACGACAGCGCGCGTAATCTCCAGTAGTTTCTCCGGTGTGCGCAAGAGGCCAGCGCCAGCTCCTTTCGTGGCTATCTTCTTCACAGGGCAACCGAAGTTGAGGTCCAGCACATCGGGGTGTGCCTGTTCCACGACGATGCGCGCAGCATCAGCCATGGGCTCGGGCTCGCGGCCATAAATCTGTATGGCCACGGGGCGTTCCTCATCGCACACCTCCAGCTTCTTCAAGCTTTTGTTCACCATGCGCACAAGGGCATCGGCCGCCACAAACTCAGAGTACACCATGGCCGCACCCATACGTCGGCACAGCAGTCGGAAGCCGATGTCGGTGACGTCCTCCATCGGTGCCAGGAACACGGGCCTGTAGCCCAAATCGAGCTTTCCTATCTTCATACTGGGGGCAAAGGTACGAAAAGTTTGAAGTTTAAGGTTTAAAGTTTAAGGAAAAAATTTGAGGGACACATTATTTTACCTATCTTTGCCGCGATGAAAGCGAAAAAGGGAATCGAAGTGCCCGAGGGCGTGGAGCGTGTCCTGCTGCATGCCTGCTGTGCGCCGTGCTCCAGCGCCATCGTGGAATGGATGCTGGCCAACGGAGTGCGCCCGACCATCTACTACTTCAACCCCAACATCTTTCCGCGTGAAGAGTACGAGACGCGCAAGGCTGAGAGCAAGCGACATGCCGACAGCCTGGGCATCGAATGGATCGACGAAGATTGGGACCACGAAGGATGGCTTTGCGGTGTGCGAGGCCAGGAGGGAGAGCCGGAGCGCGGTAGCCGCTGTGAGACATGCTTCACGCTACGACTGACTGCTGCTGCACACAAAGCTGTAGAGCTGGGCATCAACTGGTTCACAACCACACTGGCTTCCTCACGCTGGAAGCGCCTCGATCAGATAGAGCGTGCCGGTCAGGCTGCCGAAGCGGCTGCCCCCGGCTCACATTTCTGGGCGCAGAACTGGCGCAAAGGCGGCCTGCAGGAGCGCCGCAACGAACTGCTGCGAGAATACAAATTCTACAACCAACTGTATTGCGGTTGTGAGTTCTCGGCTGCTGGGAGAAATGAGAAGTGAAAAGCAAAAAGTGAAAAATCAATAGTGAAAAGAGAAGATTTTGAGATAATGGCACCGGTGGGGTCGCGCGAAAGCTTCGCGGCAGCCCTGCATGCAGGCGCTGACAGCATCTATTTCGGCATCGAACACCTGAACATGCGCGCCCATTCGGCATCGGCCTTCACCATCAACGACCTGAAGGAGATGGCGGAGACATGCCGGCAGCACGGCGTGAAGAGCTATCTGACGGTGAACACCATCATCTACGGCGAGGACCTGCCACTGATGCACGAGATTCTGGATGCCGCCAAGGAGGCTGGCATTAGCGCCGTCATAGCCAGCGACATCGCCGTGATGACCTACGCGCGAGAGATTGGCGTGGAGGTGCACCTGAGCACGCAACTGAACATCTCTAACGTCGAGGCGCTGCGCTTCTATGCTCAGTTTGCCGATGTCGTGGTGCTGGCCCGCGAGCTGAATATCCAGCAGGTGCAGGAGATTCATGAGGCCATCGAGCGCGACCGCATCTGCGGCCCCAGTGGAGAGCTCATCCGCATAGAGATGTTCTGCCATGGTGCCCTATGCATGGCCGTGTCGGGTAAATGCTACCTCTCACTGCAGAACACCGGACGCTCGGCCAACCGAGGCGAGTGCATGCAGATTTGCCGCCGCAGCTATATCGTCAAAGATAAGGAGACAGACATTGAGCTGGAGGTGGACAACAAATATATCATGTCGCCCAAGGACCTGAAGACCATCCGCTTCCTGGACAGACTCGTAGATGCCGGCGTGCGCGTGTTTAAGATAGAAGGTCGCGCGCGAGGACCAGAGTATGTGAAGACGGTCGTGGAGTGCTATAGGGAAGCCTTGGACGCCATCCTTGACGACCAATTCAACGAAGCCCTCAAGGACAACCTCGACACGCGACTGGCCACCGTCTTCAATCGCGGCTTCTGGGACGGCTACTACCAAGGTCAGCGGCTGGGGGAATGGACAGAGAACTACGGGTCACAAACCACAGAGCGCAAGGTGTATGTAGGGCGCGGCACGAAATACTACTCCCGCATGGGGCTGGGCGAGTTCCATATCGAGGCGGCAGAGCTGCACGTGGGGGACAAGTTCCTGGTTACAGGCCCCACCACCGGCGCCATCTACGGCACGATTGAGGAGATGCACGATGACACGAATGCCGCCGTGGACGTGGCACGCCAAGGCTCCAACGTCTCTTTCAAAGTAGATGCCAAGATCCGCCACAGCGACAAGCTCTTCCGCATAGACCCCGTAAATCCCACATAGCTCTCTACTATAAACCATACACTATAAACCATAAACCATAAACCATAAACCATAATGGATCACCTTCCCCAAGACCCAATGATGATGGTGTCAGCCGTCAACATGCTACTGCGCGATGATGAGTTCGACTCGCTGGAAGACCTGTGTGCCTACTTCGACCGTGATGTGGAAGCACTGAAGGAGAGCCTGCTCACGGTGGGCTATGCCTACAACGAGGGGCAGCGGCAGCTGCGCCCTGTAGAGTGTGATATTTTGTGACAAAATTTAATGAATAACAACTTATGAAACTACGTTTTCTCTCGTGCCTCCTGGCACTCGTCCTGACCCTGTCAGCCTTTGCTGAAGGGCAAGTCAAGTATGTGTTCTACTTCATCGGCGACGGAATGGGTGTGAACCAAATCAACGTCACCGAGACCTATCTCGCTGCCCTGAAGGGGCGCATCGGCTTTGAGCCCATCCTGATGTCCAGCCTGCCTGTGGTGGGAATGGTGAACACCTATTCCGCCACCAATGGAGTCACAGACTCTGCAGCTGGCGGCACGGCACTGGCCTGTGGCAAGAAAACGAAGAACGGCGCCATCGGCGTGCTGCAGGATCTGGAGACACCCGTCAGCAGCATCGCGGCCTGGGCCCAGAAGGCCGGCAAGGCCGTAGGCGTAGCCACCACCGTCTCTATCACCCACGCTACGCCCGCTTCATTTTATGGCCATCAGCCTAAGCGTCAAATGTACTACGAGCTGGGTCAGGACCTCTGCAAGAGCGGTTATGATTTCTTTGCTGGTTCCGACTTCAACAGACCCTTCACCAAGGAGGGCGAACCCAGCCTGCACCAACAGGCTCAGGAGGCCGGCTACACCATCGTGAAGGGTTACAAGGAGTACCAGAAGAAAGGACGCAAGGCTGACAAGCTGATCCTACTGCAGAGCGATGCACAAAACGAGAAGCTCGGCAACGAACGGGTGCCCTACGGCATGGACCAGACAAAAGACGACCTGACGCTGGAACAGATGGTGCGCGCTGGCATCAACTATCTGACCTCAAAGGAGAACGACGGTTTCTTCTTTGCCATTGAGGGTGGCCTGATTGACTGGGCCTGCCACCGCAACGATATCGGCAACGTCATCAATGAAGTCCTTGATATGGACAAAGCGGTGAAAGTGGCCTATGAGTTCTACCAGCAGCACCCCGACGAGACCATCATCGTCATCAGTGCCGACCACGAGACGGGCGGTCTGGTGATGGGAACAGGGCCGTATGAGCTACACACCGACCTGCTGAAATATCAGCGCTGCAGCATCGATGAGCTGAAATGGCTCCTCAATGAGCAGTACAAGAAGGCGCCTAAGAAATTCACGTGGACAGCAGTTGAGAAGCAGCTGCGCGAGCTAATGGGTTTCGGCAGCGGTATTACCCTCAACCAAAAGCAAAGCGATCGCCTGCAGAACCGCTGGAATGCCATCGAGAAGGCCATGCAGGACAATGACAAGGTCAAGGAACGCATCAATGACCTCTGCGAGACCACCAAACATATCCTTTCAGAGGTGGCTATGATCAGCTGGGCCAGCGGCGGCCACTCCAACGGCTATGTACCCATCTATGCCATCGGTCCTGGCACCGAGGTGTTCCAGGGGCGCATCGATAACATCGAGATAGCACCCGCGATGGCTAAGATTGCCGGCTACGAAGCAGAATAACAGCCTTGAACCCTTAAACCTTTTAAACCCTTAAACCCTCCCTTCTCTCACCCCCGAGAGGAGGGAGCATTTTTATAGATTGATGCCATGTGTTTGTTTTACCTCACTCATCACAAAGGTACTCTCAATAGCACCCACGTGCTCAATATCGCCGAGTTTGTTGAGAATGAACTCCTGATATTGTTTCATGTCACGTGCGCGAACCATTAAGAGATAGTCATAGGCACCCGAGGTGTTGTAGCAAGCCGTCACCTCAGGGATGCGCTGGATGCGGCGCGTGAAGGCATCGGCTATCTCATGATTGATTTGCTTCAGCTTCACCTTGCAGAATACGAGGAGGCTCTGTTGAAGCTTCTCCGGATCCAAGACGGCCACATACTTCAGGATGTACCCTTGTCGCTCCAGGCGTTTCTGGCGCTCGAAGACTGGGGTAGGGGTGAGGTGCACGGCATCAGCCAGCTCCTTGGTGGTTAATTTCGCGTTCTTTTGCAGCGTTCTGAGGATCTGCAAATCGATGTCGTCTAATTCATTATTCATGATTCTAAGGGCATTATGCACAGGGTGTAGAATATTATTCTGTTGCAAGGGCTGTCAAGCGCCTCTTTTGGAAGATCTTTCTGTTGATGGCGCAAAAGTAGGGGATTCTTCCGAATTACGCAAGAAATTTGGAAGATATCTCTAAATCGCCGTACCTTTGCACCGTCGAAACAACACTAAACGATAAACCATAAACGATAAACTCTAAACTAAATACAACTATGGCACAGAAAAATTATCGCTTTGAGACTTTGCAACTCCATGTAGGCCAAGAACAGGCTGACCCCGCAACCGACGCTCGCGCAGTACCTATCTATCAGACGACGAGCTACGTGTTCCGCAACTCGCAGCACGCCGCCGACCGTTTCGGCCTGCGCGATGCAGGCAATATCTACGGTCGCTTGACCAACTCCACGCAGGGCGTGTTCGAAGACCGCGTGGCAGCCCTCGAAGGCGGTGTGGCTGGTCTGGCAGTAGCCTCCGGCGCGGCTGCCATCACCTATGCCCTGCAGAACATCGTGCAGGCCGGCGATCACATCGTGGCAGCCGACAACCTCTACGGCGGCAGCTACAACCTCATCACCCACACGCTGGCCACACAGGGCATCACCAACACCATCATCAATGTCAACGACCTCGCCGCCCTGGAGGCCGCCATCCAACCCAACACAAAAGTAGTATATGCCGAGACTTTCGGCAACCCCAACAGCGATGTCCTCGACTTGGAAGGCGTTGCGGCTGTAGCACATAAGCACGGGATCCCCTTCATTGTCGATAACACGTTCGGCACCCCTTACCTGATCCGTCCCTTGGAGCACGGAGCAGACATCGTGGTACACTCGGCCACGAAGTTCCTGGGTGGCCACGGCACCTCGCTCGGCGGCGTCATCGTCGATGGCGGCAAGTTCGACTGGAAGGCGAACCCCGACAAGTTCCCCACACTGGCCAAGCCAGACCCCAGCTACCACGGCATCGTGTTTGCCGATGCGGTGGGTGCTGCCGCTTACGTCACACGTATTCGCGCCGTCCTGCTGCGTGACACCGGCGCTGCCATCTCACCCTTCAATGCCTTCATCCTGCTGCAAGGCGTCGAGACGCTGAGCCTGCGCGTGGAGCGTCATGTGCAGAACGCCCTCAAGGTGGTTGATTTCCTGAGCAAGCACCCCAAGGTGGCCAAGGTGAACCATCCTGCTTTGGAGAGCCACCACGATCACCAGCTCTACCAAAAGTACTTCCCCGGCGGCGGCGGCTCCATCTTTACCTTCGAGATCAAAGGCGGTCAGGAAGAGGCTTGGAAGTTCATTGATGCGCTGCAAATATTCTCGCTGCTGGCGAACGTGGCCGACGTGAAGAGCCTCGTCATCCATCCCTACACGACCACTCACTCACAGCTCTCGCCTGAGGAACTGGCCGAACAGCACATCACACCCTCGACCATCCGCCTCAGCATCGGCACAGAGCATATCGACGATATTCTGGAAGATCTCGCACAGGCGCTGGACAAGATTTAAAACAATGTGAAAAATGAAAGCATGAAAAAGGATAAATAAATATTTCTTCGTACTTTTGCAGCGCAAAAGATATTCACATAAAGCGCAAATCCTTCAATAGTAATTCATTAAATCGTCAATCATCATCATGTCACAGATAGCAAAACAGCTGACAGAGCTCATCGGCAACACCCCTCTTTTGGAGCTCAATAAATACTCACAGGCCAAGGGCCTTGCCACCCCGCTCATTGCCAAAGTGGAGTTCTTTAACCCCGGCGGCAGCGTGAAGGACCGCATCGCCTTCGCCATGATTGAGGATGCTGAAAAGAAAGGCATCCTGAAGCCGGGCGCCACCATCATCGAGCCCACCAGCGGTAACACGGGTGTGGGGCTGGCATTGGTCAGCGCCGTGAAGGGTTATCACCTCATCCTGACGATGCCCGAGACGATGAGCGTGGAGCGTAGGAATCTGGTGAAGGCATACGGCGCTGAGGTGCGTCTGACACCTGGGAAGGATGGTATGCCGGGAGCCATTCGCGCTGCTGAGGAGCTGCGAGACAATATCCCGGGAAGCGTTATCCTGCAGCAGTTCGAGAACGCTGCCAACCCCGCTAAGCACTACGCCACCACAGGCCCCGAGGTGTGGCGCGACACCGATGGAAAAGTAGATATCTTCGTGGCGGGCGTAGGCACCGGAGGTACCATCTCCGGCACAGGAAAGTTCCTGAAGGAGCAGAACCCCAACGTGAAGATCATCGCCGTGGAACCCAAGTCCTCCGCCGTCCTCAACGGCCAGCCCAGCGGTCCGCATAAGATCCAAGGCATCGGAGCCGGTTTCGTGCCCAAGACCTACAATGCCGACGTCATCGACGAGGTCTTCGATGTCGAGAACGACGATGCCATCCGCACGGGCCGCGAGATAGCCCAGCAGGAAGGTCTGCTCGTGGGCATCAGCAGCGGTGCTGCCGCCTTTGCTGCCGCCGAAATCGCCAAGCGCCCAGAGAACAAGGGAAAGAAGATTGTGGTGCTGCTGCCCGACACGGGCGAGCGCTACCTCTCCACCGTCCTCTACGCCTTCGAGGACTACCCCCTTTAAAACCCTCTGAAAGACACTCTTCTTATCACATTTCACCTCTTTTGGCCGATGCACCATCTTATTCCACAGAGATGGTGCATCTTTTTTGCTGTCGCAGAAGCAAATAAATCGCAAATCGTAAATCGTAAGTCGTAAATAATGCGTACCTTTGCCGCCGAAATCATGAATAGCTCTACGCAAACCTTACTGACGACAGTGGCCACGGAACTGGCCGACCCGAAGTCGTTATGCGGCCTGTTCCACGAACATCGCGACGGTGACCCGCTGCCCTCCCAGCCTGCTTTGGCTGAGATAATGGAATTGTGTCGCAGTATTCTCTTCCCCGGTTTCTATGGGAAGAGCAATGTCAACAACCAAAACCTCATCTTCCACATCGGCGTCGCCATTGAGCGGCTCTACGGCCTGCTGTGCGAGCAGATCCAGGCTGGATTGTGCTTCGCTACCGGCTGGAACGAGGTGGAAGCCTATGGTAACACCTATGCTACGGCTCAGGACATTCGTCGCAAGAAGTCTAGCGAGCTGTCACGCGCTTTCATCGAACGCCTGCCAGTGCTGCGCCAGACGCTATCAACCGATGTCGAGGCTGCCTACTTGGGCGACCCAGCCGCAGAGAGCTACGGCGAGGTGATTTCGTGCTACCCTGTCATCAAGGCGCTGACGAACTACCGCGTGGCCCACGAACTGCTGAAGCTGGGCGTGCCACTCATCCCACGTATCATCACAGAGATGGCACACTCCGAAACGGGTATCGACATTCATCCGGGAGCCACCATCGGCCACCATTTCACCATCGACCACGGCACGGGTGTCGTCATCGGAGCCACCTGCGTGATCGGGAACAACGTGAAACTCTATCAGGGTGTCACGTTGGGTGCCAAAAGCTTCCCCCTCGATGATGACGGTCACCCCATCAAGGGCATTCCGCGCCACCCCATCCTCGAAGACAACGTCATCGTCTATGCCAACTCCACCATCCTGGGACGCATCACCATCGGTCACGATGCCGTCATCGGCGGTAACATCTGGGTCACCGAGGATGTGGAGCCCAACACGAAAATACTACAAAACAAATACTGCCATTAATTAATGACAACACCACTTATTGCCAAAACCTTCCAGGGCCTGGAACCTCTGTTGGCACAGGAGCTCACAGAACTGGGCGCCACGGACATACAGATAGGCCGTCGCATGGTCACCTTCACGGGCGACAAAGAGATGATGTATCGCGCCAACTTCTGCCTGCGCACAGCCATCCGCGTGCTCAAACCCATCAAGCTGTTCAAGGCCAGGAGCGCCGACGACGTCTATGAAGCCGTGAAGTCCATCGACTGGTCGCAGTACCTCACGCCGCAGACGACGTTTGCCGTTGACAGCGTAGTCTTCTCGCCAGAGTTCCACCACTCTAAGTTTGTTGCCTACAAGGTGAAGGACGCCATCGCCGACCAGTTCCGTGAGCGCACAGGCTCACGTCCTAATGTCAGCGTCTCCAACCCCGATATACAGCTGCACATACATATCTCCGACTACGATGCTACATTGGCGCTGGACAGCAGCGGCGAGAGCCTGCATCGTCGCGGCTATCGTCAGGAGACGGTGGCAGCACCGCTCAACGAAGTGCTGGCAGCCGGCATCATCATGATGACCGGATGGAAGGGTGAGAGCGATTTCCTGGATCCCTTCTGCGGCAGCGGCACCTTATGCATCGAGGCAGCCCTCATCGCCCGCGGCATCGCCCCTGGCGTGTTCCGCAAGAGCTATGCCTTCGAGAAATGGCCTGACTTCGACCGCGAGCTCTTTGAACAGGTGTATAACGATGACAGTAACGAACGAGAGTTCGAACATCATATCTATGGGCGCGACATCGACCCGAAGGCTGTCGGCATCGCCACACGCAATGTGAAGGCTGCCGGCCTCAGCAAGGATATCAGCGTTGAGATGGCCGATTTCACCAAATCACCCCTGCTGCCCGCACATACAGAGGAAGGGGAACAGCAACCTGCACTCATGGTGACCAACCCGCCCTATGGTGAGCGCATCTCCAGCCCCGACCTGCTGGGATTGTACAAGTGCATCGGGCAGAAGCTGAAGCGCGAGTTCACGGGCGGCGAGGCTTGGATTCTCAGCTATCGCGAGGAATGCTTCGACGAGATAGGCTTGAAACCGTCGCTGAAGACACCCTTGTATAACGGCTCGCTGGAGTGTGAACTGCGCAAGTATGTGCTCTTCGGCGGACGCTTAGACGAACACCGTGCCAAAGGCGGCATCGTGAAAACCAATGCCGAGCGTCGCGAGATGGCTCAGAAGCGCCGCTTCAAGCAACACCGCGACGGCTTCAAGGGCAACTTCAACGACGAGGAACGTGAGGAACGCCGCGATGACCACCGCTTCAATAGGTTCTCCAAACGCGAAGGTTTCTCCAAACGCGAAGGCGGCTATGAGAGGCGCGAACGTTCCTTCGGTGAACGTCCGGAGAAGCGTGACGGCTTCAAGGGTCACAGTGGTTTCGGCCGCAAAGGAGAAAATTTCCGCGCTAAAGGCAATGATCGCGCTGCACGCCAAGAGGCACGTCGCAGATTCTTTGGCGGACATGATGACAAAGATTGAACACCCCCTCCAATCATCACTCCCTATGAGCACTAATGTCAGCGTTGTTCCCATCAACTCGCATCGCACGATGAACGATTTCATAAGCATCGTTCATCGCATCTACAATGACTGCCCACAATATGTCCCCGATTTGGAGAGCGACGTCCGTGAGTTCTTCAATATCAAGACCAATCCCGGGCTGGAGTTTTCTGAGGTGCAGCCTTTCGTGGCCTATCACGGCAAAGAGTGCGTAGGGCGCATCGTGGGCATCATCAACCATCATGCCAATGAGAAATGGCATGTGCGCAACGTGCGCTTCTCCATGATAGAGTTCATCGATGACCAAGCAGTTGCCAAAGCACTCTTAGACACTGTTGCAGAATGGGGGCGCCAGCGCGGGATGACAGCCATACAGGGCCCGATGGGCATCACCGATTTTGACAAGGAGGGAATGCTCGTGGAGGACTTCCACCTCACGGGTACCATGAACACCATCTACAACCACGCCTACTACCCTCGCCATCTCGAAGCGTTAGGCTTCAAGAAGGAAGCTGACTGGGTGCAGATCCGCGTGACCATCCCCAAAGAGGTGCCCGATAAATACTGCCGCGTGGCTGAATTTGCCCGCAAGCGGTTGCATCTGCGCGTGCTGAAGCTCACCAACGATGACATCAACAAGCGCGACTACGGCCACAAAATCTTCCATCTGCTCAACGAGGCCTACTCACCCCTCTTCGGCTATTCGGAGCTGTCGGAAAAACAAACAGACCTCTTCATCAAGAAATACTTGGGCCTCATCGACAAGCGCTTCATGCCCGTCATCGTCAACGATGAGGATGAAGTGGTGGGTGTCGCCATCACGATGGGATGTCTGTCACATGCCATGCAGCGCAGCCACGGCCGCCTGCTGCCATTTGGCTGGTTCCACTTGCTGAAAAGCCTGAAATGGAAGAACGAAGGTTCCGTAGAGATGCTCCTCATCGCCGTGCGCCCCGACCTGCAAGCCAAGGGTGTTAACGCCCTCTTCTTCGACGATCTCATCCGCGTCTATAACCAAACTGGCATTAAGTGGGCTGAGACAGGACCGCAGCTGGAATATAACATGCGTGAGCTCAGCCAGTGGGAACCCATGTCCCCCGAGTTCGTCAAGCGTCGCCGCTGCTATGCCAAGGAAATCTGAACGCAGCAAGCTGGATTTCTGTATGCAGCATGCTGGATGAAGGTATGCAGCAAGCTGGATAATGGAACGCACCATGCCATTTTTTCTACCCTGAGAGGTTAATATGCCAAAAAGTTTGCGTACCTTTGCAGCCAGAAAAAGAAATCAATATATATAGCAATGGAATACAATTTCAGAGACATTGAGAAGAAATGGCACCAGAGATGGGTGACCATGCAGACATATAAAGTGACAGAGGACGAGACACGACAGAAATTCTACGTGCTGAACATGTTCCCTTACCCCAGCGGTGCGGGCTTGCATGTGGGTCACCCCTTAGGCTATATCGCCAGCGACATCTATGCCCGCTACAAGCGTCTGCAGGGCTTCAACGTGCTGAACCCGATGGGCTACGATGCCTATGGTCTTCCCGCAGAACAATATGCCATCAAGACAGGTCAGCATCCTGAGAAGACAACCTTTGCCAACATCGACCGCTACCGCGAGCAGCTGGATAAGATCGGTTTCTCCTTTGACTGGAGCCGCGAGGTTCGCACCTGTGCACCGAACTACTATAAGTGGACACAATGGGCCTTCCAGAAGATGTATAACTCATACTTCGACGAACAGCTCCAGAAGGCACAACCCATTGAGAAACTCATCGAGAAGTTCAAGGCTGAAGGCACATGGCCTGCTGATGAGAAGGAACAGAGCGAACTGCTCATGCAGCATCGCATTGCCTACCTCGGCGAGACAATGGTGAACTGGTGCCCTGCATTGGGTACGGTGTTGGCCAATGACGAGGTGGTCAATGGTGTCAGCGAGCGCGGCGGCTATCCGGTGGAGCAGAAGAAGATGCGCCAGTGGTGTCTGCGCGTCAGCGCCTACAGCCAGCGTCTGCTGGATGGTCTGGAGACCATTGACTGGAGCGAGAGTATCAAGGAGACCCAGAAGAACTGGATTGGTCGCAGTGAAGGTGCCGAGGTGCTGATCAAGGTGGCCGACAGCGATGTGGATTTCACCATCTTCACCACACGTGCCGACACCATGTTCGGCGTAACCTTCTTCGTGCTGGCTCCTGAAAGCGAATTGGTGGACAAGGTGACAACGCCTGACCAACGCGAGGCGGTAGATGCTTACATCAAATATGTGAAAGGCCGCACAGAGCGTGAACGCATGATTGACCACACTGTGACGGGTGTGTTCTCCGGAGCCTACGGCATCAATCCCATCACCGGCGACAAATGCCCCATCTACGTGGCAGAGTATGTGCTAGCCGGCTACGGCACAGGTGCCATCATGGCTGTTCCGGCTCATGACAGCCGCGACTACGCCTTCGCCAAGCACTTCGACCTTCCCATTATTCCATTGGTGGAAGGAGCCGACGTAAGCGAGGAGAGCTACGATGCCAAGGAGGGTATTGTGATGAACTCACCCATAAGCCCTGACAAGAGCGTGATGTATGATGGCGAATGCCTAGTCTTGAACGGCAAGACCATCAAAGAGGCCATCGCTGAGACAAAGCGCTTCGTAAAGGAACACCGGCTGGGTCGCGTGAAGGTGAACTACCGTCTGCGCGATGCCATATTCAGCCGTCAGCGCTACTGGGGCGAACCCTTCCCCGTCTATTACAAGCATGGGATTCCCCAGATGATACCTGAAGAATGCTTGCCTATTGAGTTGCCTCAGGTGGATAAGTTCCTGCCTACCGAGACCGGCGAACCTCCCTTAGGCAATGCCACCAAGTGGGCTTGGGATGAGAAGAACAAGAAGATTGTGGAGAACAGCCTCATCGACGACGAGAATGTCTTCCCCATTGAACTCTATACCATGCCTGGCTTCGCAGGCTCCTCTGCCTACTACCTCCGTTATATGGACCCCCTCAACGATGAGGCATTGGTAAGCGAGAAGGCTGCCAGCTACTGGCAGAACGTAGATCTTTACGTAGGTGGTAGCGAGCACGCTACGGGCCACTTGATCTACAGCCGTTTCTGGAATAAGTTCCTCTTCGACCTGGGTGTCAGCAAGAAGGAAGAGCCCTTCCAGAAGCTCATCAACCAAGGTATGATCCAGGGCTGGTCCAGCTTTGTCTATCGTCTGCGTGGCACCAACAAGTTCGTGAGCTTCGACCTCTTGGAGGAGCAGTATAACGATGCCAAGAAGAAGAATCTCTATTTCTATCAGGGCACTGAGGCGGATCCCGTATATGCTGACATCAGCATGGTCAGCGGCAATGTGCTGGATGTGGAGAAGATTCGCCAGTGGACCGCTGAGTTCCGCGATGCAGAGTTCATCCTGAACAAGAACGGACAGTACATCGTCAGCCAAGCTATCGAGAAGATGTCCAAGTCGAAGTACAACGTGGTCAATCCCGATGACATCTGCGAGAACTACGGTGCTGACACACTGCGTCTCTACGAGATGTTCCTCGGCCCTATCGAGCAGTCGAAACCTTGGGACGTTGCCGGCATCGACGGTTGCTTCCGCTTCCTGAAGAAGTTCTGGAATCTATTCAGACCCACCCCCGACCCCTCCCGTCAGGGAGGGGAGAGCCTGCGGGTAGCTGTCACCGATGAAGAACCCACAGCAGCTGAGCTGAAAGCATTGCATAAACTCATCAAGAAGGTGACGGAGGACATCGAGAACTTCTCCTACAACACCGCTATCCCTGCCTTCATGATCGCCACCAACGAGCTCTCAAATCTCAAGTGCACCAAGCGTGCAGTGCTCGAGCCTATCGTGGTACTCATAGCTCCCTTTGCGCCTCACATCGCTGAGGAACTGTGGGAAGCACTCGGCCACACCACCAGCGTCTGCGATGCCCAATGGCCAGTATTCAACGAGAAGTTCTTGGTGGAGGACACCGTGAAGATGATGGTAGCCTTCAATGGCAAGACACGCTTTGGCATCGACTTCCCCGCTGATGCCGACAATGCCACCATCGAAGCAGCGGCACGTAACCATGAGCTGACTCCCAAGTACCTGGAAGGCAAGCAGATTATGAAGGTCATCATTGTGCCGAAGCGCATGATTAACATGGTAATCAAATAATCCACCACAAGCTATGCACATACCGACAAAAGAAAAAATCCTTGACGAAATCCGAGACTACTTCTTCATCTCGCTGGGCTGTGCCATCTACTGCGTAGCCTTCTGCCTGTTCATGCTGCCTTATCACTTCACGCCAGGTGGCATGACGGGTGTCTCGGCTATCATATTCTATGCCACAGGCATTCCTACTCAGTACAGCTACTTCGCCATCAACGCCCTCCTGTTGGCCATAGGTCTGAAGATTCTTGGCTTCAAGTTCTTCACCAAGACCATCTATGCCACCTTAAACATCACCTTTTTCCTGGGACTTGTCCAGCAGCTGATTCGACAGCCAGACGGCTCACTGCCTATGGTAGTAGGCGACCAGCCGTTCATGGCAGCTGTCCTTGGAGCCTGCATCGAGGGTGGCGCCTTGGCGCTGGTGTTCATCAACAATGGCTCCACGGGCGGTACAGATATCATCGCGGCCATCGTGAACAAATACAAGAACTTCTCGATGGGTCGTATCTTGATGTGGCTTGACTTCATCATCGTCTCGTCCAGCTTCTTCGTCTTCCACGATTGGAACAAGGTCGTGACAGGTTATGTCATCCTCATCATCTCCATGTTGCTGTTGGACTACACAATGAACTCCGCCTCACAAAGTGTGCAGTTCACAATTATCTCCAACAAACACAAAGAAATTGCTCAGGCCATCAATGATGAAGTGGGACGCGGCATCACCATCCTTCACGGACAAGGCTGGTACTCTAAGGAAGAGAGGCAAGTGCTGATAGTGATGGCACGTCGCCGCGAGAGCACCCTTATTTTCCGTCTCATCAAACACCTCGACAACCAGGCTTTCGTCACCATGACAAAGGTGGTGGGAGTCTATGGCGAAGGTTTTGATCATATCAAGACATGAAGATTGTATTTGCCACCAATAACCAGCACAAGCTTGCCGAAGTGCGACAGATTTTGGGCGAGCACTTTGACGTCGTAGGTCTCAACGACATCGGCTGCCACGAGGACATCCCTGAGACAGCCGACACGCTGGAGGGCAATGCGCTGCAGAAGGTGCATTATGTCAAGGAGCACTATCATCTGGATTGCTTCGCCGACGACACTGGACTTGAAGTAACTGCTCTGAATGGTGCTCCGGGTGTGCATACAGCACGCTATGCAGAGCTTTTTGGCAAAGGCGAGACCCATGACAGCGACGCCAACATGAATCTTTTGTTGGAGAATTTAGAAAATAAAACTGACCACAGCGCAAGATTTCGCACCGTTATTGCGTTAATATATAAAGGGCAGGAATATCTCTTCGAGGGTATCTGCCCAGGCAGCATCCTACGCGAGCGACGTGGCACAGAGGGTTTCGGCTACGATCCCATCTTCCAACCGGAAGGCTACGATCGTCCGTTTGCTGAGATGACTGCCGCAGAGAAGAACGCCATCAGCCATCGCGGACGCGCCACGCAGAAGCTGGCAGAATTTCTGAAGAGTGAGAAGTGAAAAGTAAAGAATGAAAAATGAAAAATGATAAGTGAAAAATGAAAAATATAGGTTACCGTCACATATTAAAGGAGCGTAGCATTGAAACGCTGCGAAAGAGTATAATGTATTTTTCATTTTTCACTCTTTCATTCTTCACTCTTACTGCCTCTGCCCAAATAGGCACCTGGAGCGTATATCCCGCCTACACCATCTGCAACAGCAATATCGTGGCAGGCAACCGCATCTATTGCATCATGGAGGGTAGGCTGATGGCCTATGACACCGATGACGGCAGCATCACTACCTTCGACTGGCTTCAGCAGCTGTCCGACATCACTGTCTCCTTCATCCGCTACAGCGCCGAGGCAAAACGCATTATCATCATCTATGACAACGGAAACATCGACCTGCTCTCCACAGAAGATGACTACGATGTCATCAATCTGGCACAGCTGAAGAACAGCAACCTTCTCAACAAGGATGTGAACAACGTGCAGGTGATGAAACAATATGCCTATATCTGTACGAATTTCGGTGTAGTCGTCGTAGATATGGCGCAAGGATTTATTAAAGAAAGCTATGAGTTGGGACTCCAGGTTCGTTCGTGTGCACTCACTGAAAAGAATCTCTTCATAGGCACCTCCACAGGCCTTTGGCGAGGAACTCTGAACACGAACCTAAAGGACAAGAACAACTGGAAACATTTGGAAACCTATTTCAATGCTGCACACATGGAAACCTTTGCCGGAAATGTGTGGATTCATGTAGGTACTTATCTCGTTGTCATGAATGACGATGAAGAGACATGGACCACCTTACAGGCAGGCACCCTCAATCCTATTCCGGATTATATGACCGTCAATGATGGCAAACTTATTATCGGCAGCAGCAACAAGATACTTATCTATGAGAATAAGAACAAAGTAACAGCACTGACAGGCTACTACTACTGGAATTGTCTGACTGCTCGAGGTAATGAGTATTGGGCTAGTTTTATGGATCAAGGACTGCAGTCATACAAACTCAATGAGCAAACCTTTGAACTCACACGCGCCAATATCCATCCCAATAGCCCCACACATAATTACAGCTTCCACTTGCGCTTTGCAGGTAAACGGCTGATGGTGGCAGGCGGTAACCGTCATTTCGCTAATGTGGAACTGCAGGGATTAGCCATGCTGCTGGAACCCGATGGCCATACATGGACTATCTTTGATGGTAAAGCAGCCACTGAAAAATTTCCTAAATACCGCTGGCTGGATGTGACAAATATCGCACAGGATCCGCATGATGAGAATCATTACTATGTGGGAACCACGCGCAATGGTGTCTTTGAATTCAGGGATATGCAATGCGTAGGACATATCGGCTTGGAAAATGCTCCTCTGCATTCTATCCTGCCTAATAATGCACATAAGGAATGGTACACCGTGGCAGATGGCCTCATCTATGATCCTGAAGGCAACCTATGGCTGCTGAATCCCATCATAGGAAAACAAGATACCACCATTCGCATCATGCGACCCGATGGCACATGGACAGGCATTCCCTGTCCTGAAATCAACAGCGCATCCACAGTAGATAACATCTTCTTCGACAGTCGCGGATGGGCGTGGTTGAACAGCCGACGCATGACTCAGCGCGGTATTTTGATGCTCGACTACAACGGCACCATCGATAACAGCAAGGATGACCATCGCATGTTCTGCGACAAAATCGTCAATCAGGACAACGTCAGCTACGCACCTGACAACTTCTACTATATTAATGAAGACTTGGATGGCAGCATCTGGATATGTACCGATATGGGTCCGTTCCGCATCACCTCACCCGAGGATTTTGCCGCTGGTGACCTCACCTTCGAACAGGTGAAAGTGGCACGCACCGATGGCAGTGGCCTCGCTGACTATCTGCTGTCAGGATTAGTCACACAATGTGTAGCCATCGACGGTGCAGGGCGCAAGTGGTTTGGAACCGATAATAATGGCGTATATGTTGTGAGTGAAGACTGTCAGGAAGAACTGGCACACTACACCGTTGAAAACTCGCCGCTACCATCGAATAACATCTACGATATAGCTATCCATCCAGCTACGGGTCACGTATTCTTCGCCACTGACAAAGGCCTGTGCAGCTATCTTTCTGATGCTTCTGAATCTGCCGATGGACTGGACAAAGACAATATCTATGCCTTCCCGAATCCCGTAGAACCGGATTATAATGGTCCTATCGGTATTCGCGGTTTGGTCAAGGACAGTGAAGTGAAGATTGTTTCTGCTA
Source organism: uncultured Prevotellaceae bacterium (assembly GCA_900316355.1). GTDB lineage: Bacteria > Bacteroidota > Bacteroidia > Bacteroidales > Bacteroidaceae > Physcousia. The sequence continues at coordinate 147,727 of ONCQ01000001.1, read as the reverse complement.
CAGGTCAGCTTATTTGGACTGGTACTTCAATTGGTGGCACCTTCACTTGGAACGGATGTAATCGCTTTGGCAAACGCGTAGCTTCCGGCGTATATATCGTGATTGCCAATACACCTGACGGTAAAAACGCCGCTACCACCAAAATTACCTTCATCAAATGATGGCCAGCGATATCCTCTGCCGACAGCAAACCACTGTCTTGCGAGGCATGGCGGCTATCATCATTGCGGTTTTTCATGTTTTCATTGAATGGCAACTCCCGCGTGTGGTCAACGTGATGGGTTCTGTCAGTGTAGCCCTCTTTCTATTGCTTTCCGGCTTTGGCATACATGAGAGTTATAAAGCAAATGGATTGAAGAACTATTGGCATAAGAAGCTAAAGCGCATCATCATTCCTTATTGGCTCTTTCTGACTGTTGTGACAATGTTCAGGGGCTTTCCTGGCTGGAAGCCTTTCCTGCTAGACTTTTGCTTCTTGGAATCTGAATTCTGGTTTATTCCTTATTTGATGTGGTGTTACCTGGTTTATTGGATTATTCAACGTTGGTTCAGTCGTTGGTTGATTCCTGCTTTCATCATCATCGGTTTCATCGCATTGAATACCTTACAGCAGATTGAAGCCGAACAGTCTTATTCTTTCTTTGCAGGTGTTTTGGCTTCACAACACATAGAACAACTACGAAGCAAGGATAAAAAATTTTGGTGGCGCGTAGGAACGATCTCTTTTCTCATTGGTTTTGCCTTTCTAATTTTAAAGGAAATACCTGCTGTACACGCCTACAAAGGCACACTACCATATCATTATATTCTCCTGTTCATCAAACTGCCATTGGCAATACCTTCCTTGCTTCTGCCTGTTTTCTTCAGGTTCCTGATGCAGTCCCGCATTCTCTATCTGGCAGGCATCAGTTCCCTTGAAATCTATCTTGTTCACTTACCGCTGGTGTCCTACGTAGAGAAAAATGTGTTGCACTTCATCCTTTTCACTGCAGCTACAACACTCCTCACCTATATCTACTATCAAATCAATCATAAAGTCATTGCCAAATATCTATGAAAACCAATCGGCTAGCACTCATTCTTTATATTTTCATCAACAGTCTGTTTATATTGAAATATGGACTGCGGTTGCTGCCTTGGTATGCCGTCATAGCTGCTTGTATCCTGTATGGTGGCATCGTTGTGTTAGGCAATAAATACAAATACCTGGTTACTAAACTCTCCTATTTGAATATTCAACGAGGCACTACGTTCATCGCCTTGATTATCTGCCTTTTATTCCTTCTTGCCTTTCAATATATTCCTGATCCGATGACCATTCAGGTGGATCGTTGGTCAGCCATTCATAATTTCCTTTTTAATATCACTCATGGCATCTATCCCTATGCTGCCCATACACATTTAGACGGCTATGGTTCGCCTTTTCCTGTGTGGCAGCTCTTTCATCTGCCTTTCTATCTGATGGGAAATGTGGGACTTTCATTCATTGCCGGCATTCTACTTTTCGTTCATTCACTTTCCTTACATCTAAAAGATAAAGAAGAAAATATAGCCTTCGTATTTCTCGCTTGTTCACCCGCTTTCATCTATGAAGTCTTTGTGCGTAGCGACCTGATGACAAATTTTGTGGTGAGCATGAGTGTTTTGCTGTATTGCATTCATTATTGGCTCACCATCCACAAGAATCCTTTGCTGTTAGGAATCATCATAGGACTGATGATGAGCACACGCTTCACTGCCATCATTCCCTTTTGCATCTATTATTTCCCTGACTTCTATGAGGTGAGCCTAAAGAAGAAGATTATCTTTTCAATGACCATCATCATCACTTTTGTCATCACCTTCCTGCCATTCCTATTATGGGACAGCAATATGTTGCTATTCTTCGAGTACAACCTGTTTATCCTTCAAACACGCCAGGGACACCTTACCGATTTGTTGTTGATGATAGCAATAGGCATCTATCTGTCCTTCTGGCAGAGACATGCTCCTTACCGGTATCTCATTGCCACAGCCATAGTGCTCATCCTATTAGTCATTGTCACCTTTATCCACAACATGTATCTCCACGACAACTGGAATGAACTGTTTGAATCAGCATATGACATCACCTATTTCGGTATGGCCTTACCTTTTCTTTGTGCTTATATCGGCAGATTGTCAATAACTGATGCTAAAGATCAATTATAACTATCAACAACTCATCAATAGCTGTCGATTGTCAGCCCACTGATAATTCACCGATATTTCAAAATAAGATAGAAAATACTTTTAACTTACTTTTAGCATAAATTTATCGAGTTATTGACAACCTATTTCATTGAAAATATTTACCTTTGCATAGTTATTGACAGAATTGACAGCAAATATATATTTACATAACGAATTTTCTCATTCAAAAGAAATCAACAAATATAATAATATGATGTCAAAAAAAGAGCTTAAAGAAGAGATACGAAGACTGGCACGTGAGAAGAACGCTGTCATCATGGCACATTACTATGTGGATGGTGAAGTGCAGGACTTAGCAGACTTCATTGGAGATAGCTTAGCACTCGCACAGCAGGCTGCCAAGACCGATGCAGATATCATTGTGCTCTGTGGCGTCCATTTCATGGGCGAGACAGCTGCCATCCTCTGTCCTGACAAGAAGGTGCTGGTGCCTGATCCTGCTGCCACCTGTTCTCTGGCAGAGAGCTGTCCGGCAGATGAGTTTGCTGCGTTTGTAGCGGCACATCCCGGGCATACCGTCATCAGCTACGTCAACACTACAGCTGCCACAAAAGCGGTCACTGACATCGTAGTCACCAGCAGCAATGCCCGTAAGATTGTGGAGTCATTGCCTAAGGAAACACCTATCATCTTCGGTCCTGATCAGAATTTGGGTGGATATATCAATGCCATTACCGGCAGAAATATGTTGTTGTGGAATGGTGCCTGTCATGTTCATGCACGTTTTAGCGTAGAGAAAATCCTTGAACTCAAACGTGAGCATCCGCAGGCAAAAGTGCTGGTACACCCTGAGTGCAAGGGAGCGGTGGTGAAGCTTGCTGATCAGGTAGGCAGCACGGCAGCACTGTTGAAATACGCCTTGGAGAACGAAGCCACAGAATTCATCGTAGCCACCGAAAGCGGCATCTTGCATGAGATGCAGAAGAAAGCACCGCAGAAGACATTCATCCCTGCACCGCCAGAGGAGGCAATGGTGGAAACGCTGGAGGGCAAACAGTCATGTGCTTGCAATGAGTGTGAGTATATGAAGATGGTAACTCTCGAAAAGGTATATCGTTGTCTGCGCGATGAACAGCCTGTCGTGAAAGTTGATAAGGAAATAGCCGAGAAAGCCATCAAGCCAATTGAAAGAATGTTGGCATTAAGTAGATAGCATGGAAATTATATTTAATAAGAGCCATTTGTCAGATGAAACTACTCCCCGCCCTGCAAGGGAGGGGCAAGGGGGAGGGTCCTTATATCGTAAGCTCAAAATCACTGAGATGAACCGCATCAGCGTGGAGCAGTTTCATGATGCTGAGAAACTGCCGCTGGTGGTGGTGCTCGACGGTGTGCGCTCATTATATAATGTAGGCAGTGTTTTTCGCACTGCTGATGCTTTTCGTCTTGCTGGCGTTGTGCTCTGTGGTATTACTGCTACACCCCCCAATGTAGAGATTCACAAGACAGCTTTGGGCGCTGAGGATAGCGTAGCATGGAAACACTTCGACGACACCATGGAAGCTGTCCGATGGTTGCGTGATGAAGGCTATACACTGTTGGCCATCGAACAATGCGAAGGAAGTACGATGCTTAATGATTTTCATCCTGACCCCTCGCTTCGCTATGCTGTCATCTTTGGTAATGAAGTGAAGGGTGTGCAACAGTCAGTCGTTGATGCATGTGACGGTTGCATAGAAATCCCTCAGTTTGGCACCAAACATTCCATGAATGTCAGCGTAACAGCCGGTATCATTATCTGGCATTTTGCACAACAACGGCTGTAGTAATAATGTTGGTTGTAACACCCAAAAGCTTGTGAAAAAGCATAAAAATGAAGAAAGTCCTGCTAATCTTTTGTGGTTTTGCAGGACTTTCGTTATTTTCGCACCGAAAAACGAACAAAACCGTATAAGAAAAATAAGATGAAACACTTTTTTCTGCTTACCGTATCCTTACTGTGCTCCGCTTGGATGAGTGCGCAATCACCGGCCCTCGCCGCTCTCGAAGGCTTTGCCTATGACACTCAGGTCACTGCCCCTACGGGCAACGAATGGCAGTCGCCCGAGGCGCTGGCGCTGAACAAGGAACAACCGCGGGCCTGGGGATTCCATTTCCCCACAGAACAAGCGGCACGCGGTGTGCTGCCTGAACGCGGCGCCTACTGGCTCTCGCTCGACGGCACATGGAAGTTTCATTGGTGCAAGACGCCGGAAGAGCGTGCCAAGGGCTTCGAGGCTCCTGCCTACGATGTAACGGCTTGGGATGATATAGAGGTGCCGGGGTGCTGGAATGTGCAGGGGTTGCAGCCCCTCTCTAACTCCCCCCGTGGGGGGGAGGACTTCAGTTCCTTTGGAAACCTAACGAGCAATCCTTCTTCAACGCCATTAAGCGGAAACGCGACCCTCCCCCCCACGGGGGGAGCTGGAGAGGGGCTTTTCCGCTACGGCGTACCCATCTACGTGAATCAGAAGGTCATCTTTGAGCATCAGGTGGCTGTGGACGACTGGAAGGGGGGCGTGATGCGAAAGCCCCGTAACCCGAAGTGGACGGTCAACGAATACCCCAACGAGGTGGGGTCCTATCGTCGCACCTTCACTGTGCCTACCGACTGGAAGGGGCGTGTGGTGTATATCAACTTCGACGGTGTCGATTCCTTCTTCTATCTGTGGATAAACGGTCATTATGTGGGCTTCTCAAAGAACTCACGCAATACGGCTTCATTCAACATTACACCTTATTTAAATAAGGAGGGCGAGAACGTGGTGGCCGTGGAAGTCTATCGCAACAGCGACGGCAGCTTCCTGGAAGCACAGGATATGTTCCGTCTGCCGGGCATCTTCCGCTCAACGTATTTGACGAGTGTGCCGGAGGTGGAGTTGAGCGATTTGATTGTAAAGACCCACCCCCTGACCCCTCCCGTGAGGGAGGGGAGTGGGCTGCGCGATGCCACGCTTGAAATTACGAGCGAAGTGCGCAACCACGGTAAGAAAGCGGTCGAGAATCTCTCTGTTGAGTACAAGGTCTATCCTGTGAAGCTCTATAGCGATGAATTGGAGACCCCTTCCCCGCTCCCCCTCAAGGGGGAGGGCGGTCACCTTGCTAACATAGAGGTTGGCAGCCTTCAACACATTCAACTCTCCCCCTTGAGGGGGAGAGGGGAGGGGGTCTGCCTTTGGTCTGCCGAAGCTCCCTACCGCTATGTCCTCACGGCAACCTTGAAGGATAAGAAAGGTAAGACGCTGGATGTGCGCTCCACCTACTTCGGCATCCGCACCGTGGAGATTCGCGACACGAAGGCGGAGGACGATGAGTTCGGGCTGGCTGGTCGCTACTTCTATGTCAACAATAAACCTGTGAAGCTGAAGGGTGTCAACCGCCACGAGACGAATCCCTGGCGCGGCCACGCCATCACCCGCGAGCAGATGCAGCAGGAGGTGTTCCTGATGAAGCAGGGCAACATCAATCATGTCCGCAACTCACACTACGCCAATGATCCCTATTGGTACTATCTTTGCGACAAATACGGCATCTATCTCGAGGATGAGGCCAACATAGAGAGCCACGAGTACTACTATGGCGATGCCTCGCTCTCTCACCCCGTAGAGTGGCGCAAGGCACACATCGCACGTAATATGGAGATGGTACGTGCACACGTGAACGCTCCCTCCATCGTCATCTGGAGCTTGGGCAACGAGGCTGGTCCCGGCAAGAACTTCGTGGCAGCCTACGAGGCCATCAAGGCCTTCGACACCTCACGCCCTGTGCAGTACGAGCGTAACAACGACATCGTGGACATGGGCTCCAACCAGTATCCCTCGGTTGGTTGGGTGCAGTTCGCTGCCAAAGGTGGCAAGGGACCTAAGTATCCCTTCCACATCAGCGAATATGCCCACTCCATGGGTAATGCCGGCGGCAACCTCATCGACTTTTGGAAGGCCATAGAGACTAGTAATTACATCTGCGGCGGCGCCATCTGGGATTGGGTGGATCAGGCCATTTGGTGGCCCCTCTCTAACTCCCCCCGTGGGGGGGAGGACTCCAGTTCCCCTGGAAACAAGGCAAGCAATTCTTCTAAAAACCTCTCAAGCGGAAACGCAACCCTCCCCCCCACGGGGGGAGCCGGAGAGGGGCTTTTTGCTTATGGCGGCGACTTCGGCGACCTGCCCAACGACGGGATGTTCTGCATGAACGGTGTCATGCTGCCAGACCTCTCGCCCAAGCCTGAATACTATGATGTGAAGCACGTCTATCAGAATGTGGGCGTGGAGTTGGATAAGATTTGGAACCGTGAGCTGTCCTCTGGCAAGAAGATGACTTTCGCGGGCTTGAAGGTGACCAACAAGAACTATTTCGTTGCCTTGGAGGATGTGGACATCAGCGTCGTCGTTGTCCGTGACGGCTTCGATGTCAGCCGCACTACCATTCCCCATGAGCCTCCTCATGGGATGCCGGCCATCAAGCCTCGCAAGACAGAGCCCATTACTGTGCCCCTGCAAATCTCCGATGAAGAGGCCGATGAGCATTGCTACGACCTGCGCGTGGAGTTCCTCTTGAACAAGGATATGCCGTGGGCTAAGAAGGGCTATGTGCAGATGGCCGAGCAGGTGCATCTCTGGGGCGCAGCGGATGTGGAGCCAATTTACAGACCCACCCCCGACCCCTCCCGTAATGGATGGGAGAGTCTGCGGGTAGAAACGGATGGGCAATTCACGAAAGTAACCTTCCCCTCCAAGGGTGGGTCTGTGTTCGATAATCAGAAGGGCACCATCCATTCTCTGAGCTATGATGGCCAGGAAATCATTGAACCTGGTTGCGGCCCCGTGCTTGACGCCCTCCGCGCTCCCGTCGATAACGACAACTGGTACTACCAGAGTTGGTATCAGAATGGCCTGCACGACCTCCGGCACAAGGTGCTCGACCGCCACGTCTATACCCGCAAAGATGGCGCTGTCGTCCTCAACTACACCGTTGAGAGCCGAGGCCCCAAAGCTCAGATTCAAGGCGGCAGCAGCGGGCGCTATGAGATAAGACCCACCCCCAGCCCCTCCCGTGAAGGGAGGGGAGAGGCTGGCGCGCAGCTTTCGAGCGATAGCGAGGCTCTCCCCCTCACGGGGGAGCGGGGAGAGGGTCCTCTTCTTTCCTCCTTCTCCTTCACCTCCAACATCGTTTGGACCGTCTATCCCGACGGCACCATCGAATGCCAGAGCGCCATCACAGGTTCCAATCCCAAAGCCATCCTGCCTCGCTTAGGCTTCTTGATGAAACTGCCTACGCGCTTCGAGGCGGAGGGCAGCAAGCTCAGCTACTTCGGATGCGGCCCACAGAACAACTACGCCGACCGCAAGAGCGGGATGTTCCCTGCCGTCTATGAGAGCACCGTTCGCGACCAGTTCGTGCCCTTCCCCAAGCCGCAGGACATGGGCAATCGTGAGGGTGTGCAGTGGCTGGCGCTCACCGATGCCACAGGCAGCGGCCTCGTCTTCGGTGCCCTGACGGGTTCCATGTGTACGAGCGTGCTTCCTTGGAGCGACCTGCAGCTGACGTACGCTCCTCACCCCTCTGACCTGCCCGAGAGCGACGGCGTCTATGTCCACCTCGACACGAAAGTCACAGGTCTCGGCGGCAGCAGCTGCGGACAGGGTGGCCCGCTGGAACCCGACCGCGTCTATGCTGACGCCCATTGCTTCGGCTTCTTCATCCGACCCACCGCCACCTCTGACACGCATAAGATTAGCGATGCCAACTTCCCCGTTATGCACGCCGGCGACCTGCCCTTAGCCATCACACGTGACGCTAAAGGCGAAGTGACCATCGTCTATAACGAGTTCAACGGCGAGGAAGTGAAGTATGAACTGAAGAATAACAAGGGAAAGAAAGTTGTAAAGGCCTATGCCGGTGAGCCCATCGATATGCGTTCCGGCGGCACCATCACCGTTTGGCACGCAGAGACTCCCAAAGTGCGCATCAGCCGTACCTTCGACAAGGTGGAGTTCGTGCCCGTCACCGTGCTGGCAGCCAGCAGCGAGGAGCCCGGCGAGAACGCCAGTCACCTTGTCGATGGTAAGCCCGAGACCATCTGGCACACTGCTTACGGCGTCACCGTCACCAAATATCCGCACAGCGTAGATTTCGACTGCTCCGAGCTGAAGACCATCAAGGGCTTCACCTACCTGCCCCGTCAGGATGGCGGCGCGAACGGCAATATCAAGGCCTACCGCATCCAGCTCTCCACGGACGGCAAGACGTGGAGCGAGCCCGTGGCTGAAGGCGAGTTTGAACGTGGTGCAGCCCTCAAGCGCGTCATCTTCCAGAAGCCCCAGCGCGCCCGCTACCTCCGCTTCACCGCCCTCTCCTCGCAGAACGGTCTCGACTTCGCCTCCGGTGCTGAGTTCACTGTCATTGCGGAGTGAGTCATCATCCCTCCTCTCACTCTTTAGTTTTCTCACCTCATCCCAATGAGCTCTATTTATTAATCCATCATGATGGCTCAATCAATCCATCATGATGGATTCATCATTCCATCACGATGGATTCATCTATGCACTGTACTCTTTCGGGCATCTGATGCTTATGATTCAGGCTACTATGCTGCAATCTGCGTCTTTATAAATAGGACAGGTAGAGGTAGTTGGTTTGTGCGGGGTACTCTGCTGCCAGCGTGTCTATCTGACTCACGGTGGGCACTACGCCGAGTTCCTTGCGCCAGGCTCGCACGGTGAGACCGGCGTTCTCCATCGAGCTGTTCCGACCCAGCCCCAGCGCACGGGCTATCTGGAAGTCCGAGAAGCCATAGACCTTGGCCGCACGCAGGAGGTTGACGAACTCGGGGGCCTCGAGGTATTCGATAAGCTCCAACGGTTCCATCACCTCGGCCATGTCAGCCAGCTGTGAGAACTCCTGCAGCTGGTCGTTGATGTTCACGATGTGCTTGAGTTTGTGCAGGAACCAGCGGTCAATCTTCGTCAGCGCGTGGATCTGCTCCACGGTGTAGCCCACCAGCATGGCCTGTGCGATGACAAAGATGCGGGTGTCGGTGGCGTGCTGGAGCGCCCCGGAGGTCTCCCCTCCCTGACGGGAGGGGTCGGGGGTGGGTCTTCTATTGTCCACGAAGCCGTGCATACCCTGCCCTATCATGCGTAAGCCTTTCTGAATGGCTTCCTCGAAGGTGCGGCCGATGGCCATCACCTCGCCCACGCTCTTCATCGAGGAGCCGAGCTCGTGGTTCACGCCGTGGAACTTGGAGAGGTCCCAGCGCGGAATCTTACACACGACATAGTCGAGGGCGGGCTCAAAGAAGGCGCTGGTGGTCTTGGTGACAGAGTTCTTCAGGTCGAAGAGGCCGTAGCCGAGGCCGAGCTTGGCTGCCACGAAGGCCAGCGGGTAGCCCGTGGCTTTGCTGGCCAGTGCCGAGGAACGGCTGAGGCGCGCATTGACCTCGATGACACGGTAGTCCTCGCTGTTGGGGTCGAGGGCGTACTGCACGTTGCACTCGCCCACGATGCCGATGTGGCGTATGATCTTGATGGCGAGGGCGCGCAGCTTGTGGTACTCGCTGTTGCTGAGTGTCTGGCTGGGAGCAACGACGATGCTCTCGCCGGTGTGGATGCCCAGCGGGTCGAAGTTCTCCATATTGCACACGGTGATGCAGTTGTCGTAGCGGTCGCGCACGACCTCGTACTCTATTTCCTTCCATCCTCTCAGCGACTTCTCCACCAGCACCTGAGGCGAGAAGGCGAAGGCTTCCTCGGCCTGCTTCAGCAGCTCCTCGTCGTTGTCGCAGAAGCCCGAGCCGAGACCTCCGAGGGCGTAGGCGGCACGCAGGATGACGGGGAAGCCCAGCTTGTGGGCGGCTTTCTGCACGGCAGCCACTGTCTCGCAAGCCTCGCTCTTGATGGTCTTCACGCCAATCTCGTCGAGCCGCTTCACGAAGAGGTCGCGGTCTTCGGTGTCGATGATGGCCTGCACGGGTGTGCCCAAGACCTTCACGCCGTATTTCTCCAAGACCCCTCTTTTATAAAGTTCCACGCCGCAGTTCAGCGCTGTCTGTCCGCCGAAGGAGAGCAGAATGCTGTCAGGGCGCTCCTTCGCAATGACGCGCTCCACGAACTCCGGCGTCACGGGCTGGAAATAGACCACGTCGGCCACATCCTTGGAGGTCTGCACGGTGGCGATGTTGGGGTTGATGAGGATGCTCCTCACCCCCTCCTCCTTCAGCGCCTTCAAGGCCTGCGCGCCGCTGTAGTCGAACTCGCCCGCCTGCCCAATCTTCAGGGCGCCGGAGCCAAGCAATAAGACGGAAGAGGTGGCCCCCCATTCGGCCCCCGAGGGGGCTACGGATGAAAAGTCCTCTAAACGCAAAGCACTTGTGTCCCCCTCGGGGGACGAAAGGGGGGCCATCTTCATCATTTCCACAAACTCATCAAACATCCACTCCGTGTCCGTAGGACCACTGCAGGCTTCGGGGTGGAACTGGGCACTGAACCAAGGAAAGGTCTTGTGGCGGATGCCCTCGTTGGAGCCGTCGTTCATGTTCACGAACAGGGGTTCCCAGTCATCGGGCAAGGTAGATGCATCAACGGCGTAACCATGATTCTGCGAGGTGATGAAACAGCGAGTGGTGCCCACCTGCTGCACGGGTTGGTTGTGCGAGCGGTGACCATATTTCAGCTTGTAGGTCTTGGCACCGGCAGCACGGGCCAGCAGTTGATTGCCGAGACAGATGCCCATGAGGGGACGAGGAAGACCCGCTCCCCGCTCCCCCGTGAGGGGGAGAGCCAAAGACCCCTCTAAATCTCCCCGTGAGGGGAGACTTGCATTTCCATTTGCGTTCTCTGCGCTAGCCTTCTCCCCTCCCTGACGGGAGGGGTCGGGGGTGGGTCTTTTTTTTGCTTCTTTTTCGAGGAACTGCCTGATGTGCTTGACGGTCACTTCACATTGCTCCGGGTCGCCGGGGCCGTTGGCGAGGAAGAGGCCGTCGAAGTCGAGCTGGTTGAAGTCGTAGTCCCATGGCACACGGATGACCTCCACGCCACGCTTGAGCAGGCAGCGGATGATGTTGGCCTTCACGCCGCAATCGACCAACACGACGCGAGGACCCTCTCCCCGCTCCCCCGTGATGGGGAGAGCCTCACTATCGTTCGAAAGCTGTGCGCCAGCCTGCTCCCCTCCCTGACGGGTAGCGAAGGAATCAACGGGTTGACTGAATGTCAAGCCGTCCTGAGCGACCGAAGCAGAACTCTTTTGCTGAGGACGGGTCAAGTCGGGGGTGGGTCTTTCTGGTTTGTAGGTGATGACTTCTTTGCAGCTCACCTGCTCCACCCAGTTGATACTTCCGTATTCTTCATGCTCCTCGAGTGCGTTAGAAAATTCTTCATTCTTCACTCTTAATTCTTCATTTATGACAATCCGTCCTCTCATCACGCCGCGTTCGCGTAGCAGCTTGGTGAGACGCCGTGTGTCGATGCCAGTGATGCCTGGGATGTGTTCGCGCTGCAGCCAACTGCCGAGCGACTCCTTGGCATTCCAGTGGCTATACGCCTCGCTGTAATCCGCCACCACGAGTGCTTTCACATGAATGCGGTCACTCTCCATAAAACGAGGCAAAGAATATTCTGAGCAGACATCCGCATCGCTACTATTCTTGCTGGATTTCTCTTCTTGAAGGTGACTACTCCCCTCCCTGTAAGGGAGGGGCAGGGGGGTGGGTCTGTCGGGGGTTTCGGGGACCCCATAGTTCCCCACCAGCGGGTATGTCATCACCAGTATTTGTCCTGCATAGCTGGGGTCTGTGAGGCTCTCTGGATAGCCTGTCATGGCGGTGTTGAACACCACTTCGCCGACGGCATCAGCCTCATAGCCAAAGCTCTTACCTTGGAACACCGTTCCATCTTCCAATATCAGTTTTGCGTCCTTCATCTATTTGTAATTGTCAAATTGTAAATCGTCAAATTGTCCAATTAATAAGCTTTTTCATGTACCCCCTTCACGGCGCGCCCGCTGGGGTCGTTCATGTTCTTGAACGCAGCGTCCCATTCCAGGGCGATGGCCGTGGAGCAAGCCACGCTGGCCTCCTGGTTCACGCTGCGTGCAGCGCTGTCGCTGGGGAAGTGCTCGGCGAAGATGCTGCGGTAGAAGTATTCCTCTTTGTTCAGCGGCGGGTTGATGGGGAACCGCTCGGCGGCGTGTGCCATCTGCTCGTCGGTGACAGCCTCTGCGGTCATCTTCTTCAGCGTGTCAATCCAGCTGTAGCCCACGCCGTCGCTGAACTGCTCCTTCTGTCGCCATGCGATTTCCTCGGGCAGCATGTCGGCAAAGGCCTCGCGGAGGATGTACTTCTCAATCGGACCTTGAGAGGGAGCCTGCTCTTGAAGGTGACCACCCTCCCCCTTCAGGGGGAGTGAGGAGGGGGTCTTCCTTGGCCTTTTTGCCTCGGGATTCGTGCGCATAGCCACATCCAGGAACTCCTTGTCGAGGAACGGCACACGCCCCTCCACGCCCCATGCCGACAGACTCTTGTTCGCACGCAGGCAGTCGTAGTAGTGGAGTTTCGAGAGCTTGCGCACCGTCTCCTCGTGGAAGGCCTTGGCGCTGGGCGCTTTGTGGAAATAAAGGTATCCGCCGAAGATCTCATCGGCACCCTCGCCCGAGAGCACCATCTTGATGCCCATGGACTTGATGACACGCGCCAGTAGGTACATGGGCGTGGAGGCGCGAATGGTAGTCACATCATAGGTTTCTATGAAGTATATGACATCGCGGATGGCATCAAGGCCCTCCTGTAGGGTGTAGTTGATTTCGTGGTGCACGGTGCCGATATGCTCGGCCACGAGACGTGCCTTTGCCAAGTCGGGTGCGCCCTTCAGTCCCACGGCAAAGGAATGCAGGCGGGGCCAATAGGCGCGCGTCTGAGAGTCGTCCTCAATGCGATGTTCGCTGAACTGCTCTGCGATGGCAGAGATGACAGAGGAGTCGAGGCCACCGCTGAGGAGCACTCCGTAGGGCACGTCGCTCATCAGCTGTCGCTTCACAGCAGCTTTCAGGGCATCGCGGATGGCATTCGCGCTTGCTTCGTTGTTCTTTACAGCATCATACTCAAACCAGTCGCGCTGGTAGTAGCGTTTCATGCCTGGCTCTTCACTCCAGTAATAATGTCCTGGTAGGAAAGGTTCATAGCGCTCGCATTGGCCTTCGAGAGCTTTCAGTTCGGAAGCGACATAGACGGTGCCGTCGCTGTCATAACCTATATATAAAGGTATCACGCCGATGGGGTCGCGGGCTATCAGGAAAGCGTCCTTCTCCTCGTCGTAAAGGGCGAAGGCGAAGATGCCACTGATGTCCTCCAGAAAGTCGATACCCTTGTCCCGATACAATGCAAGGATGACTTCGCAGTCGCTGCCTGTCTGGAAGTCGTAGCGGCCTGCATAGCGGCGACGTATCTCCTGATGGTTGTAAATCTCGCCGTTGACGGCCAACACTTGTTTCCTGTCGGGCGAGAACAAAGGTTGTCCGCCACTCTCGGGATCCACGATGCTGAGTCGTTCGTGAGCAAGGATGGCCGAGCCGCCACTATAGATCCCACTCCAGTCCGGGCCGCGATGACGAATTTTCTGACTCATACGCAGTGCCTTATCGCGCAGTTCGTGCGTCTGCTGCTTAATGTTGAAGATTGATACGATTCCACACATGGCTTTTATTTACTATTTAATGATTTACGATTTACTATTTTTTTCACTCTTCATTTTTATTCCACCGTCACGCTCTTGGCCAGGTTCCTTGGGCGGTCAACATCCTTGCCTTTGCAGACGGCGATGTGGTAGGCAAGCAGTTGCAGGGGGATGCTGGCGATGAGAGGTTGGAAGCATTCGAGCGTGTCGGGCAGAGTGATGATGTGGTCGGCAAATTTCTGTATCTGCGTATCTCCTTCTGTGACGAGGGCTGTGACACGTCCGCCACGCGCCCGCACCTCCTGAATGTTTGAGATGACCTTCTCGTAGAGGCGGTCTCGGGTGGCAATGACGAAGACGGGCATCTCGCTGTCGATGAGGGCGATGGGCCCATGCTTCATCTCTGCTGCAGGGTAGCCCTCGGCATGGATGTAGGAGATTTCCTTCAACTTCAAGGCTCCCTCGAGGGCTAAGGGATAGTTGTAGCCACGCCCCAGATAGAGGCAGTTCTTGGCATAGGTGAAGATAGGAGCAAGATGTGCTATCTGTTCGTTTGTCTTGAGGGCCTGTTCCAGTTTTGCTGGAATACATGTGAGCTCATGCACCATCTGCCGGTACAGTTCTTCAGAGATGCTTTTCCGTTCTGCTGCCATACATAGTGCCAACATTGAGAGCACCGTCACTTGTCCTGTGAAGGCTTTGGTGGAGGCCACACCTATTTCCGGACCTACGTGGATGTATGTCCCTGTGTCCGTAGCTCGCGGAATGCTGGAACCGATGGCGTTGCAGATGCCGTAGATGAAGGCGCCCTGCTCCTTAGCCATCTGGATGGCTGCCAGCGTGTCGGCCGTCTCTCCGCTCTGCGAGATGGCTATCACCACATCGTCCTTCGTCACCACAGGATTGCGATAGCGGAACTCCGAGGCGTACTCCACCTCGCAGGGAATACGGCACAGGCTCTCGAAGAGTTGCTTGCCTATCAGGCCTGCGTGCCATGACGTGCCGCATGCCACAATCACGATGCGCTTGGCGCTGAGCAGCTGCTGGCGGTAGTCGATCATGGCTGACAGTGTCACATAGTTGCCTTCGACATTGATGCGTCCTCGCATACAGTTCATCAGGCACTCGGGTTGCTCGAAGATTTCCTTCAGCATGAAGTGCTCATAGCCGCCTTTCTCTATCTGTCCGAGGTCGATGTCAACGGTCTTCACCTTCAGTTCCTGCTCCTGCCCGAGGATGCTCAACACTTTCAGTTCCTCACCCAGGCGAATGACCGCGATGTTGCCGTCCTCCAGATAGACCACCTTGTCGGTGTAGTCGATAATAGGACTGGCATCTGAGCCTAAGAAGAACTCATCCTCGCCGATGCCTACCACCAGAGGACTCTGCTTGCGTGCCGCAATAATCTGCCGAGGGTCGCGCTTGTCGATGATGGCAATGGCGTAGGCTCCAATCACTTGATGAAGTGCCACCTGCACGGCTTCAAGCAGCGTCAGGTTCTTCTTCATCATGATGTACTCCACAAGTTGCACAAGCACCTCCGTATCTGTGTCGCTCTTGAACTCTATGCCATTGGCCACCAGCTTATTCTTGATATCGGCATAGTTCTCTATGATGCCATTATGTATGATTGCCAAATTACGGGTGCTTGAATAGTGTGGATGTGCGTTGCGTGCCGATGGCTCGCCATGGGTTGCCCAGCGGGTATGTGCTATGCCCACGCATCCCGACACATCTTTGTCGCTGCAGTACTCGGTCAGGTTGTCAACTTTCCCTTTGGTTTTATACACATTCAGGTCCCCGCTGTCACTTATCATTGCCACACCGGCACTGTCGTAACCGCGGTATTCCAGACGCTTTAGGCCTTTAATCAATATAGGATATGCTTTCTTTGAGCCTATGTATCCCACAATTCCACACATAATGATATTTACTATTTGATGAGTTAATGATAAAAAGATTTACGATTCAGTAGCAAAAACGATCTTCAATATATTTTAAGAATGCCTTATTCACAAGTTTGTTGCCGCCTGGGGTGGGGTAGCGCCCGGTGAAGTACCAGTCGCCCGGATGGCCGGGACAGGCAGCATGCAGGCCTTCGATTGTCTGAAAGACGAACTCAACAGGTGCCTGCATCCCTGCGGGGCGAAGCATCTCGGCCATCTTCTGGTTGATGTCCTCTATGCTGAAAGGCTTGTATAATAAACGAACAGGGGTAGAGGCCCCCTCTACTGTCCCCGAGGGGACTTCTATACCTTTGTTGACAGTGGGCATAACATTAGTAGCCCCCTCGGGGGCCGAATGGGGGGCCACTGTGTTTTTGCACAACCTATATACCTCCTCAATCAGTTCCTCCATTCCTCGCTCCTTAATCAATGCCATGGCAGCACGAAAGGCACAGAACTCGTCCAGGCAGGCCATGTCAATGCCGTAATAGTCGGGATAGCGGATCTGTGGCGAACTGCTGACCATGACAATCTTCCGGGGATGCAGGCGGTCGAGGATCTTGAAGATGCTCTCCTTCAGGGTCGTGCCGCGGACAATGCTGTCGTCGATGATGACCAAGTTGTCTTCGTAAGGACGCAGGGAACCGTAGGTGATGTCATAGACGTGCGAAGCAAGGTCGTTGCGCGAACCGGCCTCGGTGATGAAGGTTCGCAGTTTGATGTCTTTCCATGCTACCTTCTCGCTGCGAACGCTAAAGCCCTTGCTGCGCAGACCTTCCATCATGCCGTAGAAGGCCACCTCGGCGGTGTTGGGGATGAAGGAGAAGACGGTGTGTTCGGTGTCGCCGTCGATGGCTTTCAGGATGGGCTCCGTGAGCTGCTGCCCCAGCTGCTTACGTTCATGATAGATGTCATAATCGTTGCCACGACTGAAATAGATTCGTTCAAAGCTACAAGCGCTGTTGCCCTTCTTCCCGATAATCTGCTCCAGACGGCTTGTGCCGTCCTTGTGGATAATCAGCGCCTGACCGGCGAAGAGTTCCTGCACGTCATCTACTTGAAGGTCGAAAGTCGTCTGCAGCACAGCGCGTTCGCTGGCCACGGCCACCACCTCGTCATCCCTGTACCAGAACGCAGGGCGTATGCCCCACGGGTCGCGCATGGCAAACATCTCGCCGCTGCCCGTCATACCACACATCACGTAGCCACCGTCGTAGTCGGCCATCGTCGTGCGCAGCACATTGGTCATCTGCACGTGATCCTCAATGTAGCGCGTGATGTCTGTATGTTCCAACCCCTGCTCCTTCGCTTCCACGAAGCAGCGTTCCACCTCGCGGTCCAGACGGTGACCCATCCACTCCAGCGTGATGTAGGAGTCGCTGAAAACACGCGGCGACTGGCCCTGCTGCACAATCTTGTCGAAGATTTCTTCGATGTTCGTCATGTTGAAGTTGCCGCACAGACAGAGGTTCTTCGCACGCCAGTTGTTGCGGCGCAGGAACGGGTGCACATACTGTATGCCGCTCTTGCCTGTGGTGGAGTAGCGCAGGTGACCCATGAAAAGAGAGGCCCCCTCCCAACCTCCCCCATGGGGGAGGCGTTCGAAAATCTCCGTGATAGCATCTTTCCCCTGCGCCCTCTCACGGAACATATACTCCGTGCCGACAGGCGCATCCATGTTCACACAAGCAATGCCCGCACCCTCCTGACCGCGGTTGTGCTGCTTCTCCATCATCAGATAGAGCTTGTTCAGGCCATACGACTGCGTGCCGTACTTCTGTTCGTAGTAGCTCTGCGGCTTCAGCAGGCGAACCAGCGCCACACCACATTCATGCTTGAGTTCTTCCATTTTTGCGTTATTACGTTATTACGATATTACGACATCAAGCATGCCTTGATGAATGACATGAAAAGGGGATGCGGATGCAGCACCGTAGAGGAGTATTCGGGATGGAACTGTGTGCCGATATACCAGCGCTTCTCGGGTATCTCCACAATCTCCACGAGATCCGCGTCAGGGTTGATGCCCACACATTTCATACCTGCCGCTTCGTACTCGTCGCGGTATTGATTGTTGAACTCATAGCGATGGCGGTGGCGCTCAGTGATGAGAAGACCGGACTCTCCCCCCGCCCTCCCTATTAGGGAGGGAGCAGATACTCCAGCCTGCGAGTATGCTTCATAAACTTTGCTTTCAGGTTGTAATCGGCATTCATAAGCTCCTAATCTCATTGTTCCACCCAGTTGGGTGATGGATTTTTGTTCTGACATAAGGTCTATAACATTTACGGGAGCTTCTTTTTCCAAAGGTGACCGCTCCCTCCCTAATAGGGAGGGCGGGGGGAGAGTCTGTTGGGTGTCAGGTCTCATCTCGGCACTATTGGCATCTTTATAGCCCAGCACATTACGTGCGAACTCAATCACCATCATCTGCATCCCCAAACAGATGCCGAAGGTGGGAATGTCATGGGTGCGTGTGTATTCGGCAGCGATGATTTTGCCCTCAATGCCGCGCTGGCCGAAGCCCGGACAGATGATGATGCCGGCCAGGCCGGCCAGCCTTTCGAAAACGTTAGCAGGCTTAATCTCCTCGCTATTGACAAAATGAATCTTTGCCTTCACATCATTATAAATGCCGGCCAGGTTCAAACTCTCGCGGATGCTCTTGTAAGCGTCCTGCAAATCGTATTTCCCTACCAGCCCGATGTGCACCTCCCTGCTGGCTTTGCGCTGCTTCTCGAGAAAAGCATTCCATGAGGTCATGCCAAGGGAAGCCCCCCTTTCGTCCCCCGAGGGTGACACGAATGTTTTGGCGGGGAAAGAAGCCTCCCATCGGGGAGGTTTGGAGGGGGCCGGGGCCCCTACTTTGCGCAAAATGGCGGCGTCAAGGCCCTGTCGTTGCATGTTCACCGGCACCTCATAGATGCTGGGCATATCCTCGCTCTGCACCACGCACTCCAAATCGACATTACAGAACGATGCCACCTTCAGACGCATGGTGTCGTCGAGGTGGCGTTCCGTACGGAGTACGAGGATGTCGGGCTGGATGCCCATGCCCTGCAGTTCCTTCACCGAGTGTTGCGTGGGTTTTGTCTTCAGTTCGTCTGCAGCTTTCAGATAAGGCACATACGTCAGGTGTACACACACCGCATCGCGTCCCAGCTGCCAGCGCAACTGTCGGATGGCTTCCATGAACGGCGCACTCTCTATGTCGCCAATCGTGCCACCGACCTCGGTGATGACAAAGTCAAAAGTGGCCCCCTCCAAACCTCCCCGAGGGGAGGCTTCTTTCCCCGCCAAAACATTAGTGTCACCCTCGGGGGACGAAAGGGGGGCCCCCTCTCTCAACATCCTCCTCTTGATCTCGTCCGTGATGTGCGGCACGACTTGGATTGTCTTGCCAAGGTAGTCACCATGCCGTTCACGGTCGATGACCGTTTTGTAGATACGCCCCGTAGTGATGCTGTTGTCGCGTGTGGTTCGGATGCCCGTGAAGCGCTCATAGTGACCGAGGTCCAAGTCCGTCTCCATGCCATCTTCGGTCACGTAGCATTCGCCGTGCTCGTAGGGGTTCAGCGTCCCCGGGTCGATATTGATGTAAGGATCGAACTTCTGGATCGTGACCTTGTAGCCGCGCGCCAGCAGCAACTTTCCGATGCTGGCCGAGATGATGCCCTTTCCCAACGAGGAAACGACGCCGCCCGTGACGAAGATGTACTTGGTATTCATATGCAGTTATAGATAGAATGATATGCCGCAGAGAAGATATAACTTCTTAGAGTCCGGATTCGCCGTCAGTCCTGCAAACACAGGGAGATGATATTTCTCTTTGATGACGAAATCCTTGGTGGCTTTCAGACTGACGTTGGTGACAGCAAAACCGTTGGTGTCATAGGTGGTCGTCTTCCAAGGAACCATGCCGACGGCACCTTCCCACTCGAGACCGCCAAGACGGAACGGTGCTTTGAGCTCGAAGTAGCTGCTGTAAGCGCGATTTCCGCTGCCGTTCACACCGTCGGCACCAGCGAAGTTCGTGTACCACGAAATGGCGAGGAATCCGAAGTCGTAGCCAATGCCAGCCTCCCAGATGTGGTTGGTCTCACCGTTTTTGTACAGGAAGTAGTCGCTGCCGTCAGTCCAGTAGTCCGTGATACCCACATAGAAACCCTTGTAGGTGTAGCTGAGTGTGAGGTCAAGTTCCTTCGTGTCTGACCAGTTGCTGATGCCGACACTGCCCCATGCGCTGAGGCTCAGTCCCTTCCATTCCACACCGAGAGTAGGCTGCCAGCTGACGTTGCCAAGATCCTGACCACGCCAGATATATTGGTTGACGAGGTCTATAGCGAGGATGGCAGAGACCGGACTCTTCTTTGACACCTCCTTTTCTGGGAGGGGAGTGATATCCTGTGCCGATAGCGGCATAGACAGAATCGACAACAAGGAGAAAAAATATATAAAGTGTTTTGTGTTCATATTGATAATGTTTTATTTATGGTTTAAAGTTTTGTTAGGTAAACACCCCCTCCCTCACAAGGAGGGTAGGGGGTGAGTCTTTAGTTATAGCACAGCTCTCCGTGTTCGTACACGTCAAGTCCTTCGTCCTCGATGCGGGCGGGAACGCGAAGACCGTGCAGCTTCTTGATACCGTAGAAGAGGATGAGGCCACAGGCGGCAGCCCAGAGGTCAATGACGAGGATACCGAAAGCTTCAGCTCCGAAGAAACCCCAACCATGACCGTAAAAAGCTCCGTTCGTAACAGACAGCAGGCCTGTCATCAGTGTGCCGAGGATACCGCAGACACCGTGAACGCTGGAGGCACCGACAGGATCATCGATGTGAAGTTTGTGGTCGATGAACTCAATGCTGAATACCAACACGGTGCCGCAGACAAGGCCGATGATGACGGCGCCCACGGGTGACACAAGGTCGCACCCCGCTGTGATACCCACGAGGCCTGCGAGTACGCCATTGAGTGTCAAGGAGAACGATGGCTTCTTGTACCTCAGCCATGTGAGGAACATCGTTGCGACACCACCTGCTGCGGCGGCGAGGTTCGTGGTCAGAAAGACGTGACTGATGGCCGTGCGGTTGACTTCACCGGAGGCGGCAAGCTGAGAGCCGGGGTTGAAGCCGAACCAGCCCATCCACAGAATGAAGACACCGAGGGCTGCCAGCGTCAGGGAATGACCAGGAATAGCGCGGCTCTTGCCGTCCTTGCTGTACTTGCCGCGACGTGCGCCCAGGGCTATCGCTCCTATCAATGCCAGCACGCCGCCCACGCTATGCACGATGGCAGAACCTGCAAAGTCGTGAAATACCTCACCGAAAGTCGTCATCATGAAGCTGTCGGCAGCATCGTTGCAGAGCCAACCGCCGCCCCATGTCCAGTGTCCCTCGATGGGGTAGATGAGCAGCGAGATCATAGCGCTGTAGATCACGTACATCGAGAACTTTGTGCGCTCTGCCATGGCGCCGCTGACGATGGTGGCAGAGGTGGCGCAGAAGACCGTCTCGAAAATGAGAAAGCCCTCTACGGGCAGCTCGCCTTTGTAGAAGCTGAGGTCGCCCCAGTTAGGCGCGCCGATGAAGCCGGCACCGTCTGAGCCGAACATGAAGCCGAAGCCCACAAGCCAGAACAGCAGCGAACCGAACATGAAATCAACGAAGTTCTTAAAGAGAATGTTGACGGTGTTCTTTCCGCGTGTAAAACCTGCCTCACACAGCGCAAAACCGGGCTGCATGAAAAACACCAACATGGCTGCCAATAACATCCATACAGTATCTATAGAAAGTGCAATGTCATTCATAATCGTTGTGTTTTGTGTTGTTATCCTTTATTTCTTATCTCTCAGTACCGTATCGCCGTGTTCGCCTGTGCGGATGCTCCAGGTGTCAATCATCTCACTTACGAAGATGCGGCCGTCGCCGACCTCACCCGTGTGAGCTGTGTCGATGATTACCTTCACGGTAGGATCGACAAACTGTTCACGACACACGATGGTCACTGCCACGCGCTCAATGACATCCGTCGAATACTGGACACCACGGTAAATGCGTTCCTGTCGGCTCTGTCCGATTCCGTGTACGTCGTGGTACTCGAACCAGTCGATGTCCGATGAGAGCAATGCTTCCTTGACATCTTCGAATTTTGTTTTCCTGATAATTGCTTCAATCTTCTTCATACAGTAAATAGTTAATAAATAAGCGTCCTATGTGTCACATTGCAATGATTTTGATGCAAAAGTAGTACAAAACGACATATTACACAAAATAATTCTTTCAAAAAGACACATTTCGAAGTTTAACTATTGATATATGTCAACAAATAGATTCATCCACTTGCGTTTTTGATGCAAAATCAATGGTTGATAGAGCAAAAAGACATATCTTCGCATCGAAATTAAACAAAACGACAGCAAAAGTGCAATAATTAAATCAAAATGAAGCACGAAATACATTTCACAAAAATGCATGGAGCCGGCAACGATTACATCTACGTTGACACCTTATTATATAATATAGGGGATCCGGTTGCGGCAGCACGTGAATGGAGCGATCGCCACAAAGGGATAGGGTCTGATGGTCTCGTGCTCATCGGAAGAAGTCCAATTTCTGAGGCAGATTTCACGATGCGCATCTTCAATGCCGACGGCTCGGAGGCGATGATGTGTGGCAATGCGAGCCGCTGTGTCGGGAAGTATGTATATGAGAAGGGACTGACAACACAAACACAAATCAAACTCCTTACGCTTTCAGGCATCAAGGTACTTGACCTTCTGGTGAGGGAGGATATCGTGGAGAGCGTAACGGTAGATATGGGAGAGCCCGTCTTTGAAAATGAAAGGCAATTTAACCCAGCTGCGATGGCTACCAACTCGCAGGCTCTCTCCTCCTTGACAGGAGGGGTCGTGGGTGGTTCTTCTTTCGTTTCTATGGGCAACCCGCATTATGTCATCTTCGTGGACAACGTGGACGCGATTGACGTTGCCCGCGAAGGAGCAATTCTTGAGCACCATCCCGCGTTTCCTGAACGCTGCAACATCGAATTTGCCGAAATGCGTCCTGACGGCATTCGAGTGCGCGTTTGGGAACGCGGCAGTGGTATCACACAGGCTTGCGGAACAGGTGCCTGTGCAACGGCGGTGGCGGCCTGCAAGACGGGACGTGCCGGACGTGCGAGCCGCATCATCATGGATGGTGGTGTATTGGAGATTGAATGGCGTGAAGCCGACGGGCACGTGTACATGACGGGACCTGCGGAGTTCGTGTTCGAGGGGGAGATAGTGCCCCCGAGCCCCCTGAAGGGGAGCGTAGGGAATGAAAGATTGAAAAGTGAAAAATGATTATAAAGATGATGAATATAAACGAGAATTATTTGAACCTGTCTGACAACTATTTGTTTGCGGATATTGCCAAGAGGGTGAAGGCTTTTAAGGCGGAGACGCCTATGGCTGATGTTATCTCGCTGGGTATCGGGGATGTGACTCAGCCCCTTGTGCCTGCTGTCGTGGAGGCGCTGCACAGGGCTGCTGAGGAGTTGGGTGTGGCGGCAAGTTTTCGAGGTTATGGTCCTGAGCAGGGTTATGATTTTCTGCGCGATGCTATCGTGGAGCATGACTTCCGTGGTCGTGGTATCGATATCGCAGCAGACGAGATTTTCGTGAGCGACGGTGCAAAGAGCGATACCGGCAATTTCCAGGAGTTGCTCTCTGCTGACTGCGTGGTGGCTGTCACAGATCCCGTCTATCCTGTCTATGTGGATTCTAATGTGATGGCAGGTCGCCGTATCGTAAAGCTTCCCTGCACGGCAGAGAACGGCTTTGTGCCTCAACTTCCCAATGAGCGCGTGGATGTCATCTATCTCTGCTATCCCAACAATCCGACGGGCACGACGCTCAACATAGAACAGCTGAAGGTGTGGGTAGATTATGCCATTCGCGAGAATGTTCTTATTTTCTACGATGCTGCCTACGAGGCCTACATCCAGAGTGAGGATGTGCCCCACAGCATCTATGAGATACCAGGCGCCAAGCAGTGTGCGGTGGAGTTTCACAGCTATTCCAAGACGGCAGGCTTCACGGGTGTGCGTTGTGGATATACGGTGGTGCCGAAAGTCCTCTCCCCCACGGGGGTAGTTCTTCGAAGAGTCGAAGCGACCAGAGGTCGAGCAAGCGAGGGGCTTTTGAACTCCCTTTGGAACCGTCGTCAGTGCACGAAGTTCAATGGTACGAGCTACCTTAGTCAGCGTGCTGCCGAGGCCATCTACACGCCCGAGGGTAGGGAGCAGGTCAAGGCTACCATTGCTTACTACATGGAGAATGCACGCCTGATGCGCAAGGCGCTCACGGACATGGGTTTCATGGTCTATGGCGGTGTTGATGCTCCGTATTTGTGGGTAAAGACACCGAGTCTCACCCCTAACCCCGACCTCACCCCCAGCCCCTCTCCAAAGGGCGAGGGGGACTTTAAGAAAGAGTGGAGTAGTTGGGAGTTTTTCGATTGGATGCTTCGTTCTGCCCATGTGGTGTGCACGCCGGGTGCAGGATTCGGAGAATGTGGAGAAGGGTATGTACGGTTGACGGCATTCGGCACACATGAGAATACGGAAAAGGCACTTCGCCGGATTGCTAACAGATTGTAGGGTAACTATTTCTGGGGAAAACAAATTGTAAACGGTTAATTGTTAAATAGTAAATGAACAAGGGATTATATCAAGAGGCTTATGAGCACGATGCCTGCGGTGTGGGCATGGTTGTGAACATCCACGGTGGTAAGAGCCACGAGTTGGTGGATAACGCGCTGAAGGTGCTTGAGAACATGGAGCACCGCGGAGCCGAGACGCGCGACAAGACGGGCGACGGTGCCGGTATTATGGTGCAGATTCCGCATGAGTTTATACTGTTGCAGGGTATTCCTGTGCCGGAGAAGGGCACATACGGAACGGGTTTGGTGTTCCTGCCAAAGGATGAAAAGGCGCAGGAGCAGATCCTGAGCGTGATGATCGAGGAGATTGAGCGCGAGGGCTTGCAGCTGATGCACGTGCGCACGGTGCCGACATGCCCGGAGGTGCTGGGTGCTGCGGCAAGGGAAGTGGAGCCGGAGATTAAGCAAATCTTTGTGACGGAGGGGAATGCTCACTTCCAAGACGCTCTTGCGCTCGACCGCACGCTATATAAAATAAGGAAGCGGATTGAGAACCGGGTCAGCGACCGCGACTTCTACGTCTGTTCCCTTTCCTCGAAGAATCTCATCTATAAGGGTATGCTGACGAGCGGTCAGCTGCGAAGATATTTCCCTGACTTGTCGAATCCGTATTTCACGAGCGGACTAGCACTGGTGCATTCTCGTTTCTCGACCAACACCTTCCCCACGTGGTCGCTGGCACAGCCGTTCCGTCTGCTGGCGCACAACGGCGAGATTAACACCATTCGCGGTAATCGCGGATGGATGAAGGCACGTGAGAGCGTGCTCAACAGCGAGGCGCTTGGTGACATCAAAGACCTGCGACCGATTGTGCAGGAAGGCATGAGCGACTCGGCTTCGCTTGACAATGTGTTTGAGTTCCTGATGATGAGCGGACTCTCGTTGCCGCAAGCGATGGCGATTCTGGTGCCAGAGAGCTTCAATGACAAGAACCCGATTTCTGAGGATTTGAAGGCGTTCTACGAATACCATTCCATCTTGATGGAGCCGTGGGACGGGCCTGCTGCGCTGCTGTTCTCGGACGGTCGCTACGCGGGCGGAATGCTCGACAGAAACGGTCTGCGCCCCAGTCGTTATACGATTACGAAGCAGGGCATGATGGTCGTTGCCTCTGAGGTCGGCGTGATGGACTTCGAGCTGGGCGACGTGGTGAGCAAAGGCCGTCTGCAGCCGGGTAAGATTCTGCTCATTGACACGCAGGAAGGCAAGATTTACTACGACGGCGAGATTAAGGAGCAGTTGGCTAAGGCGCATCCCTACCGCGAGTGGCTTCAGACGAACCGCATCCAGTTGGAGAAACTGAAGAGCGGTCGTCACGTGGAGAATGGTGTCAGCGACCTTGAACGCAAGCTCATCGCTTTCGGCTTCGGTCAGGAGGACATCGACAAGACCATCATCCCGATGGCCACGGCAGGACAGGAGCCCGTGGCAGCGATGGGCAACGACACGCCGCTGGCCGTCATCAGCGACCGTCCGCAGATTCTCTTCAACTACTTCCGTCAGCAGTTTGCACAGGTCACCAACCCCGCCATCGACCCCATCCGCGAAGAGCTGGTGATGTCGCTGACGGAGTACATCGGTGCCGTGGGCACGAATATCCTGACGCCTGATGCGTCGAACTGCAAGATGGTTCGTCTGCCGCAGCCTGTGCTGACGAACACGCAACTGGATATACTATGTAATATCAGGTATAAGGGTTTCAGGACGAAGAAACTCTCCATGGTAGTGGCTCCACCTTCAGTCCCCGAGGGGGCTACTATAGACAACGCAGCAGAAGCTTTGCGGGTAGCTCTTGACAAATTGTGTAAGGACGCAGAGGCCAGTGTTGATGAAGGCGTGAACTACATCATCCTCACCGACAAAACTATCGATGCCCCCTCAGGGGGCGTAGAGGGGGCCGCCGAGGAAACGTGGTTCTTTATCCCCTCACTTCTGGCGGTCTCAGCCGTTCATCACTATCTCATCAGCGTCGGCAAGCGTGTGCAGACGGCTCTCATCGTGGAGAGTGGTGAGATTCGCGAGGTGATGCACGCGGCCTTGCTGTTGGGCTACGGCGCGAGTGCCATCTGTCCTTATATGACTTTTGCTGTGCTGGATGACCTTGTGAAGAAACACAAGATTCAGGAGGAGTATGCCACTGCTGAGGCCAACTATATCAAAGCGGTGGATAAGGGCTTGAAGAAGGTGATGTCTAAGATGGGCATTTCTACCATACGCTCGTATCGTGGCGCCAAGATCTTCGAGAGCATCGGACTGAGTGAAGATCTCCTGCGTCGCTACTTCGGCACAGAGGTGAGCACCGTCGGCGGAATTGGGCTGAAGGAGATTGCACGGGATGCTATCCGCCTGTACGATGAGGCATTCAAGCCTGCAGAGATTAACGAGTTCCTGCCTAACAACGGTCAGTTCTCCTGGCGAAAAGACGGAATCCTCCACGCCTGGAATCCTGAGACGATTGCCAAACTGCAGATAGCTACGCGAACAGGCTCATACGAGAAATTCAAGGAGTGGACAAAGACTGTCGATAAGAAAGACTCCCCCATTTTCCTCCGTGATTACCTCACCTTTAAGAAGGTATCTGCTCCTCTCGCCATCGACGAGGTGGAGCCAGTGGAAAGCATCGTCCGGCACTTTGTGACGGGTGCCATGAGTTTCGGTGCACTGAGCATCGAGGCGCACGAGGCCCTTGCTTTGGCCATGAACAAACTCGGCACACGCTCGAACACGGGCGAGGGCGGCGAGGACAACGCCCGCTATCACACCAAGGTGGACGGCGTATCGCTCTCCAGCAAGACCAAGCAGATTGCATCGGGCCGCTTTGGCGTGACGGCTGAATATCTGGTGAATGCCGAGGAGATTCAGATCAAGGTGGCACAGGGTGCCAAGCCAGGCGAAGGCGGTCAGTTGCCCGGCTTCAAGGTGAACGATATTATCGCCAAGACGCGCAATGCCATCCCCGGCATCTCGCTCATCTCTCCCCCACCTCATCATGACATTTATTCTATCGAAGACCTGGCACAGCTTATCTTCGACTTGAAGAATATCAACCCTACGGCAGCCGTCAGCGTGAAGCTGGTAGCCGAAAGTGGCGTAGGCACCATTGCCGCAGGTGTGGCAAAGGCCAAAGCCGACCTGATTGTGATTAGCGGTGCTGAGGGCGGTACGGGGGCTTCGCCAGCAAGCAGTATGCGCTTTGCGGGTATCTCGCCAGAGATTGGCCTTGCAGAGACGCAGCAGACACTGGTGAAGAACGGCCTTCGCAATCAGGTGCGTCTGCAGACCGACGGTCAGCTGAAGACGGCCAAGGATGTCATCATCATGGCCATGCTCGGTGCTGACGAGTTCTCGTTCGGCACGCTGCCGCTCATCGTTCTGGGCTGTGTGATGATGCGCAAATGCAACACCAACACCTGTCCCGTGGGTGTGGCCACACAGGACGAGCGCCTCCGTGCCCGCTTCATGGGGCGTGCCGAGTATGTCGTCAACTACTTCACCTTCCTTGCCCAGCAGGTGCGCGAGTATCTCGCTGAAATCGGCGTTAGGCATTTGAAGGATATCATCGGTAGAACAGAGCTTTTGGAAGTTCGTGCGCTCGACGGTTCTGCCGTCGAGAAGTGGGCTACCATCGATTTCTCCCGCCTTCTCCATCAGTCTGACACCGATGTTCCCCTCTACTGGGATCGCGGCGAGTTCACCAAAATCAGCGGCGTGAAGGACGAGGAGATGATCAAGGCCGCTCAGAATGCCATCGACGACCAGGAGGAAGTGAACCTTGACTACGCCATCAAGAACACCGACCGCGCCGTGGGCACGATGCTCTCGGGCGTGATTGCCAAGAAGTACGGCGAGGCCGGTCTGCCCGACGGCACCATCAACATCAAGTTCAAGGGCTCCGCAGGTCAGTCGTTCGGCGCCTTCGCCGTGCGCGGCCTCAACCTGAAGCTCGAAGGCGAGTGCAACGACTACTTTGGCAAGGGACTCTCTGGCGGTCGAATCAGCATCCTGCCACCAGCTCGCATCAGTGCCGATTTCCGTGCCGAGGACAACATCATCGCCGGCAACACGGGTCTCTACGGAGCCACCAGCGGCGAGCTGTATGTCAATGGCCGTGTGGGCGAGCGCTTCGGTGTGCGTAACTCTGGTGCCATCGCCGTCATCGAGGGCGCGGGCGACCACTGCTGCGAATACATGACGGGCGGTCGTGTGGTCGTGCTCGGAAAGACGGGTCGCAACTTCGCCGCCGGCATGAGTGGCGGTCTGGCGTATGTCTATGACCCCGACCACACCTTCGACTACTTCTGTAACATGGACATGGTGGAGCTCTCGCTGGTCGAGGATGGTGTCTCGCGCAAGGAACTGCTGGAACTCATCCGTCAGCATTACCTACACACGGGCTCTGCCCTTGCCGGACGCATGCTCGACGACTGGCACCGCACCCTCGAGGACTTCATCCAGGTAACACCTATCGAGTACAAGCGCGTGCTGCAGGAAGAGCAGATGGCCCGACTCCGCGAAAAGATTGCAGGGGTACAGCGCGATTATTAATCATCAATTGTCAATTATCAATTATCAATTGGAAACATGGGAAATCCTAAAGCATTTCTGACTGTTCCTCGCAAGGAGGCTGGATATCGGCCTGTACATGATCGCATCCATGATTTCGGCGAGGTGGAACAGACACTCAATACCCGCGACCGCCAGGAGCAGGCCTCCCGCTGCATGGACTGCGGCGTGCCCTTCTGCCACTGGGCGTGTCCGCTGGGCAACAAAGACCCGGAATGGAACGACGCGCTCTATCGCGGCGAATGGGAGACGGCCTACAAACTCCTGAAGAAGACCAACCCCTTCCCCGAGTTCACAGGGCGCATCTGCCCGGCGCTCTGCGAGAAAGCGTGCGTGCTCTACCTCACCACGGGCGAGGCTGTCACCAACCGCGAGAACGAATGTGCCATCGTGGAGCGCGCCTATCTCGAAGGCTATGTCACCATCGAGCATCCCGAGCGCAACGGCAAGCGCGTGGCCGTCATCGGCAGCGGCCCGGCGGGTCTTGCTGCCGCACAAGCCCTCAACTACATGGGCTACGAAGTCACCGTCTTCGAGAAGAACGAAGCCGCCGGAGGCCTCCTCCGCTACGGCATTCCCAACTTCAAACTCAACAAGAAGATCATCGACCGCAGAATAGAGGTGATGGAGCAGGAGGGCGTGAAGTTCGTTTACGGACAAGAAGTGGCCCCCCTTTCGTCCCCCGAGGGGAACACGATAGCTGTGACCCTTGCGAGCAAAACAAATGAAGCCCCCTCGGGGGCCGTAGGGGGGGCCACTTTCTCTGCCGTCGTCCTCGCCACCGGCACTCCCACCGCCCGCGACCTCAACGTTCCTGGCCGCTCTTTGAAGGGCGTGCACCTGGCCCTCGAACTGCTGTCGCAGCAGAACCGTGTCCTCGCTGGCATGGAGTTCTCTAAAGAAGAGCGCATCACCGCCAAGGGCAAGGATGTTCTCGTCATCGGTGGCGGCGACACAGGCAGCGACTGCATCGGCACAGCCCATCGTCAGGGAGCCACGAGCGTGACACAGATCGAGATCATGCCCAAGCCGCCCGTGGGACACAACCCCGCTACCCCTTGGCCCAACTGGCCTGTCATCCTGAAGACGACAAGCAGCCACGAAGAAGGCTGCACCCGCCGCTGGAACATCAACACTCTCGAGTTCCTCGACGAGAAAGGCGATGGCCACGTCACAGGTGTCTGCGTGCAGCCCATCGACTGGAAGCCCAATCCAGCAGGCGGAAGACCCATCATGGTCGAAGCCGGTGAGCCCGAAATCATCAAGGCCGACCTCGTTCTCCTGGCCATGGGCTTCCTCAAGCCCCAGCATCCCGAATACCCCGAGAACGTCTTCGTCTGCGGCGACGCCGCCAGCGGTGCCTCGCTTGTGGTGAGAGCCATTGCCTCGGGTTTGCAGACGGCTGCGAGAGTGAACAGCTTTCTCGAAGGCGTAGGCAGCAAATAGCTGATTCATAAATAAATCGTAAATGGTAAATAGTTAAATAGTAAATTTCATTCACCCTTTAACAAACACAATTATGGCAAACGAATTGAGATTTCAGGTTGTCGGCGAGGCGTTCAAGAAGAAGCCGCTCGACGTAAAAGCCCCGAGTGAGAGACCATGCGAGTATTTCGGCAAGAAGGTCTTCAACCGCGAGAAGATGTACAAGTACCTGCCCAAGGATATCTATGAGAAAATGAAAGATGTGATGGACAACGGCGCTCAGCTGGACCGCACGGTGGCCGAAGCCGTGGCTGCCGGCATGATGCAGTGGGCCAAGGAGAATGGCGTAACGCATTACACCCACTGGTTCCAGCCCCTGACCGAAGGCACGGCCGAGAAGCACGACAGCTTCATCGAGCACGACGGCAAGGGCGGCATGATCGAGGAGTTCTCGGGCAAGTTGCTCGTGCAGCAAGAACCCGACGCTTCTTCGTTCCCCTCCGGAGGCATAAGGAGCACCTTCGAGGCCCGCGGCTACTCGGCATGGGACCCCACAAGCCCCGTCTTCATCATTGATGATACGCTCATCATCCCCACCGTGTTCATATCCTATAGCGGCGAGTCGCTGGACTACAAGGCTCCCCTACTCCGTGCCTTGAAAGCGGTGAACGTAGCAGCCACTGAGGTGTGCCACTACTTCGACCCCGCCGTGAAGAAGGTCACCAGCAACCTGGGCTGGGAGCAGGAGTACTTCCTCGTGGACGAAGGGCTCTACGCTGCACGCCCAGACCTGTTGCTGACAGGCCGCACGCTCATGGGCCACGACTCGGCCAAGAACCAGCAGATGGACGACCACTACTTCGGCTCGATTCCTGAGCGCGTGGCAGCCTTCATGCGCGAGCTGGAGATCACGGCGCTGGAGCTGGGCATCCCCGTGAAGACGCGCCACAACGAGGTGGCTCCGAACCAGTTTGAGCTGGCACCCATCTTTGAGGAGACGAACCTCGCCGTGGACCACAACATGCTGCTGATGTCCGTGATGAAGCGCGTGGCCCGCAAGCATGGCTTCCGCGTGCTGCTCCACGAGAAACCCTTTGCTGGCATCAACGGCTCCGGTAAGCACAACAACTGGAGCCTCTCCACCGACACCGGCGTACTGCTTCATGCTCCGGGCAAGACAGCAGAGCAGAACCTGCGCTTCGCCGTGTTCATCGTGGAGACACTCATGGGCGTGTATCGCCACAACGGGCTGCTGAAGGCCAGCATCATGTCGGCCACCAATGCCCACCGCCTCGGGGCCAACGAGGCACCACCCGCCATCATCTCCTCGTTCCTCGGTCGCCAAGTGAGCGAGCTGCTCGACCACATCGAGAAGGCCGACAAGGATGACATCCTCTCGATGGCCGGCAAGCAGGGCATGAAGATGGACATCCCCGAGATTCCCGAACTGCTCATCGACAACACCGACCGCAACCGCACCAGCCCCTTCGCCTTCACCGGCAACCGCTTTGAGTTCCGCGCCGTGGGCTCCGAGGCCAACTGCGCCAGCGCCATGCTCACGCTCAACGCCGCCGTGGCCGAGGCGCTGGTGGACTTCAAGAAGCGCGTGGATGCCCGCATCCCCGAATTTGAGAAAAAACTGGCCGGAACCGGTCACAGCGCTACATTCCACGCCATCATCGACGTGCTGCGCGAGGATATCAAGACCTGCAAGCCCATCCGCTTCGACGGCAACGGCTACAGCGACGAGTGGAAGGCAGAAGCCGCCAAGCGCGGCCTCGACACAGAGACCTCCTGCCCCGTCATCTTCGAGCGCTACCTGGATCCAGCCAGCATTCAGCTCTTCGAGAGCCTCGGCGTGATGACCAAGAAGGAGCTGGAAGCCCGCAACGAGGTGAAATGGGAGACCTACACCAAGAAGATTCAGATTGAAGCCCGCGTCCTCGGCGACCTCTCGATGAACCACATCATCCCCGTGGCCACCAGCTATCAGAGTTCCCTGCTGAAGAATGTGGAGCGCATGACCGCCGCCTTCCCCGCCGAGAAAGCCGCTGAGCTCAACACCCGCAACCTGAAGCTCATCGAGGAGATTGCCCGTCGCACCGCCAGCATAGAAACACAAGTGGAAGAGCTCGTCAGCGCCCGCAAGGTGGCCAACAAGATTGCGGACGAACACGCGAAGGCCATCGCCTACCACGACACCATCGCTCCGATGCTCGACACCATCCGCCGGCAGATAGACAAACTCGAACTCATCGTTGATGATGCCCTCTGGCCCCTGCCCAAGTACCGCGAGCTGCTGTTCATCAGATAAGACCAAAAAACCTTATTCCTCCAGGAGCCAAATACGCATTTGGCTCCTTTTTTTATTTCGCTTCATAAGCGGCAGCCAGAAGCACCATCAAATACAGAATTATACCATCTTAGAGCAATTATTTCGAAAAAAATAAGAGTTTCTTGAAAAAGTGTGTACCTTTGCAGCTGAGTGGGTCTAACGGCAAATAAATTTTTTTAACACGAAAGTACCGCACACCGCACAAAGCGTTATACAAAGAAACTAGCCCAATATAATATGATGAAAAAAAACATTCTTTTGACTCTAATTGTAGCTCTTGTCGCCATGCAGGCATGGGGACAGGCTGTCATTTTCCCGCAGGAGCAACAGGCGGGAATAGCCACTTCATCGGTTAGCGGTAGCACCTATACGCTATCCAACGACCTGCTCTCTGCCACTTTCATCCACGCTGACGGCCAGCTGTCCTTTGGCGGATGCGAAGCGATGGGGCTACAACCCGGCAATGAGCTGTTCAGCATCCGCCTCGGCAACGGTACGGAGGTGGCATCCTCTGCCATGACGCTGAACGATGTGCAACTGGTTACCCTTTCGCCCGACGCCTCTGCCGCCAAGGCATCGTTGAAGCTGCCCGGCAAAGCTGTGGAAGCAAGCTACAGCTATGGCAACCTTGCGCTGACATGGCGTGCTGTGCTGCGCGACGGCTCCCACTACCTTCGCACGGAGTTGGAACTGACGGCAGTGTCCGACGTGGCCATGAATGCCATCATTCCCATGCACTACACCGTGGATAACAATAGCAGCGCGCAGGCCCCAGCCGTAGTGGGCAACACGCGTGGAGCCGTCATCGCCAGTGACAAGATCTTCGCCGGACTGGAAACTCCGATGGGCAAGAACAGCATCGTGGGAGCCGTAAACACGAAGCCCTTTGCCTATGGCAACTGGACAAGCTCCACCTTCTCTTGGGAGCCTGGAACGGAAACACCTCAGGGTATCCTTAACCTTGGTTTGCCCGCCAGCGGTGTTCTCGGTGTGCAGGGCTATCTGGCCATCCTCGGAAGCGGCACACAGACGGTGACATTCCAGTACACGAGCGGAAACCACCGACTGGACATCACAGGCGTGGATATCGTGAACCTCAGCGGCACCGTGGTGGCCAGCGACTACCACAAGGGCTATACTGGCGGCGCCAAGTCCAACAACGTCTATACGCTCAACATACTCGAACCTGGATTCTATCTCGTGCGCTACTTCCGCGACACCGTGACCGATGCACAGGCCTCATTCAACAGCAACGGCACCATCACCTGGAGCTGTCAAGTCATTGCGCCAGAACCGGTGTTCGATGGCAACATGGAAGCCAACATCCTGCCCGCGGTTGATGGTGCTGACGATACTAACCTGTCAGACTCATGGACATCAAGCACATGGAGCGTCATGTCGGAAATTCCGGCAGGCGTGAGCGACCTTGGCTTCACAGCCTCCAATGTGGTGAAGAAGGAGAAGGCAGTAGCCTTCAGTGCCGGCGGCACACTTAGCGTTACCCTCACTTATTCCAGCGGCAGCCACCGACTGAACATCGTGGGCGTGGATTTGCTGAACGGCGAGGATGAAGTGGTGGCCTCTGACTATCACGTAGGCTACACGGGTGGAGTGCACAGCAACAATACATACAGCTTCGCAGTGCCCTCAGCTGGTAATTTCCGACTGCGCTACCTCTGTGAGACGAAGACAGAAACGATAACCTCATCTGGCAATATCGCCATCACATACGATACTGGCTATCCGTTGCTGTCTGTCGGTGGTGCTCGCACCGACACATGGAACACTTCGTCATGGAGCGCTCCAGCAGTTGTGCCTGCCCGCATCAATGAACTGGGCTACACTTCTGATCGGATCAAGATGATGGAGAAGACTGTTCGCTTCAACCGCGCCGGCGGAATGTTCGCGGCGCAGTTCATGTACGCCTCCGGCAATCACGGCCTCACCATCGCCGGTGTGGATCTATTGGATGAAGACGGGAATATCGTCGTCTCAGACTACCACAGCGGTTTCTCAGGCACTGCCAAGACCGATAATGTCTATTCATTTGTCGTGCCTGCGGCCGGCAGCTACACAATACGCTATTTTGCTGTCCTCAACCCCAACGGCTCGGACAACACATCATCGGGCAACATCAACCTGAGCTACAACAAGAGCGAATATATCCACCTGCCCGCACCCACACAGACTGAGTTCAAGGGCGAGTGGAGCCGACAGACGACACTGGCTGCCGGCAAGACATGGAAGGTGGGAGCCGTCATTGGTCTCATCGCTCCGGGTCAGGCCCGCCGCTCATTCCTCTGCTACAGCGAGCGCGAGCGTGCCGTGCCTTGGCGTGCGTTTCCGATGTACAACTCGTGGTTCGAGCTGAACATCGACCGTAACAACAGTGCCGACTACAGCGGTAACTTCACAGAGGCACAATGTGACGAAGTACTCGACCAGTGGAAAACTCACCTCTACGACGCCTACGGCGTGGGTATCGGCTCATTCATGTGGGACGACGGATGGGATGAGTACGGCACTTGGGAGTTCAACCCCAACTTCCCCAATGGCTTCCAGCCGCTGAGCGATAAGGCATGGGCCATGAACTCTCAGATTGGTGCTTGGCTCGGTCCCGTGGGCGGTTACGGCACCAGCGGCAACTACCGCCGCAACTACTGGAGCTCGCGAGGTGGAATGCAACTCTCCAACCCCGCCTACTACGAGGTATTCCTCAACCGCACCAGCTTTATGCTCAACAACTACCACTTCAACTTCTTTAAGTTCGACGGGATCAGCGCTCAGTTCAGCTCCGTAGGACCTGATCCAGGAGCCACGGGCGAAGAAAATGCCGAAGGTATCATCGCTATCGAGCAGGAGCTCCGCAAGGTAAAGCCCGACGTGTTCTTCAACACCACCGTGGGAACATGGGCATCGCCCTTCTGGTTCCAAGTGAGCGATGCCGTATGGCGTCAGGAGAACGACTGGGGAACAGCCGGCAACCAGGGCAACACGCGCGAGCAGTGGATCACATACCGCGACAGACTCGTCTATCAGAACTACGTGCAGAATTCACCGCTCTGCCCCATCAATGCCATGATGACCCACGGCTTCATCCTCTCCAACTACGGTGGCGGTGTAGCCAACATGAGCCGTAACTACAACGATGTTCTCCGCGAGATGCGTTGCGCCTTTGCCTGCGGCAGCGAACTGGTGGAGGTCTATGCCGACTTCGCTCTGATGAACAGCATCAATGGCGGTGCACTATGGGGCGACCTGGCCGAGTGCATACGCTGGCAGAAGGCACAGGAGGATGTGTTGCCCGACGTGCATTGGGTAGGAGGAAACCCGTGGGACGGCAGCCGTGCCAACGTCTATGGTTGGGCATCCTGGAACGGCAGAAAGGCCACCTTGGCACTACGCAATCCGGCGGCTTCGGCACAGACGTTCACCACCACACTGCGCGAAGCTCTCGAGATACCGGAATACATCCACACCACCATCACACTCTCCGATGCCTTCACGCAGAGCGCCCTCAGCGGACTGACCACCGGAACGCCTATTGACATAGACACGCCGTTGACGCTCAACCTCGCTGCATCATCAGTATATATTTATAATGGTGAGGACGGCTGTGCCCCCACCGGTATCAGAGAGCTTGCCAACAAGCAGCCCACTGGCGGCGACTCACTGTGGTACACCCTCGATGGACGCCGTCTGTTGGCTAAACCCGCCAAGCAAGGCGTGTATATCAACAACGGCAAGAAAGCAATCATCAAATAGAGTCTTCCGTTTCATAGATGTAAAAAACATGAAGTGAACAACAAAATAATGTACCCTCTATAGTCCCTCGCCGTAGTCTCTACAGTGTCTGCGCGTACCCTCTATAGAGGGTCAGGCGAGGGACTAGTAGTGTCTTTCGTGTAGGGATGGGAAAAATAGTCCTAAGGGTTGCGGAGTGGGGGGGCAGCTTATCTTACAATCTTTTTCCCGTTGAGGATGTAGATGCCGTGGGGGAGTTGAAGGTTGAGGGCTGAGGGGTGAGGGGTGATGCGGCGGCCGGCGAGGTCGTAGCAACTGTGCTCGCTGTGTTCGCGGGGCTGAGTGGGACTCGCGGGGTTGAGGGTTGAGGGCGGAGAGTTGAGGGGGATGGCGTCTATGCCGTCATACACGTCCTTGGTGCCGAGGTAGGTGAGGCGGAAGCGGTCGAAGATGGTCCAGTCGTTGCCGATGAGGGTGCTCTTGCGGATGCCGAGGCGCAGGCGATTGTCGGTGACGGTGACGAGGAGCTCGTTGGCGGTGTAGCCGTTGGCCGTGAAGGCGGTGCTGGCGTCGGCCATCGTGTTGGGGACATAGACGTTGCCGGCTTTCGTGGTGTAGCCGCTGCCGCTGGTGCGCTTGCCGCCGTCGAGGATGTTCATGAGGGGGGTCTCTACGTCGTTGGCATAGAGGTAGGCGTTGCGGTCGGTGGCTGTGGTGCCTGTGCCGCCAGCGCGATAGAAGCCTTGGCAGGTGAGGCGATAGACGCCGTTGGGCACGCCTGCTATGATCTGGTTGACGTCGAAGTTAAGGTTCCAGCGTTCTGCACACTGGTTCGCGCCCGACGAGCTGGCATCGGGGCCTCCCAGCACGGGTCCGCCGTCCCATGCGCCAAAGCGGGTGTCGTTGCGCCCGAAGTCGGGGCAGGCGATGAGGAAGCTGGCATCTACGGGGTTGGCTGGTGAGGCTGCGGCGAAGCGCTCCAGCATCTGAGCGTGGGTGAGGCGCCGCCATTGGGCGTGCTGGTTGGTCTTCACGGTTGAAGTGGCGTTCTTGGTGAGGCCTTTGTTCTTCGTGGCGCCATAGAGGTAGTTTTTGTTGTCGGTGGTGAGGAGATAGGTGCCGCTGCCGGCGCTGGTCTCCTCCAGTGTCCAACCC
Source organism: uncultured Prevotellaceae bacterium (assembly GCA_900316355.1). GTDB lineage: Bacteria > Bacteroidota > Bacteroidia > Bacteroidales > Bacteroidaceae > Physcousia. The sequence goes on along the minus strand of ONCQ01000001.1, from coordinate 109,979 downwards.
ACGGCGGGCTGGTCGCAGTACAGCTCGCTCCATCCGAGATAGTGGCTGTCGCCGCCGTTGTTGATGCCGGTGTCGATGGTGTAGGTGCCGTTGGGCAGTTGCTCAAAGTAGAGGGGGAGTGCTACGTCGCCGAGGGAGGCTTGCGTGCCCCAGGCGTTGCCGGCACAGAGGAACTGGCTGTGAAAGACGTTCTCGAGGTAGCCCAGCTGTCCCTCGACATGCGGCGTGTTGGTGTTGAACTGTGTCTTCAGTACCTGGATGGTGCCGACACCCTCCTGGCAGAGTACCACGTAGGCGGCTCCAGGCGTCTCGCTGTAGCCTGTCGAGGAGACGGTGTAGTCGCGCACGCCGTTGTACTCGTTGTACGCCCAGCGGTGGGTGTGGCCGGAGAAGTGGATGGGGTTCTTGGTGAGGTTGATGATGCTGGCGAGCTTATCCTTTTTCTTTGTGGCGAATGCACGGGCATTGGCATCGTCGGTCCATTTGCCGAGGTCGTCGTTGGTGCCATACTCCGACCAGTCAGTGGTCTTGATATAGCGCCCTACGTCGCTTTGATCGAGCCACCAGCGGTCGCAGTCGCTGCCGGCAAGGAAGGGGTAGTGCTGTGTCCAGATGGAGGGTTCGCTGGCATGCTCGCGTGCGAAGGACTCCAAGGTGTTGATGAGGGCATCGGGGGCATACATCTTATCGAGGCCCGTGACATAGCCCATAATCTTATTGACTGTATAGCCTTTCTGGAACCAATAGGTCTGTCCGCAGTAGAAGCGCACGCCGCGGAAGCGGAAGGTGAAGCAGTCTGGCTGACGATGGCCGCTGCCGTCCGAGAAGGTGTACACATCCTCGCAGCCCAACTGTGCTGACCATTCCTTGAAATGGTCAACGGTGTGCTTGGTGGTTGCGTCGTCGGCGACGCCACCGCTGTCGCCACCCGTGTGGCCCTCGTCGCCGTTGTCGCCCGTCCAGTAGTCGGGGACGTAGTCGTGGTTACCCGCCATCGTGATGAAGGGGATGCCTGCGTTGCCGAAGCCGCCCATGACGGTCTCGAAGTCGTTGTGGTCATCCTTGCTGTCGCCGTCCATATCGCCCAGACACATGACGAGGTCGGCCGTGGGCACGTAGTCGGGCGCTGCGGGGAAGATGATGCGCTTGCCGCCTGGGCGCCCCATGCCGCAGATGTTATTGACATAGGTCTGCATCTGCTCGATGCTGGTGCCGTCGTGCCCCGTCAAAGCCAGATGGGGGTCGGAGAAGATGACGACAGTGAAGTAGTTCTGCGCGCTGAGTGCGAGGCAGGCAGTGAGGGTGAGGAGGAGGGTGGTTAGTTTTTTGTTCATTGCGGTTTGGGGTTTGGCCCTCGGTTGAAACCGAGGGAGTGGTGGCGGTTATTTGCGGCCGAAGTCGGCGGGGATTTCGCCCCATTGCTCGGTTTCCCATTTCAGGAGAGGGTAGGGGATGCCGTTTTGCTGGAGCCACGCCTCGGCGCGTGCCACGAGCTGCAGGAGCGGCTGGTTCTCGGGGGTGGGGGCAAGTGTGGTCTTCGCCTTGCGCTTGTTGACCCAGATGATGGCTGTGCGGCTGTCGCTATAGACGGGCATCGACAGGCCCTTCTGCTTCATCAGCGCCATCGCGTGGACGATGGCCAGGAATTCCCCGATGTTGTTGGTGCCGTGTACGGGGCCGAAGTGAAACACTTCCTTGCCCGACGGCAGGTGAATACCCCGATACTCCATAGGACCGGGGTTGCCGGAGCAGGCGGCATCGACGCAGAGGGCCTCACCCCCCAGCCTCACCCCCGCCCCCTCTCTTGCAAAGAGGGGAGAGGGAGTAGTTTCCTGTGCTATTGGTTGATTTGCCATAAATTGTTTCTTGTCATTATACTTAGTTGTTATCCTTCAAGCGGAAGGCGGGCGTCAGCGGTTCCGAGACCGCGCCTTTGGTGGCGTCCGGCTCAAAGGTGCAGACGTTCTCTGCCACGAAGATATTGTGCAGCTTGGCAGAGTAATAGTGAAGGGTGAGGGGTTGTGAGACAGGGGGACGTGTCACATAGAGAAAGTACAGTCCATCGGTGTATTGCGCTACTCCGACACACGTCTCGCCGGAGAATGCCGCGAGGCGGTCGGCCTCGTCCGCAATCCGGTCATTGCCTGTCTGGCTGCAGAAATCTGCCACCTGCTGGGGATAGGTGAGCAGGAGATCAACGCTGACGACGGCAGTCATGGAGCTCGTCATGTCAATATCTTCGGGCAGGGACCAATGGGGTTGGGCGGCATTGCCGACGATGTTCTCCTGCTGGGTGGTGGCGGCAGGCTGTGTGGGCTGTGGCTCATCGTCGCTCCCACAGCTCATCGCCCACAGCGAGAGGCAGAAGATGGACAGGGTGTAGAAAGAAGAATGTTTCATTGTGACTATCATTCGTTGGATGATGGAGAGGATGTTTTCTTAATGGATGGGAGAGGGGCTCCTGCTTTTGTGGGTGTGTTGACGGCAGCGCCCTGGGTGTTATATACTTTTCCATCATGGAAGATGTATATGTGGTTGTTGATGAGTCGCTTTTCTGTTTTCTCGCTTTGTGCTTCATCAACCGTTAGCAATATAGGTGCAGTGAGTGTCCCGAGATGCTTGTCGTCGGAGTAGGTGACGCGCTGTCCACCAGCCTTCAGCTTCAAGCCTTCGCGCTCGAAGCGGAGTTCGCCCGCGGCATCGCTCTGGATGCTGATGAATAGGAGCGTGTCGCCGTCCACGACCTGCGGCTGTGCCATGCCCACTAGTTCGTCGCCGATGTAGGCGCAGAGCGGCTGTGCTTCCTCTGCACCCTCTGCATCTGGCGAAAGGGGCACCTTGGCAATGAGGGTCATGGTGGTAGCGGCGCGCGGATTGGTGAAGAGCGGCGCGCGGAGCTGTGCGTCATTGGACCGCTGAGGAGCCTTATTCACTTTGGCGGTATAGGTCAGTGTGGCATCGCTTGTGGCCTGGCGATAGAGCATGTATCCTCTGCCGGGCTGCATGAAGGTGAGGTTGCCTTCCCATCGATGGTTGGCCGAGAACACGGCAAACTCATCGTGGCTCTTCACGATATCACCTTCGGACGCGTAGGAATAGTACGGGGCGAGTGCATCGCGCAGCGAGAGATTGCTGTCATGGAGATAGGGCAGGGCGTTCCAGCCGTGGCGGAGCTGAACGGTGCGGTCTGACTCGGCATCGAGTGTGGTGCCATCGACATAGATGGTCTGCTCCTTAGCCGTGTGGAACAGATAGATATGATATTGGTTGAACCGTGTCAAGGAACCTAGCCATATCGATGAATTCCCGTCTAAGCGGCAGAAGGTGTTGTCGGCAGGACTCTTGATCTCATCATTTGGCGTGAACTCATCACTGCTGAACAAGACGTTGTTGATGACGCCCTGCGCCTGCGGCTTCACGAAGAATGATGTCCATGTCCACCCTTTGTCGAGATGGATGGTCTGCATGACGCCTTCTGTGGCTGTGAGGCGCAGTGGCTGTGACGGCGGACAGCCCAGTGTGCCGCCATTATTGAATCGCAGCGGTTCCTCGGTGGCGAGCCTCATCGTCTTGCCTGTAGAAGAGCGCCACAGCCATGCGGTCAGCAGCTTGCCATTGAACGACTGCTTGCCATAGACGGTGATATAGACAAATCCGCGTGTGAGGTCTTCGCTGCTAACGGTGCCCGTGCCTACGAGTTCGCCGTTCATGGTGATTCCCACGATGTCTTTTGCATCGGTGTCAATCATCTCTGTGCCGTCCTTATCGATGAACACTTGTGCGCGCAGGGACATGTTGCTCTCATAGAGGCGGGTGTCTATCTGCCCCCAAGGGCATTCGTTCTTCACGTCGATGTCTAAGCTCAGCGACTCGGAGAGATCCAAATCATCGGTGAGATAGACGACGGTGTTGTACAGACGCGGCATGAGTCCTTTCTTGACGGTGAAGGTGACGCTGGTCTCCTCCTCAGCTTCCAAGGTGCCTTGAGCAGGTGTCACAGTAAGCCACGTCGGCAGGTTGTTGATGGTGTACTGGCGTGTCATGCCTGTGGTGTTGCAGATGTCCATCTTGAAGGAGTAGTCCTCCTGGTTGTTGTTGATGGTCACCGCGTGTCTTCGCGTCTGCCAGGTAATGCTGTTGAGGTCGGCATAGACAGTCCATGTGGCCGGCGAAGCCAAGCGGTTGCCGTTGAGGTCTTCCACATCACGCACGGTGAGATAAAGTGTGCGTTTGTTGATTTCCCTGTCTTGCATCTTGAGGTTGATGAGGAGTTCCTCGTCGTGGTAGGTCCATGTGAAGTTGAGATTGGACAGCTGTCCCCGGTCGCGCACGGGGGCATAGTTCTTCTTGTCTGCATGGGTCTCATCGATGCCAATCATCAGGGGTACGTCTTTTTTCACTCTCTTCCCCTCGGCATCCCGGAAGATGCGCTGGTCTGTGACGGAGAAGACAAGTTCCGGAATATTGTTTTGGTTGCGCCGCATCTCTGAGAAGGTGAGCAGCGCTGTGAGTCCCATCTCATCGCCATTAGGTGTCACGCTGTCAAACTCGCGCACAAGAGCTGACGGGAGGGCCTGCTCAAAGAGGCAGAAGTCATCGATATTGCCTTTTAGTCCGCCGCCCAGCGCCATGCGTGAGCCTGTCAGTCCTCTGAGACTGTTCACGGCAAAGGTCTGCAGGAGTTCACCATTGAGATAGAGATTACCCGTGTTGTAGGTCTTGCTGATGGTGAGTGTCAGGTGGTGCCACTGTCCATTAGTGACATTTGCAACACTGCTGACGCGCACATCATCCTGCCGGAAGACAAGGCGCTCTGCTTCAATACCCAACTGCATAGTTATCGAGTCGCCCATATAGGTGGTGAAAAGTGCTACCGAATCTGTGGGTGAATTTGTCGAACGCAGCCAAAACATCAGTGTGTAGTCATCGGCCGCTGTACGCGAGATGCGTTCGGGCTGCAGGAGTGCTTGTTCACCATCGAGGACGAGCGAGATGCCCTGTGGATTGTTCCAGTTCAGCTCTCTGCAGGTAAGCGAAGCACCTGACGCCATGTCTGCCACTATCGTGCCACTACCCTCGTTCATCGGATAGTAGTCCATCAGTTCATATTCATACCCCGTCAACCGTCGCAGGTGGGTGTTTGCAATCTCATCCGGAGTCAATGGCTTGGTCCAGATACGCACCTCCGTCATGTTGCCGTGGAAGGGATTCGTGCCATCCAGGCTATTGCCGATGACAATGGGATTTGCCATATTCTGCAACATCCAGGGGTGCACTTGTGGATTTTCTGTTATATCGCTCGTTCCGGCATAGAATCTGATGGCATTATCGTCAAAGTTGTAAACCATCATCACACGGGTGAAATCCGTTGTGGAGAGCGTTGACATAGGCTTTGAGCGAAGGACAACAGGTGTCTTGTCTTCTTCCTTCAAGATTGCTTGCAGACGTTGGTCTGCAGTAAGCGCGAACTCCAGCGAACAGAGGTCGTCGCCGTGAGCAAAGAGTGTCATCTCCCTTCCGGTCTCTGCCGGTCGGATCATCATGTCCACGGTCAGGTCCGTAATCGCTAATCCGCGCAGCGCCTCCGAGGAGGCATACTGACTTTCCGTACCAGGGAAGAAGAGCGACGATGATGATGTGATGCCTGTTGAGTTGGTGACGCCCTGCAACTGGAAGTTGTTGTCCTCATCCAGCCAGTTGCCTGCTATGGCTTCCGAGAAGCGCAGACGGATGTCATTCGAAAGTGTCAAGATTCCGTCGGCGGGTTGCGGCTTACCAAACAGCACGGGCGGACGTGTGTCCTTGGTGCCGCTGACGATGGCAGATGACTTGCTGACGAAGCCGGAACCGTGGCGGCAGAAGGAGACGGCACGCAAATCGTAGTTGAGTTCCTTGGGGTCACCATGACCGTAGAAGCGGAACGGAGCGATGCGACCGTTCTCTATCATGGCCTTGTTGCCCGTGGCTAAAGCGTAGAGGGAGTCGTTGGCAAAGAACGAACACTGATTCACCCATGCATCTTCATTCTCTGTGGTGAGCTTATACTGGAACTCTATGTGGTCGAAGTTCTTGTGGTTCACGTCGAACCCGTCGATGGTGACAGGCAGGTAATAGCCAATGGAATCTTGTGATGACAGGGTGTTCATGATCCATTTGTCGCGAGGTTGTGTGATGGCTACATCGCAGCTGACGGGCAGGTAGTGGACCGACAATTTCAACGTGGTATATATTTTGGGGCAATCATCGAGGGAGAGAAGGAGCTCAATGTCATCGTAGTCATCGGCAATACCGCGCGCCACCATCAGTGTCTTCTCCAAGGCTTCACCGGTTTTGATGTATAGTGGATAGCCAGCAGCCAGATTCTGGCCGTCAATGGTCAGTACGGCTCCATTGGCATTTCCATTAGCCAACGAGAGCATCATAAACTCACCGTCGGCAGCCTTGCCGGATTCCTCCTGACCATTGTTCATCAGTGTCAGGTGGAAGATGGCGGCTTTGTCGGCGGGAACATTGACCTGCTCGTAGGTGTCTGCTGTCATCTCGGGTTTGGTAGCATAGCGCGTATCGTTGTTCAACAGCGTACCTTTATTGTAGAACAGGGTGCGCTCCTCAGCCTCATGGGGACAATAGGTGGTGCCTTCCTCGGTGAAGAAGACATAGCTGCCATAAAGCAGGTCTTCGTCATTCATGATGTCCACATTGTCGCGGATATTGTCAGTGGCTGATTTCCACACCTGGTCAGTTCGGGAACGATAGACACTGATGGTCATGTCACCATGCGGATCAGGGGTGATGGTGAAACCTGTCTTTCGCGAAATGGTCTTATCCTTACTGAGGTTGTCGTCGGAGTCGTAACTTAAGACAGGAATAATGCTGCATGACCATTTCGACACATTGCTGACGGTGCCCAGCTCCAAGGGAGATTTCGGCTCTTTCTGATTCACTAAATTGAAGTTCTCGTCGAACAGCTTGTCATTGAGATACTGCTCCAACACCTTGCTCACCGAAGAACCGATTCTCTGATCTCCGCGCTCACTCCAAAATTCACAAATCTCTGACAGTTGTGAAAGGAGTTGCTTGCCGGCGTCAACGCCAAACGACTGGGCCTCATACTGAACGAGACCCCAACCCTGCGGCATCTCATTGTAACCCGCTGTTGCAGTATAAGAGTCGGAATGCGTGATACTCGTGCCGCCACTCACAGACCAGGTTCCCAACTTCTGACCCGACATGCGTGCTATCACCTTCTCCTTCTCGTTCTGATAGAGGATAGTGAGCCACTTGAAGATCATATTGTCGAGCGCAGCTATCTCGTTGGTGAACACCTTGTCGGTCTTCTGCGGCACCACCATCTTGTAGCTTTCTGCCTTCAGCGTATCGCGTAGGCTGACATGATCAGATGTCACTTCCCAATAGACAGCCTCATTGCGAGCATCGGCCGCCTGCTGGGCTGCTACCGAATCGGCAAAGACTTCCAATTTATCCTGCCTCTCCTTGGCCAGGTTGGGGATAAGGGTGTTCAGAATATATGCCTGCGTATAGACAAAGGTGTTGTCGATGCGGGTGCCCAGTGCCACCTTCTGTCCCTTAACAAGGTAGTACCTATGGCCGTCGGCGCCGGTGCCCTGTGCCAGCAGCTTGAGCGTACCGGCGCGGTAGGCCGGCTGGCGTGCTTGCCACAGACTGTCGCTGATGAGGCTGACACTCTGCACCTTACCGCTCAACATACTCGTCGTAGTACCCAGGAAGACGTCGGCATTCCGTCCGACGTTGGAATAAGACGATGAAGTGCTGATGCGGTCGGTGGTTGTGAAGTCATAGGAATAGGTATATCCCCATTTCCACTCATGCACAATGGGAATGGTTAGGCTGAGTTGCTTGCTCGTATTGTAAGTGCTGCCGATATAGGAGCCTGCGCCCAAGGGCGCTGTCACGAGACCTATGTCCTGCGTCACATTCAATCCGTATTTGGGCTCAATATTCAAACCAGCTTCCCAATGATAGCTTTCTTTATAAGCATACTTATAGGTGGTGCCGGATTCCAACCATGCGCTACTATTCATACCTCCCGGGTCGCGAACGACGTCGAGGAGTACGACATCGGCATCTGTGGAGTGAAGGTCATTGGGTTCTAACTTGAAACCGTAGATAAAAGCTTGGAAACCGCCGGCCTCCACATAGCTGCCATCCACCTCCAAGGCGGTAGTGACGGTGCGCAGGGCATGCGTACCGCTGTTGGCGTAGTCGATGTCTTTTATTTCGAGAAAGACATTTTTGTTCTTGCCTTCGCTATCCAGCACGTATGTCTGGTGGTGTGTGGCGCTTTCCATGCCATTGCGTACAATAACATTTCCCCCGCGTTGAGCGACGCGGTCGAGCCGCCCGGATACCGAGTTGTTATAACGGTAGTCTTCAAAGGCAGAGAGCGTGAATTGATATTTCTGGCCTGCCCTGAAAACGGGATAGTTCAATAGATAGTTGACACTGCCATCATCCTGCACACTGTACGCGGGGATGTCGTCACCCTTGCCTGTCATAGAAGAGAGTTCTAACGACTTCTCGCCCAGACCAGCACAATCGACGCCATACTGAACCTGTGTCATCGCCACCTGTATGGGAGCACGGTAAATGCGATCATAGACAGCATTGTAGGTGATGGTCATAGTATCCAGCGTGTCGTGGTGAAGGACAAGAGGAGCATTGGAGAGGTCGAAGGTCTCGCTGCCCACACCCGTCGGGAAGAGCGTGGCGTAGCCCTTGGCCGTGGCCTGAACGACCTTGTATTTCACGGGGAAGAGGTCTGCGGCATATTCTCCTGTTGTGGGGTCGGGGTGGATGGTGATGCGCTTCTGTTCAAACAACGTGCTTGTGGTGCCGTTTTGGACGACCGTCTGCATCAAGGTATCACGCGTGAGATCTGCGGGATCATGAACGATGTGGGCCGTGTTGTCGCCTTCCAGCATCAGCACCAGTTTCAGGTCATCACCCAGATTGTTGCGTCCAAGTCCGAACCCTCGCTTAAGTGCTTGCTGTGCCGTGCCACCGGCCACACGTCCGATGAGTCGCACTTTCGTGAGGTCATAGAAGCGTATGCCGTCAATGGGTTTAGTAGGCGTGAAGGTCGTGCTGCCATCAATCTCCAGCATTCCTTCCCCCTCGAAGTCGTGGTGCTGCTTGGCTATCTGCAATGTCACAGGCTGACGAGGCACCAACAGTTCAAAGCTACCGTCGGTGGCTGTTCGCACAGGCTGTCCACCACGGCAAATGGTGTCACCGTTTAGCAGGAAGAGGGCATCAGCCACTGGGATGGTAGATTGTTTGTAGAGTGCGCGACCCGTGAGGCGGTAGGCTTGTGTATTCACGAAATCAAGGTTCGTCACGAGGGCGTTCTCGCGCGCGAGAACCACGGTGGCCGAGGCGGCACTGCTGTTGTTGTAGCTGAACTGACCGTATTGGGCGGTGGGTGTTATGATGAAGGATGTTCCGCTTTGCAGGTCATATTCCACATCCTCAAATACATATTCGCCTGTAGCGTCGGTGGTCATCTGCCGGATAACTGCTCCATCCTTTGACAGGGCTACGGTAACCCCTTTTTGGCCACTATTGTCGGCGAGCATCACATGTCCGGTTATTCTTCCCAAAGGAGTGCGCCATCCCTCTGCTGTGGCACTGTTAACAGAGGCAATACCATTGCAGGCATAACGGGCGATGACGGTATATTCATAGTGTACACCGGGGAGGGCATCGTTATCGGTGTAGGCGTTATCGGTGGTTACCACCAAGGTATCGGGCACTTGGTCGGAACCTTTCTGAACACGGCAGAGCACGTAGTCATCTACTGCTGTGGACGATGCCTGCCACGTGAGTCGTACGCTGTTGACGAGCGTCCCCTCTGTGGCACCCTGAGAGGCCGTGAACTGCTGTATGCGGGCTGCCTCGTTGAAATAAAGCTCAGGGCCGTCGATATCTATGGGAAGGAGTTGTATGGGGTTGCTGACGTGCAGGTCGGCATCACTCTCATCTATTCGGACACTATACTTATAATGTGTACATGGTGATGCCGCCACGTCGGTGACATGAGCCATCCACGAACCATCACTTTGGCGCTGTATGCTGTCTTGTGGAACGATAATGTCCAGACTCTCTCCTGTCTCCACGTGGTGGCGCGTCAGGATAAGTTTTGCTGTCCGGTCCCACAGGCACTTGCCGAACACAGGAGCTTGTATCGTGCCGAAGAGGGAGGCGTAGAGCTGCTGTTTCACTTTGTCCTGCACCTCAGCCCATCGTTTTTCTGCATGTTCCTGTTCAAAGGGTACGCCGTTGTAGCCGACCCACGACAAATCATAGTTCTTCTTCCCGTTGGGGAGTGTCTCGCTGTTCCGGATACCGAGATGTATGCGGTAGCCGCTCCACTGGTAGGAGTTGTCGTCATTGATTTCCCAGAAACTGGTATAGACAGGAGTTTCGCTGTTCTTGAACAGGGCACCGTCGAGCGGTGTGATCAAGAAAGTCAATTCGTTGCCCAAAGGAACTTTCACGATGTTTTCTCCTGCATGTAGCGTGTAGCTGTCAACCAAAGTGCGCGGTGAGCTCTTGCGATATATCTGAGCCTGAATCATTTTGACGGAGTGCATGAGCGTGTCAGCCACGCGGAATACAATCGTGGCCGTGTCGGACAAGGAACGGCTCAGTTTATACTCCAAAATGCAGTCCTCTATGGGCACGGGTTGATAGGTGACATCAGCGTTTTCGATTTTCAGGTTGAAGTGAACCTTACGGTTATTGGCAAAGTCGTTGTCGAGTGTATATTCTGCCTGGCTTGTTGCCAGAGGTGCCAGATAGTTGTGGCGATAGACTTGGGTGGTGCCGGCGAACTCGTGGTCCCACCCCCATACGGCGGATGAGGCACGGCGCACACGGTAATAGACGGGCTGGGCTGGCATGATGCAGTTGTTGGCTGTCAGCTTCAGCTTCATCCTGTAGAGCTTGGTGCCATCGGCATCGGTCAAGATATAGTTGTCATCAGCCACCTCATAATTGACATTCAGGGTGTCTGTTTCAGTACGTCGGTTTTTCCATTCTGTGCGGCTGTTATCGGTGTATGAGTACTCGCCTGTGCCTCCGCGTTGCATAGCGATGACATCCAACGTTTGTGCGTCAGAGTAGTCGCTCTTGAATGCGCGTTGAACCTCAAAATAGTCGTTCTCCACCAAGTCCTTTGCCGAGGGAGAGCGTACCATCCAGCTGATGGTGTTGGCTCCGGTGAGGCTGCCAGACTCGTCTTTCTGCTCGGTGGCCTGAAGATCGTAGATGCGGTGGTAGGCCGGCACATCAACGGGCGAGGTGGTGACCTTGCTCTTAGTGCCTAATGCCTCATCTCGATAGACCATGAAATCAGCGGTAAAGTTTGGCTGCACAGTGTCCCTGGTATTGACGAATATGCTGCCTGAGCGCGAGGAGGTGTTGACCTGGCGCATGGGGTCAAGAGATGTGGCATAGCTGACAGGAGTCTGGAAGGTGACATAAGGGACTGCGGCCAGCCCGAAACCGGCGTTGCCTTCCTCGTTAATAACGTAGAGGTAGGGCGTATAGAGCTGAGGCGCCGCTAGGTTGTCGCCGCCGGTGAAGACGGTGGGGAAGGCGAATTCCTTGTCATCGAACATCACATTGGGTGAGTATTTGTTGATGGTCAGATACAGCCCCAGCTTGAACTGCTTGCCGTTCAGCTGCTCGGGGGGATACCAGTCGAACTCCAAGGTGGTGAGTTGTGAGCAGTCGTTGACGGCGCCTTGCTTGACCAGGAACTTTGTCCATCCTTCGCCCTCATTAACTTGTTGTGTCACACCATCGTAGGTGTTGGTGATGACAATCGTTCCCATGGCTGGATGAACGAATACCTCGCCACTACCCTTGCCATCATCATCAATATTACTTCCCTGGCGGTCGGCACGAAGCTGGACTGCCACTTGTTTCACCTTTTCGTTGCTGGTGAGCGAGAACCAGAGGGCTGTGGAATCGGCCAGATAGTAGTTATTGATGCGGCCATAGGCCCAAATGGGCACCTTCACGTGGATGGCGTCGCGGCCAGACGAATAAATGGAATAGTGGCTCTGCACCTCGAGATAATCATTCGCCTGAGCAGGGGAGAAGAGGGATAAGAAGAGTACGAGGAGGCCCCCAAGCCCCCTGAAGGGGAGTGTTGAAAGCCCCCACGCCCCCTGAAGGGGGGTGCGATGCTTTGTGTTTGCGGTTTTCATTGATGGAAGGTATGTTAGTTCGGTTGGTTATGATGTTTGAGCGAGGCAAATGACAATGCTGGCCTTGACTACATGCGCTCCGGCACCTCGATGCCCAGCAGTCCCATGCCGGTCTTGATGACCTTGGCGACAGCTTCGCAGAGGGCGAGGCGGACGGCGCGCTTCTGCTCGTTGGGCTCCTTCAGGATCTGGTAATCATGGTAGAAGCCGTTGAACTCCTTGGCCAGGTCATAGCAGTAGTTGGCGATGACGCTGACGTTGTAGTCGCTGCCTGCCTGCTGCACTGCGGCGCCGAAGGCGGCGAGCTGCTGGATGAGGGAGATTTCCTTCGGAGAGAGCGTGGCCCCCCCTACGGCCCCCGAGGGGGCTTCTGTTGTTTTTCTGAGAATGCTGCGAATGCGAGCGTAGGTATATTGAATGAAGGGGCCGGTGTTGCCGTTGAAGTCGATACTTTCTTCGGGGTTGAAGAGCATGTTCTTGCGGGCATCGACTTTGAGGATGAAGTACTTCAGGGCTCCCATGCCTACGATGCGTGCTATCTCCTGGGCTTCGGCCTCTGTAAGGTTGTCGAGCTTGTTCACCTTATCCTTGCTCATCTCGCGGGCATCCTCAATCATCTTGGCGATGAGGTCATCGGCATCCACGACAGTGCCTTCGCGTGACTTCATCTTGCCGTTGGGCAGTTCCACCATACCGTAGGAGAAATGCACGAGGTCCTTGCCCCACTTGAAGCCCAGCTTGTCAAGCAGGATGCTGAGTACCTGGAAGTGGTAGTTCTGCTCGTTGCCCACGACATAGATCATCTTGTCGATGGGGAAGTCCTGGAAGCGCAGCTTGGCGGTGCCGATGTCCTGCGTCATATAGACACTGGTGCCATCGGCGCGCAGCAGCAGCTTCTCGTCGAGGCCTTCCTTGGTCAGGTCGGCCCACACCGAGCCGTCCTCGCGGCGGTAGAAAAAGCCTTTTTCGAGCCCTTCCATGACCTTCTCCTTGCCTTCGAGATAGGTCTGGCTCTCGTAGTAGATTTTGTCGAAGCCCACGCCGAGTGCCTTGTAGGTCTCGTCGAAGCCGGCATATACCCAGTCGTTCATCTTCTTCCACAGCGCGCGCACCTCGGGGTCGTTTTGCTCCCACTTGACGAGCATGGCGCGAGCCTCCTGCATCAGCGGGCTTTCCTTCTCGGCACGCTCTTTGGCGGCTTCCTCGTCCATGCCTTCAGCCATGAACTTATCCATCAGTTCTTGGCGTTCGGCACGGAAATGCTTGTCAAAGGCCACGTAGTAGTCGCCGATGAGGTGGTCGCCCTTCTTGCCCGTGCTCTCGGGGGTGGCGCCGTTGCCCCACTTCAGCCATGCCAGCATCGACTTGCAGATGTGGATGCCGCGGTCGTTGACGATGTTTGTCTTCACGACACGGTTGCCGTTGGCCTCCATGACCTTTGCCAGCGCCCATCCGAGCAGGTTGTTGCGCACGTGGCCCAGGTGCAGGGGCTTGTTGGTATTGGGAGAGGAGTACTCTATCATCACGAGCGGTGACTCCGCTGTCACGGGCTTCAAGCCGTAGCTGGCATCCTGCTGGATGTCGCTGAGCAGGCTGACCCAGCAGGCATCGGCGATGACCATGTTGAGGAAGCCTTTGATGACATTGAAGCGTGCCACCACATCGGGCAGGTTCGCCACGAGATATTCGCCTATCTCCTGTGCCGTGGCCTCGGGCGCCTTGCGGCTCATCTTCAGGAAGGGGAACACGACGAGCGTGAGATGCCCCTCGAACTCCTTCTTCGTGGCACTCAGCTGCACCATTTTCTCAGGCACGTCCTGTCCGTAGAGGGACTTGATGGCTGCCTGTATTGCGTTGGTCAGTTTAGCTTCTATTTGCATACCTTTATCTGTTTGTTTTCTGATTCTGGGCGCAAAGGTAGTCATTATTTGCGACACCACCACCATCGAAGGACAAAAAACGCCGCTTGCTGACACATTAAATCACACATACGCTCGCGCGCGTGGGACTACAGAGAAACATAAACCGACACCCTCCATGAGAAGGTGCCGGTTGTGGAAACAGCGAATTAACAGGTTCGGTTACTGGATAGCAGCATCGAGCTCAGCACCAGCCTTGAACTTAGCCTGCTTCTTAGCAGCAATCTTGATGACCTGCTTTGTCTGGGGGTTGATGCCCTGACGTGCCTCACGCTTAGCAACAGCGAATGTGCCGAAGCCGATGAGCGCAACCTTGTCACCCTTCTTGAGGGCAGCGGTGATAGCATCAATAGTAGCATCGAGAGCCTTCTTGGCATCTACTTTTGTCAGGCCAGCTTTTGCGGCGATGGCGCTTGTCAATTCAGTCTTGTTCATAAAGAATGATTTTTAAAAAGGGTTAGAAAAAAGAATTTAATTATTTGAAATCACAAGAAATCGCTGTGAATGTGTGTTTCGTGTGGGCAAATGTAAAGAAAGTTGCAATTCGCGCCAAGTTTTTTATGAAAAAAGATAGCATTTTCTGCATTTTTATGGCTTTTTAGCCCTAAATGCGCCTAAAAATGCCTACTTTTGCGGCCTCAAACACATGTTTAGCTTAAACTCTCAACTCTCAACGATGAATATGCCTCCCGTCACTAAGAACCTCATCATTATCAATCTGCTCATGTATATGGCCAAGGTTGTGGCCGTGCGCTATGGCATCGATTTTGATGACTTGCTGGGTTTGCATTTCTTTCTGGCCTCCGACTTCAAGCTCTACCAGCTCTTCACCTACATGTTCGTGCATGGCAGCCTCGAGCATATCTTCTTTAATATGTTCGCCGTGTGGATGTTCGGCAGAATCATGGAGCGTGTGATGGGTTCCCAGCGCTTCCTCTTCTATTATATCGTGTGCGGCGTGGGTGCCGGTTTGCTGCAGGAAGGTGTGCAATACATCCAATACATCTATCAGGGTTTGAACACTTATGAGAGCGTCAACCTCGACGGTTACATCGTGCCCATGGAAGCCTATCTCAACCGTTGGACCACGGTGGGCGCCTCGGGTGCCGTCTATGGCATCCTGCTGAGCTTCGGGATGACATTCCCCAACGAGCGCATGTTCATCATCCCCATCCCCTTCCCCATCAAGGCCAAGTGGTTTGTCATCGGCTATGCCATCATCGAACTGCTGAGTGCGCTGGGCAATCCGGGCGACGGCGTTGCACACATGGCGCATTTGGGTGGTATGCTCTTTGGCTTGGCGCTGATTATGTACTGGCGCAAGCACCCCGGCGACCATGACCGCTTCTACGGTGGCTCGGGCAACGGCTTTGGTGGTTTCGGCGGTTATGACAACTACTTCACCCGCTACGAGGATGTCACCGACGGCGATCGCCGCCGCGACAGCATCATCACTCGCATCAAGCGCAAGTTCGCGCAGTGGCGCACCAATCTCGCACAGCGTCGCAAACCCAAGATGGAGGTGCACAAGGGCAGCTTCAAACACAGCGACGACATGGAGTGGAACCGTCAGCAGAAGGCGCGCGACGAGGAAATCGACCGCATCCTGGCCAAGGTGAAGCAGGGCGGCTACGACAGCCTCTCGAAGGAGGAGAAACGC
Organism: uncultured Prevotellaceae bacterium; assembly: GCA_900316355.1. GTDB lineage: Bacteria > Bacteroidota > Bacteroidia > Bacteroidales > Bacteroidaceae > Physcousia. The sequence goes on along the minus strand of ONCQ01000001.1, from coordinate 94,143 downwards.
AAACTCTTTGATGCCAGTGCCCGATGAAAGTCCTCAAGAGCCTTTTCGTGCAACTCTTCACGGGGGCCAACATCGCCACCATCCTGCTGCTGTGGGCGTGCTGTCTGGTCACCTACATCAGCCCTGCTGCGCATCCGCGTCTGGCCTTGCTGTCGCTGACCTTTCCCGCTTTTCTGGGTGTCAACCTGCTGTTCGTTCTCTTTTGGCTGGTGTTCAAGGTGCGTCGCGTGTGGCTTCCCATCGTGGGCCTCTTGGCCTGTGCCAGCTTCGTGCGTGACTATCTTCCCCTGAACATCTCCGGGAAAGGTGGTGGTGCTGCGGATTCAGCCCTCTCCATCCTCACCTATAACACCCACAACTTCGGCAGGGGCGAAAATAATGGGGAGGACTGCAGCAGCATAGTGTGCAACTATCTGCTTGATTGCGATGCCGATATCATCTGTTTGCAGGAATCACACAACAAACGGGATTTCACCGATGAAATGGCGAAAAACGGCTATGAGTTCGCCTTTCGCAAGGAGTTCTGCCTCTACTCGCGTCTGCCCATCATCGACGTGGACACGCTGGCGCTGGAGGGGCACCCCTGTTATGCGCTGCGAGCGATGCTGCAGTACGATGCCGACACGCTGATGCTGCTAAGCTTACATCTGCAGAGCAACCTGCTGTCTCCCAAGATGAAGGATGCCTATCGCGAGGCGCTGCGCAAGCACGAGCGCGATTCGCTGAGCAAGGAGCTGTCGCCTATCGTGCAGCTGCTCTCCAACGCTATCCCTTTGCGCGGCGCGCAGGCCGACAGCCTCGCCGCTGTCGTGGAGGCGTGGCTTCCGCGGCCCGTGATTATCTGCGGCGACTTCAACGACACCCCCGTGTCCTACGCCCACCGCGTGCTGACGCGCCACCTGACCAGTGCCTATCGCCAAAGCGGCAACGGTCTTGGCTTCACCTTCCATGAGAAGGGCTTCCCCGTGCGCATTGACCATATCCTTTTCGATGGCCAGACATGGAAGAGCAGCGAGTCAGAGGTTATCAACAGTATCACCTGTTCCGACCACTTCCCCGTACGCGCCGTTTTGCACCGAAAATGACCTTTCAGTGCCTCGAAAAACACCTTGTAATATAGAAAAGGCACCCCAAATCGCATTTTTTTGAGTTTTCTGCTACGCGCTTCCATAAAAAAAGCGTACATTTGCGCGCTATTTTGGGCACAACGCCCCTGTAGCCCCCTGAAAACGACTCGAAAATCAACAAATAACATCAAAAACAATTCATTCAAAATGCAAAACAAAGGATTCGTAAAAGTTTTCGCTGTCCTGCTTGCGCTGGTATGCGTCTTCTACCTCAGCTTCTCATGGGTGGTGAGCCACTATGAAGGCAAGGCCGAGAAGATTGCTGCCGTTGAAGGCGAAGCTGCCGGTCAGCACTACTTGGACTCCCTCGCGAACGAACCCGTTTATTTCGGTGTTTGGACACTCAAGGAGTGCCGCGAGATGGGTATCGGTCTGGGTCTGGACCTCAAGGGTGGTATGAACGTCATCCTCGAAGTCAGTGTGCCCGATGTGGTCAAGGCACTTGCCGATCACAAAGAAGATGCCAACTTCAATCAAGCCGTAGAACAGGCCAAGGCAGAAGCCAAGGCGGGTCAGGGCGATTTCATCTCTCTCTTCGTCAAGGACTACAAGGCATTGGCTCCCAACAGCAATCTCGCTGAGCTCTTCGCCACGCAGCAGTTGCGCGGCAAGGTGAACACCAAGAGCACCGACCGCGAGGTAGAGGCTGTGCTGCGTGAAGAGGTGAAGGCCGCTATCGACAACTCCTTCAACGTCATCCGCACACGTATCGACCGCTTCGGCGTTGTGCAGCCCAACATCCAGGCCCTTGAGGGTCAGGAGGGTCGCATTATGGTGGAGCTCCCCGGTATCAAGGAGCCCGACCGCGTGCGTAAGCTTCTCCAGGGTTCTGCTAATCTGGAGTTCTGGGAGACTTACACCACCAGCGAAGCCGTCCCCTATCTCATCCAGCTCGACAGCAAGCTCGCTGCCGCTGGCGTAGAGACCTCTGACAGCACCAAAGCTACGGCTCCCGAGGCAACAGCCGAAGTCGCCGAGGCCCCTGCTGACAGCGCTGCTGCTGCCACCGACGATGCCCTCGCCGCTATCGCCAAGGGCGACAAGGCTGAGGCTTCCGCATCCACCGCTGCCGCTACCGAGGAGGCCCTCAAGGCTCACCCGCTGTTGGCACGCCTGCAGGTGCTGAACCAGGAGAACGGCTGCGTCGTGGGTTATGCCGGCAAGCGCGACATGGAAGCCATCAACGCCCTCTTCGAGAGCCCCGAGGCTAAGGCTGTCCTGCCTGCCGACCTGAAGCTCCTCTGGGGCGTCAAGGGTGTCGATAAGAACGATGAAGTCTTCGAACTCTATGCCATCAAGGTCACTGAGCGCAACGGCCGTGCTCCCCTGGAGGGCGACGTCGTTACCGATGCCAAGGATGAGTTCGACCAGCAGGGTCGTCCCTGCGTCAGCATGCAGATGAATGTCGAGGGTGCCCGTCGCTGGGCAGCGCTGACGAAGGCCAACGTACACCGTCCCATCGCCATCGTCCTCGATGGCTATGTCTATAGCGCACCTAACGTGCAGAACGAGATCACGGGTGGTAACAGCCAGATCACCGGCCACTTCACTCCCGAAGACACCCGCGACTTGGCCAACGTGCTGAAGTCCGGTAAGATGCCTGCTCCCGCCAACATCGTCAGCGACGAGATTGTTGGTCCTTCGCTCGGTCAGGAGTCCATCCGCCAGGGCCTCTGGAGCATGGTGCTCGCCTTCATCGCCCTGATGCTCTACATGGTCAGCATGTACGGCTTCCGCCCGGGTATGGTTGCCAACTGCGCCCTGCTCTTCAACCTCTTCTTCACCCTCGGCATCCTCACCAGCTTCCAGGCTGCGCTCACCATGAGCGGTATCGCCGGTATGGTGCTGACGCTGGGTATGGCCGTCGATGCCAACGTGCTCATCTTCGAGCGCACGAAGGAAGAGATGCGCAGCGGTAAGGCTGTGCGCCAGGCTATGCAGGCCGGCTACAGCAACGCCTTCAGCGCTATCATCGACTCCAACGTGACCAGCGTCCTCACGGGTATCATCCTTTACTACTTCGGTACTGGTCCTATCCGCGGCTTCGCCACCACGTACATCATCGGTATCATCATCTCCTTCTTCACCGCTGTATATCTCACGCGCGTGGTGTTCGACACTCTGATGAGCAAGGAGAAGTGGCTCGACCTCACCTTCACAACAGGTCTCAGCCGCAAGTTCCTCTCCGATACCAACTTCAACTTCATGGGTAGCTACAAGAAGTCCCGCGCCATCTTCGGCACCATCGCTGTGCTGGCTATCGGCAGCTGGATTGGTCGTGGCTTCTCCGAGAGTATCGACTTCACCGGCGGTCGCAACTTCGTGGTTCTCTTCGAGAACGAGGTGCAGCCAGAGACCGTTCGCGGCCTCCTCGCCGACGCCTTCCCCGAGAGCAACACCAGCGCCATCGCACTGGGTACTGAGGGCAAGACCATCCGTATCTCCACCAACTACCGTATCGATGAGGACGGCAGCGAAGTGGACACCGAGATTGAAAGCAAGCTCTTCGACGTCCTCAAGCAGGGTGGCCTGTTGAGCGCAGACCTCGACGAGCAGACCTTCATCAACCGTGATGAGCGTGCCGGTGGTTCTATCATCAGCTCCCAGAAGGTTGGTCCTTCCATCGCTGCTGACATCACCCGCGGTGCTATCATCTCCGTCATCCTGGCGCTGATCGTCATCTTCGTCTATATACTCGTGCGTTTCCGCAATGTGGCCTTCTCCGTGGGTGCTATCACGGCCCTCGCCGTCGATACCATCTTCATCCTCGGCATGTTCTCCGCCTGCTGGGGTTGGATGCCCTTCTCGCTCGAGATCGACCAGACGTTCATCGGCGCTCTGCTGACTTGTATCGGTTACTCCATCAACGATAAGGTGGTCGTCTTCGACCGTATCCGTGAGAACCTGGGCCTCTATCCCAAGCGCGACAAGCAGCTCCTGTTCAACCAGTCGCTGAACGCCACCCTGACGCGTACCATCAACACGTCCGTCTCCACGTTCATCGTGCTGCTGTTCATCTTCGTCTTCGGCGGTGCCAGCATCAAGAGCTTCGCATTCGCCATGATGCTCGGTGTCATCATCGGCACCCTGACCTCCATGTTCATTGCCGCTCCCACGGCATACCTGATCATGGGTCGCAAGATCAAGGAAGAGGAATAAGTTAAATAAAAAGAGGACCCACCCCTCTGCCTTTCTCTTGTAGGGAGAGGAGTAATTACCGGAAGAAAAATGAATCATCCATCATCTTCAGTGGTATCTACTCCCCTCCCCACGAGTGAGGGACAGGGGGGTGGGTCTTCTGCATTGTTTCGTCGCTACACCCAGTACCTGCGCCTCGAGCGCGGCTTCTCCGACAACACCCTTGATGCCTACCTCAAGGACCTGCAGAAGCTCCTCGACTACTACGCTGCCGAGGGCATCGACTTTCGCAGCGTCACGCTGGAGCAGCTGCAGACCTTCGTGGCCACGCTGATGGACGTCGGCATCTCGCCCCGCAGCGTCTCCCGCATCCTCTCGGGCGTGCACGCGTTCTACAGGTTCCTTGTCTTGGAGAAGGAGCTGGAGGCCGACCCCACAGAGCTACTCGACTCACCCTCGCGCGGCCATCATCTTCCCGATGTGCTCAGCGTGCAGGAGATAGACCTGCTCATCAGCACCATCGACATGACCAAGGCTGAGGGCCAGCGCGACCGCGCCATCCTCGAGACGCTCTACAGCTGCGGCCTCCGCGTCAGCGAGCTCTGCCATCTGAAGATGAGCGACCTCTTCCTGCCCGAGGGCTTCATCCGCGTCCACGGCAAAGGCAAGAAAGAGCGCCTCGTGCCCATCTCCCCACGCGCCATCCAGGAGCTGGAGCTCTGGTTCACCGACCGCCAGCACATCCGCATCCGCCCTGGCAGCGAGGACGATGTCTTCCTCAGCCATCGCCGCGGCACACCCCTCTCCCGCATCACCGTCTTCCACATCGTCAAGGAACTCTGCAAGGCCGCCGGCATCCGTGCCACCGTCAGCCCCCACACCTTCCGCCACAGCTTCGCCACCCATCTGTTGGAGGGCGGCGCCAACCTGCGTGCCATTCAGGAGATGCTCGGCCACGAGGACATCGGCACCACCGAGATCTATCTCAACATCGACCGCCACCACCTCCGCGAGGAAATCCTTCAGCACCATCCGCGCAACATGCAATGAATAGGTACGCGCGCGAGGGTGGAAAAGGGGGATTTATTGTTTTTTAGGAAGTTTTTTGAGGTTTGGTTGCGGTTATTCTCTTTATTCGTTGTACCTTTGCCGCGAATTAGTGTTCGCACACTGAACAGAACAATCACCAATCACATAAACAGTTAAAAAGACAAATGCGCAAGTTAACATTTCTCTCTCTCGCTGCTGCGTCGGCTCTCACGCTGACATCGTGCAGCAAACTCGGCCCTCTGAGCGCCGACAATGTGACCGTTACGCCCACGCCTCTGGAGGCCGTCGGCGGCGAGGTCCCCGCAACCATCAACGCCACATTTCCTGCGAAGTATATGAAGAAGAAGGCCGTGGTCACGGTGACCCCCGTGCTGAAGTACGAGGGCGGCGAGGTGACATCGGCCAGCTCCACCTTCCAGGGCGAGAAGGTGCAGGGCAACGGCACCACCGTGCTCTACAAGGCAGGCGGCAACTACACGATGCGCGCCACCTTCCCCTATCAGGAGGCGATGCAGCAGAGCGACCTCTTCCTGCGCTTCGATGCCCAGCTGGGCAAGAAGGTTGTGAACCTGCCCGACCTGAAGGTGGGCTACGGCGTCATCGCCACCAGCGACCTGCTGCGTCACACCCTCGGCAGCGCCAACCCCGCACTCGCTCCCGACGCCTACCAGCGCATCATCAGCCAGAAGCAGGAGGCACAGATCAAATACCTGGTGAACCAGGCTAACATCCGCGCCAGCGAGCTGAAGACCACCAGCATCCAGGACTTCGCCAAGATTCTCAAGGAGATCAATGACAATCAGGAGACGCTGAAGCTGCAGAACATCGAGGTGAGCGCTTACGCCTCGCCCGAAGGCCGCTACGACTTCAACGAGAAGCTGGCTGAGAAGCGTCAGGACACCTCTTCAAAGTTCATCAGCGACCAGCTGAAGCAGAACAAGATGCAGGCCGATGTCGATACGAAGTTCACGGCTGAGGACTGGGACGGCTTCCAGCAGCTCGTCAGCACCAGCACCATCCAGGATAAGGACATCATCCTGCGCGTGCTCTCCATGTACGAAGACCCCGCCGAGCGCGAGCAGCAGATCCGCAACATGAGCGTCGTGTACGACGAGATTGCCAAGGGTATCCTCCCCGAGCTGCGTCGCGCACGCCTCATCGCCAACTACGACGTCATCGGACGCAGTGATGCTCAGATTCAGGAACAGTTCCAGGCCGACGCTCAGGAACTCAGCATCGAGGAGCTGCTCTACGGCGCTAACCTGCAGGGCGACAACGCACAGAAGCAGCAGTGGTACGAGAAGGCCGCACAGGTGTACAGCAACGACGCACGCGCCTTCAACAACCTCGCCAACCTGGCCTACCAGCGTGGCGACCTCGCCACAGCCGCCAGCTATGTGCAGAAGGCCAAGAGCCTGAACCCCAGCAGCCCCGAGGTGGCCACCAACGAGGCCCTGCTGGCACTCGCCAACGGCAATGTGGAAGGTGCTGAGGCTGCACTCGCCAAGGGCAATGGCGCCAACAGCTACAGTGAGATTCTGGGCAACCTCAACCTCGCCAAGGGCAACTATGCTGCCGCTGCCGCCAACCTCTCCGGCATCAACACCAACAGCGCCGCGCTGGCACAAATCCTGAATCAGGACTATGCCGCTGCCACACGCACGCTCAACAATATCAAGAATGCTGATGCCTACACGAGCTATCTGAAGGCTGTCCTCGCCGCACGCCAGGGCGACGGCGGAGCCGTGGAAGAGGCGCTGCGCAGTGCCATTCAGCAGAACCCCAGCCTTGCCGCGCGTGCTGCCAAGGACTTGGAGTTCGAGAAGTATGCTGCGCTGATTTCCAGCTTGGTAAAATAATATGCTGAAGTTACTGACATCCATAAGGTATTACGCATGGTTATTGCCATGCGTAATGCTTTATGCCTGCCAGGACAGCGCCACCTTCCGCCTGAGCGGCTCCTTCAAGAACCTGCGCCAGGCGGACTTCTTCATCTACAGCCCCGACGGGGGCCTCGACCGCATCGACACGCTGCACGTGCTCAACGGTGAGTTCGACTGGACGGTGCCCCTGGAGCGCGAGGCCACGTTCTATGTCATCTACCCCAACCTGAGCGAACAGGTCGTCTTCGCCGAGCCGGGCGAGGCTGTGAAGATGAAGGGCGATGCCGGGCAGCTGCGCGCCACACGCGTGGAGGGCACCCGCGAGAATGAAGAGCTCACCGACTTCCGCGTGGCACACACCGACGACACGCAGGAGCAGCTCACCGACGCCATGAAGGCCTACATCGCCGACAACCCCGACAGCCGCGTCAGCAATTATCTGCAGCGACAGCTCACGCTGCAGCGCACCACACGGCCCTCGCGCCTGCATGTGGGGCAACAGCTGAAGGACATCGTGCTGCCCCCCGACGGCTTGGGCACTGCAGACACGCTGCGCATCGCCGCCGGACAACCGCACCTCTTCATCTTCTGGGCCAACTGGAAGCGCGACAGCCAGGATGCCTTCTACTACATCCGCAGGGCGCTGCGCCGGACGGCCGACAACGCCGACTCGCTGCGCCTCAAAGCCGTCAGCATCAGCCTCGACACCGACCCCGAGAAGTATGCTGCCAGCTGCCGCTACGACTCCATCACCTACGCCACGCGCTGCTATCGCCTGTCGTGGAGCACACCCATCGTGAAGCTGTGGAGCATTAAGGACATACCCTACTTCGTCCTCACCGACCACCACCTTGTCATCACCGCTCTCGGCGGCGACTGGAAGAAGGACATGCAACCCGCCATTGACCGGCTCCTTCACGAATGACGAGTGACGAATGACGAATAAGATTTTGTCTATAACGAATGAAGCGTTTGAGCTTGCTCGCTTGACCCTTCAAGAGTTACGAATGAAGAATACAAATTACCTTCAAATGGTAAGAGTAAACCTCATTCGTCATTCGTCATTCGTCATTTTCTTCCTTCTCCTGGCATTCCCGCTGAGTGCGCAGGAGGACCTCTCCGAGGACGAACTCATGCCCCGGGACCCCATCGACATGCCGTCGCTCGTCAACCTGCAGTTCTACCGCTACAAGAATCCCTACTACGACCCCCTGCACGGCGACACCATCTGGACCTATCTCATGCCAGAGCTGCCCGTCTATAAGCCCCTCATCTTCAAGAACGAGCGCGAGCGCCGCAAGTTCGACCGCATGGTCTATAACATCAAGCGCGTGCTGCCGTTGGCCAAGAAGGTCAACCTGATGCTGTGCGAGACCTACGAGGTGCTGGAGACGCTGCCCACGAAGGAAGCCAAGGAAGAACACATCAAAACCGTCGAGCGCGAGATCAAGAAGCAGTACACGCCCGAAATGAAGAAGCTCACCTTTTCACAAGGCAAGCTTCTTATCAAACTCGTGGATCGCGAGTGCAACCAGTCCAGCTTTGAGATTGTCAAAGCCTTCCTCGGCCCTGCCCGCGCCACCTTCTATCAGATCTTCGCCTGGACCTTCAAGGCCAGCCTCAAGAAGGAGTACGACCCAAAGGGCGAGGATGCCATGATAGAGCGCATCGTGCGCCAGATAGAGGCCGGACAGCTCTAAGGCATTCTTCTCGTTATTGGCCGCCTTTTTTCGTTATTCCGTTATTCCGACTGGGCCGCCCCGCCATGTCTCATGCGGGCGCAAACTTGTTGGAACAATAGGGCGCTCTAACAAAAACTAACAATAACAAATTAAAATCCACGAGGGCATCAAATTCGGATGTAGCATTAAAAATCTTTAATAATCGTATGCTTTTTTGTGACTTTCCGAAATACGTGCTAACTTTGCAGCCAATTATCTTAAAGGTGTGTTCTATTATTTAATAAATCTGTTCGAAAATAGTCTAAAAGCAATGCAAAACTAATTGATAGACCCCACCTTAACAAACTTATGGTTTTATGAAACGAATACTGATGAAAACAAGTCTGACTTGCCTCCTGACGATGGGGGCCTTCTTGTGTGCCCCATTTGCCTGTGCACAGAATCCTTCAGGGACTGCCGATGTTCCTCATGCTTCCATGTATCTTCATACGTGGAACAGACAGGCTGTGAAAGTTCCTTTCGCTGCTGCCGACCCTGGTACGCCCACCCTTATCCACTGGGGCATGGACACGGCTTGGGACGACGAGGGCAACGTGCTGCGCGGCATCAACTTCATCGGGCGCGACCGTCTGACGTATGGACGTATCTCGTTTCAGGTGATGGATGCGGTCAACGACGACGGCTCGCTGTCCGACCGGCAGAAGAAATTCCTGGACGCACGCCTGCGCCATATCTCGCTCACTCATCCCGATGGGCTTCTTCTCAATTCCGACCCTGTTGACATCAATACCGATGTTTATACCCATCACCCCGAGGCTTGGTACAAGGTCATCAAGGCAACACTGAAATATGTGCAGGACTATGGTCTGAAAGTGGTCTCCATCGCTCCCTTCAACGAGCCGGACGTGACAGCCAGCAACCAGGGAACAAAAGCCGACTTCAAGGCTGTGGCCAAACTGCTGAAGGAAGACCCGTTCTTTGAGGGAATCCGCATCTGCGCCGGCAATACCTGTAACAATGACGGGGCGACGGAGTGGTATGACTACATGAAGCCTTACGTGGACGAAGGAAATACGCACCAGTTGGCGGGCGACTTCAACCATTATGCCGACTTCTACACGCACATCAAGGCCGATGGCAACGTGGCGACCAACGATGAGCTGCACAATGTGATGGAGGGTATCGTCGGTGCCAACTATGGGATGGAGAACGGTATCTGGTGGGGAACCGTAGGCCCGAGCCGTGGCGATTTCTGCCTGGCCACGAGCGAGGGTGGTGCGCGTCTGGGCTATGGCGAGAACCGCGCAGCCTGGTCGGGTGCGGCGGTCTACCGTCTGCCGGACGGCAGGATGATGGCTTTTGCCGGTGCCAGCGAGCGTCAGGCCTCTCCTTGTAGTTATGAATATGTGTGCAGAGACAAACCTGTCTATTTTGACGGTTACGGCCCCGCATATTCATACGCCATTTCGTTGCCGGGTGGCTATCGGTATGGCGATGCGTTCCAGAAGAGCGCTGAGCGGAGTGTTCAGGTCTGCGAGGGTGCCGACGTGCCGCTGTGTCCGCTGACCAACGGCAACTACATCATCGTCAACAAGAAGAGTCAGAAGTTGCTGACGATACAAAGCGGATCAACGAACAACTCGGCCGCCGTCGTGCTGTTTGACAACAGGCGCTATGCCTTTCAGCAGTGGACGCTGGAGCACCTGTCGGACAATGCGGGCGACCTTACGGGCTACTATGTCCACAGCGTCCGGAATGCCGAAATGAACATGGAGACGGGAGGCTTCCAGGTCAAGGTGGGCGGCACGGTCAGCGTCTATCCTGTGACGAAAGCAGAGAACCAGCGCTGGACGTTCGAATATGCAGGGGACGGGTACTATAGAATCCGGAACTACCAGTCGGGTTTGTATCTCGAAGCAACCGGCGGAAGCACGGCGAACAATGCTGCCGTGACGCTGTGTGCCGGCGCAACGGAGGATCATCAGTTGTGGAAATTCCTGCCCGTTGACGCCCCCTGCGAGACGAATGCCCCGCAGACACCCGTCAACCTCGTCGCCACACCGCGCAGCCATTCTGTGCTTCTTTCCTGGGATGCCAATGTCCAGGACAAGGATTTCAACGGGTATGTAGTGCTTCGCGGCGAGAAGAACGAGAGGGGGGAAATCGCGTATGACGTCATAGGAAGGGGCATTCAGACCAACCGTTTCCTGGACAACACGGCACGTCCCCGTCATACTTATTATTATGCTGTGCAAAGCGTTGACTATTCGCAGAACCGTTCTGCACGGTCTGTTCCCGTCAGCGCTTCCCTTGCCGACGAGAAAGGACTGGTAGCGCGCTACGAATTTGAGTCGTCGGCATGTGACATGACCGAGAACCAGCTGCACGGCGTGGTCTGCGACCCGTCGAGCCTGGCCACCCAGACCACGGAGTATCGTTCCGGCAAGAATGCGCTGCTGCTGGACGGGGTGTCGAACTATCTGTGCCTGCCCGTCGCGGCCTGCAGCCTTCCTGATGCTACGTATGCGGTATGGGTGTGCGCTGCTTCCGGCGCGTTCGCCAAGAACAGTTGTCTGTTTGACTTCGTCTCGGATGCCGACCACTATGCCAGTCTGTCCTTGAATGCTGGCGGAAGCATCGTGTTCCAGATGAAGAACGGCGAGACGGAGCAAACGTTGCAGGCCGGCAGCATGGCCGAAGGATGGCACCACGTGGCGCTGACCATCGGCGAAGAAAGTGTGGCCATCTACGTGGACGGTGTGGAAGCGGCCAGCGCTCCTGTGGCGGTGCGTCTGTCGGATGTTTGTCCTGTGGTCAACAGCGTAGGTGCCAACCTACTGGAAGACGTCCCACTGATGGATGGTTTCATCGACGACCTGCGGATCTACAACTATGCGCTGTCTGCCGATGAAATCAACGACATCATCGGCCAGACCATCGCTCAGCCGCGACAGACCGACGGATGGAACCCTCCGGCCTTGCCCGGCAAGGATGTGACAAAAATCACTTCGTCCGAGTCGATTCTCCTGTACAATGTCGACGCCGACGCTTTTGTCACTTATGGAATGGACTGGAACGCGCAATCGCTGGCTCAGCGTCTGCCCAAAGGCGACACGACTTTCAGTTCGAAATACCGCGTCAAGGTGCAGCGACAGGCGGGCAACAAGTTGTATGTCTCCATGTACGATAAGCCGAATGTCTATGTGGGTTGCCTGGCCGATGCCTGCAATGTCTGGAGCGACCGTTCGATGGCCGAAGGCGCATTCGTCTATCAACCTCTGAACTCTCCCTCGGGCATCGTTTATACGCTCAAGTCCGAGAGCCAGAAGGCGTGTCTCGACCTTGCCTACGCCTACGGCGGACCGCTGACGACGAGCCATGGACGTGGCTATGTCCACTGGGCCTTCATTCCCACGCGTGACATCACCAATGGGAATTATGCCAAATACAAAGAACGGAAACAGCTGTTCAAGCTGCAGCAAGCCATTCTTGAATCAGGAAAGGAGACGGATCATGCATCGGAGCTACAGCAAGCGTATTCGGTCTATAGTGACGCGAGCGCATCGGTGACGGAATTGCGCGCGGCTACGCGACAACTGCTGCTGGCTACTGCCGGCGACCTCACCGTGCCTGTCGACGCGACTTCTTTGTTTACGAATGCCGACATGCTGGGCAATGCGACGACGGCCGACTGGACGGACGTCCCAACCACCCTCGGCGACGGTGACATCGAAGTGCTGCACCAGACATTCGAACTCCAGCAGACTCAGACCGACCTTCCCAATGGCATATACGAAGCGGTGTTCCACGCTTTTTACCGAAACGATGGTGCAGGATCGCTGCCTGTCATCTCTGCCACCGCAGAAAACACCGTCAAGGGAAATCTGACCACCTTGCAGAATATTAAGAAGAATGAAGTCTTGCTGAATACCGAAGAGACGATGGCCGGTGCTGCACAGACGCTGACAAGCGACCAGGCGCAGACGACACTCAGCGACATCATCGTCGCTGACCATCAGATGACCTTGTCTGCCAACGTCACCAGCAGCAACCAGTGGCTGAACTTCCAAGGCTTCTCCCTCACTTACAAGAATCCATTTGTCACGGTGCAAGTGCCTGCATCCGGCTATACGACCTTCTATTACAGCAACCAGAGCTTCCTGCTCCCCGAAGGCATGCAGGCTTTCACCTTAAAAGAGAATAACGGCACGATCGTTGTCAGCCGGGAGTTCAACCAAGCCGGATCTGTTCTCCCTGCCGGCCAGGGGGTGCTCCTGAAAGCCGAACCTGGTACATACGTCATGGTCCCCACTACGCGGAAGAAGGCGGTCGACGCGTTCAATCAGTTGCGAGGTTCCGACGAGGATCAGCTGACGTACGGAGGCAACTTCTACTACGTGCTGTACGAGGACGCGCAGGAAACAGGATGGAAATGGAACGCGGCAGACGGTGCCACTTTTGTCAATCCCGCGCACCATGCTTACTTCGTCTCTCAAAGCCAGACGACGCCTCAGGACTTCTACCCTCTCGAACAACTGACGTCCGTGCCTGAAGTCGCCCTTGAGAGGGGTGCTGAAGAAGGACCCTTGTATAATCTTGCCGGACAACGCGTCGATAAATCCTATCGTTCCATCGTTGTCAAGAAAGGCCGCAAACTGCTTGTCAAATGACGGCGCAGCCGCCCATTCGTTCAACACATTTGTAGAGAAATAACATGAGACGACTATTCTTACTATTGCTTATGATGCTGGCGCTCACAGCGCAGGCCCAGCAGAAGATCTATACGCTGGCTGACTGGAACCTCAAGGACTGGGATGCCACGAAGGGTGAGTTGGCACTCAATGTCAGCGAGTACAAACTGGACTTCAACCACCCGCTGCCCTATACAGACATGCAGGACTGGTGGCGTGTGAAGGCCGAACTGAAATGCGGCACGCTGGGCACCGAGCAGGTATTCGTGTGCAAGGAAGGCAAGGCCAGCCATCTGATTGGTAAGAATTCTCTCAACAGTGACATCTCGTTGGGCTACGACAACACAGAGCACCGCTTCTTCGTGGAAGTGACAGACTGTAACGAGAAGGCACATCGCCTTTGGGCTGGTGCTGAGGTGCAGGCTGACCGCTGGTATGCTGTTGATGCGGTATCGAAATACGACAGCAAGCGCGACCAATCTACCGTAACTCTCACTGTAGATGGAACGTCGTCGTCACTGACCTATCCAGGCAAGGCACTGCGCCACAATTGTTCGCTGTGGGTGATAGGCCACGGCTTCCCGGGAGGATTCCCCAATGCACTGCAAGTGCGCGGGGGAGTCATCCGCAACCTAGAGATTAGCGGTGAGGCGCTGCCTCGTGTGGATGGTCAGAACCCGCTCTTCACCGACACCTTTACTGCCGATCCAGCCTTCACCGTGGTGGACAACACCGTCTATGCCTACGTGGGCGAGGACAAGGCCGATGTGGGTGGATGGTTCAACATGCCTGGCTGGCTGTGCTACTCCTCAACTGACATGATTCACTGGCAAGCTCACGGCACGGTGCTGCGCCCCGATGTGTTCAGCTATGCCGTGCCCAACGGTGCTTGGGCGGCTCAAGTGGTGGAGCACGACGGCAAGTTCTACTTCTACGTGACGCTCGATCACAAGGACAACCGTCGCCATGCCATCGATGTGGCTGTCAGTGACTCACCCCTCGGACCCTTCCGTCCAGCCCGTAAGGACGGCACGCCGCTTATCACCGATGACATGACACCCGACTCGCACCGCCGCAATACCGACATCGACCCCACCGTGCTCATCGACGACGACGGCACGCCGTGGATGGCGTGGGGCAACGGCGACTGCTATATGGTGAAACTGAAGAAAAATATGTGCGAACTGGACGGCCCTATAAAAAAAGTGCCGTTGCGCAACTACAGCGAGGGCCCATGGCTCTTCAAACGCGGCAAACTCTACTACAACGTCTATGCCTCGGATGCCCCTGGCGTGCAGTCCGAGCAGATGGCCTATTCGACGGCTCCCACCATCGAAGGCCCCTGGACCTACGGCGGCTTCGTCAGCACCTCGGCCAACCACGGCTTTACGATTCATCCATCCGTCATACAGTTCAAAAAGAAGTGGTACTACATCTATCACGATGGTAGTTACGCTCTCGACGGTGCCCCCGGTGGTGACTGTCGCCGCAGCGTCTGTGCCGAGTACCTTCACTTCAACAGCGACGGTACTATCCGCGCAGTACCGCTAACGCAGGAGGGACTGAGCAAGAAACGGTAAGATAAATAGGAACAATTAAAACGAAATTATAGAACAATGAAGAAACTGACAATCCTATTCCTGATGGCAATATCCTTACAGGCTTCGGCACAAGTAACTACTCCCCTCGCCAGTCGGAGAGGGGTAGGGGGTGAGGCCGCCGGCTACCTTTTCGCCTATTTCGAGGGAGGGGGCGATCAGAACCTGATGGAGCAACTGCGCTTCGCGGTGAGCGAGGACGCACAGAACTGGTATGCGCTGAACGGGAACAGGCCCATTATAGCCAGTGACAGCATCAGCGAGAGCGGTGGCATACGCGACCCGCATATCCTGCGCGGTGAGGATGGCTACTACTATATCGTGGCGACAGACATGCATACCTACGACCCGAAACAGGGCTGGGGCGCAAATCCGGGCATTGTGCTGCTGAAGTCGAAGGACCTAGTGAACTGGATGCATGCTAAGATCAACCTCGCGAAGGACTGGAGCAAGAACTTTGGTGATGCCTACTGGGTGTGGGCGCCACAGACCATCTACGACCGCAAGGCTCGGAAGTACATGATCTACTTCACGCTGCAGCGTAACGACCGCAAGACACTCATCACCTACTACGCCTACGCAAACAAGGACTTCACGGCTTTCGAGAGCGAACCGAAGGTGCTGTTCTCCGCCAAATACGGCAGCATAGACGCCGACATCATCGAGAAAGACGGGGTCTTCCACTTGTTCTATAAGGGCAACACGAAGGACGAGAACGGCCGGGAAATCAAGAACGGTATCCAACAGGCAACGTCGAAAAAATTGACGGGACCGTATAAGGAGGATTTTGAGTATTTGGATGCATACGCTGGCACGAGGACACATGTGGAGGGCAGCGGAGTGTTCCAGCTGAACAACAGTGAGGATTGGATTTTGATGTACGACCTCTACAGTTCTGGTCGCTATGAATTCCAGCGGTCGAAGGACCTGAAGACGTTTACAAAAGAACCAGAGTCCTTCCGCAAGGACTTCTTTCCCCGTCACGGCACAGTGATGTCGGTGACGGCAGACGAACTGGAACGCCTGCAGCAGAAATGGGGCTATGTGTTGAAGCATGAGTTCGAGAGCACGGGCAACCCCATCATCCGTGACAAACATACTGCTGACCCCGCCGTATTGGTGGAGGGCGACACCCTCTGGCTCTTTGCAGGACACGATGCCGCCGGCAACCAGTCGGGCTACGTGATGAAAGACTGGTTGCTCTACTCCACCACCGACATGAAGCACTGGACAGAATATCCCTCGCCCCTGCGCGTCGACGACTTCAAGTGGGCCGACAGCCATCAGGCCTACGCCGGACACGTGGCACGCGGTAAGGACGGACGCTACTACTGGTACGTCTCCACTAATTGGTGCGGCATCGGTGTAGCCGTGAGCGACAAGATTACCGGTCCCTACAAGGACGCACTCGGGAAACCCTTGCTCACCAACAAGGATTGCTTCGCCTCGAAACACAGTTGGGCGTGCATCGATCCCGCTATCCTCATCGACGATGACGGCACACCGTATATCATCTGGGGTAATAAAGAGTGCTACTACGCCAAGCTGAAGGACAATATGACGGAGATTGACGGCGACATTCATCGCATCGATGTACCAAACTTCACCGAGGCTCCGTGGATGCATAAATATAATGGCAAGTATTATCTGACCTACGCCAGTGAGTGGCCCGAAAAGATTGCATACGCCGTAGCCGACCACATCGGCGGCCCATATACCCCTATGGGCATCATCAGCGAGATTGCCGGCAACTCCAACACCACCCATCCTGCCATCATCAAATTTCGTGATAGATGGCTCTTCTTCTCCCACAACGGCGGTCTGCCTGATGGCACTAGTTACAGTCGTAGTATCATTGCCGAGCCTATGAGCTACGACGCCGAAGGGCGCATCCGCAGCATTCCCGCTACCACCGAAGGCATGCAGGCTTGCACCTTAAAAAGAGAATAACGGCACGATCGTCGTCAGCCGGGAGTTCAACGAAGCCGGATCTGTTCTCCCTGCCGGCCAGGGGGTGCTCCTGAAAGCCGAACCTGGTACATACGTCATGGTCCCCACGACGCGGAAGAAGGCGGTCGACGCGTTCAATCAGTTGCGAGGTTCCGACGAGGATCAGCTGACGTACGGAGGCAACTTCTACTCCTTAACTTCTAAAAGTTGAGCAAATGCGAAACTTGAAATATCTTACTGTATCACGAACTTCTTGCCGCCCACGATGTAGATGCCCTTGGGTAAATGACGAATGTCGCGCTCGAGCTTGCTCGCTTGACCCTTCAAGAATGACGAATGACGAATTTGGCGGCCTTGCAGGTCAAACACTGCGCCAGCCGTCTCCCCTCCATGACGGGAGGGGTCGGGGGTGGGTCCTCCGATGCCATCGGCGAAGGGGTCGTCGGCAATATAGACGTGGATGCGCTGGTGCAGCGGTGCTGACTCCTGCAGCTCCTCTTCGCCGATGATGGCGGCTTTGGCGGTGAGCTCGTAGTCACCCACTATCGTAGGTGTCCAGCTGCCGAGGGTGCAGAAGAGGAGGGTGCCTTGGCCGGGGGCGAGGGGGGCGAGGGCTGAGGGCTCTTCAAGTGTGAAGCGTCGCGAGGCGCCGAGCGGAGGGGTGAGGGTGGAGGGTTGGCTGTTGCTGACGCCGAGGGCGGTGTTGGGTACGTCCTCGGTGCCCACGATGAGGGCCCACATGTCGGCAGGTGCCGTGCCCTGGTTCTTGACATAGGCGTAGAAGGTGACCTCTTCGCCGACACGCGGATGGCGGGGATGGGTGAAGAGCTCCGTGACGCGCAGGTCGGGGGCCTGCTCAAAGAGGCGCGGCTCGAAGGTCGTGGAGAGGGGCAGGTCGGCGCTGGAGGGGCCTACGCTGATGTTCACCATGCCGGCAGGCATCTCGTAGGCCTCATGCGCTACATCCCACTCGTAGAAGTCCTCGGGGGTGAGGCGGAAGTGCACGCGGCGCGTCTGGCCGGCAGGAATCATCACGCGCTCGAAGCCGCGCAGCTGGCGCAGCGGCTGCCAGTCGGCAGGGCTAAGCGGCCCCACATAGAGCTGTGCCACTTCCTCGCCGTCGCGGTCGCCGGTGTTGGTGATATCTACGCTGACGGTGATGGCGAGGTCAGCATGGGATTCGTCCTCGTCGGCATGGCGCTCCACGGAGATGAAAGGGCCGTAATGGAATGTGGTGTAGCTGAGGCCGTAGCCGAAGGGGAACTGCGGCGTGAGGCCACGGCGCTGGAACCAGCGGTAGCCGCCGCCCCAGTCGTCGGTGAAGTAGGTGTCGTTCCATTCGGGCAGCTGCTCGTCGCTGACGGGCATCGTCATGGGCAGGCGGCCGGCGGGGTTGACGGCGCCGAAGAGGACATCGGCGATGCCGTTGCCGGCTTCCTGGCCGCTGTAGAAGGAATAGACGAGGGCGGGGATGTCGGCGATGCAGTCGGCCAGCGACACGATGCCACCGCTCTGCAGCACCACGACGAGGTGGGGGTTGGCGGCATGGAGACGGCGGATGAGCTGCTGCTGGATGGCGGGCAGGGCGGTGGTGGTGCGGTCCTGCACCTGCACGCCGATGATGCTCTCGCCCTCCAGCGTCTTGTCGAGACCTCCGGCGAAGATGACGACATCGGCAGCACGCGCAGCAGCCTCGGCAGCGGCGAAGCCCGAGGTGTCGTCGCCGCTGATGGCGCAGCCCTGCACATAGGTGGCTTCGGGCACTACGGCGCGGATGCCGGCGAGGAGGCTGACGGCGTAGGCGGGCTGTGTCTCGCTACTGCCGAAGCAGTTGAGGTTCTCGGCAGCGGCATTGGGGCCGATGACGGCGATGGAGAGAGCGTCGGACGAACCGCCGCTAACGGGGCGTAAGGGCAGGAGGTTGCCCTCGTTGCGCAGGAGCACGACGGCCTTGGCCGTAGCCTCGCGACAGAGGGCACGGTGCTCGGCGTTATCCACCAGCGCAGCGGAGTCGGCACAGGCGGGCTGCCAGCCCATCAGGCCCATGGCATATTTGGTGAGCAGCACGCGCGCCACAGCGGTGTCGAGGTTCAACTCGGTAATCGTGCCAGCCTCCAAGGCCTTGGGGAGTTGCTGTTTGTAGTGGGTGGAGCCCATGCAGACGTCGGTGCCCCCCACGAGCGAGGCGGGCCCGTCCTTGACGCCGCCCCAGTCGGAGATGACGGTAAAGGGGAAGCCCCAGCGATGGCGCAGGATGTCGGTGAGCAGATGGCGGTTGGCGGCGGCCTGCACGCCGTTGACGAGGTTGTAGCTGGACATCAGGCTCAGGGGCACGCCCTCCTGCAGGGCGGTGCGGAAGTTGGTGCCGAAGAAGCCCATGAGGTCGCGCTCGGCGATGATTTCGTCGCATGTCTTGCGGTAGGCTTGCTTGCCCTCAATCTCGAAGTGCTTGAGGCACGCCATGACGGGCATCGACTGGATGCCGCGCACGATGTACTTGCCAATCTGTCCGCTCATGTAAGGGTCCTCGCCCGCACTCTCAGCGGTGCGTCCGCCACGCGGGTCGAGGCAGAGGTCGATGCAGGGTGCGAGGGCCACGTGCTGACCGGCAGCCCAGAACTCCTCGCCCATGGCATGACCGAGGCGCAGCAGCAGCTGGCGGTCCCAGAGGGCAGCCATGGCGATGCCGGTGGGGAAGGAGGTGTAGCCCTGGCGGTGTACGCCATGCGGGCCGTCGGACATCAGCCAGCCGGGGATGCCCAGCTCCTCATCGTCGGCCATCGCAAAGAGCGTCTTGCCCGTGAGCTGTGCCACCTTCTGCTCAGGGGACATCAGAGAAAGATAATAGGGGACAAACTCAGACTCCTCAGCAGACCCTCCCCCCTGCCCCTCCCTTGTAGGGAGGGGAGTGGTTACCTGTGCGAATGAGGGTACAAGAGGACTTATAAAAAGGAGAGGGATGATAAGAAAGAGTGTCCCAATAGTCCTATGACAAAGAAGATGATGCTTCATTGGATGAGGGATAAAAAGTTTGCCGTGTCTTGTCAGGTAATTACTCCCCTCCCTACAAGGGAGGGGCAGGGGGGAGGGTCTGCAGGGGCAGGGGGGAGGGTCTTCCTCTACTCTGCTATCAGCAGATAGTAGTTCTTCTTGCCCTTCTGCACGAGCAGGTAGCGGCCGTCGATGAGGTCGGCGGTGGTGACGGGCTGGTCGAACTGCGCGAGCTTCTCCTTGTTGAGGCTGACGCCGCCGCCCTGCACCATCTTGCGCATCTCGCCCTTGCTGGGGAAGCACTGCGTCTCCACGGCGGTGAGATCCACGGCCTTGATGCCCTCGCCTTCGAGGAGGCTGCGGCTGATGGTGAAGTGGGGCACGCCGCTGAAGACGTCGAGCAGCGTCTGCTCGTCGAGCTTCACGAGGCTCTCCTTCGTGGCCTTGCCGAAGAGGATGTTAGAGGCTTCCAGCGCCAGCTCATACTCCTCGCGGCCGTGCACGAGAACGGTGACCTCCTCGGCCAGGCGCTTCTGCAGCACGCGGCGACCCGGGTCCTGACGGTGCTCAGCGATGAGGGCGTCGATGGTCTCTTTGTCGAGCGATGTGAAAATCTTGATGTAGCGCTCGGCCTCCTCGTCGCCCACGTTGAGCCAGAACTGATAGAACACGTAGGGGCTGGTGCGGTTGCGGTCGAGCCAGATGTTGCCCTGCTCCGTCTTGCCGAACTTCTTGCCGTCGGCCTTGGTGATGAGGGGGCAGGTGAGGGCGTAGGCCTCGTTCTCGGCGCCCAGCTTGCGGCGGATGAGCTCCGTGCCGGTGGTGATGTTGCCCCACTGGTCGCTGCCGCCCATCTGCAGCTTGCAGCCCTTGGTCTCGTAGAGGTGCAGGAAGTCGTAGCCCTGCAGCAGCTGGTAGGTGAACTCGGTGAACGACATGCCCTCCTGGAACTCGCCGTTGAGGCGGCGCTTGACGCTGTCCTTGGCCATCATGTAGTTCACGGTGATGCACTTGCCGATGTCGCGTGCGAAGTTGAGGAAGGTGAAGTCCTTCATCCAGTCGTAGTTGTTGACGAGCTCGGCGGCATTGGGCGCATCGCTGTCGAAGTCGAGGAAGCGCGACAGCTGCTCGCGGATGCAAGCCACGTTGTGGCGCAGCGTGGCCTCGTCCAGCAGGTTGCGCTCCTGGCTCTTGCCGCTGGGGTCGCCAATCATGCCGGTGGCGCCGCCCAGCAGGGCGATGGGCTTGTGGCCGCAGCGCTGCAGATGGCGCAGCATCATGACGCCACAGAGGTGGCCGATATGGAGACTGTCGGCTGTGGGGTCGATGCCCACGTAGGCCGTCACTTGTTCTTTCTCAAGGAGTTCTTCGGTGCCCGGCATCATCTGGTGGATCATGCCGCGCCATGTAAGTTCTTGTACGAAATTCATCTTATATATTTAATGATTTGATGATTTACGATTTGATGATTAGCGGGGCAAAGGTAGTGAAAAGTTTACGGTTTATGATGTAAAGAGCTAAGTTTTTGCGTGTTTTGTGGCTTTTTACTTGACTTTGTCCTATCTTTGCACATGAAATCTTTGGCCATTCCACAAAAACTTTGTTACTTTGTCCCAAACAAAAGCTAAAGCGATGACGATTATTCTTGAGGGGGGCTTGGGCAACCGCATGCGTGCAGCCGTCTCAGCCTATGCGATGATGCGCCAGACGGGTGTCAGCAGCCGCGTGCTGTGGCTCCCGCAGTGGGGCATGCATTGCCGTTTCGACGAGCTCTTTCTGCCCGTTGAAGCGGAAGGGTGTGAGGTGTGTGATGGGGCAGAAGGGTTCGAGTTGCGCGATGCCGACAGTGTGGAGCAATGCTTCTATGCGCGACCCACCCTGCGCAACCTGCATCTGCCGCTGCTGCTGCAGTGGGTGCGTCATCGCGGGAGGGTGCTGTCATCGTCGCGCGTGCTGGAGCTGAGCCGTCAGGACTTCGATTTCGCCACATGGTGCCGACGGGGCAACCCGCTGATGTGCTCCTATCGCGATTTCTTCCCGTGGAGGTCTGCCGACCTGCGCCACCTCTTCCAACCCAACGAACAGGTGCAGCGGCTCATCCGCGAGCGCTGCAAGGACTTCACGTCCCACACCATCGGCATCCACATCCGCCGCACAGACCATCAGCAGGCCATCAGCGACAGCCCCCTGGAGCTCTTCATCGAAGCCATCGACCGCGAGTTAGCATTGCCGCGCACGGGAGGCGCAGGGAGCGGCACGTCCATCTTCCTGGCCACCGATGATGAGGCCACGAAGCAGGCGTTGCTCGGGCGCTACGGACAGCGCGTCATCACCTCGCCCAACAAGGCCACGCGCGACAGCGCCGAAGGCATTCAGGAGGCGCTGGCAGAGATGGTGGCACTCAGCCGCACAGACAAGATCTACGGCTCTGCCAACAGCACCTTCTCGCAGATTGCAGCCTGCCTGGGCGATATCCCCATTGAGATTCTCACGCGGCATGGGCTGGGGGAGAGTAACCTGAAAGTGAGCGTATGAAAGAAGTGAAGTCCTGTTGTGGTTGTGGCGCTTGTGTGCAAGCTTGTCCTGTGGGCTGCATCACCTTCGAGGCGGATGCCGAGGGATTCGATTATCCGCAGGTGGCGCTCGAGCAGTGCACGGACTGCGGGCGCTGTGAGCGCGTCTGTCCCATGCTGCATCCCTCGGAAGCCTTGGCTCCGCGCTCGGCTCAGGGCGTCATACATGCTGACACGGCCGTGCGCCTCGGCAGTTCCTCGGGCGGCGTCTTCCACGCGCTGGCGACAGCCGTGCTGCAGGACGGCGGCATCGTCGTGGGAGCGCTCTTCGATGAGCACCTCACCCTCTGCCAGCAGGCGATAGACGATATCGGGCAACTGCCGCAGCTCTGCGGCTCCAAATATATCCAAAGCAGCAACCGCGATGCCTTCCAGCAGGTGCGCCAGGCTCTGCGCCAGCAGCGCCGCGTGCTCTTCGTGGGCACGCCCTGTCAGGTGGCGGGCCTGCGCCGCTTTCTCGGGCAGGACAATGCGCTGTTGCTGACGGCCGACTTCTTCTGCCACGGCGTGCCCAGCCCCCTGCTGTGGCAGCGTTTCTTGGAGGAGGTGCTGGCCAGCCATCGGCTGTGGCACGAGGACATCTCGCACATCTCCTTCCGCCATAAGGGGAAGGGTTGGCGCGAGTACCGCATGATGCTGACGCTGAAGGATGGGCGCGAGATAAGCATTCCGCGAAGCAAAAATGCCTACCAGCGCGCCTTCGACGAGAACCTCTCCCTGCGGCCCTCCTGCCACGACTGTCCGGCGCGAGGCGGGCGCAGCCACAGCGACCTCACGCTGGCTGACTTCTGGGACATCGCACAGGTACGTCCGAAAGTGGATGATAACAAGGGGGTGAGCCTCGTGCTGTGCCATACCGCGAAGGGCGAGGAGGCGTTGCAACGGCCTTGCCTGCAGCGCTTCGACACGGACCTGGAAGCCGCCTTGCGGCATAACCCCGCCTATCAGGCCACGCACACCGTGCCGCATCCGCAGCGGGCGCATTTCTTTGCACAGCTGCCGACCGCCGAGAGTGTGATGCAGCTCATCGAACAGGAACTGCACCTGCCGCTCATGCAACGTCTGCGCAAGGACTTCAACCTGCGAAAATATCTCCTCAAGCAACACCTCATGCGACTGATCAAATGAAGATAGGAATCCTCACACTCCCCTTCAATGCCAACTATGGTGGCATCCTCCAGGCCTACGCCCTGCAGACGGTGTTGGAACAGATGGGGCACAAAGCTTGCCACATCAACCGCCTGCCGCACCACCATCTGCCCGTACTGCTGCGCCCCGTGGCTTATGCCAAGCGCCTCGTGGAGCGCTATGTGCTGGGGCGCAGGAAGCGCATCTTCTTTGAAGACTACCATAACGCCATCATGCAGCACACGAATGTCTTCATCTCGCAGTACATACGGATGGCTGGGAAGGATGGCGTGAACGGACTGAAAGCCACGGATTTCGATGCCATCATCGTGGGGAGCGACCAGGTGTGGCGGCGCGATTACTGGCGCGACATCACCACGCCTTATCTGTCCTTTGCCCGTGAGTGGCCGATACGGCGCGTGGCCTATGCGGCTTCCTTCGGCTTGGGCACGTGGCAGTACACGCAGCAGCAGACACGCCAGTGTGCGCAGCTGCTCGCGCGTTTCGACCAGGTGTCGGTGCGTGAGGAGGAGGCCGTCAGTCTCTGTCGTCAGCATCTCGGCTGCGACGCTGTGGTGATGCCAGACCCCACGCTGCTGCTGCGCCGCGAGGATTATCTGCAGCTGCTGCCCGAGGCGCCTGCCGCCTCAGACACGGCAGAGCCCATCCTCTTCGCCTATCTCCTCGGCGACAACGAGAATGACATCAGCCAGGCGCAACGCCTTGCCAAAGAGCATGGCATGCAGCTGCGCAGCATCATAGCCTCCGACAATCCCGAGCGACCGCTGAGTGCCTGTGTGCGCCCGCCCTTGGAGGAATGGCTACAGGGCATCGCTGCGGCGAGCCTCGTGGTGACCAACTCCTTCCACGGCTGTGTCCTCGCCAGCATCTTCGGCAAGCCCTTCGTGGCGCTGGGCCACCAGCAGGGCGGACTGGGGCGCATCCTCTCACTCCTGCACAGCCTCGGCTTCGAGGAGAATCCGTCAGCACTCTCTGTTTCAAACATCTACAATGCCGGCCTCCCTGACGTCCAGCAGCGCATCGCACAGCTACGCCAGCAGGGCCTCGACTACCTCCGCCAAATACAATGAATGCATCCGTCACACTGCCTGCTGCCCACCATCAGCGCCTCGAATGGCTCGACGCCCTGCGCGGATTCACCATGCTAATGGTGGTCACGAACCATGTCTATGGCTTGGGCTTCGACACCAACACGAAGCACTCGATGTTCATGTCGCTGTGCCTGCTGTTCCGCATGCCGCTGTTCTTCTTCATCAGCGGCTTCCTGGCTTACAAGGCTTCGTTCTCATGGAACTTGCGCGACACCAGCCAGCTCATCGCCAAGAAGCTGCGCGTGCAGATAGTGCCCACAGTGGTGTTCATGACTGCCTTCATCGCCCTCACAGCCAAGCACTTCTGGGAGCAGATGGGCATTGCATGGGAAACACCCACGAAGGGTGGCTATTGGTTCACGCTGGTGCTCTTGGAGATGTTCCTGGTGTATTATTTCGTTTGTAGTTTGTCGCGAGTCGTGGCGCGATGCTGGAAGGGTAAAGCACTTGCGCAGCAGGCGGATGCCCAGCTGTTGCAAGGCGAATATCATCGCATCGAGAGTGCTTCACTCATCGGCCTCTGGCTCCTCTCCCTCTTCGCCTATGCCACGCTGTACATGCCGTCGTGGTTCTCGTGGTATAAGCATGATTTCTGGCAGTGGACGAGCATCACGGAGCTGGCGCGCTACATGCACTTCTTCCTCTTGGGAAATCTCGTCCATCGCTATTGGGCACAGGTGCAGCGTCTCCTGGACAGCAAATGGTTCTTCCCGCTGCTGGTGGTCGTGGCCTTCGTGGGCGCTGCCGACTATCTGAAATGGCACAACCTGCGGCTGCAGTGGGCCAATCTGCCGCGCACGCTGTCGATGTATGCGCTGGTGATGATGATTGTGGCGTTCTTTCGCTGCTACCAGGCGTGGTTCACCAAGGACACACGACTGGGCAGCGCACTGCAGTACATCGGCGTCCGCACGCTGGACATCTATCTCCTGCATTATTTCTTCTTGCCCAAACTGCCCGATGTGGGCGTGTGGTTCAAGGCACATCCCCGTAACTTCGTCCTTGAGGGCACTACCGCCATTGCGTTAGCCCTCCTTGTCGTTGCTTTCTCAATCCTCACCAGTCATGTCCTCCGCATCAGTCCCTTCCTCAAGAAATGGCTCTTTGGTCGCGAATAACCCTCAACCCTCAACCTTCCGCTCAGCGCCTCGCGACGCTTCCCCCTTGAATAACCCTCAACCCTCATCCCTCATCCCTCAACCCTCAACTCTCACCCCTCAACCCTCATCCCTCAACCCTCACCCCTCAACCCTCACCCATGCCCTCTCCCGTAGCCCTCTTCGTCTATAACCGTGCCGACAACACACGCGCCACCCTGCGTGCCTTGTTGGCCAACACCCTGGCCCCAGAGACGGAGCTGTATGTCTTCTCCGACGGTGGTAAGGACGAGGCATCGTGGCAGGCGGTGCGGGAGGTGCGTGCTGTGTTGCATGAGGTGGAGAAGGAGATTGCGCGCACGCGCTCCCTGCGTAAGATGACCATCGTGGAGCGACCCATGAACTACTACCTCGAACGCAACATCATTGAGGGCATCGCACAGGTCTTTGAGCACCACGACACTGTCATCGTGCTGGAGGATGACATCGTCACAGCCCCCCATTTCCTGGAATTCATGAACGATGCCTTCAGCCTTTATCGCGATGACCAGCGTGTGATGCACATTTCAGGCTTCACCCGTCTCTCACCCCTCCACCCTCATCCCTCCACCCTCCACCCTCATCCCTCCACCTACACCCCTCATCCCTCAACCTACTTCTCCCCCTTCATGGCCGGGTGGGGATGGGGCACTTGGCGTGACCGCTGGCAGGAGCATTTCCGCCACTATCAAAGCCGCGCTGAAGCGCTGGAGGGACTCACGCAGCAGGACACGAGTGCGCTGGAGTATGGTGGCGTCTTCCCCTGCCTGAAGGACCTCGACCGCAGGCCCATCCCTTGGGATATCTGTTGGGGCATCGCCATACGCCGTGCCAAAGGCCTTTGCCTCTACCCCTCTAAGACGCTCGTCCGCAACATCGGGTTAGACAGCGGAACGCACTATCATGGTTTCCCAATTCCCACGCATTGGATTCAGCATTACGACTACGACCGTCCGCCTTACGAGGGTAGGATAGCGGTGACGTATGCAGAACCTCGTATAGACGCGCAGGTGGAAAGCGCAATGAAAGACGCCCTCACGGATTGGGGCATACGCTATACGTGGTTGGGCCGTCTCCTGCGCTTCTGTTATAAGCTTTGTCATTAGGCAACGGCGTGTCCCATACATGGAACGCTCGCGTACCATATATGGAACGCTCGAGTCCCATATATGGGATACGCGTGTCCCATACATGGGAAAACAATTTGCCACAGGTGGCAAAAAGAGTTGTCACCCGTGGCAATTACAATAAGAAGCAGAACTTTTATTTCACGTATTCTGCCAGGTCTGTCAGGTGCATGTCGCCCTTGCGCAGGAAGGTGTCGTGCATGGCGAAGGCAGCGCTGAGGCAGTGGTGAGTGTGGCCGCTGAACTTCTCGGCGTACTTGAGATAGTCGCGAAGCAGGGGTTGGTAGTCGGGGTGAGCCACCTTGATGAGCTCCTCGGCCTTCTCCATGGCGCACTTGCCACGCAGGTCAGCCACGCCGTACTCGGTGATGACAGCATCCACGAAGTGGCTGGTGTGGTCGATATGGCTGGCGAAGGGCACGATGCTGGAGATGGCGCCGCCCTTGGTGGTGGAGCCGCAGGTGAAGATGCTCAGGTAGCTGTTGCAGGTGAAGTCAGCCGAGCCGCCGATGCCGTTCATCATCTTCGTGCCGCAGATCTTGGTGCTGTTCACGTGGCCGTAGATGTCGGCCTCGATGGCGGTGTTCAAGGAGCATACGCCGATGCGGGCGATGACCTCGGGGTTGTTGCTGATTTCAGAGGGACGCAGCACGAGCTTGTCCTTGAAGAAGTCGATGTCATCGTAGATGCCTGTGAGGCACTCGTTGGTGACGGTCAGCGAGCAGGCGCTGGCGCTGAGCACGCGACCTTCGCGCATGAGCTGGATGGGCGCATCCTGCAGCACCTCGGTGTAGATGTTGAAGTTGGGCACTTCGGTGCTGTGGCCGAGTGCACCCAGCACGGCGTTGGCGCCGCTGCCCACGCCGCTCTGCAGGTTCAGGAAGGTGGGAGGAATCTTGCCGTCGCGCATGTTCTGCACGAGGAAGTCGGCCACATTCTGACCAATCTTTGTCGTGATGGGGTCGGGATCCTTGAAGGCACGTGCCTCATCGGGGATATTGCACTCGATGATGCCCATGATGCGGTCGGCATCCACTTCCACGTAGGGCTTGCCGATGCGGTCGCTGGGCTTGGTGATGTTGATGGGTGTGCGATAGGGGTGGTACTCGATTTCATAGACATCGTGCAGGCCTTTGCTCTTCGGGCTGTGGAAGGCGTTGAGCTCTACGAAGATGCCGCGCTTGGCCATGCGGCACACGGTGGGGCTGATGCCACCGGCAGCGGTGAGGAAGATGTGCGCCTTGGAGCCATGAATCTCCACGTCGCACGCCTCGATGATACCCCAATCCGGGCAGGGCAGGTAGCCCTGGCGCATCTGCGTAGCCATGTTCGAGAGGTTGAGGTCTGTGTAGCTGATCTCATTCAGGTTGACATGCTTGCGGAAGTCGGGGTTGGTGGTGTAGGGCGCGCGCAAGCCGATGGCCTGCTCGTTGGCCAGCATGCCGTCGCAGCTCTGGCCTGTGGAGGCACCTGTGAGGATGTTTACTTTGAAGGGGCGGCCGGCCTCGTGCTCGGCATGAGCCTTCTTGGCTACTTCTGCGGTGACGCACTTGGGCACGCCGGCAGGAGTGAAGCCCGAGAGGCCCAGCGTGTGGCCGTTCTCAATCATTGCTGCGGCTTCGGCAGCTTGAATACGTTTAATCATGTACCGTTAATCGATTAACTGTTTGCAATTTCATTTTCGGGCGCAAAGGTAATCATTATTTATGACTTAGCGATTTACTGCTTCCACTTTTTTACTGCTTCCACCTCTTTTTACAAAAACAGCCCCGCAACCGAAGTTGCGAGGCTGTCTATCATTCGTTTACTTATTAACTTAATAACCTATTAAGCTATTAACCTATTAAGCTATTAACCTAATAAGCTAAAAATCCATTAGAGCTTCGGACCTGCAGCCACGAGAGCCTTACCGGCATCGTTGGTGGTGTACTTGCCGAAGTTCTTGATGAAGCGTGCGGCAAGGTCCTTAGCCTTCTCTTCCCACTCGCTGGCGCTGGCATACGTGTCGCGAGGATCGAGGATGGCGGGGTTCACGTTGGGCAGAGCTGTGGGCACCTCGAAGTCGAAGTAAGGAATCTTCTTGGTGGGAGCCTTCAGGATGCTGCCGTCGAGGATAGCGTCGATGATACCGCGGGTGTCGGGGATGCTGATGCGCTTGCCAGTGCCGTTCCAGCCAGTGTTGACCAGATAAGCCTTGGCGCCGCTCTTCTCCATCTTCTTCACGAGCTCCTCGGCGTACTTCGTGGGATGCAGCTCCAGGAATGCCTGGCCGAAGCAAGCGCTGAAGGTGGGCGTGGGCTCTGTGATGCCGCGCTCTGTGCCGGCGAGCTTAGCGGTGAAGCCGCTGAGGAAGTAGTACTTCGTCTGCTCGGGGGTGAGGATGCTCACGGGGGGCAGCACGCCGAAGGCGTCGGCGCTGAGGAAGATGACGTTCTTGGCGTCGGGACCGGCGCTCTTGCCGTTGACCTTCTTCACAATCTTCTCGATGTGCTCGATAGGATAGCTGACGCGGGTGTTCTCAGTCACGCTCTTGTCGGCGAAGTCGATCTTGCCGTCCTTATCCACGGTGACGTTCTCGAGGAGAGCGTCGCGCTTGATGGCGCCGTAGATGTCGGGCTCGTTCTCCTTGCTGAGGTTGATGACCTTAGCGTAGCAGCCGCCTTCGAGGTTGAAGACGCCCTCGTCGTCCCATCCGTGCTCGTCGTCGCCGATGAGCAGGCGCTTCGGGTCGGTGGAGAGGGTGGTCTTACCTGTGCCGGAGAGACCGAAGAAGATAGCGGTGTTCTTGCCTTCCATGTCGGTGTTGGCCGAGCAGTGCATGCTGGCGATACCCTGGAGGGGCAGGTAGTAGTTCTGCATGGAGAACATACCCTTCTTCATCTCGCCGCCGTACCAGGTGTTGATGATGACCTGCTCGCGGCTGGTGGTGTTGAAGGCCACGCAAGTCTCGCTGTTCAGGCCGAGCTCCTTGTAGTTCTCAACCTTAGCCTTGGAGGCGTTGTAGATGACGAAGTTGGGCTTGAAGTTAGCCAACTCAGCCTCTGTGGGCTGGATGAACATGTTCTTGATGAAGTGAGCCTGCCAAGCCACCTCGAGGATGAAGCGGACGGCGAGGTGAGTAGCCTCGTTGGCACCACAGAAGGCATCCACAACATAGAGCTTCTTGCCGGAGAGCTCCTTCGTGGCGATGTCCTTGACCTGTGCCCAGACCTCTTCGCTCATGGGGTGGTTGTCGTTCTTGTAGGCCTCAGATGTCCACCACACCTTGTCGTGGCTCTGAGCGTCATCAACGATGTACTTGTCCTTGGGCGAACGGCCGGTGAAGATACCGGTCATCACATTCACGGCACCGAGCTCGGTCTGCTGACCAACCTCGAAACCTTCCAAACCAGCTTTTGTCTCCTCCTCGAAGAGAGTCTCGTAAGAGGGGTTGTAGGCAATCACGGTAGAACCTTTGATGCCGTACTGCTCCAGAACGGAGCTGTCAAACTTTGCCATGGGCGTAAAATATTAAAG
This sequence comes from uncultured Prevotellaceae bacterium, assembly GCA_900316355.1. GTDB lineage: Bacteria > Bacteroidota > Bacteroidia > Bacteroidales > Bacteroidaceae > Physcousia. Next base: position 63,441 of record ONCQ01000001.1, on the reverse strand, counting down.
TTTAGTGTTTAAAGTTTAATGTTTTAATGATGAGGATGCCTTATAATAAGGCCATTCCTTAAATCGTCGCAAAGATAGCCTTTTCTCTTGACGTGGCGAAGAGAAAGCCTCAAAAAGTAGTGCCCCGCCCCCAACTTTTATCTTTCCTTTGCACTTTTGCCACGCTGATGTGGCAAAATTCTGTTACAGTTTCTCACCGTAGCAGAGGTCTCCGCAGTCGCCGAAGCCGGGGACAATGTATTTATTGGCGTTCATGCCGGGGTCGATGGCTGCGCACCAGACGGTGGCCTCCTCGGGGAGCGTCTGGCGCAGTGTCTCCAGACCGTCGGGGGTGGCGATGACGCAGGCGATGTGCACCTTCCTGGGTTTGCCGCTTTTGACAAGTGCCTCATAGCTGGCGGCCATGGAGCCGCCGGTGGCCAGCATGGGATCGACGATGACGAGGGTCTTGCCCTTGCACGAGGGCGCGGCCATGTATTCGGTGTGGATGCCCACCTCGGTGTGCTCGCGGTTGGTGTACATGCGGTAGGCAGAGACGAAGCCGCAGGCGGCCTTGTCAAAGACGTGCAGGAAACCGTCGTGGAAGGGGAGGCCGGCGCGCAGAACAGTGGCGATGAGCAGATCGTCCTTGGGAAGGGGTATGTCGATGGTGCCCAGGGGTGTGGTGATGGTCTTGGGTTTGTAGTCGAGGACCTTGGAGAGCTCGAAAGCCATCATCTCGCCGATGCGCTCCACGTTGTTGCGGAAGAGGAGGCGGTTGCGCTGGTAGCTCTTGTCGCGCAGCTCGGACATGTACTGGTTGATGATGGAGTTGTGTTCTGCGAAGTTGATGATGGTCATAATGGTGGAGCCTTAATTATTAATTGTCAGGGTATAGCCGGAGGGGTAGTAGTTGACACGGTAGCGGTAGAGGGAGCGGCCGGAAGGGCCTGTGGCGACGATGCCCTGGGTGTTGAGGTCGTAGCGGCGCTCGCAGCGGCTGCAGTCAGCGCGCTGTCCCTCCATGAGGGTGAGGTTACGGGTGATGGCGGCTTCCTCGTAGCAGTTGGGGCAGGCGAGGTCGAAGCAGACGACGGCGGCCTGGCTGCTGAGCTGATCGGCCATGATGGGGGTGCCCACGATGAGGCCGGCGAGGCCGAGGACGTAATTGGACTTGCGCTCCAGCTCGCTGCGCTCGTGGACGTAGTCCTCGCGCAGACCGGGGCTGTGGAAGACATAGGTGTTGTTACAGGCGGTGATGGTGCAGAACTCGCCGGGGTTGTTGAGCGAGGTGTTGAGGTGGGGGATGAGGTTGGTGGAGATGAGCGTCAGCCGTGCGATGTTGTTGCTGTAGGTCTGCTCCGCCTTCTCACAGCCGGTAAGGCAGAAGACAATGAGTAAGATAAGATAAGACAGAAAAAACAGACCCACAGACTCACTCCCTACCCCCCTCTCTTTCCGCTCGAACTTGTTCGCTTCTTCGAGCGAAGCGAGTCTGAAGATAGAGGGGGAAGGCTGGCGCAAGGTATGTTTTTTATAATACATGTTCGGGGGCGTGTCTATCCTTCTTCCAGTTTCTTCTCTGCCTCCTCCACCTTCTCGAAGTGGAAGTCGGCGAGGATGTCTTGCATGAGGGCTGCAATCTCCTTGTTGCAGAGGTTGCCGATGGAGCCGGCGTGGGTGTGGTGGACCTCCTTGACGGGTGTGAAGGTTCCGGCTTCGATGTCGAGGCCCACTTTGCGGTAGGCATCGCGGAAGGGCATGCCGGCAGCGGCGAGGCGGTTGACTTCCTCGACGGAGAACATCAGGTCGTAGCGCGGGTCGTCGAGGATGTGCTCGTTGACCTGCATCTTGTTGATGATGTAGGCGGTCATGATGAGGCAGTCCTTGAGTTCCTCGAAGGCAGGCAGGAAGACTTCCTTGATAATCTGCAGGTCGCGGAAATAGCCGCTGGGCAGGTTATTCATAATGAGCATCACCTGCTGCGGCAGCGCCTGTAGCTTGTTGCATTTGGCGCGCGTGAGCTCGAAGACGTCAGGGTTCTTCTTATGGGGCATGATGCTGGAGCCCGTGGTGCACTCTGCAGGCAGCTTCACGAAGGCGAAGTTCTGCGAGTTGAAGAGGCAGGCGTCGAAGGCGAGCTTGGCGATGGTGCCGGCCACGGAGGCGATGGCGAAGCTAACGTTGCGCTCCATCTTGCCACGCCCCATCTGGGCATAGACGACGTTGTAGTCCATGGTGTCGAAGCCCAGCAGGTCGGTGGTCATCTGGCGGTCGAGGGGGAAGCTGGAACCATAGCCGGCAGCGGAACCTAAGGGGTTGCGGTTGACCATCTTGTAGGCGGCCTGCAGGAAGAGCATGTCGTCGGTGAGGCTCTCGGCATAGGCGCCGAACCAGAGGCCGAAACTGGAGGGCATCGCCACCTGCAGATGGGTGTAGCCGGGCATGAGTACGCCTTTGTAGCGCTCGCTCTGTGCCTGGAGCTCGTCGAAGAGGGTCTTCGTGAGCGTCACCACCTCGCGCAGCTGGCGGCGTGTCCACAGCTTGAGATCCACGAGCACCTGGTCGTTGCGCGAGCGACCGCTGTGAATCTTCTTACCGACGTCGCCTAGGCGGCGCGTCAGCAGCAGCTCCACCTCGGAGTGTACGTCTTCGACACCCTCTTCGATGTGGAACTCGCCGGCGCGGATATCCTTCAGGATGTGGCGCAGCTCGGCAAGGAGCACACTCAACTCGTCGGCAGTGAGGAGGCCTATGCTCTCGAGCATGGTGATATGTGCCATGGAGCCCATGACATCGCTCTCGGCGAGATAGGCGTCCAGCTCGCGGTCGCGCCCTACCGTGAAGCGTTCAATCTCGGCCGTGGGCAGCGTGTTCTTTTGCCAGAGGAAATGGTTCATAGTCTTTAATAGGGAATCATGGCGAGCATCTCGGCCAGCTTCTCCACGCCTTCCTGCAGCGGCTTCTTGGCCATCTGCTTGATGAAGAAATTGAGTTCTGCGCCGATGGTACATTTCATCTTACTTTCGTAGGGCGCTGTGGGTAGCACCTGTATCCACAAGTTGGCATTGATGGGGGCGCCCTCGACCTGGAACTTCACACATTTGGGCTCGTCGCGCTCCACGATGCGAAGCGTCACGGTGCCCATAGGCGTGCCCTCGATGCTGATGGTGTCTTCGGTGAAGGCCAGCTGGCTGGCCATCTGCTGGATCTGTGAGAGCTTGTCTTCGGGCACCTGTCCGCTGGCGCGTAGCTGCTCGATGGCGGCGGGGTCGCCGAGGCGTTCCTTGAGGCCCTCGAGGTTGCGCAGGTCGGCGAGTTTTGCGAAGACGCTCGCCTGCGGATAGTGTATCTGCTTGATGTCGCTTTCGAACTTTGTCATGCGTCCCAGTGTGCAGGGTCTTTGCGCCATGCATTTAAGAGTTCTACATCGCTCTCCTTGATATAGCCGGTGGCGAGAGCTTCCTCCACGACGGCCTCGTAATTGGTGAGCGTGACGAGCTTCACGCCGGCCTCGCGGAAGGCCTTGTCGGCGACGGCGAAGCCATAGGTGTAGGAGGCCACCATGCCGATGACCTCGCAGCCATTGAGGCGGATAGCCTCGACAGCTTTCAGGGAGCTGCCGCCGGTGGAGATGAGGTCCTCGACGACGACCACCTTCATGCCGGGCTTCAGCTCGCCCTCGATGAGGTTCTCAAGGCCGTGGTCCTTGGGTTTTGAGCGCACATAGACGAACGGCAATGCCAGCTCGTCGGCCACCATGGCGCCCTGCGGGATGGCACCCGTGGCCACGCCGGCGATGGCTTCCACATCAGGGAAGCGCTCCATGATGATGCGCGCGGTCTCCAGCTTCACGAAGTTGCGCAGTTCGGGGTAGGAGAGCGTCTTGCGATTGTCACAATAGAAGGGTGACTTCCAACCGCTGGCCCAAGTGAAAGGGTTGGTGGGCTGCAACTTGATGGCTTTTATTTTCAAAAGCTTTCCGGCAAAGATCTGTTCCAGTGTCTTCATATCACTCATACCTTTAATGTTAAACGTGTACGCGTGTACGCGCGAAAAACCATGTGCTTCCGGGGCGTTGTGCCCGCGATGGGCACTGCGCCTCGGAAGCCTCTGAAATAGGGTTGTTTAGAATGTGGGCAGTGTGCCTGCGATGAGGATGAGCACGAGCAGGCCCAGGATAGCATAGAGCTCGGGGAACACGGCGAGCACCATGGTGGTGCCGAAGGCGTTGTGACCGGCACCGATAGCGGAGATACCGTTGGCGCAGACCTTAGCCTGGCGGATAGCGGAGAAGAGGGCTACGAGGCCGCAAGCCAGACCAGCACCGAAGACGGCGGCTGCAGAGGCCATGGACATTCCAGCACCGATGTGGCTCATGAGCATGAAGTAGCCTACGAAGCCGTACAGACCCTGTGAGGAGGGCAGTGCGGAGAGGCCGATGTAGGAGCCGCTGGACTCGGGGTTTTTCTTGAACGCACCGATAGCGGCATTACCGCAGATGGTGACACCATAGGCGCTGCCCACACCGGAGAGGCCTACACACAGGGCAACGCCCAGATAAGCAAGGAGTAATTCCATAATTGTTTTTTATTAAGTTTGTTGTTGAATGATTTTAAGTTTATTGTGAAATGGTTTGTCAGGCAGCCTCGCGCCTAAAGGGCTTGAAGGGCTTGCCGCCACCCTCGAAGTTGGCGTTCTTGAAGAACTCTACGAAGGTCAGACGCATCGGGTGAACGAAGCTGGAAATCATGCAGAGACCAAAGTTGATGCCATGGCCCAACAGCAGGATGAGTAGCATCGGCAGCCAGCGGATGAACCAGGGTAGGGTTTCCGTCAGGTCTGTAGCAAGCTGGTTGAACACGCCGCCGAGGACGCCGCCCGTGAGGCCGAGGGCGAAGAGGCGGATGTAGCTCAGAAGGTCGCCCAGCAGACCCGTGGCCATGCCATAGACGCTCCACACGCCGCCGCCGAAGTTGACGAAGATGTTCTTGTCGGGGTTGTTGTAGAACATGATGCCACAGGCGCTTAATCCGATGATGCCGTACAGGATGTACAGCGCGGCCTTGGACTCGGGCGCGGCTGCGAACATGATGACGGCCGTCACGAGGAAGACCACCCATGAGAACTTGCCCACGCCATATTTCCAGCCGCCATTCCTGGCAGCCTTGACACCGGCGAGGATCATGCCTAGCAGCACTTGCACAAAACCAATGCATACGGAGAAGACCATCATCGGGGCATAGCCGAAGGGCTTGTAGTTGTTCTCATTGATGAAAAGGTGCTTGACAGGTGCCAAGAAAGCCCAGTCCTGCTGCGAGAGGTCGATGCCGAAGAAGGAGCCGGTCAGCAGGCCCACCACCATCGTGGTGGCACCGAGCCAGCAACCCAGCTTGGCATAAGCCTTGAAGTCGGGCTTGGCCTTCAGCAGGTAGAGGCTGACGGCGAGGATGAGCAGGCCGTAGCCGGCATCGCCCATGCAGAGGCCGAAGAACAGCATAAAGAACGGCGCGAAGAAGACCGTAGGGTCGAGGTCGCGGTAGTTGGGCAGCGAGTACATCTTCAGGATGGGTTCGAAGAGGCTGCTGTAGCTGTTGTTCTGAATCTCGATGGGCACCTTGTCGCCTTCCGCGGGGTCTGCCATCTCGTAGTAGATGCCAGCCTGGTCCAGGGCGGTGGTGACATCGTCGGCATTCTCAACCTTTATCCAAGCCTCCATCAATCGCACTATACCATCAACCACATCCTCGTGACTGAGCTGCACGCGGGCCAGCGAGATGCGGTCGTCGTTGACGAGCTTGGCGGCCTCGACAGCTTCTCGCTCTTCGAGTGCGATGTACAACTGCTGTTGGTGGATATCGTGGAGCCGTTGCTGCAGTCTTTCCTTTTCCTGCTGATAGTAGGAGAGGCTCTGCTGTGGCAGTTCCAGATACTCTGCCGAGATAGAAGGGGCTGTTGTAGCATCGCTACCAGTGAAGGTGGCAAAGTAGGTCTTCTTGTTCTCTTCGGCCACGGGGATGGCAAAGAACTCGTCGGCCCACTGTTGGCGGAAACTCTTGGTGGAGCATCGGAAGAAATCGATGCGGCAGTGCGCTTCCTCTTCCAGAGCGTGTAGCGACTGCCACGAGAACTCGCCAAAGGGCTCCAGCTGTGCGATGGCCTTGTCGGCAGCATCGATGGCGTGGCGCGTGTCGGTCTCGTCGGCTGCCAGCTGCTCCAGCTGCTCCATAATCTCGAAGCCTGTGGACGCTGTCAAGGGCTGTGCGGGTGTGTCAAAGTTCACAGCCTCTTCCTCGCCCGCCTTCTTCGCTTTCTCATAGGCTGCGGCTGCATAGGACATCGCCTTCAGCGCTGCCTTGTAGCGATCATCCAGGGCCAGGGCATCCTGCAACTCGGGGCTGGTGGCGCCGGCTTGCAGCTCCACGACATGCACGACACCGAGCTGTCGCAGTTGTTCGATGAAAGGAGCATATTCCTTATCGGTGACCAGGAAGGTCAGCTTCTTCATTGCTTTAATCATGCTTCACCTCCTTTCTTCATTTTATTTTGCATGTCTGCGGCTGCCAAGGCTGCGTCGTCGGCATCGTCGATGCCGTTGCCGTCGGCATCGCGCCGTTTCTCCTGCAAGGACTTGAGGATCTTCTGACTCGACTTGGAGAGGTTCTCCTCGTCTTCCATAAATCGTTTGATCTTGCGCACCGCTTCCTGGAACCCAGGAATCTGCACCTTCTCAAAGAGGTTCACCTTCTGGGTGGTCTTGCGGCGGGCGTGATCCAGCAGGTCCTGCTTGGCAACGGCGAACTCACGCTCCACGGCGGTCTTGGCAAGGCCATGGAGGAGGTTGATACCGTCGAAGTACCACTTGGGTGCGCTGAAGATGCCGAAGGGCTTGGCTTCGAGCTTGATGTTCTTGAGGATGGGTACGCGCACGCCTGCCACCTTCTTCACATCAATCTCTACGTCTTGCAGCGTCACCAGCGAGGCATCGAACTCCCCCCACAGGGCGTACATGCTTTCGTAGCCGGCAATCTGCTGCTGCAGGCGTGCTTCCAATTCAGCCACCTCTTCCTTGCAGCGCTTCACCTCCAGACGCAACGCGGTCTCCTTGTTCTTGATAATTGGCAAGGTCCGCTGTCGCATCTTCAGCTGCTTCTCTATCTGCTGGAGCGATGTTTTATTATATTGAAACTTAATAGCCATTTACTTCCAGTAAATATCTGTGAACTCCTTCTTGATGTTGACTTCCTCAAGCTTGAAGTACTTGCGGAACAGCTGCCAGGTGACGTCCAGCATCTCAGTGGTATCCACATTGACATCGATGGCCAGGATAGCGGTGGCGTAGTCCTTGGCAAACTGCAGGCAGCGGTTGTCGTAGTCGGTGAGGTCGAAACCGTTCTCGAGTTTGGTCTTGGCGTTGGCGGCATCGGAGTACAGGCGGATGGCGGCGTTCATGACCTGCGAGTGGTCCTTGCGCGTCTTCTTACCGGCCACGAGCTGCTTCAGACGTGACAGCGAGCGGAACGGGTCAACGATGACCTTGCCCACATCAGAGTCGCGGCGAAGATAGAGCTGACCCTCGGTGATGTAACCCGTGTTATCCGGCACAGCATGTGTGATGTCGCCGCCGGAGAGGGTCGTCACTGCGATGATGGTGATGCTGCCGCCGCCGGCACTCTCGGGGAACTGCACGGCCTTCTCGTAAATCTTGGCCAGGTCGGAGTAAAGAGAACCGGGCATGGAGTCCTTGGAAGGGATTTGGTCCATTCGATTCGACACGATGGCCAGAGAGTCAGCATACAGCGTCATATCTGTCAGCAGCACGAGTACAGTCTCGTGTTTCTCCACGGCGAAGTACTCGGCAGCCGTCAGGGCCATGTCGGGAATCAGCAGGCGCTCCACGGCAGGGTCCTCGGTGGTGTTCATAAACGAGATGATGCGGTCGAGCGCACCGGCATTGCTGAATGTGTTCTTGAAGAAGTAGTAGTCATCGTTGGTCATGCCCATACCCCCAAGGATGATTTTGTCCACCTTGGCGCGCAGGGCCACCATGGCCATCACCTCGTTGAAAGGCTGGTCGGGGTCGGCGAAGAAAGGAATCTTCTGACCGGAGACGAGGGTGTTGTTCAAGTCGATACCAGCGATACCCGTGGCGATGAGCTCGCTGGGCTGCTTGCGGCGCACAGGGTTCACCGAGGGGCCGCCGATGGGCACTTCCTTACCCTCGATGGCAGGACCGCCGTCGATGGGGTCGCCGTAGGCGTTGAAGAAGCGACCAGCGAGCTGTTCGCTAACCTTCAGTGAGGGAGAGTGACCGAGGAAGACGACTTCGGCGTTGGTGGGGATGCCACCGGTGCCTTCGAACACCTGCAGCGTCACATTGTCGCCCATAATCTTCACCACCTGGGCCAACTTGCCGTTGATGGTGGCCAGCTCGTCGTAGCCTACGCCTGTCGCCTTCAGAGAACAGGTAGCCTTCGTGATCTGGCTGATTTTTGTATAGATTTTTTGAAAAGCTTGTGCCATCTCTTTCGTTTAAAGATTTAATGATTTAACGATTAAAGGATTTAGTGGCTGATTTGAATATTTGATGATTGCGTATTGTGAGGCAAATCCTTAAATATAAAATCTTTAAATCCTTAAATTACTTGATGAATTCCTCAATTTGCTTCTTGAAATCGTAGTACTGTTCGCTCTTGTACGGGCTATAGTTCCATTGCTTGCACAGGTTAATGAGCTTGCGGAAGTAATCGGTGGCGTCGAGGAAGGTGTCGAACTTGAACTCGTGCTCACAAATCGTGGTGACCATGTTCAGGATCTCCTCCTGACGCTCCAGAGGTGTCACAGCATCCACCTCATCGAAAGCATCCTGCTGCAGGATGACGAAGTCGATGATTTCAGACTTCCAGAACGTCACGTGGTAGTCAACGGGCACGCCGTCGTCACCGAGAATGTTGATTTGCTCTGCAATCTCCTTACCACGCTGCATACGTGTCTTCAGATTGAGCACTTTGGGAATCCATTCCTCGTTGATATGGTTTTTGATATATTCGGCGAACTCGGGGTATTCCAGGTACTTGGAGTAGGAGTCGATAGGGTTCACGGCGGGATAGCGTTTCTTGTCGGCACGTTCTTGCTCGAGGGCGTAGAAGCAGCGGCCCACCTTCTTGGTGCTCTCCGTGACAGGTTCCTTTAGGTTACCACCGGCCGGTGACACCGTACCGATGAAGGTGATGCTGCCCACCTCGCCATTGTTCAGATAGACATAACCTGCGCGGCCGTAGAAGTTGGCAATCAAGGCAGAGAGGTCCATGGGGAAGGCGTCGGGGCCGGGAAGTTCCTCCATGCGGTTTGACATCTCGCGCAGCGCCTGTGCCCAACGGCTGGTGGAGTCGGCCATCAGCAGCACACGCAGACCCATTGAGCGGTAATACTCGGCCATCGTCATAGCGGTATATACGGAAGCCTCACGGGCAGCCACAGGCATATTCGATGTGTTGGCGATGATGATGGTTCGTTCCATCAGCTTACGGCCAGTGTGGGGGTCTTCGAGTTCGGGGAACTCGGTGAAGATTTCCACCACCTCGTTGGCGCGCTCACCGCAGGCAGCGATGATTACGATGTCGGCTTCGGCCTGCTTGGAGATAGCGTGCTGCAGCACCGTCTTACCCGTGCCGAAGGGGCCGGGGATGAAGCCCGTGCCACCTTCTACGATGGGGTTGAAAGTATCGATAGTGCGGACGCTGGTCTCCAAGAGCTTGAAGGGACGGGGCTTCTCCCTGTAGTTAGTCATGGCGAACTTCACGGGCCAGTGCTGGATCATGTTGACATCCAAGTCCGTGCCGTCCTCGAGGGTGAGGGTGGCGATGATGTCCGTGACCTTGTACTGTCCGGCAGCGGCAATTTTCTTCACCGTAGCGCTGCCCTCCATCTGGAAGGGAGCCATAATCTTCAGCGGCTGATGGTTCTCCTCGACCTTGCCGAGCCAGTCGCTGCCCACGACCTTGTCGCCGACCTTCACGATGGGCTCGAAGTCCCAGAGGCGTTCGCGGTCGAGCGGGTCGGTATATTGACCGCGCTTGAGGAAGACACCCTCCATCTTGTCGAGGTCATTCTGCAGACCGTCGAAGTTCTTGCTGAGCATGCCCGGTGCGAGCTGCACCTCGAGCATGTGGCCCGTGAACTCTGCCACAGCACCCACCTTCAGGCCGCGGGTGCTCTCGAATACCTGCACATAGACATCCTGGCCGACAACCTTGATGACCTCACTCATGAGGCGGTCACCCCCTGTCTCGATGTAGCAGATTTCACCCTGCTTCACCGGACCATCTACGCGCAGCGTGACCATATTGGCTATAACGCCACTTACTGTTCCTTTTGTCATATCTTTTTTGTTGATTATTTTCTTATAAATTCTTCTGGTACCTTTGCTTCGCCGCGAAGGTTCTCGATGATTTCCGTGAAGCGTGCCTTTCCCTGTTCGACATCTAACAGTGCCCAGCGTTCCAGCATCTCCGTGCGTGCGAGATAACTGAAGAGTGCGTTGATGTCAAAAGGCTCCAGGAAGGTCTGCTCCTCCAGCCAGTTCCATCGCAGCGCATCTATCTGTCGCTCCTTTTCCACTGGGTCTTCGGTGTCGGCGCAGTGCATCAGCTCCTTCACATATTCAAAATCCCCAGCGAGGTCGAAGTCGTGCTGGTTTGCGTGTTCCAGAATGGCTTCCACCACGGGGCCGCCGCCTTGCACATAATTGGAAATCTGCCATCCCTGCTTGCGTGCGATGAGTGCCGTGAGGATGTTCTGGATGTCGAGGTTGAGCTGGTACCATTTTGCCATCATCGTGTTCGGCACTTGTCGGGCATATTCGTAGTAGGCCAGCATCATAGCGTCGCGTGCAAACCAGTCGGCTTTACCGCTGTTGTAGGCGTATTCGCGTGCGAAGACAGACATGAAGGCGGGGTAGCGGTGCACGTTGAAGTTAATTTCGCGTGCGCTGCGCATCAGGTCTTCGTACTGTTCGCGGCTGAGGTTGCCTCGCTCGTCGATGTCAGCCTCGGGGTTTGCCAGGAGGCGCACCAGATTCTCGCAGTCGAAGCGCAGGAAGTAGTAGTAAAGCAACTGCTCATCCTTCGGGTCGATAACAGGCGCCAGCTCTTCCTTCAGCTGGAGGAGGTTGAGTTGGGGCTTGGCATCGCTGAGCTGGATATCCGGCAGGCCGGCCATTAGACAATAGTAGTTTGCCATATATTTTTAGTTGATTAATTATCAACTACATTAGAAGAGCATTTCGATGAGTTGTGGACGCAGGAAGTTCTTGAAGTAGCTCTCTAACTCATCCTTGCCGAAGTCCACGCGGTAGCTGCCATCGGCAGGCTGAACACTGAAGAGTGCGCGCTGGCCGTTAACCTGCTCAATCTTCACGCCCTTGTCCATTAGTGCTTTGGCTTCGCGAGCGAAGAATGTCTTCAGGCTTTCGGCATCGGCGGTGCTGATGACGATGTCCTCCTGCTTGGCCCACTGCGTAGCCATTGCCACGGCGAACTTGCCCAGGAAGTCCTTGTCGTCGGTCAGTTTCTTCACGCTTTGTGCCACCACCTTATCTGTAACGATATTGGTGATTTCGCTCTTGAGGGCGTTGACAGCCTGAGCCATGTACAGCTTCAACTCGCTCTTTGTGTGCTGTTCCAGATCGGCAGCATCTTTCTTGGCTTTTGCAGCGATGGCTTCGGCCTGAGCTTTGGCATCAGCCACAATCTTGGCAGCCTGTTCCTGAGCCTGTGCCACAATCTGCGCAGCCTCTGCCTGCCCTTTCTCTACACCTTCGCGTCGGATTTTTTCGGTGAGTTCTTGAATTTTTTCCATGTCAAAAGACGTCTTTTTATTGTTATTTGAGTGTTTTCGTGCGCAAATGTACGTATATTTTGGTGTTTTGCAAAATAAAAAGGGCAAAAGATATGGTGTTGTTCGCCAAACTTAACCTTTCTAACAAAAAAACAAGCAGCGATCCTCACGGACCACCGCTTTACAAAATCATTTACCTTATAAACTAACTAACTAAATCTTTGCTTTTTCTATGAATGGAAAACAGTTTCGCGCTTCACAGTGCCTTTTGTTTCCTTTTTGCGGTGCAAAGGTACGGCGACTTGACGAAACAACCGCGATTCCTATGTCGCAAAACATAAAAATCGCGGTTTTCCTTGACTTTTATCAAGTCTAGCCCACTTGACTGCCGGGCTTCACGTCCTTCGTGGTCGTCACCACGCTGAGGCTTTCGTCGAAATCTACGGCTGACAGGATCATGCCCTGGCTCTCGATGCCCATCATCTGGCGCGGCTCGAAGTTGGCCACGAAAAGGATGCGCTTGCCGACGAGCACCGACGGGTCCTCATAGAAGGCGGCAATGCCCGAGAGGATGGTGCGGTCTGTGCCTGTGCCGTCGTCGATGGTGAACTGCAGGAGCTTCTTGCTCTTCTTCACCTTCTGGCAGTCCTTGATGAGTCCCACGCGGATGTCGAGCTTCTCGAACGTCTCGAAGCTGACGTTGGGCTTCACGGGAGCGGCCTGATAGCTGGCGGCTTCGTTCTCCTTCTTGATGCGTGCCAGGCGGTCCATCTGTGCCTGGATGGCCTCATCCTCGATCTTCTCGAAGAGCAACTCGGGCTTCGCCAGCTGGTGGCCAGCCTTCAGCAGCGCCGTGCTGCCGAGGTTGTCCCATCCCAGCGCCTCCACATTGAGCATTCCGTACAGCTTCTTCGAAGAGAACGGCAGGAAGGGCTCGAAGGCGATGGCCAGGTTGGCGGTCAGCTGGAGGGATATGTTGATGATGGTCTTCACGCGCTCGGGGTCGGTCTTGATGACCTTCCAGGGCTCGCTGTCGGCCAGGTATTTGTTACCGATGCGCGCCAGGTTCATGGCTTCCTTCTGCGCATCGCGGAACTTGAAGTTGTCGAGCAAGGCTTCCACCTTGGCCTTCACGTCGGTGAACTCGGCAATCGTCTGGCGGTCGAAATCGGTGAGCTCGCCACAGGCGGGCACCACGCCGTCGTAGTATTTCTGCGTCAGCTGCAGGGCGCGGTTCACGAAGTTGCCATAGACGGCCACCAGCTCGTTGTTGTTGCGTGCCTGGAACTCAGCCCATGTGAAGTCGTTGTCCTTCGTCTCGGGTGCCGAGGCGGTGAGGGCGTAGCGCAGTACATCCTGCTTGCCGGGGAAATCTACGAGGTACTCGTGCAACCAAACAGCCCAGTTGCGGGAGGTGGAGATTTTGTCACCTTCGAGGTTCAGGAACTCGTTGGCCGGCACGTTGTCGGGCATGATATAACCGCCGTGCGCCTTCATCATCACGGGGAAGATGATGCAGTGGAACACGATGTTGTCTTTGCCGATGAAATGGACTAAACGCGTCTCCTCGTCCTGCCACCAGCGCTGCCATGTGCCCCAGCGTTCGGGGTTGCTCTCGCACAATTCCTTGGTATTGGAGATATAGCCGATGGGCGCGTCGAACCACACATAGAGCACCTTGCCGTCAGCGCCTTCCACCGGCACGGGGATGCCCCAGTCCAGGTCGCGCGTCATCGCACGCGGCTGCAGCTCCATGTCGAGCCACGACTTGCACTGGCCATAGACATTGGAGCGCCATTCCTTGTGGCCTTCAAGAATCCACTCCTTGAGCCAGCCCTCGTAGTCGTTGAGGGGCAGGAACCAGTTCGTGGTGTCCTTCAGGATGAGCTTGGCGCCGCTCTCCTTCGAGCGCGGGTTGATGAGCTCCGTGGGGTCCAGATCGCGACCGCATTTCTCGCATTGGTCGCCGTTGGCCTCTGCGTGGCAGTGGGGACATTCGCCCACGATGTCGCGGTCGGTCTTGAAGGTGCCCGTCGTCTCGTCGTAGAACTGCTTCGTGGTCTTCTCGATGAGTTTGCCGTCGTCGTAGAGCTTGCGGAAGAAGTCGCTGGCGAACTGGTGGTGGGTCTTCGAGGTGGTGCGGCTATACACGTCGAACGAGATGCCGAACTCCTCGAACGAGTCCTTGATCATCTTGTGGTAGCGATCCACCACCTGCTGCGGCGTGATGCCTTCCTTGCGGGCGCGCTGTGTCACGGGCACGCCGTGCTCGTCCGAGCCGCCGATGAACATCACGTCCTCGCCCTTCAGGCGCAGGTACCTCACATATATGTCCGCAGGCACATACACGCCTGCCAAATGTCCGATATGCACGCCGCCATTGGCATACGGCAGCGCCGACGTCACTGTAGTGCGCTTGAAAGCCCCTTCCCGGCCTCCCCCAAGGGGGAGGGGATTGGAAGTTACTTTTGGAGATTGTTGATTATTCATATAATATATGTTTTATGGTCTTTAGTACATTTCCTATCACTCCCCCTTGGGGGAGCAGGGAGGGGGCTTTACAGCTGGCTTTCGCTTAGGCTGAAGGTGTCGCCGCGGCGCATGTCACCGGTGTTGAGTCCGAGTTTCAGCCATTTCATGCGCTGGGCGCTGGTGCCGTGGGTGAAGCTCTCGGGCTGCGAGTAGCCGCGGGCTTTCTCCTGCAGGTAGTTGTCGCCGATGACCTGCGCGCACTGGATGGCCTCCTGCAGGTCGCCGTCCTCGAGGGAGCCGAAGGTCTTGCCCTCGTGGTAACCCCACACGCCGGCGTAGAAGTCGGCCTGCAGCTCGATGCGCACGCTGACCTTGTTGGCCTGCGTCTCGCTCATCTTAGCCATCTGGCTGTGGGCGCTGTCGAGGGTGCCGAGGAGGTGCTGCACGTGGTGTCCCACCTCGTGGGCGATGACGTAGGCATAGGCGAAGTCGCCGTCGGCACCCAGCGTCTTCTTCATATCCGAGAAGAACGAGAGGTCGATGTATAGCGCCTGGTCTGCCGAGCAGTAGAATGGCCCGACCTGCGCGTTGCCAGCGCCGCAGCCCGTCTGCACGCTACCCGTGTAGAGCACCATCTTGGGCGGCACATAGGTCTTGCCCAGCTGTGTCTTGAACACCTCCGTCCACACGTCCTCCGTGCTGGCCAGCACCTGCGAGGCGAAGACGGCCAGCGCCTGTTCCTCCTCGGTGAACTCACGCTCCTGCGTGGCGCTCATCTCGGTGTTAGCTCCCAGCGACTGTTGGAAGGCCTGCATGCCGGCCTCCAGCGGGTTGCCGCCCGTGAGATAGGCAAACACCACTGCAATGATCACACCCGCGATGCCGCCGATGCCGGCTTTTGCACCGCCGCTCATGCGCCGACGGTCATCGACGTTGGAGCTCTGTCTTCTTCCGGTTAGGTCCATAAGATAAGACCCCCTCCCCGCTCCCCCTTGTAGGGGGAGAGTAAAATGCTTTGAGCAATGGAGGTTATAGGGCCATTTTTAATGATTGTTAAATAATAGCGGTTCTTGAAAGGTAATCACTCCCCTCCCTACAAGGGAGGGGCAGGGGGGAGGGTCTTCCTATTCACGGTTCGCACGCTTGCGCTCCAGGTGGTCGAGGATGATTTTGCGCATGCGCATGCTCTTGGGGGTCACCTCCACGTACTCGTCCTCCTTGATGTATTCGAGGGCTTCTTCGAGGCTGAGGAGCGTGGCGGGGATGATGCGCACCTTCTCGTCGGAGCCGCTGGCACGCATGTTCGTGAGCTGCTTGTTCTTGGTGACGTTGATGACGAGGTCGTTCTCGTGGATGTGCTCGCCCACCACCTGTCCGGCATACACCTCGGTCTGCGGTTCGATGAAGAACTTACCGCGGTCCTGCAGGTTGTTGATGGCGTAGGCGAAGGCGGTGCCGCCCTCCAGCGCGATCATGGAGCCCGACGTGCGGCGCACGATCTCGCCCTTGTAGGGCTGGTACTCCTTGTAGCGGTGTGCCATGATGGCTTCGCCCTGCGAGGCCGTGAGCACGTTGGTGCGCAGACCGATGATGCCACGCGAGGGGATGAGGAACTCGATGTTCACACGGTCGCCCTGGCTCTCCATAGAGGTCATCTCACCCTTGCGGCGCGTGACCATATCAATCATCTTCGAGGCAAACTCCTCGGGCACGTTGATAGTCAGCTCCTCGATGGGCTCGCAGCGCTCGCCGGCGATCTCCTTATAAATCACCTGCGGCTGTCCCACCTGCAGTTCGTAGCCCTCGCGGCGCATGGTCTCGATGAGCACGCTCAGGTGCAGCACGCCGCGGCCGCTGACAATCCAGCGGTCTGTGGCGCCCTCGGGCATCTCCACGCGCAGCGCCAGGTTCTTCTCCAGCTCCTTCTGCAGGCGCTCGTGGATATGGCGGCTCGTGCACCACTTACCCTCCTTGCCGAAGAACGGCGAGTCGTTGATGGTGAAGAGCATCGACATCGTGGGCTCATCGATGCTGATGGTGGGCAGTGCCTCCGGCTCCTCGGCATCGCAGATGGTGTCGCCGATCTCGAAGTTCGAGAGGCCTATGATGGCGCAGATGTCGCCCGAGCTGACGGCGTCGGTCTTCTGATGGCCCATGCCCGTGAAGGTGTGCAGCTCCTTGATCTTCGTGCGCTCCTTCGAGCCGTCGCGGTGTGCGATGGTGATGGCCATACCCTCCTTCAGGGTGCCGCGGTGTACGCGACCCACGGCGATGCGGCCCGTATAGGTGCTGTAGTCCAGCGAGGTGATGAGCATCTGCGGCGTGCCTTCCAGCTGCTCGGGAGCGGGGATGTGCTCCAGAATCTGGTCGAGCAGGTAGAAGATATTGTCCGTGGGCGTCTGCCAGTCCTCGCCCATCCAGCCCTGCTTGGCAGAGCCGTAGATGACGGGGAAGTCCAGCTGCTCCTCGGTGGCGTCGAGGTCGCACATCAGGTCGAAGACCATCTCATACACCTCCTCGGGGCGGCAGTTGGGCTTATCCACCTTGTTGATGACCACGATGGGCTTCAAGCCGATTTGCAGGGCCTTCTGCAACACGAAACGCGTCTGCGGCATCGGGCCCTCGAAGGCATCGACCAGCAGCAGGCAGCCGTCGGCCATGTTGAGCACACGCTCCACCTCGCCGCCGAAGTCGCTGTGACCCGGGGTGTCGATGATGTTGATTTTCGTGTCCTTGTAGTTGATGCTGACGTTCTTGGAGAGGATGGTGATGCCGCGCTCGCGCTCCAGCTCATTGTTGTCCAGCATCAGCTCTCCCGTCTGCTGGTTCTCGCGGAACAGGTTGCCGGCCAGCAGCATCTTGTCCACCAGCGTCGTCTTGCCATGATCGACGTGTGCGATGATGGCGATATTTCTAATGTTCTGCTTCATACGTGACTGTTTTTCGGCTGCAAAGGTACGCATAATAAATGAAAAGGGAAGAATGAAAAGTGAAAAGTGAAAAAACTCCTCTTAAGAAAAAACATTTCTTAACACTTTTCATGCGCACACCACATTACTTCTGAGCCAATGCTTCACAGACTCTGTGAATTCTAACCCCACATGAAAGACACTACTACTCCCTTGCCTAACCCTCTATAGAGACTACGCGCAGACACTATAGAGGGTAAGCTTGCAGACAATAGAGCCCCCTCATCGAACCCCGCAGGGTTTTCGCGAAAAGGGTGCAGGGTTCTGGCCAAAACCCTGCACCCTTCGGACAGCCCCCCTGTAGGGCGGACTTTTGAGTGATACAATTTGATGACTTTACTTCACCAGCATCTTCTTGCCGTTGCGTATGAAGATGCCTTTCGTGGCGGGCTTGCCACTCAGCGTGCGACCGTCAAGCGTGCGCCATGGAGCGACATCGTCTTTCACCTGGACATCCCCATTCCTTACACCATCGCCTTTGAGAGGCACAATGCTGCCGAAACTGCTCCACGGTGCGGTCGTGCGATAGTCTTCTATGGCGCTGGCAGGCACGTGAAGGGTTGAGGAGTACAAAGTTGCAAATGAATTAGATTCTGCAGAAGGCACAATTTCAGAGATGCAATATACATCTGCCAGCACCCAACACCCAGCGAAAGCACTACCACCTATTTCTGTCGCATCGCCCATAATAACAATGGATGATAAACTCGTACAACTTTTGAATGCAGCGCCGCCAATGTGATTCACGCTCTTCGGAATTGTAACAGAATGTAATTTACTACACTCGTAAAACGCCCAGTCCCCAATAGTACTTATATTTTCCGATAACGTGACTGAAGTAAGATTACTGCAACCAGAAAAGGTATCTGATTCAATAGTTGTTACACCTTCAGGGATAACCACAGACGTTAGACTTTTACAGCTTGAGAATGCAGACCTACCTATATAAGTTACACTGTTAGCAATAGAGATGGATGTCAAACCGCTGCAATAATAGAATGCATACTCTCCAATTGATTTCACACTGTTGGGAATGGTCACAGATGTAAGGCCGCTACATCCATAGAAAGCATACTTTCCAATGCTCGTCACGCTGTTGGGAATGGTCACAGATGCAAGGCCGCTGCATCCATCGAAAGCATACTCTCCAATGCTCGTCACGCTGTTGGGAATAATGGTGCTATTACCACCAAAACGCAAAGTGTTGGTTGCCGTTTCAATGATTGCATTGCAATCTTCACGCGAGTCATATACAGCATTACCACTATCTATATTAATACTTGTGAGGTTACCACACCCCAAAAAGGCCGATCGTTCTATGAGTGTCACATTCTTTGGAATAGAGATGGATGTTAGATTGCGACAGCCCTCGAAACCTCTAGAGATCTGGGATAATCCTGTGAAGTACTGCAACTCGTCGAACGATGTGATATTACTATTCCGAAATTCCCTGTCGATAGTTTCCACCAATGCTGCTTCTAATCTAGACAGCTCGCCATCACCGTCTATATCCCATTTCGCAACACATATTGACTTCACTGTGTCATCAGCAAAGATGATATTAGATTTATCTATCGCTTCAATAGCAATGATCATTTCAAATTCATTCCAAGGTGAGGTCGTTTTATACTTTTCTATGGATTTCTCGGGAACTATAAGCGCTCGCATTTTCCCAGTTTCAAACGCATTATTTCCTACGTTTGGGACATCTTCTGCATAGCATTTTACAACTTTCAATCGAGGACAACGAAATGCCTCATCACCGATGTCTTTTATATTAGCGCCGAGAACTACTATGTTCAGTTTGCTGAATGCGAAAGCGTTGGCTCCGATGCTGTTGACACCATCAGGAATAGTAACGGAGGTCAATCCCGAAAGATTAAAAGCCCAATCACCGATACTCGCCAGGCCATCCGGAAGGTCAATGGAGGTCAAGCTTTCACAGCCCTGGAAGGCAGCATTCCCGATACCGGCTATAGTACTGGGAATGGTTATCGAGGTTAGGCCTGTGCACTCGTTAAAAGCCCAATCACCGATGGTAGTAACACCTTCTGGAATCGTGATAGACGTCAAACTGCGTATGTCAGAGAATGCAGAAGGAGCAATGGCAGTTACGCTCTTTGGTATAATCGTGTTCTGACAACCAGAGCACAAGAGATTGGTGCTCGTTTCTATGATTGCATTACAGTCTTCTCTCGAATCAAAAATAGGATTTTCTTCATCCACCTTTATGGAAATCAGACCAGAACAACCGGAAAAAGCTTCGCTGACAATCACTCTTACATTTTTATGTATTGTTATAGAAGTTAAGCTGCTACACCCCCAAAATGCCCCGCTGCCAATTATTGTCACACTTTCCGGTATGGTAATCGACTTCAGGCTCGTGCATCCCCAGAAGGTCATGGATTGAATACTCGTAACTTGCAGTGGGATATTGATGGAGGTCAAACTCGTACACCATTCGAAAGCATTACAGCCAATGTAACTGACACTTTCCGGAAGATGGAGAGAGGTTAGATTGCTGCAGTACTCAAAAGCGGCTAAGTAAATATCGGTTACACTTTCTGGGATGACAATGGAGGTCAGTCCTGTACATTTGTAGAAAGCTGCAGTTCCTATAATCTCAATATCGTCTGGAATAATCGTATTTTGGCAACCTATAATCAGCTCGTTAGATGCCGTTTCAATGATTGCGTTACAATCGTTGCGAGAATCATAGTATGGGTTCCCCTTTTCAACCTTGATGGATCTGAGGCTACTGCAACCTAAAAAGGGCGATTCGATATAACCTTCTTTAAGCCCTACTTCGATGCTTGATACTTTCAATGGAATAGTAATTGATGCGAGGTTCTCGCAATCTTTAAAAGCAGAGTATTTGATGCTTGTCAATCCTGTAAAATAGCGCAGTTCATCAAGCGAGGTGATGTTGCTGCCATTAAATGCAAGCCCAATACTATTCACTGCAGCAGCCTCACCATAGCTCAACTCGCCATCACCATTAGCATCCCAGTTCTCCACGCAAATGGCTTTGACCTCTGAATCTTGGAAGGTGATGATTCCATGATTATCGCTTATCAGCAGTGTTCCCGTACCTATGATATTCTTACCATCATCATCTGCGGTCAGTGTCAAATAGTAGGTAGCGGCAGATGCAGGCGTATAGCTCAACGAGATGTCTTTCGACGCGCTACTCTCCAACGAGAGGGATTTGGAATAGATTTTACTTCCTAATGACGTTTCTGAAGTGCTAATAAAGCAATTGACAGTGCCACCAAAAGCGATGCCATCGTTGGTGATGGAGAATGTGATGGTTTGGCTGTCACCCGGAAGAGTGCTTCCAGATGTCGTGAACTTCGTGGTTGTGAGATTCGGATGCGGCAGGTACTCTCGGCAACCGACAAGCATCTTCTGATTCTGATTATATCCGCCGTCGCCCTCAGGATCAAGAGCGTCGATGTCAAAGTAGCCATTATAGTCACCATTCCATCCCCAGTTCACGTGCACATTGCCGTCAGCATCGTAGCCGTCGATGATAAAAACATGGCCAACAGCATCATGCTGACCTCCATACAATACAGGTCTTGCTTGTGACAATTCCTGATAGATGGCACTCATCCAGTCATCAGAATGGCTATTACGAGTATAAAGGTTGCCCGTTTCATATCCAAAATAACGGTTTAGTGCGTCATCGATATCTTCAAAATAGGCCGAGCTCCCGTCAACGTCATAAGCCATTTCAACAGAAACACCACAAGCGTACATCAAGGTGGCAACAGCATTTGCCTGCTGCTCGTTATAATGATCGTAATGTGGCAACATGTTTCCCCACTGAAATACAGTGCTTCCAAAGTCAAAGGACAAGTCGCCATACGTGTGAGTTCCTGTTCCCTGTAGTGGATAACGATAATAATATAGGAACTGCGCCATTGCTGTTGCCACGCACCCTGTCGGATAGCGATTCGGACTTAGCCTGTTAAAGGGGGCATTCTGTCCCCATTCGGTCGTCAGCAACGGTTTCACACTTTGCGGAAGTCCTGATGGCACTAAGGTCTTCTTTGCCTGCTTCGTCATGGAAGCATTGATGGCTTGTAGCCACCACTTGAAATTGTCGGGCATCTCCTTTTCATTATATTCCGTGAAAGAGTAGCCGACGACGGGTTTATCTGCTTCATCATTCGACACAACGACAAACGCACTTTTGCCTGCCGTCACAATGGAGACATTCTCTAACTGCCCCGTGACCGCCAACGTCTTGTCGATGGCTTTGGCACGCCTAACCCTCTGGTTATCTGACTGCAGAACGCTTCTGGCTATATTCTTCAGTTCTTCATCAGTTCGTTGCCTTGCTGATAGGGAAACGCTTATCAGCAACAGGAATACTAATAATGTCCTTTTCATAAGCAGAAAATCTGTATCGTGTTCGATGTTATCTCCTCAATGTCACTCCGTTCAGGGATTCATCGCTGCTTTGCAACTTCAGCGTCCTGTTGTTCACGGGAATGACGATGAGGGAGTCAGAGACCAGCAGCTTCTCCACCCATTCGCCCTCGGAGTCGGGGTTGTCGAGATCGCCCGTGAACTCCATAGCCACCTTGTCGTAGTGCAGAACCACCTTGTTGTCGTGAACGGTGAAGGCTTTGATGATGAAGTTGTCGCAGGGCTCAAACTCTACAGAGGTAGAGATATTGCCATAGCACTTCTGACCATCGAACACCCCATAACTGCTGACAAGCGCCATCGTCACATTATTCAACTCATCGCCATTGCTCCAACGGCCAAAAACGGGGTTGTCGTAGTAAACGGTTGAGCCCACACGGGGTTCCGTTGTGCCGCCGGGCATGGCATTGAAAGCCTGGTTATAGCACTCATGCGAGCGTTCGAGTTGGGATGTGACATCGCGTGCTGTGCCGCCGGTGTCCACGAGAAACATCGTGCTGGGATTGGAGCAGAAAGCAATCTTGTCAGCACCTTTCACCTCCAAGGGATAAGGTATCACAAGGGGGTAGTCGAGATTGTCGAACTGGCTGCGCAGGCGGCCTTCGCCAACATATTCCAAATCGTCGTCTTTGATCTGATAAATGTCCTTCTCACCCACCAAGATGCGACCCTCAAAGACGCGGTCATAGAGACGGATACGGTTATCAAAAACTTTCTCAAAGCTCTTCTCGGGGTGTGCAATGTCATACACGAAGAGGATTTCCTGACTCGGATTCAACGCCAGCAGATAGCCATCCTGCACCAGATCTTCGCGTACGGCACCGTCGCGCTTGGGAGCCGAGTGGTTGACGATGTCGCTAAGGAGCTCGTTGCCCTCCTTGTCGATGACAGCCCATGTGTGTTCATCTTTCCACACGATGGCATAGCCCTCGTTAAAACGGTTAGCAGCGTAGTAGGTGTTGGGGATGGCCGTCTCGCCCTCTTCATTAAAGTATCCCCAAAGCAGACCACCCTTGCCATCGTCGGCACAGAACAGGGCACGCCCGCAGAAGAAGTTGCCCGCATCCTTGGCCTGCACAGAGAATGCCTCCTTGCCGCTGCGATTGATGTATTTGACTTGGTCTTCTGCATCCACAACGGGGGCATACTTGCCTGTGAAGGCACCCACCTTCTTATAACCTTCGCCGATGGGCTTCGGGTCTTGCTCGGTCTTGAAGAAATAGTAGAGATTCGTCTCCTTGTCGAAGGCCGAAAAGATGCCGTTCACGGAGGCGCTCGGCAGCAATAGGTTCTCGGGCAGTTCGATGATGTCGCCCTCCAGATTCATAAGGAAAGCGCCGTCGCCGCCATTTCTCTCGAAGGCCAGATAGTCGATAATGCCTACGGTGTTATTCTCGTTGCCCGTTGTGCCGGAGCAGGCGATTAAGAAGGATGCGCCCAGCGCCACCAGCGCCACGCACAGAGAG
This sequence comes from uncultured Prevotellaceae bacterium, assembly GCA_900316355.1. Classification (GTDB taxonomy): domain Bacteria; phylum Bacteroidota; class Bacteroidia; order Bacteroidales; family Bacteroidaceae; genus Physcousia. The sequence goes on along the minus strand of ONCQ01000001.1, from coordinate 40,280 downwards.
GAAAGTTGCTTGTTCATGAGATAATAAGTTTTAATTTTTTCTCGTTCAATAATGGAAAGACACGCTGAACTCAGCGCTATGGATGATGCCGTCCACGACGCTCCCTGTCACGCTTATGCCTGTATCGGAGTCGTGACTATGGGAGCTATAGCTCCATGTGGTGGGCAACTGGGTTGTTGAGTACAGATGGAAATCGTAATTATCTTCGGTCACGCCGAAAGACGCCGCTGTGCACTGGCTGCTTGTCCACTCAAAATGACAAGCAACAGAAAAAGCAGTTTCTTCATTGGTTATATACGTTTATATAAAGAAAGATTGTTGTCACTTTGCAGGCTTCATGATCTTACCGACGGCATTACTGAAGCCCTGCACTCCTTTGGGATTGAGAATCCATAGGTCGCAATTCTCATGGACACCTCCTTTTCCTTCTGCCCAGTCCTCCAACACGACGATGTTACCCAAGGCATCGGTATGCATACGGCACCACTGTACATACAGTTCACTTCTTAACATGCCGTCAGGCAGACTGGGATGTTCGCCTAAGGCTACGGGGCTGTCAAAGGCTCCGACCTCAAAAAACTGCATGGCGTAGTCCTTGCTCACTTCTGAGAAGGTGACAAGGCTGCCATCGGGCAGGGCACCTACCTTGTAGAAGTCTTCTGCCTGCGTAGGGGGCACCTTGAGGTACTCCTCCCATGTGCCAGGTTCAGTAACATTCATGCGGAAAATTCTGCGCTTCACAGCGACATAAATATAGTCACCCTGAAGTGTCATCTGATGCTCCTCCAAGGAATTTGGAGTATATCCTTCATTCTCCTTCAACGCAACGAAATAAGGTTGGTTGAAGAGCTTGAAGTACTTTGACTTGCCTTCTTTCGTGACCTGCCACACGGAGCCATTATTCACACCCCAGCAAGTGCCGTTGGCGTCCATCTGGCAATGCTCCATCATGCCGAAGCCCTTCTCGACAGGGAAGCGGATGATACCTTTCATCGCCTCCAAGTCATAGAGGACGTAGTAGTTGGTTGTCCAAGACGCATCGTCTTTATCGGGCACTTCGATATAGTACAGAATGTATTTCCCGTTGTGCGCCACGATATCCATCGCCGCTGCAAAAGATTTGGAGGTGGTCACCGACTGGCCATCCCAGATGCGCATGCTGTAGGTGAAGGTTCCCACTTCATTGCCACGCTTCTTGGTAAGTAGGATAAGTTTTCCATCAGCGTACCAGATGTTATGAATCCTTGGACGGGCACCTTCATAGATGCCCTTGATGCCGGGGATAACCGTGCTCACCCGGCCCGTCTGGTTGTCGATGGCCAGAACTGCATTGTTCTCATCGCTTTCCAGAATGTAGATGACACTGTCGGCGAGAGCCATGTGTCGGATACCGTATTCATAGCAGCACCAACGCTTTTCCACCTGCTTCTGCTGCGCAGGGCGTGAGGTGGCTGCACCACGCGGGCGTGCTCCAATGTTTGTTCGTCTTACTTGTGCATAACTGTTCAACGTCATGGCTGCCATCAATGTCAGGAGCAACACATGTTGGAAAATGTTCTTTTTCATTACTGTTAGGTTTTAATCGTTAGGGTACATAGATTCGTTTTCTTGCTCTTGAATGAGAGTTGGTAAACTCGCTGCAAAGATACAGTGATTTGCCCGTATATGGTATGCCATTTCCATGACATATCACTAAAAGGCTATGCCATTTCCATGCCATAACAATGTTTTTTGTTCCGCTTGTAGGTATTTTTCGCTTTCATGTTGTATCTTTGCACTGCGAAACGCCAAATGTTGCAAAGAATAACTTATGCAAAAGTCAGTCATGACGTCTATTATGGAATATGAGAAGCTATGTCGTGCAGTAGAAGCACGACTGCATCGTGAGATGCACACCCCAGCGGACTTCGATTACCTGTCGGACCAGTTGCAGAAGAAAACGGGTTCATCGGTGAGCAGCACCACGCTAATGCGCTTGTGGGGCTACCGCCCATCTGTAATGGTGCGTATGAATACACTCGATATTTTAGCCCGTTTCATCGGATATGAGGACTATACGCATTTCCATCGCGCGAAGATGGAAGGGGCCCCTGTTACGGGAGAGACAGCTGCTGAAGAGAGCGCAGAACAAGAATCGGAAGCTACAGGGGAAGAGATGACGGTGAAAAAAAGGCACTCCCGTGTTCGCTGGGGATGGGCGATGGCAGCGGTTGTTGTGGTGTTGGCCGTAGTCGGCGGTCTCCTGTATAATAATGGTTTGCTCACGCACGAGGTTGTTTCGGAAAGGACGGAAACAGAGGCACGGTATTTCATATCGAAGCTTTCAGAGGTGAGGAGCGACCGCAAGTATCTCATTCATACACGCAAGGATCGCCGGGGCATATTGGGCATCTGCGGGCGTCATCTGGCGAGCACCTATGGGATGGCCCTCTTCTACCGCTCGGAGGAGCCTGCACCCTTTGCGCTAATCAAGCACGGAGGGAGCTACTATCTCTATAGCGTGCCGGAAGACCGCTTCGTGAATGTGCTACTCTACCTGACGGACGAACCATTGCGCGGCGACTTCGGCGAGAAGGACTGGTGCGCATGGGAGCTGCGCGAGGAACATGACTGCCTGGTGTTTGACTTCCGCGGCAGGTCGAGGGTCTATACCCTGAACATCAATGCGTTCGATGGCATGATCGTGGATAATTTCGGCACTGCCATCGGCGCTTTCGACGATGGCAACCTGTTCACGCTGGAGGATGTGGGGCCATTCGACACCACGGAGGCGATGAGGTGTTTAGAACATACCCCACCGCAGCGCGTGAATCATTAATAATGCGTACCTTTACCCCCCCAAAAAAAATGCGGTGTGCGGATGAAAAGTGAAAAATGAGGCTTCAGCGCACGATTTTTCACTTTTCATTTTTCACTTTCCACGAAAAAGCCTTACCTTTGCGCCCGCTAAACCCGAAACACGGGTGCATTCGAGGGTGGGTGCACGACGATTGATGACGACGGCTCACCACCTGAAGGATGTGATTTACAAACTTCTATCATCAAAACATTATGTACTTAGATTCCGCTAAGAAGGCCGAACTCTTCGAGAAGTTCGGTAAGGGCACTACCGACACCGGTAGCGCTGAGAGCCAGATTGCACTGTTCACCTACCGCATTGCTCACCTCACTGAGCACATGAAGCAGAATCGCAAGGACCACAGCACCGAGCGTTCGCTCACTGGTCTCGTAGGTAAGCGTCGCGCACTCCTCAACTATCTGAAGGCCCGCGACATCAACCGCTACCGTGCTATCGTCAAGGCTCTGGGTCTGCGTAAGTAAAAAGCAGACTCTCCCCCCGCCCTCCCTATCAGGGAGGGAGCGGTCACTTTTCAAGAAGTGAGATCTTATCAAAGTGAGAAGTGCTCGCCAAGTAGTACTTCTCACTTTTGTTTTCAAGAGAAAAACCATTCGTCATTCATCATTCGTCATTCATCATTCGTCATTCCTCATTCATCACCATCTATGAGCAATAACAACCTGTCAAATAGTAACAGCTCCCTCCCTGATAGGGAGGGCGGGGGGAGAGTCCGCTGGGTATCTTCCCTCCTCCCCGACCTCCTCGCCATCCTCTTCTTCGTAGCCCTCTCCTTCGCCTACTTCGCCAAGCCCGCCTCCGAAGGGCTGGTGCTGACGGGCCACGACCACAGCGGCGGTGCCGGCGCATCCTCGGAGATGGAGGCCTACCGCAAGAGCCATGATGGCGAGCGCACGCGCTGGACCAACACGCTGTTCTCGGGTATGCCCACCTATCAGATGGCGCCCTCTTACCCCTCTACCGAGAAACTCTCGAAGGTGGAGAGCGTCTATAAGCTGTGGCTGCCGGACTATGTCGTGCTGGTGTTCATCATGCTCCTGGGTTTCTACATCCTGCTGCGCGCCTTCGACTTCAAGGCGTGGATGGCAGCGCTGGGTGCCGTCCTCTGGGCGTTCTCCAGCTACTACTTTATTATAATAGGTGCAGGCCATATCTGGAAGTTTTACACGCTGGCCTACATCCCGCCCACCATCGCCGGCATGGTGCTCTGCTACCGCGGCCGCTACGGCTGGGGACTCCTCGTCACCGCCGTCTTCATGGCCCTGCAGATCCTGTCGAACCACATCCAGATGACCTACTACTTCGGCTTCGTGATGGTGCTGATGGCAGTGGCTATGGCCCCCCTGTCGTCCCCCGAGGGGGACACGGATGCAAAGTCCTCTAACAGCAAAACAACAGAAGCCCCCTCGGGGGCCGTAGAGGGGGCCCCCTCTTGGTTGCGCTGGATGAAAGCGACTGCCGTCTTCGCCCTTGGCTGCCTCATCGGCATCGCCGTCAACGTCTCCAATCTCTACCACACATGGGAGTACTCCAAGGAGTCGATGCGCGGGAAGAGCGAGCTGACACAGAAGACAGCAGACCCCTCCGACCAGACCAGCAGTGGACTGGAGCGCAGCTACATCACCGCCTGGAGCTATGGCATCGGCGAGACATGGTCGCTGCTCATCCCCAATGTCAAGGGCGGCGCCAGCCAACCCCTCACACAGAGCACGACGGCCATGGCCAAGGCCAACCCCACCTATATGCCCGTCTATCAGAGCCTCGGGCAGTACTGGGGCGAGCAGCCCGGCACCAGCGGCCCCGTCTATGTCGGCGCCTTCGTGATGTTCCTCTTCATCCTCGGCCTCTTCATCGTCAAGGGTCCGATGAAATGGGCGCTTTTCATCGCCACCGTCCTCAGCATCACCCTCGCATGGGGTAAGAACTTCATGCCGTGGACCGACCTGTGGCTGGACTATGTCCCCATGTACGACAAGTTCCGCACCGTCGCCTCCATCCTCGTCATCGCCGAGTTCACCATCCCCCTGCTCGCAATGCTCGCATTGAAAGAGATAGTCAGCCCCCTCCCATCCTCCCCCAAGGGGGAGGTGTCCCCAACAGCATCGAAGCTCTCCCCCCTTGGGGGGAGTTGGTGGGGGGCTCTCGCGCTCACCGCCGGCCCCTGCCTGCTCTTCTGGCTCATGCCCGACGTCTTCTTCGGCAACTACGTCAGCAGCTCCGAGGCCGAGATGCTCAACAATGCCGTGGCACAGGGCTATATCCCCGCCGACATGCTCGCCGACATCCTGCGCAACCTCAACGATATGCGGCGCGCCGTCTTCACCGCCGATGCCGGACGCTCGCTCCTCATCATCCTCGTCGGCTGCGCCGTGCTCATCGCGTACCATTATAAGAAGATCAAGGCGTGGGCAATGGTCGCCTGCCTCATCGTGCTCTGCACCGCCGATATGTGGGATGTCAACAAGCGCTACCTCAACGACGCCATGTTCTCCAAGCCCCAGCCCGCACAGCAGTTCTTCCAGAAGACACCCACCGACGAGGCCATCCTGCAGGACAGCGACCTCTACTACCGCGTCGTGAACCTCGCCGTGAACACCTTCAACGACAACACCACCTCCTACTGGCACAAGAGCATCGGCGGCTACCACGCCGCCAAGCTGCGCCGCTACCAGGAGCTCATCGAAGCCCACATCCAGCCGCAGCTCGCGACCCTCTACAAAGCCGTCGCCGAGACCAATGGACGCCTCGACAGCATCGCCGGCGACAGCCTCTTCCCCGTGCTGAACATGCTCAACACCAAGTACGCCATCCTGCCCCTGCAAGGCGGCGAGACCGTGCCCGTGCAGAACCCGTGGGCGATGGGCAACGCCTGGTTTGTCGATAACGTGTTCCTCGTCGCCAATGCCGACGAAGAGCTCTCCCTCCTCTCCTCCATCAATCCCCGCCACACCGCCGCCGTCGATGTCCGCTTCCGCGACCAACTCCCCGACGCATTGATTAGTTCAGGAGGGGTGGCCCCCCTATCGTCCCCCGAGGGGGACACGGCACCTCAGCCATCAGATAGCGACACAACAGAAGCCCCCTCGGGGGCCGTAAGGGGGGCCTCAGCTATCACCCTCACCTCCTACGAAGCCAACGCCCTCACCTTCGAGGCCGAGACCGACCGCGAGCGCTTGGCCGTCTTCTCCGACATCTACTACCCCGGCTGGCAGTGCACCATCGACGGTGAGCCCGCCCCCATCCTGCGTGCCGACTACGTCCTGCGCGCCGTCGTCATTCCCGCCGGCAAGCATCAGATCACCTTCCGCTTCGACCCGCAGAGCCTCCACACCACCGAGGCCATCGCCAACACCGCCCTCATCGCCCTCGCCCTCCTCCTCATCGCCCTCATCGCCTGGGCCTTCTGGCGGCGGTAATAATCACTTTTCCATAGGGGTGTGAGCGCATTCCTTACATAAAAGGCTTTTCATCAACTTCTTACGCAGCATTTGGCGAGTGGAAAAATTCCACGGGTGAAGAGATACAAGCTATCGAAAAACACCGTACCTTTGCAGCGGAAAACAATCGATAGCGCGATGAAAGCCGTTCTTAGACTCTTTCTTCTACTACTCATCACATGCATGATGTCGTGTCGGCATACCGCTGACACGGCGCATGTCTGTGATGCGCGCAGCTGCTACGAACAGGCATTGACCGCTTTTGATGATGACAGTGTGACGAACGGTGAACGCCTGCTGCACGAAGCCATCACCAAGGCCAACGCGGAGAACGACACGCACACGCTCTATCTGGCACAGCTGCGACTGGCGGAATCGCTGGCGTGGGGGAACAGTCAGGCTGCCCTTGACATGGCGAAGTCTGCCCTTAAGACGTATGAGAGGCACCCGGACAGCGAGCGCAACCATATCATCATATTAGATTATATAGGTACGTACGCGAGCCAGTTGGCCTTCAACACCGACGGAAGCTTCAACGAGGCCCTCGCCTATGTCCGTCGTGCTCACACCTTGGCGGTGGGCGTACAGGACACGCTGGGCACGGAACTCCTGTGCCAGACACTCACCAGCCTGGCCAACATTCATTGGGCGATGGAGGACTACCCCACGGCATTGCGCTATGCCCGCGAGGCGGAAGCTTGCACGCCCGACGACCTCCTACTGGGTACGCAACAGGTGTTGGCGCGCTGCCTGGTGAGCTGCGACTCGCTGGATGCAGCCGAAGCCGTCTATCGGAAGATGCAACCCGGCGACGACCTGCAGGCGGCCTATATCGTACAGAGCAATCTGGCCAAGTTGGCCCTGCGCCGCAACGACACCGAGGCGGCAGAGATCACCATCGACGAGGCTTTCCAGCACGCAGAAGACCTGTATTACAAGGCTCTTCAGCAGAAAGACGACTACTACCAGGCAGCCTTGCTTCAGGAACGCGAGAACGAGCGCCTGCGTTACACTTCGGCGTTGCACCGCCGTATGCTCTGGGGTGGCCTCAGCGCGTTCGTGCTCATCGCCTGTGCCGCTGGCGTGATGATCAAACAGCGTCTGCGCAACACAGCCCTGCGCCGCCAGCAGCAGGAACAACTCCACGCCCAGCAGCTGGCAGCACAAGCCGAGCAGCTGCGCCAGCGCGACGCCACCATCGACTTCCTGCAGAGTTTCATCCTCGAACGCTCTGCCGTCATCCAGAAGCTGGGGAAGAGCGCAGAGCGGCACATCGTGCTCACGCCCCACGAATGGCAGGAGGTGGAGCGCACGCTGAACGCCATCGATAGCGACCGCGTGGCACACCTGCGCAGCCGCTACCCCGCCCTGAAAGATGAGGACGTTCAACTATGCATCCTCACACGCCTGCGCCTCTCCAACCGAGCCATCGGCAACCTCTACGGCATTAGCATCTCCGCCGTGCAGCATCGTAAACTCAAGCTCAAGAAAGAAGTCTTCGCCGAGAACGACCCCGAGACAACGCTGGAGCAAGTGCTGGAGAATCTATGAAGAATAAAAGTGAAAGAGTGAAAAGTGAAAAATAAAAACTACTTGACTCTTGACGAATGACAAATGACGAATAACTATTAAAACGATACGACTATGAAACGACTGCTTACCTTCATTTGCATGAGCCTCCTGGTTCTCATTAACATACAAGCCCTGGAGTCTACCACCTATCATCCTTTTGTGGAACGGGCTAAGCGCTGGTGTGTGCATGGATTCAGCATGGGAGGTGATCACACGGTTACCGACTATTACTTCTCTCCTGAGAAGAATCAATTAGAAAGAAACGGACACAGCTATGAACAACTGTGTGCCAGAACACAAGATGGAAATGATAAACCTCTCGGCTGGTTCCGTGAGGAGAACCAACGTGTCTATATGTACAACGAGGAGGAAGACAAGGAAGTTCTTACCTATGACTTCTCGCTCAAGGTGGGCGATAGATTTGAGCCGGAATACGGCGATTTTGAACATTGCGAAGTCACTAAGATTGATTACCTCATGGTATATGGTGACTCCCTGAAAGTCATCAACTTCCGGGGAAAAGACAAGACAAGCTCTCTTTCTGTACTAGCTAAAGGTCGATGGATTGAGGGAATCGGTAGTGAGATGAACCCCTTAGACGGATTATTCTCGCATAGTGCCCCGAATTCGTGGAGCTATCATCTGGCCTATGTGTCAGGCTCAAGCTATTGGCCATTCACCTTTAGCCAACCCTACAATGGCTGGTGGGGACAGGACTTAGCAAGGGGAGAGGAAGATCAGGACTATGCGAGAACACATTCCTTCAATGAAAACGATTTGCACTATGAACTCGTCCCTGACCCCGTGCACGATGCCTATGCCCTGCATGTATCTGGCATCATGTGGCTTCCTTGTGGCGGTGATCTTTACATATATTGTAGAAGTGAACGTACAGAAGACATTTCTGCTTATAAGCTATACCTTCAGGAAGATGTGCCTGGAGATGTCACTCCCTGCAAGAGCCCCTATCACGTTGACTTATCCTTCCCCTTCTTCCTTGCAGAACATAAATATATCGCTGTGGACGAGCGTGGTGAGCACCCGGTTGCCGTCAGGGACGTTTCTTATCGACCCTTCATCGAGGAGGGGAAAGTGTGGAAGGTGGGATGGTTCCCAGGGGGTGGCAATACGGCACAGAAACTGGATTATTACTATTTCGATGGTGACTCCATTACCATTGATGGAAAAGTCTGTCTTAAGATGAGATGCCGCCACGAGGCCAATGAGCAATGGGGTAATCCTGAACCTTGGTCAGAGTATGTAGGTGCATTTTACGAAGAAGGGCGCAAAGTATTCTGTGTCTTCCCCGACAAACAAGATTTCGAGCTTCTTTATGACTTCGAGTCCAACATTGGCGACACTATTCAGGTGTATGGAGGAGTCGGAGCAGACCAATATCCCACAGTATCATGTATCATTTCCAAAAGGGAGTATATAAACGATGAACTCTTCAAGGGAGGTGTCACGTATGTTGATGTAGAAGAACCGGTATGGGACAACGAAACACAGACAGTCATCAACAAGTACAATCATGATGATCCTAACCGCTGGATGGAAGGCGTGGGCTCAGGAACTCCTTTCGCAAATATCATGTTCTCAGGATGGGACGGATTTTATGATGGTTTGATGTCCTGCACCGTCGGCGATGAGATACTCTACTATAATCCCTATCTCATCGATGGCGTCACCCCGCCCGATGGGGCTGAGGTGAAGAGGCAGTGGCTGGATTTCACACACATCAAGAAACCGAGGCCGAGGGCACCAAGAAAAGAAGGATACGGGATGACAGCAGATGAAGGAAGCGACGCAGAGACACTGACGGGCGAGTATTCCATCAAGAATCTGTTCGTCAACTTCAAACCCCTCTCGGGGGCTTACACGATAACCGTCACCGATGCCAACGATGAGGAGGTCTATCATAAGGAGGTGCAGACCGACAATGTCATCGCCCTCAACACCGCCCTCTCCACCTACGCTCCCGGCACCTATACCCTCACCGTTGAGAACGCTGAAGAAGCCTATACCGCCACCTTCATCCTCGACGATGAGACCGCCGTCCACGACCTCCCCTCAGATGCAATGGTAAATAGTAACCCCGTAAATGGTAAATGCTACGATCTCTCCGGTCGCCAGATTCCTCATTCGTCATTCTTGAAGGGTCAAGCGAGCAAGCTCGAGCGCCTCATTCGTCATTTACCCAAGGGCATCTATATCCGCGACGGAAAAAAGGTGGTGGTTAGGTGATAATGGGCTTCTGCGCAAAGCATTTTTCTCGTGTGGTTTTCAAGATGGTGATTACTTTCCATGAGGCTGAAGTGGGGAGTTGAGTTAAACGCCTTAAATATAACCTGTTAAACATCCTTTTGGGCCTCTGTTTTTTCCATAGAAAGGGCAAATCTTTTCCATGGGATGAGTGATACAACTTATGTGATGAAGGCGTACCTTTGCAGCTGATTTCAAAGTCTATGCAAATGGTATGTCCTTTGTTTTTTGATTATGATTCCTTCCTTCACAAATCCTTGAAGATCAGATGTGGTCTGCTGCTTTGTGCCCTGACACTATCGTCCTCACAAGCCAAGGCCGATAGTGTGACGGGAAATGCGAGTTATGTACCGTCCAATGACTTGTCGTTGTGGTATCTCCAGCCAGCCGAGAGCCATGGCGTGAGCAACGCCTGGATGGACTATTATCTGCCATTAGGCAATGGACACATCGGGGCAATGGTGGCAGGCGATGTGAATGAGGAAACGGTGCAGCTCAACGAGAAGACGCTGTGGACGGGCAGCAGCAAGGTTTTTGGCTATTACCAGAACTTAGGGTATCTCCATCTCAACGACCTAGAGCCTAAGACGACAGTCACCAACTACCATTTCTCATTGGACTTGACGAATGCGGTGGCTGAGGCGGCGTGGACGGCTGACGAGGCAGATTACCGCAGGGAGTATCTGTGCAGCTGGCCGGCGCAGTGTCTGGTCGTGCACATGACGGCGACAGAGGCGTGCCTGAACCAGCGAATATGGATTGAGGGAACGCACACGGATGCCACGAGCTACAATAACCAAGTAGCCACGATGACGACAACGCTGCAGACCGTGAGAGCCGCCACGACCATGAAGGTTACAACCGATGATGGCGCTACCGTGGAGACAGAAGCCGATGGAATCGTCGTCTCTCATGCCCGCGAGATTACCATAGTACTCACCGTGGCGACGAACTACGACCACACGGTATCGGGCTATGTGAGCAATAATCCCCTACCCAAGGACAAAGCCTTGCAGCAGCTCTCGTCGGCCTCGGCCAAAAGCTGGGAACAGTTGCGTCAGGAGCATGAAGAAGACTACAGCCGGTTGTTCAGTCGGATGACATTGTCGCTGGAGGGTGCCGAAGCCGCGATGCCGACGGATGCGCTGATTGCGAAGGGCGAAATCGCCTCGGAGAGTGAGCGGAAGGCTCTGGTACAGCTGCTCTTCGCCTATGGCCGATACCTGCTCATCGCTTCGTCGCGCGATGGTGCCGTGCCGGCCAACCTTCAAGGTATGTGGTGTAACACGAACACTCCTCCATGGCACGGTAGCCTACATACGAACATCAATGTTGAGATGAACTACTGGCCTGCTGAACCGACGAACCTCTCCGAGATGGCTATGCCGCTGATTGACTGGATCTACACAGGAGCCATGCAACAGTCCTACTGGAAGGCTTTTGCCGAGAAGATGACGGGCATCACAGAGGGATGGCTCTGTGCGTGTTCCAATAATCCGCTGGGGTACACAGCCGAATGGCAGGCTGAGCAGAACTACTGCGCTGCGCCGGCATGGCTAAGCTGGCACCTATGGCAGCATTACCTCTATACACAGGACAAGGACTATCTGCGCGAGAAGGCACTGCCCGTGATGCTCAGCTGCGTGGACTTCTGGATGCAGCGGCTCATCCGTGACCCGCAGGACGACATGTGGGTATGCCCGCAGGAATGGAGTCCCGAACAAGGGCCATTGGACGACGGCACGGCACATACCCAGCAGTGTGTTTGGAACCTGTTCGACTGCACGCTCAAAGCTGTCGATATCGTTGGATATGAATCCGCAGGACTGACGACGACGAGGCTGCAGGAGATACGCAGTAAATTCCATGAATTAGACAAGGGTGTGCATACCGAGGAGTACGATGGACGCTACGGCACGGTAGCGGATGGCGTAAGCAGCGGTAGCATGCTCCTGCGCGAGTGGAAGCATTTTCCCTATCATTCGGCTACGGAGCAGAAGCACCGCCACGTGTCGCATCTGATGTGCCTCTATCCCTTTGATATGCTGGAGGGCGACGCTGCGCTACTGGAAGCCGTCCGCAATAGCCTGCTCCTGCGCGGCGATCGGAGCACGGGCTGGTCGATGGCGTGGAAGCTGTGCCTGTGGGCACGGATGGGCGACAGCGAAAGAGCGTATGACGTGTTGACGACGGCGCTGAAGCACGCCCGTTCGTACAACGTCAGCACGAGCCCCGCCTACTCGGGTGTCTATTATAACCTGCTCTCGGCGCATCCTCCTTTTCAGATCGACGGCAACTTCGGCATGACGGCGGGCATCGCAGAGATGCTGTTGCAGAGCCACGGGCAGGCGTTGCGGCTGCTACCGGCCTTGCCCGAGACCTGGAAATCGGGAGGACGTGTGCAGGGGATGCGCGCCGAAGGAGGCTTCGAGGTTGACGTAGAATGGGACAGTGAACAGATGCTGGCCACGATACACTCGCTGGCAGGACAGCCTTGCCGCCTCATAACGAGCGAGGAAGAGCACACGTTTGACACTGCTGCTGGCGAGACTTACACCTTCGTCGTGCCATGGCACGGGACAGGCATCTCAGCCCCCTCAAATGCAATGGTAAATAGTAAACCCGTAAATGGTAAATGCTACGACCTCTCCGGTCGCCAGATTCCTCATTCGTCATTCTTGAAGGGTCAAGCGAGCAAGCTCGAGCGCGTCACTCGTCATTTACCCAAGGGCATCTATATCCGCGATGGAAAGAAGACAGTAGGCATGTAACCATGGAAGCGCGCCACCCTGCGGCGACGAAAAAGTGAATAAAACGATGGAAATTTTGGCAGTGCCGTAAATATGTCTTACCTTTGCGCCCAGAAAAACATAAAAAACGGGAATGTTAGAAATAAAGAACTTGCATGCCACAGTGGGTGGCAAGGAGATATTGAAGGGCATCGATCTCGTGGTGCGTGATGGCGAGATTCACGCACTGATGGGGCTGAACGGTGCCGGCAAGAGCACCCTCTCCAATGTGCTGGTGGGCCACCCGGCTTACACGGTGACAGAGGGCTCCGTCATCTTCAATGGCAAGGATCTGCTGGCAATGTCGCCCGATGAACGCTCCCATGAGGGCCTCTTCCTGTCGTTCCAGCAACCGGTGGAGATTCCGGGCGTCTCGATGGTCAACTTCATGCGTGCGGCACTCAATGCCAAGCGTAAGTATCAGGGCCTGGAGCCCATGGATGCCGGTGCCTTCCTGAAGCTGATGCGTGAGAAGCGCAAGTTCGTGGAACTCGACAATAAGCTGATGAACCGCTCCGTCAACGAGGGCTTCAGCGGCGGCGAGCGTAAGCGCAACGAGATCTTCCAGATGGCGATGCTCGAACCTACCATGTGCATCCTCGACGAGACAGACTCGGGACTCGATGTGGATGCCCTGCGCATCGTTGCCGAGGGCTTCAACAAGCTGCGCAAGGCCGACACATCTGCCATCGTGATCACCCACTACCAGCGCCTGCTGGACTATCTGAAGCCCGACGTGGTGCACGTGCTCATCGACGGCCGCATCGTGAAGACCGGCGGCCCCGAACTCGCCGGGGAGATTGAGGAACGTGGCTTCGACTGGCTGAAACCTGAATCTTGAAACATGAACCCTTTGAACTCTTGGATGGTTTACCATTGATTAGTTTCCAGACCATAAACACGAAGATGCCCGCCATCAACCAGCCAAAGGTGAGGGCGTGGGTGGAGGCGGTGGCCGCCGCCTACGGGCGCCGCGTAGGCGACATCGCCTATATCTTCGTGGACGACGAGGAGATCCTGCGCGTCAACCGCCAGTTCCTGCAACATGACTACTTCACCGACATCATCACCTTCGACAACAGCAGCGCCACGCGCATCAGCGGCGACCTGTTCATCAGCCTCGACACCGTGCGCTCGAATGCCGAGGCGCTGGGCGTGGCCTACGACCAAGAGCTGCTGCGCGTCATCATCCACGGCATCCTGCACCTCTGCGGCATCAACGACAAGGGGCCGGGCGAACGTGAGATAATGGAGGCGGCCGAGAACCGGGCGCTCAGCTCCTGGCCGGGGGGTGATGGCAGTGTCATCCCCAACGCTCCCCTTCAGGGGGCTCGGGGGCTTTCTTGAACTATTGAACTTTTAAACTTTTGAACCCAACATCACAATATATTGATTTCTTCCGCAGCGAACGGCAGCGCATTGAAGCTGGTTCGCTGGCGGTGATGAACGCACAGCGCGAGGCGGCTGCTGAGGCGTTGCAGCGTCTGGGCTTCCCTACGCAGAAGGTGGAACGATATAAATACACCGACGTAGCTGCGGCCTTTGCGCCTAACTACGGCATCAGCCTGGCTGCGGCCAGCGCACCCCAACTCGAGGAGGCCCTCATCAGCCGCTACGGCACCTTGGCCCGCGTGGAGGACGATGCCATCACAGCCCTCAACACCATGTTGGCACAGGAGCTCATCGTCGTGCATGCCGCGGCGGGTGAGCATCGGGAGCACCCCGTGCAGATCACAAACACGCTGCGGGCCACGGCGCCGCTGATGCAGAATCGCCGCTTGCTGATCATCGCAGAGGCAGGGGCTGACGTGCAGGTCATCCTGGGCGACCGCGCCGAGGCGCAGCAGGACTTCCTGACGACACAGGTCACGGAGGTCTTCGTGGGCGAGGGTGCCCGCGTGGCGCTCTATGACATTGAGGACACCCACGACCGCTGCCACCGCTTCCATCAGGTCTTTGCACAGGTGGCCGCAGGCGGACATCTCACGCACACAGCCTTCACGCTGGCCAGCGGTGTGAGCCGCAACCAGACGGACGTGCAGCTGGTGGGCGAGGGTGCCGACGTGCAGCTGCTGGGCTGCGCCATCCTCAACGGACAGCAACACGTAGATAACAACACACTCATCGACCATCGCGCCCCAGGGTGTACGAGTCGTGAACTATATAAATATGTGGTGGACCAGCAGGCTACGGGGGCCTTCGCAGGGCGCGTCCTGGTGCGTCAGGAAGCGCAGCAGACAGACTCCGTAGAGCGTAACGCCAACCTCGTATGCACCGATCAGGCACGGATGTGGACGCAGCCGATGCTGGAGATCTATGCCGACGATGTGAAATGTTCCCACGGCAGCACCGTAGGACAACTCAACGAAGCTGCCCTGTTCTACATGCGGCAGCGTGGCATCAGCGAGTCAGAGGCGCGCATGCTCCTGAAGCAGGCCTTCGCCAGCGAGGTGCTCAGCGAGATACCGCTGGAGGCCCTCCGCCAACGCCTACAGATGCAGGTGGAAAAGCGTTTCCGCTCATGCGATGACTGCAAATTGTGCAAGAAGGAATAGCGTTTAAGGTTTATGGATTAACTCAACAACAAGGATGAAGAGACTGGTTATTCTCTTATGGATGAGCGTCTGGTGCGCCGTTGCCGTGGCACAGGAAAAGCCATCACTGAAGATTATTGGCACGGTACTCGACGATCTGGGCGACCCGATGATTGGCGCCATCGTGCACGATAAAGCCGAAAAGGAGTTCGTGGTGACCGACGTGGAAGGTCGCTTCATGCTGCCGACAGAGACGGAGACGAACACCATCGTCATCTCGTACATGGGTTTCAAGACCATCACCATGAAGGCGAGCGCCAAGATGGTGGTGAAAGTGCAGATGGAAGAGGACGCGAAGGCGTTGAAGGACATCGTGGTGACGGGCTATCAGCAACTGGATCGCCGCAACCTGACGAGCTCGGTGACGTCGGTAGATATGAAGGACATCGAGGTGCCGGGCGTCAGCAACCTTTCGCAGATGCTGGAGGGTAAGATTCCCGACATGGTGGTCACGGGCGTCAGCGGTGAGATCAACGCTACGCCGAAGATCCGCATCCGAGGCACGAGCACGCTCATCGGCAACCGCGAACCGCTGTGGGTGCTCGACGGCATCATCCTCACAGACCCCGTGGACCTGAACCCCGACGTGCTCAACGACCCGGACTACGTGAACCGCATCGGCAACGCCATCTCCGGCATCAACCCGCAGGACATCGAGCGCATCGATGTGCTGAAGGACGCCGCTGCCACCGCATTGTACGGCACGCGCGCCGCCAATGGCGTCATCGTGATCACAACGAAGAGCGGACGCGTGGGTAAGCCCATCGTGAGCTACACGTTCCAGGGCACCTTCCGCCGCCGTCCGTACTACAGCGACCAGAAAATCAACCTGATGAATTCCGAGGAACGCATCCGCTTCTCTCAGGATCTCGTCAACCAGCACTACCACTACCCCACGGGCATGCCGCTGGTGGGCTACGAGGAGGCGCTGTCGCGATTGTACGCTGGCCAGCTGACACCCGAGGAGTTCCGCAGCGAGGTGGGCGCCATGCAGACGCGCAACACGGACTGGTTCGACACGCTCTGCCGCAACACCTTCAGCCACGACCACTCGCTGAACGTCAGCGGCGGCTCGGAGCAGGTGCGCTACTACACCAGTATCGGCGTGAACGACGACTACGATGTCATCCGAGGCACCACGAACCGCCGCTACACGGGTATGGCGAAGGTGGATTTCCAGCTGGCGGAGAAGGTGTCGCTGCAGTTCAATGTCAACGGCTACCTCAACGCGAAGCAGTATGCACAGGAGGAAATCAACCCCGTCAACTATGCCTACAACACCGCCCGCACCATCCCTGTCTATAACGACGATGGCTCGCTCTACAAGTACAAGCGACGCGGCAGCGGAGGTGAATACCTCGGCTTCAACATTCTTAACGAACTGGACAACAGCTCTGTGCGGCAAGATGTGGACAACATACAGGCAACGCTGAACCTGCGCTATCAGGTTAACAACGACCTGTCGCTGAACGGCATCTTCTCGGCCAACGTGAGCAACAGCACGCAGGAGAGCTACTGGGGCGACAACACGTTCCACGTGGCTGAGCTGCGGCGCTCGGAACTCGGCGACCCGCTGGACGAGAACACGGAGTTCCCCTACGGCGGCGAACTGTCGAGCCAGCAGTACAGGAACGTGGGCTACACCGCACGCCTGCAAGCCAACTACAACAAGTACTTCAAGCTCTTCACCGACACCTACGACCACAACATCAACCTCGCTGCTGGTGTCGAAGCCAGCAGCAACCACTACACAGGCTTGGCGCTGACGCAGCGCGGCTACTACCCCGACCGTGGCAAGACGTTTGCCGTCAACATCCCGCTGACATATACCGCCTACTACACGTGGCTCGCCGGCAATGTGCCAACGATTACGGACCAGAAGAACAACATGATCTCGGGCTACGCCACGCTGAGCTACAGCTACCTCAACCTCTTCACCCTGAACGCCAACGCGCGCTACGACGGCTCGAACAAGTTCGGCAGCCGCTCGAAGGAGAAGATACTGCCTATCTGGTCGGTGTCGGGTAATGCCAACCTCGACCAAATCTTCAAGATCAAAGCCGACTGGATAGACATGCTGGTGTTGAAGGCCAGCTACGGCCACCAGGGTAACATGCTCGACCACCAGACGCCGCAGATGATCATCAAGAAGGGGCAGATGAATGCCTACTACAACGAGATGGTCTCGACGGTAGCCTACTATGCCAACCCCGACCTGCGATGGGAGAAGACACACAGCACCAACGTGGGTCTGGAAACCAGCTTCTGGGGCGGACGCCTGCAGGTGGGCGCTGAGTACTACCACAAAAAGACCACCGACGCCTTCATGGAGAAGACCATCGCCGACGTGAACGGCTTCGAGAGCTATATCGTCAACAGCGGCGACATCATCAACCAAGGCTTCAACATCACACTCTCGGCAACGCCCGTGAAGGTGAAGGACTTCTATTGGATTCTCTCGGGTAACTTCTCCAAGATATATAATAAAGTGAAGACTGCACCGGGTGCTGAGACATATGAACTCTCAGACTTTCTCAGCGGCAACGCCATCGTCGCTGACCAGCCCGTGGGCACCTTCTGGAGTTATCAGTTTGCGGGGTTGAGTCCCGTGGATGGCGGTCCGCTGTTCTACGATATGGAAGAGCGGCAGAGCGAACTCGCCAATGCCAGCAACTACGATGCCTACACGCGGGTGCTGGTGCCCAGCGGAAAGCGTGAGTCCGACATCACCGGCAGCATCAACAACACCTTCACGTGGCGTGAATGGCGACTGGGCATGACGTGGACCTATGCCTTCGGCGCCAAGACGCGCCTCTTCCGCCTCTTCGACGGCTTCGGCAGCAACAACGCCTACAGCAGCGAGGCCAATGTCAACCGCGACCTGCTGGAACGCTGGCAGCGTCCGGGCGACGAGGCACGCACGGATATCCCAGCCATCATCGGCTCCGGACAGATGAACCAGGGCTACTACACCTACCATTGGAGCTCCGGCGAACCGTACTCTGGAGCGCGCATTGTACCCACCGACGACCCGTCGGCATGGACAATGTACGACTACTCCTCAGCGCGCGTGGTGTCTGCCAGCTACTTCAAGCTGTCGCAACTCTCGCTGACCTATGAGTTCAACCGCAAAATGCTGGCCAAGATGCGCCTGCACCGCCTGGCGCTGACGCTGAGCGCCTTCAACGTCTATACCATCTGCGACAAGCGCCTGCGCGGACAGACACCCACACAGGGTGGCTTCTCGGAAGTACAGCTCTCCGACACACCGTCCTACACGCTGGGAATGACGGTGGACTTTTAAAATTGAAAATTGAAAATTGAGAATTAAAGTAACACGAAATATGAACGCTAACCGCCTTGGCATTTTGGTCGTGGTATCTGCCATCGCTGCGCAGACCCTACTCCTTCAGTCTTGCAGCAGTTTCCTGGAGGAATATTCCCAGGACAACGACTATGTCCGCACATGGAATGACCTTGATGAGCTGCTCATTGGCAACTGCTATATGCCCGTGGTGGAGGGCGAGGCCTTCAGCGCACAGGCTAACTACGGCTCCTTCCTGCACTACCTCGCCGATGAGCTGGAGGAGAACAACACCCCTTACATGGGCAAGGCCGCTGCCTATGACGACAGCCGCTCGTGGGCTTTCGGCTATTTCACGTGGCAGCAGCGCGTAGGACAAAATGACACCTACACCGACTTCTATCAGGAGAACAAGACCTGGACAAAGGTCTATAATCTCATCAACGTCGCCAACAACATCATCGAGAGTGTGAACGATGTGCCCTCCTCCACCGACGAGGAACAGCAAGGGGTGCACAAGGTGCGCGGCGAAGCGCACTTCCTGCGCGCGTTCTATTATTTCTGGCTCGCTAACATCTATGGACAGCCCTACAACCCCGCTACGGCTGCCGCAGACCTCGCTGTGCCGCTGAAGACATCGGAGGCGGTGGAGGACATCAAATTCAGCAGAGCTTCCGTGCAGACGGTCTATGACCAGGTGGTCAGGGACCTGCAGACTGCCGAAACGGAGCTGGCACAGGTGAGAGCCAAGCAGACGAGCCTCTATCGTGCCGATGTGACGGCGGTGCGACTGCTATTCAGCCGCGTCTATCTCTATCTGCAGCAATGGGAACAGGCAGCTACGTACGCTGCCAAGGTCATCGAGGCACACCCGCAGCTGCAGGATATCGTGGCAACCACGACTGCGAAGTTCGCCGTAGCCTCGAACCCCGAGAACCTGTTCTCCATGGGCGGCGACGATGCGCCCTGCCTCTGCTACTACGCCTACCAGAGCTTTCGCATCAGCGACGACCTCTACAACGCCTACGGCAGCAACGACAACCGCCGCCGCCAGTGGTTCTGGCATAAAGGCTTGTTCACGGGTTCCGTGAAGCATGAAGAGGGCAACAAATACACCGACCAAGATCCTGCAAACAAGAATTACTACAACTATGCCTACTACGAAGGCTATCGTGGTGTGCTGTCGCCCGTGTCGTCGCTGTTCCTGCTGCGCTCCGCAGAGGCGTACCTCAACCTCGCCGAGGCGGAAGCCTATCAAGGGCACAGCGAGCCGGCACTACAGGCGCTGAACGCCCTGCGCAGCAAACGCTACAATGCCGGCGCAACGCTGTCCGGACTCACCCAGGCTGACCTCATCACAGCCATCCGGCATGAGCGCCGTCTGGAGCTGGCGCTGGAGGGACACCGCTGGTTCGACCTGCGCCGCTACCGCGTATGCGGCGTGCAGCCGGAGCGCATCAGCATCGTACACGACTACACCATTTATGAGAGTCGCACCAGCATCAACATGCTCGAACGCCATCGCTTCACGCTCACCGAGGACGACGCCTCATGGACGCTGCCCATCCCGGAGGAGGTCATCACCTTCAACACAGGTATGCCCAATAATGGCAACCAATGGCGAACCTATGAGACCATCGCCATCAATTGAGAGTTGAGAATTGAAAATTGAGAATTGGTGTTATCTCTTAAACGTTAAACGAAGAATGAAGAATTACAAGTCAACATACCGCCTTGGCATCATGATTGTGGTGTCTGCCATCGCTGCGCAGACCCTTCTCCTACTGTCCTGCTCCGACGATGCCACAGAGGTGAACTTCACCGACCCCGCCGACCGCTATGCCACCTCCGCCATCACGGAGTCAGAGGCCATTGAGGCGCTGCGTCGGCAGTTCTTTGAGCAAACCGGCAGCTACGTGGTCTTCAACGACACCCTGCAGCGCCAGTTCCTCGGCACCGACCGCAACGGCGATGACCAATGGTTCATCGAGACCGTGGACCTCACCTACTCCGTCGGCACGGAAGCCTCCGGCGTCACCAAATACCGCTTCACCCTCCTGCAAAGCGATGAGGAGAAGATGGCTGCTTTGGAATACCTCAAGGACTACATCCTCCCACATCTCACGGGCAAGATACGCCCCTTCGCGTGGCTGCTGACCAACACCATCACCCACAACGACAACTTCGGCACCTACAACGACTATGCCGCCACTGGACAGGAGGTGGCCGCCGTAGCCTGCAAGTTGCCGCTGACGCTCAGCAAAGCGAATAAGCAGCGCTACACGGCGCAGGTGATGAACATCCTGCTGGGCAAACTCATCCTGAACAACAGCAGCGCCTTCGAGGCGTTCTTCGCCATCTGCGAGAATCTGTACGCCACCCAGTTCGCAGACCCCGAGACCATCACGACAGCCGAGAACAACATACGCCTCTACACCGCCGGCTTCATCACACGCGGCAAGGACCCGATGAGCATGGGTGTCAGCAACGGCTTCTATCCCGACCGCGAGACAGACCTCACCTCCTTCTGCCGCACCGTAGTGGCCAACACCGAGGAACAGCTGGAGGCGCGCTACGGACAGTACCCCCTCGTCATGCAGAAGTTCCGCATCGCCCGCGAGACCATGCAGGCTATTGGATATGTGTTTTAAAGTTGAGAGTCAGCGAAGCTAAAGTTAAAAGTAACACGATATATGAACGCTAACCGCCTTCACCTATGCATGCTGGTTGCAGCGTCTGCTATCGTAGCGCAGACGCTACTGCAGTCCTGCAGCAAGGATGACATCGACACCACCCCCGTCGCACCGCAGCTGACAGGCACCTTCACCGACAGCCGCGACGGACACGAATACACCTATGTCCGCTACGCTGGCCTCGACTGGATGGCTGAGAACGCTGCCTACGTCATCGACGACCCCATCCTCTGCACCATCTATCAGGATGCCGACACCTACTACGAGGCTACTGCCGGCAATCTCTCCACCCGCAATCTCGACAAGTACGGCTGCCTCTACTCCCTCGAAGGAGCACTACAGGCGGCGCCCGAAGGCTGGCGCTTGCCCACCGATGCCGAATGGCAAACGCTGGAAGTCGCCATGGGCATGAATGCCGACGATGCTGCCAGGCTGGAATGGCGGGGCGAGGTGGCCCAGCGCATGATGACATACGAGGGTCACTCCACACCCACAGACATCCTCATGGGCGGCTACTACACCACCCGCACCATCATGGGCACCAGCGGCTGGCGCTTCAAAGGCTCGCAGGCGTTCTTCTGGACATCTACGCACGATGACGCCAAAGCCGGCGACTACTACTTCTACCGCAAGTTCACCTACAACAACGACGCCATCTACCGCCAAAGCATGGAACCCGCTGCCAACAAGCTGAGCGTGCGCTATGTGAGGTAAAACATCAATTAAAAGCGTTAAATAATCAACGATCAACGTTAAACGAGAAATGAAACTACGGAGTTACCTTTTGTTCGTGTTCCTTGCGGTTTTCCCACAAGGCATCCTTGCGTTGGCCGACTCCGTGCGCGTCTCACTGCTCATTATATCACCCGGGAGTGAAGTCTATTCAGCGCTCGGTCACGCGGCGCTGCGCCTCTCCAGCCCCTCGGTAGGACTGGACTACTGCTTCACCTACGGCATGGACATGCGACCCGGCAACCGCCTGAAGTTCATCACCGGTCACGCTCCTGCTGGCTATCTCGTTGCGCCCGCGCGCGATTATATAGAGGAATACGCACGCGAGGGACGTAGCGTGACGGAATACGAACTGAACCTGACCCTCGATGAGCGCAGGCAGATGTGGAAATTCCTGGACGGCCAGGTGGCCAGAGGTCTGTGCGACCGCTACGACTACCTGCACAACGGCTGCGCACAGGTCTCCCTGCGCTCCATCAATGCGGCGCTGTGGAAGACACAGTTGCGCTTCCATCTTGCTGCCGACGACCCCTTGCAGACGGCCACCTGTCACGACCGCGCCCGTTACGGCTTCGCGCATACCGACTGGCACAACGACGCACCCTGCCGCGCTTCGTTCGCCGATTTCTTCTGGTTCTTGTTTGCGGGCACAGAGGCGGACGAACAGGTGTCGCTGGAACGGCGCATCGTCCTGCCTAACGACTTGCAGCGCCTGCTGAAGAATGCTGAATTCATCGATTCCATGGGCGTCAGTCGCCCCGTGCTGACGGGCGATGCGAAGGAGCTGGTGGCAGCCAGCGCTACGAACGTTGCCGCCCACGAGCCCGACTATCTCTCGGCATTCTGCGCCCTCCTGATAGCGTTGGCTGTGGTCGTGGCTGTCATGGAGATGATGCATCGCCCGTGCGTGCGCTTCACCATCGCCCTAGACAGCGTGCTCGTGGCGATGTATGCCTTCGTAGCAGCGCTGGAACTCTATCTGGTCTGCTGCTCTGACCTCGTAGCCACATCGTGGAACAACCTGCTCTTCGCCTACAATCCCTTGCCGCTGGTGGTGTGGGGGTACTACCGCTATCGCCGGCAGCGCGTGGAGGGGCTATGGCTGCTGTTAGGCGCTGCGGTGCTGACCGTCGTCATGGCCCGCTGCCAGTTCCCGCTGGCGCACAACCTCTTCCTCACAGCTTGCGTCCTACGACTCATCACAAACAGATATCAACAATAATCCTTTTTATTCATCATCAACAACAATGCTTATGAAACATTTTACACTTTCATTGCGTGCGCTGACACTATGTGTGGCAACGCTCATGGCTTCTGTCGCTTTCGCTGAACCCGACAATGCCTACCACTGGTTCTACGATGTCTTCGAGGTCTATCCCACGGGAGCTGGTCAGATTTATGTCGTTGATCAAGACGAGGACACAGCCGAGAGCAAGGAGGACATCCCTGCCGAATCTTGGGCTGCAACGACAGAATATAAGGCTGAGGTGTTCGGACAAAGCACCAAGTACCTCAACGGCTACGCACAGCCTGCCGAAGGTTGGCACTTCCTCGGCTTCGGCACACAGGAAGAGGTCCTCTCCCCGGCTTCCGACTACAGCGATTATACGATGCTTTTTGTGAATTCGAAGACGAGTGCCGATGACAACACTACGGACCTCACACCCTTCGAGCCCGACACCACCATCTACGCGCTCTTCACGCATGTCTATGCCACTGTGGATGCCTCTTGCAATCTCTTTGGCGCAGTAGATGTCAAGCCATTCATCAACAACATTGGCGATGACGTCACACTGACGGCCACCCCCAACGAGGAATACAAGGCTACCTTCGACTACTGGCTGGCTCCCGATGGCGAGACACAGCTCACCGATCCCGTCATCAAAGTGAAGGCCAGCGAAGTGGCCCAATACATCGCATTCTTCCACAGCGACGCCGTAGAGACCATTCCCGCAGACCCCAGCGGATACACTATCATCTATGACGAGCGCAACCTGACACTTATTAGCGACTACGCTAGTGTGTTGTTCATTAACACCTATGAACCGGAGAAGGACCGTCTGACATATACCATCGGTAGCGGCTACATTTGGGGTCAGACGCCCACCATCGTATGGTCCTACTCTGACATCGTGGTACTGCCGATGGCAGAGGATGTATATCCCTCTGACAATCCCTTGTGGATGAAGGCCGCCACCCCCGTCAGCGACCTCGACGGCTCCATGACCTGGTTCCAGGTGGTGCTGCCCACCGGCGACGAGTGGCAGATTAAGCTGCAGAAGCTGGCTGCTACAGTCACGATTCCTGAGGGCACGATGGTCGTTGGTATCTCCAACGAGACCATCGCGACGCTGGGCGGTATCGATGATGTGCTGACCTTAGAGGAGTATGTCGAACCCAACCCCGATGAGGATGCCGTCAAGAGCGTGAACGCCGCCGTGCCCGCCAGCGAGGCCATCTACGACATGAGCGGTCGCCGCATCAAGGCGATGAACCGCAAGGGCATCTATGTCGTTGGCGGCAAGAAGATCGTCATCAGAAAGTAAATGGGATGTCATTCTTATGCGTAAGATTCTATCATTCATCACCACCACATTGCTGCTGGCCGCATGCACGCAGGACAAGACCTTCGTGCTGCGGGGCAGCGGCTTAGACCTCCCCGACGGCACCGTCGTGGGACTCTCGTCGCACGAGATGGGCTTTGAACAGCTGGGCGAGACCGTCGTGAAGGACGGCGCCTTCGAGCTGCATGCTGACATCACGACACCCGTCTATGCCCTCCTCACCACCAACAACCTCAACCTGGTGGAGCAGAACGGTTGGCCGGTGGACAGCATCCGCTGGAACTACATCGACTGCTATGTCTCGGCGTGCGCCATGCAGCTGAATGCCGACCTCACCATCACGGGTGGTCAGCCGCAGAGCGACTTCGCCGACTATGAATCCAACTACAAGGAGCTGCCGCGAGGAGGATGGCGCTTTATCCTCGACCACCCGTCGAGCGTCGTCAGTGCCGACCTCGCCCTCGCCATGCTGCAACGCGGCTACAACCTTAGCGCCGCCCAGCTCGACACGCTGGAGCAAACGATTGCCATTGAGCCTGCAGACACTGCGCGCGCAGAGGCTTTCGCGGGGAGCACCTCGCTCTACCGCCGCACCGTCAAAGGCGGTCAGCTGCTGGACATGGAGATGCAGGACACAGATGGCAAGGTGACGATGCTCTCCGAGGTGGTACCAGCTGGTAAGTATGTCTTCATTGACTTCTGGGCATCATGGTGTGGCATCTGCCTCTACTCCATGCCCGAGGTGAAGCGCCTCACCGAGCAGTACGCCGACCGCCTCGCCGTCATCGGCATCAGCTGCGACAAGGACTCCACCGCCTGGCGCGCAGCAATGGAGAAGTACGATATGCCTTGGCCCCACTACCTGCTGACCGAGAAGGGCTACCAGACGCTCTCGGGCGACTACCAGGTCGGAGGCGGCGTGCCCTACTACCTCCTCCTTGCCCCCGACGGCACCGTCCTCGGCTCCCCTGACCACGTGCAGGACATCAAGGGGCAATTTGAACTTTTGGAGCAATGAGAGCAAACAAGCTTGCTTGAACCGACACCAAACCGAGAGCCAACAAACTTGTTTGATTGGCCGAGGTGCGAAGGAGGAAGGCAGCGCCAATTGCCGAGTCCTGAAAGAAGTCAGCGAAGCTAATATTGATAACCTCATTTATAACAAACAAATGAAAAAGATTCTTTCTTTCGCCGCGCTGGCAGCTATGCTGTGCGTGGCAGCCTGCCAGAAAGATGGCGGCTACAAAGTAACTGGTACTGTGACTGGTGCTGAGGACGGCGACACCGTCGTGCTGGCCGAGGTGCGCAGCATGTTTGAGATTGACACCCTGCAGACGGTCTTCGTCAAGGGCGGCAAGTTCGTGTTCGAGGGCACGCAGGACACTGCAGCCATCCGCTACGTCATCTGGAAGTCCAACAACAACCCCGAACTGCTGGTGGCTGCGCAGTTCGCACTCGAGAACGGCGATATCACCATCAAGCTGGACACCGCCCAGAACACCGTTGCCGAGCTCAGCGGCACACCCGCCAACGAGGCGCTGACAGCCCTCGCTAAGCAGGAGCGCGAGCTGAACACCCAGGCACAGGGCCTCTTTGAGGTGATGAATGACACCGCCGTCACCGACGAGGCCAAAGCCGATGCCGAGCAGAAGATGAACGCCCTGCAGGAGCAGATGACGAGCATCTATAAGGAGTTCATCGCCGCCAACATCACGAACATCGCCGGACAGAGCTACCTCGTGAACTATGCCGGCATGCTGGGCGACGAGTTCGTGACCGAGCAGATTGCTGCCGTGCCTGAGGATTGCCCCTACGACGACATGAAAGCGCTGCGCGAGATGTACGAGGTGAAAGCTGCCACCGCCGTGGGACAGCACTATAAGGACATCAAAGCCAACACGCCCGAGGGCGCTGAGCTCGCCGTGAGCGAGGTGGCTGCGGGTGCCAAGGTACTGATGATTGACTTCTGGGCCAGCTGGTGCGGACCCTGCCGCGCTGAGATGCCTCACGTGAAGGCCGCCTATGACAAATTCCACGCGCAGGGCTTCGACATCATTGGTGTCAGCCTCGACCAGGATGCCAACGACTGGAAGCAGGCCATCGCCGACCTCGGTATGGCGTGGCCGCAGATCTCCGACCTCAAGGGCTGGGAGTGCGAGGGTGCCGACATCTACGGCGTGCGCTCCATTCCCGCCACCGTCCTTATCAAGGATGGCATCATCGTGGCTCGCGACCTGCGCGGCGACAAGCTCGCTGAGAAAATAGAAGAGCTGCTTAATGACTGATGCTACGCAGGCTTTCATCCGTGAACACGCCGACGACGATGTGCGCCAGCTGGCGTTAGGCCGTGTGCCTGCGGATGTCAACTTGCGTGAAGCGCTGACACAGATAGAAGGCCGTCAGTTGGCCGCCCGTAAGCTTCCCTTGCTGGCAGCCACTGACGGCATCCTTTATCCCCCGCGCCTCAGCCTGGAGCAGTGTTCCAGCGAAGCCACCGCCCTCTACAAGCGCCACCTCCTTGAACAATTGTCCATTGTCCATTGTCCATTGTCCATTGTCAATTTTATTGACCTCACCGGCGGCTTCGGCATCGACTTCATGACCCTGGCACCGCTCTTCAGCCGTGCCGTTTATGTCGAGCGTAACGCAGACCTCTGTGCCGTCGTGCGTCACAACCTGCCACTCGTGGGACTGCCCGCAGCGGAGGTCGTCTGCGGCGAGGCGGAGGACATCCTGTCTGGGGAGCCTGCTACCGCAGGCACCGTCCTGCTCATCGACCCCGCACGTCGCGATGCCGCAGGCCGCAAAGTGGCCCTCATCGAGGATTGCACGCCCGATGTTTGCGCCCTTCAGGAACAGCTGCGCCGCCATGCCGCCTACACGCTCATCAAGCTCTCTCCCATGCTCGACATCGTGGCTGCCCTGCGCGCCCTGCGCGGCATCACAGATGTCCACGTCGTCAGCGTCGATGGCGAATGCAAGGAGCTCCTGCTCGTGATGCAAGGCGGTGATGCGAGTGTTGCGCAGCAAACGGACTATGACCATATACCCATCCATTGCGTCGATTTGGTTGCGTCCTCCAACCCCTCCTCCCTGCTGAGATCCTCCTTCACCTTCACCCTCGCCGAAGAGCATTCCACTCCCCAAGACTATCTACTCCCCTCTCTGATAAAGTCCCCCTCCCTAACAGGGGAGGGGTTAGGGGAGGGACTTTACGAGCCCAACCCCTCCATCCTCAAGGCTGGTGCCTTCAAGACCATCTGCCAGCGCTTCCCTGTTCACAAGCTCGCGCAGCACTCACACCTCTACGTCTCTAACACTCCCATTCCCGACTTTCCAGGACGCAGTTGGAGAATAGACGATGTCAGTTCTTTCAGCAAGTCAGATTTGCGCCGTCTTCTTGCCGGTGTCGATGCCGCCGACCTTACCGTGCGTGGTTTCCCCATGTCCGTCGCCTCTCTCCGCAAGCAGCTCCACCTCCGCGAAGGCGGCAATACCCACCTCATCGCCACCACCCTCTCCGACGGCACCAAACTCCTCCTCAAAGTCAGATGACAACCGCCTACCTCGCTCCCATCTCTTGGTACCAGCAGTACCACACCACCCTCCTCACGGGCGGTGAGGTGGTCATTGACACCGCCGAGCACTATGTCAAGCAGACCATCCGCAACCGCTGTACCATCGCCATGCCCGACGGCCCTCAGCACCTGATTATCCCTGTCGAGGCCGCATCGAGCCATGTGGCGATGCGCGAAATACGCATCAGCGAGCACGGCAACTGGCGCCACCACCACTGGAACGCTCTGCGCACGGCCTATGGCAAGAGTCCTTTCTTCGAGTATTATGCCGATGAGTTTTCCCCCTTCTTCGCCTCGCGAACCCACGACTACCTCATCGATTTCAATGCCGCCCTCCACGAGGTCGTTTGCCGCCTCCTCGACATCACACAACCTGTGCCCCCTTCGCAGCGCCGCCTCCAGCCAGACGGCACACCCCACCCCTACTATCAGGTCTTTGCCCCCCGCCTCGGTTTCCTCCCCGACCTCTCCATCCTCGACCTCCTCTTCAACATGGGTCCCGAGTCTATCCTCTACCTATAACAAGAAACCCGCCTTCAACTTGTGAGGCGGGTTTCTTGTTATTCGGGTTTCTTATTACTCGGGTTGATAGATGAGGGTGGTGAGGCGGTCGGGGTTGAAGATGTCGGCGGCGATGGAGTGGAGAGTTTCTGCAGTGAGAGCCTCGATGGATTGGGCGATTTCGACGGGTGTGAGGACGCGGTGGTAGTGGAGGTACCGCTTGGCCATCGCGAGGGCTACGTTCTCAAAATGGTCGTAGCTGATGCCGAGCTGTCCCAGGAGCTGTTGCTTGGCGGCGTTGAGGGCGCGGGGGCTGAGGGGACGGTCGATGAGGCGGCGCAGCTCACGGTGTACGAGACGCAGGCAGCGCTTCAGATCCTCAGCATCACAGCCGAAATAGACAGACCACACCCCAGTGTCGGTGTAGGCGGTGAGGTTGCTCTCCACGGTATAGACGAGACCCGTGCGCTCGCGCAGGGCGAGACTGAGGCGGGAGTTCATCGCCGGTCCGCCGAGCAGGTTGCTCAACAGCAGCAGGCCATAGTAGCGCGGATCGGTGGCGGCATAGGCCCGCGCGCCGAGCATGACGTGGGTTTGGTGGACGGGCTTTTTATAAACAAAAGACCCACCCCCCTGCCCCTCCCTTGTAGGGAGGGGAGTAGTATGTTTCAAGCAGGCATCCGCATTCTCATTCTCAAAGGTACTTACTCCCCTCCCTACAAGGGAGGGGCAGGGGGGTGGGTCTATCTTAACATTTCCTTTTATAAACAGCACGGCACGCTCGGGGCTGTAGGTGCGGCGGGCGAAGGCTTGAAGGTCGGATGTGCGGTACTGCCGCAGGCGCTCGGCATCGCCAAGGATGCTGCGTCCGAGAGGGTGGTCGGGAAAGAGGAGGGCTTCGAAGTCGTCGTAGATGAGTTCAGCAGGCGAATCGTTGTAGCTCTCAATCTCGTCGATGACCACCTCCACCTCCTTGTCGAGTTCCTCCTGGGGGAAGGTGCTGTTGAAGACGATGTCCAGGAGCAGGGGGATGGCGCGCTTCAGGTGCTGGCGCAGGAAGGTGGCATAGTAGATAGTTTCTTCCTTGCCCGTGTAGGCGTTGAGGTCGCCGCCCACGCTCTCCATGCGGTTCAGGATCTGCATGGATGTGAGGCGCTCCGTGCCCTTGAAGGTCATGTGCTCCACGAGGTGCGCCATGCCGCTCTCGCTGTCCAGCTCATGGCGCGTGCCGGTGGCCACGGCAATGCCGGCATAGACGACATCCGTGGACGAGGGGGCCAGGATGACGCGAAGACCGTTATCTAAATTGAAAGATTGAAACATTAGTGGAATAACGGAATAATGGTATGACGGAATAACGGTATCTCGGAATAACGTTATAACAACAAAATCAGAACGCTTTGAATAGCGGATTCCTGACCGCTTTGATGGCGATGCACTCCATCTCGATGAGCCATGTGGGACGGCAGACGGGCGCGAGGGTGATGACGCAGGGGATGCCGGGGAAGCGCGCGTCGAAGAGCTGCTTCACGACAGCGTAGTCACCGATGTCACGCAGATAGACGATGATTTGTGCCACATCATCGAAGCTGGCGTCAGCTTCCTTCAGGAGCGCTTCCACATTCTCCCACATGCGATGGGTCTGCTTCACGATGTCCCCCACATGCACCACCTCACCTTTATTATTGATGCTGGCTGTGCCGCTGATAAAGACGTGGCTGCGGTCGCCGTAGCTGATGGTGGTGCCGCGCTCAAAGGTGACACCATATTCGTAGGTGGGGTTGAGGTGTGTCTTGGCATAGAGGTAGCGCTGCTGCTCGGGCGCGAAGCCCACCAGGGCATAGGTGCCCAATTGTACCAATGCTTTGGTGTCGGCAGGCGATCCTCCGATGCCTGTGGAGACGATGAAATGGGTGTTTTTCGTTAGCCCTTTTGCCGCGAAGTTCTCGCGGCGCGCCCTCACCATGCCCGCATATTGGGTATCGACATCACGGACATAGAACCAGGTGCGGATGCAGTTGTCGGCCAACGTGGCACCATGGCGCTGCAGAAGATCCTCATACTGTTGCAGCAGGGTAGTGGTCTGCTGGGCGCTGTCGCCCTCGGGGACGCACATCCCCATCTTCCACAGGTGCTCATAGCCGTTGTGGCGGGCAATGACGAGGCCGTCGTGGTTCTCTACGTCCATGCCGTGGACGAGGTAGAGCCAGACAGCTACCTTCGAGCCGTCGAGGGGAGGCTGCTGGATGTAGCTGACGGCTGAGGAGCCCCCGAGCCCCCTGAAGGGGAGCGTTGGGAAGGGATGAGGGCTGAGGGATGAGGGTTGAGGGATGAGGGCTGAGGCTTGGTTCGTGGCATCGCTGAGGAAGTAGCGCTTGAAGACCACCTGGGCGCCGTCACAGGCAGCGTCCTGTAGCAGCGCCTCCTCAGCCTGCTGCAGGCGGGCGAACTGCTGTGCAAACAGTTCACCGCGCGGTTCTACGTGGAGAATCGCGTGATGTTCCGTGAGGCCATCCTTGATATGGAAGGTGGACAGCTCTACCGAAACGCCTATCTGCGGGTATGGAATCAGCGTGTAATCCATGCTCTGTCTGGCAAAAACGCCGCAAAAGTAGTGCTTTTTTTCATTAGAATTGCGTTCCTCATGAAAAATTCGTTACTTTGCACCCGAAATTATCAAAAACACTATCCAAGTGGACCAAGAACTTAATAGCTTAATACACTCTACGCCGCTTCCCCCGAAGGAGGGGCAGGGGGGGAGCTCCGACTTCGAGAACGCCCTGCGCCCCCTCCACTTCCAGGATTTCGCTGGTCAGGCACAGGTGGTGCAGAACCTGAAGGTCTTCGTGGAGGCCGCCCGCTATCGCGGCGAACCGCTGGACCACACGTTGTTGCACGGCCCACCGGGACTGGGAAAGACGACGCTCTCCAATATCATTGCGAACGAGCTGGGCGTGGGCTTCAAGATTACCAGCGGCCCCGTGCTCGACAAGCCGGGCGACCTGGCCGGCATCCTCACCTCTCTGGAGCCGCAGGATGTGCTGTTCATCGATGAGATCCACCGTCTGTCACCCGTCGTGGAGGAGTACCTCTACTCGGCCATGGAGGACTACCGCATCGACATCATGATTGACCGCGGCCCCAGTGCGCGCTCCATACAGATTGACCTGAATCCCTTCACGCTCGTGGGTGCCACCACGCGCAGCGGTCTGCTCACGGCTCCCCTGCGCGCCCGCTTCGGCATCAACCTGCATCTTGAATATTATGATGCCGAAACCTTGCGAGGCATCGTGTTGCGCTCCGCCAGCATCCTGGGACAGCCCATCGACGAGGCGGCGGCAGCGGAGATAGCGGGACGCTCACGCGGCACGCCACGTATCGCCAATGCCCTGCTGCGCCGTGTGCGCGACTTCGCACAGGTCAAGGGCAACGGCCGCATCGACCTCGAAATCGCCAAGTATGCCCTCGAGGCCCTGAACATCGACCGCCACGGCCTCGACCTCATCGACCGCAAGATCCTCCTGGCCATCATCGATAAGTTCAAGGGTGGCCCCGTAGGCATCACCACCATCGCTACGGCCATCGGCGAAGACCCGGGTACTGTCGAAGAAGTCTATGAACCCTTCCTCATCAAGGAGGGCTTCATCAAGCGCACACCCCGTGGCCGCGAGGTGACGGATTTGGCCTATGAGCACTTGGGCAGACCCACCCCCAACCCCTCCCGTGAGGGAGGGGAGTTAACCCTGCAGTTTGACTAAAAGCCCATGAAACAAGATATAGAATCTTTGCGCCAGCCCCTCCCCTCCCTCACGGGAGGGGTCGGGGGTGGGTCTTTCCCTATATTATCTCGCCAAATCTACGGCAAGCCGCTCGTCTATCTCGACAACGGTGCCACGACGCAGAAACCGCAATGCGTCATCGATGCCATCACCGAAGAGTACCTGAATGTCAACGCCAACGTGCACCGTGGTGTCCACTACCTCTCGCAGGAGGCTACACGCCTCTACGAGGAGGCACGCGAGACAGTAAGGGCGTTCATAAATGCCCATTCCACCGCTGAAATCATCTTCACACGCGGCACCACCGAGGGCATCAACCTCGTGTCAGCCACCTTTGGTCAGGCCTGTATGCAGCCGGGCGACGAGGTCATCGTCACGGAGATGGAGCACCACTCCAACATCGTCCCCTGGCAGCTGTTGCAGATGCGCAAGGACATTAAAATCAAGGTGTGCCCCATCACCGACGACGGCCGCCTCGACCTCGACGTGCTTCCCACGCTCTTCTCGCCCAACACCAAGCTGCTGGCCTGCACCCATGTCAGCAACGTCCTCGGCACCGTGAACCCCGTGAAGGACATCATTGCGATGGCGCACGCCCACGGCGTGCCCGTGCTCATTGACGCCGCCCAGAGCGTGCCCCACATGGCTGTCGATGTGCAGGACCTCGACTGTGACTTCCTCGCCTTCAGCGGCCATAAGGTTTATGGCCCCACCGGCATCGGAGTCCTTTATGGCAAGGAGGAATGGCTGGAGAAGCTGCCGCCTTATATGGGTGGCGGCGAGATGATCGGCAAGGTCAGCTTCGAGCACACGACGTTCAATGTCCTGCCCTACAAGTTTGAGGCCGGCACCCCCGACTATGTCGCTGCCCGCGGTCTCGCCGTAGCCCTCGACTTCGTCAGCGGTATTGGCATGAACAAGATAGCAGAATACGAGCATGAGCTGGGCACTTATGCCTATGAACAACTCATGCAAATCGAGGGTATGCATATTTACGGACCCGCCCCGAGTCCTGTCATCTCCTTCAACATCGCTGCTCCCTCCTCCGGGGAGGCTGGGAGGGGGCCTTTCATCCATCACCTCGACCTCGGCACCCTCTTGGACCGCCTCGGCATCGCCGTGCGCACAGGGCACCACTGCGCCGAACCCCTCATGCACCGCCTCGGCATCGAGGGCACCGTGCGCGCCAGTTTCGCCCTCTACAATACAAAAGAAGATGTTGATGCCCTTGTTGCTGGCATCAACCGCGTGCGCACGATGTTCTAAGGTAGGCAGCAGCGTTCACTTACCTGTTAGGCAACAGTACTGCTCACTTGCCTGTCAGGATGCGTTTGATGCTATCGAGCTTGTTGAGGGCATCAATGGGCGTGAGGCTGTTGATGTCGAGGCCGAGAATCTGGTCGCGTATCTGACTGAGGACGGGGTCGTCGAGCTGGAAGAAGGAGAGCTGCATGTGGTCGCTCTCGGGCATCGCCCCAATCTTGGCACCCATACCGAGTCCTTCGCGGTCGGCGCTGGCTTCGAGCTGGTGCAGGATCATCTCAGCACGGTTCACGATGTCCTTGGGCATACCCGCCAATCGTGCCACATGGATGCCGAAGCTATGCTCGGAACCTCCTGGCTCCAGCTTGCGCACGAAGAGTACCTTGCCGCGCATCTCGCGCACGCTGACATTGAAGTTCTTGATGCGTGCGAAATGCTTCTCCATCTCATTGAGCTCGTGGTAGTGGGTGGCGAAGAGCGTACGGGCATGGCCGCGCTGGTTCTCATGGATGAACTCCACGATGGCCCAGGCAATGCTGATGCCGTCATAGGTGGAGGTGCCGCGGCCGAGTTCGTCGAAGAGGATGAGCGAGCGCTCGGAGATATTGTTGAGGATGTTGGCGGCCTCGCTCATCTCTACCATGAAGGTGCTCTCGCCCACGGAGATATTGTCGCTGGCGCCTACGCGCGTGAAGATCTTGTCAACCCATCCTATGCGTGCGCTCTCGGCGGGTACGAAGCAACCCATCTGCGCCAACAGTGTGATGAGGGCTGTCTGGCGTAGCAGGGCACTCTTACCGGCCATGTTCGGACCGGTGATGATGAGAATCTGTTGCGCCTGTGTGTCGATGCGTACGTCATTGGCGATATAGCGTTCGCCGACAGGCATCTGACACTCGATGACGGGGTGGCGGCCCTGACGGATGTCTATCTCTGTGCTGTCATCGACCACAGGGCGTATGTAGTTGTGCTCGGCAGCGGTGAGGGCAAAGGAGAGGAGGCAGTCGAGCTGCGCCACGAGTTGTGCGTTGCGCTGTAGCTCAGGGGCGATCTGTGCGATGGCTGTCACAAGTTCCGTGAACAGGCGTGTTTCTAAAGACAGTATCTTGTCCTCGGCACCAAGTATCTTATCCTCGTATTCCTTCAGCTCCTGAGTGATATATCGCTCGGCATTCACCAGCGTCTGTTTGCGTATCCAGTCTGCCGGCACGCGATCCTTGTAGGTGTTGCGCACCTCGAGATAGTATCCGAAGACATTGTTATAGGCCACCTTTAGGCTTTGTATGCCCGTCCGCTCTGCTTCACGCTGCTGCAGTTGCAGGAGATAGTCTTTGCCGCCGGTGGCAATGCTCCGCAGCTCATCGAGTTCCTGGTTGACACCCGCTGCGATGACCCCGCCTTTCTGCAGTTGCAGGGGCGGGTCGGGTTGCACCTCGCGGGCGATGCGGTCGCGGATGGCGGCGCAGAGGTGCAGCTGCTGTCCGATGTGCTGCAGCGTGGCATCCTCGGCCTCCATGCACACTTTCTTCATGGGTTCGATGGCCTGCAGGGCTACGCGCAGCTGCACCACATCGCGCGGCGACACGCGCCCCACGGCCACCTTCGAGGTGATGCGCTCCAGGTCGCCGATGACCTGTAGCTGCTCGGCGATGAACTCGCGGAACTCGGGGTGGCGGAAGTAGTAATCGACAACATCGAGGCGTTGGTTGATCTGAGCCACATCGCGCAGGGGAAACAGCATCCAGCGGTGCAGCAGACGTGCGCCCATGGGTGTCGTGGTGTGGTCCAGGACATCCAGCAGCGAGCGGCCGCCGTCGTTGAGGGGACTCACTAGTTCCAGATTGCGGACAGTGAACTTGTCCAATCGCACATAGCGTTCCTCCTCGATGCGGCTGATGCCGGTGATATGTTGCAGTTGGGTGTGCTGTGTCAGCTCCAGATATTGCAGGATAGCACCGGCGGCGATGATGCCTGCGCGCAGGCCGTCGATGCCGAAGCCCTTGAGGTTCTTCACTTCGAAGTGGCGGGTGAGCTTGTCGTTGGCCGTCTGACTGGTGAACACCCAGTCGTCGAGCTCAAAGGTGACGAATTTGGTGCCGAAGCATCCCTCAAACAAGCCCTTACGGCCGCGCTCGTAGAGCACCTCCTTGGGGGCGAAGTTGCCTATCAGCTTATCGACATAATCGGCAGGCCCCTCGGCCACCAGCCATTCGCCTGTGGAGATATCCAGGAAGCTGACACCCACCAGGTCCTCCTTCATGAAATGCACGGCGGCGAGGAAGTTGTTCTCGCGGTAGTTGAGTACCGTGTCTGTCATCGCCACGCCAGGTGTCACCAGCTCTGTGATGCCGCGCTTCACCAGCTTCTTCGTCAGCTTGGGGTCTTCTAGCTGGTCGCAGATGGCCACGCGGCGACCGGCACGCACGAGCTTGGGCAGGTAGGTGTCCAGCGCGTGGTGGGGGAAGCCTGCCATCGCCGTGTTATCGCCCTCGCGACCGTTGTTGCGCTTGGTGAGGGTGATGCCGAGAATATCTGCGGCCTCCACGGCATCCTGCGCGTAGGTCTCATAGAAATCCCCGCACCTGAAGAGCAGAATAGCATCGGGATGCTTTGCCTTCAGGTCGAAGAACTGTTTCATCATCGGGGTGATATCGGCCATGACCGTTGTTGTTTTCTACGTTTAGCGTTTAGCGTCTGCAAAGGTAAGGAAAAACTTTAAACTTTAAACTTTAAACTTTAAACTTTTTCTTCACGGAGGTATTTTTTCCTGCTTGGCGAGCTGACAGAGGGGTATAACAAACAGAAACGGCCCTTCTCACGAAGAGCCGTACCTAAAAGCTATGAACAAATCTTTGTTGAATCTCTCAGAATAACTTTTAGAGAACATCTAACGATGTAAATCTCTTGCTTTTTCTGGTCGCAATCACTGCGGCAGTTGTGCGTGGCTATTCTGAAATGGAAACCCCCGAAGGGGCATCCTGCAATCAACTTACCTTAACTAACTTACCTAAAGATGAGCCGCCGTTGCGGCTCGGAGATGAAAACCTTTAAAACTAACCTAATACCATGAAAAACCGTATATTATAGATGTATCTGTCACAGACACTTTCTAATCTTTTTCAAATGTCTTTCTCTTAAGACACTGCAAAGGTAAGGTGATTTCGTGTAAACTGTACACTATTTCTTTTCCTTTTCGATATATCTTTTTATTTTATTGACATACATCAAGCCCTCCGCATTGATTGCGAAGGGCTTGCTCACCTTTTTGTTACCGTTAAGGTTATTGTTACCGTTACCGTTAAGGTTATCGTTATCGTTTACTTAGGCTGCTTGCCGATGTAAGCGAGGATACCGCCATCGACATAGAGGATGTGGCCGTTCACAGCGTTGGAAGCCTCGGAAGCGAGGAACACGGCAGGACCTGTCAGCTCCTGCGGGTCGAGCCAGCGGCCTGCGGGGGTCTTGGCGCAGATGAAGCTGTCGAAGGGATGACGGCTGCCGTCGGGCTGCTTCTCGCGCAGAGGTGCCGTCTGGGGCGTAGCGATGTAGCCCGGGCCGATGCCGTTGCACTGGATGTTATACTCGCCGTACTCCGAGCAGATGTTGCGGGTCAGCATCTTCAGACCGCCCTTGGCGGCAGCGTAGGCGCTGACGGTCTCGCGACCCAGCTCAGACATCATGGAGCAGATGTTGATAATCTTACCATGACCCTTGGCCATCATGTCAGGCAGCACAGCCTTGGAGACGATGAACGGAGCGTTCAGGTCGATGTCGATGACGCGGCGGAAGTCAGCGGCCTCCATCTCGTGCATGGGCACGCGGCGGATGATGCCGGCGTTGTTCACGAGGATGTCAATGGTGCCTATTTCCTCCTTGATTTTCTTCACGAGCGCCTGCACGGCGGGTTCATCGGTGACGTCGCAGACATAGCCGTGAGCTTTGATGCCCTTCTCGGCGTATGACTTCAGACCCTTGTCCACCAACTCTTGGTTGATGTCGTTGAAGCAGATGGTTGCGCCCTGCTCTGCAAAAGCACTGGCGATAGCAAAACCGATGCCGTAGCTGGCACCTGTGACGAGGGCTACCTTACCCTCGAGGGAGAAATTAAGATAAGGATTCATTGTTTATTAGTGATGAGTTAAGTTACTTAATCATTCTTTCCGCCCGCAAAGATAGGGGTTAAAGTTCAAAGTGCAAAGGTCGCGGATGAAAGATTCTCGCTTTTTTATGATTTTTAATCTTTCTTTTTTCTATCTACTCGCTGCGGGGCTCCTATTCACTCAGCAACACGCACAACTTGTCCTGGAAGTTACGGCCTTCAGCCATACGGCTGACACCCTGATTCATGATGGCGAAGGCCATGAGCTGGTTGGTGGAACGTTGGGTGGTGTAGCCCACGAGTGTGCTGATAGCCGTCACGGAGCCCGTCTTGGCACGCACGTTGGCAGCTGCTGGCGTGCCCGTCATGCGTTTCTTCAGCGTACCATCGATGCCTGCTATGGGCAGAGCCTCTAGCAGAGGATTGAAGATGCTATCGGGGCGTGCGGCGGCGTAGGCCAGCAGACGTGTGAACACTTCGGGCGTCTGGTAGTTGTATAGCGACAGGCCACTACCGTCGGCCACGGAGGAGCCTTCAGCGTTAAGGATCTGATAGATGCGGGGGGCTATCAGTTTGCGGCTTCGGCCCAGCTGATAGAACACCGACTCGGCACACAGGTTGTCGCTCTCCTTCATCATCGGCAGTAGCACCTCTGCAAGCGGCCTGTAGAAGGCGGCCAGACAGCGGGCCGTGGCGGGTGCCACGCCTTTGGCGACGCCCTTCGCGAGGGTGATGCCCGCATTCTTCAGCGCCGTCAGCATCTGTGCCGCCAGTCCCGGCTTGCCACCGAGTAGGAGAGGGGTGAGTGTGGGATTGTCGTCGTCCCAGCACCATCCCCAGCCATATTCATCCTCGTCCTTCAGCGAGGCATCGGCCAGCAGGCGACCCGTCACCCGGCGCACCCCCGCCGCCTTCAGCCGTGCGGCCAGCGTGCGTACATCTGCAGCTGTGAGCAGCGGGTCCATGCCACCTTTTATATATAGGTCGCCCTGCAGCACCCCATCCCTCAGCGGTGCCGTGGTCAGCAGCTGCGTCTGGAACTGGTAGTGCG
This sequence comes from uncultured Prevotellaceae bacterium, assembly GCA_900316355.1. Lineage (GTDB taxonomy): Bacteria > Bacteroidota > Bacteroidia > Bacteroidales > Bacteroidaceae > Physcousia. The sequence continues at coordinate 1,205 of ONCQ01000001.1, read as the reverse complement.
GCCCCAGCACGTCCAGGGCCGTGATGGCCGTCACCACCTTCTCCGTCGATGCCGGGCGCATGCGCTGTTGGGCGGCGTAGCTATAGACGACCTCCCCCGTCGTGAGGTTCACGATGTGCAATCCCAGCTGCGACACCGTCAGCAGCGAGTCCTCTGCCTGCAGCAGGCTGTCGATGCGCAGTGCCAACCGCTCGTTGGCGGTCGTCGCTTTCTTGCTCGTCTTGGTCTGTGATGTTGCCTTCTTGGAGCCGCCATGGCCCAGCGAGGCCACCGTGCCGTCGGGCATCTGCTGCCTCCTCACCACCTTCTTCGAGCTGCCGCAGGCCGCCACTATGGCCACCGTCACTACCATGACCACAGCCTTCATTATCCAGCTAAACTGTCTCATATATTTCATTTATATTCTTTGTGCTATGATCTCTATCACCTCCAAATCCGCAGGCAGCCATTTCACGCTGTCCAGTTCATCCTTCGCGAGCCACTTCGCCGCCTCATGCTCATTCAGATGCAGTGCCTCCGTCTGCAGCGAACAGAGATAACAATGCAAGATGAGATGGAACTTCGGATAATCCCACTCCACCGTACAAAGCAGCTCATCCACGCCGATCTCCGCAGACAGCTCCTCGCGGATCTCCCTCACGAGCGCCTCCTCCGGTGTCTCCCCAGCCTCCATCTTCCCGCCGGGGAACTCCCACCAGTCTTTCCATTCGCCATACCCTCGCTGTGTGGCGAATATCTTATCATCCTTGCGAATGATTGCTGCAACGACTTCTATTTGTTTCATGCTCTGCTTATCCTTTTCCGCCCACAAAGATAATGCCTTTTTATGGAATACCACGCAATATCTATATAGTGTTGATAATCTGTACTTTATGAGTTAAACCGTACAAATAAACTTTGGGAAATGGAATCTTGCGATTCTCATCCCTTTAGCCCATCGGCAGGTCTTCCACTGGACTCGCTCTTCTCACTCAGAAGAGTATCATCATCTGTTCTGCACGTATGCGGTGCAAAGATAGCTAAAAATTACCAGATGCAACATTTTTTTTGCAAAAAAGTTGTTGGTATCGAAAATAATTCCTATCTTTGCACAGTCACTATAAATTGAGATAGAGATATGCCAGAAGTATTTAGATTCTTTGGATTCTCCTTCTTCTTTTACAGTAAGGAGCATGAGCCTGTCCACGTTCACGTTGAAGGGAACG
>ONCQ01000017.1 GCA_900316355.1 uncultured Prevotellaceae bacterium | reverse complement strand
AATCTGGGACATGACAAAGCCCTGGCTTGGGAAAGTCGGGGCTTTGTTTCTTAAAAAAACTAAAAGAGGCCGTGTCTGTTACTTTTGACACGACCTCGATAGGTAAGGCCGCGGACTGAGAGGGGTGAAGGTCGCGGACAGGGGGGAGGGTGCAGAGGTGGATTAGAGGTCGCGGCCAGGATGGAGCTGGGCGGCATCGTCGTAGGTGAGGATGGCGTTGACGAGGGTAGCAGCGAGGTTGCTGCCGCCCTTGCGACCTTCGACGATAATCTTGGGGATGTCGCGGAGGGTCTTCACGGCGTGCTTGCTCTCGCAGACATGAACGAAGCCGACGGGAGCGGCGATGATGCCTGCGGGATGGAGCTTGCCTTTGCGCACAAGGTCGCAGATCTCAAAGAGGGCTGTGGGGGCGTTGCCTACGACATAGAGGGCGTCGGGATATTCCTCGGCAGCCAAGCGCATACAGGCCTGACTGCGGGTGAGGGAGGGGGACTGTGTGCGGCAGATGTCAGCTACGCGTGGGTCGTTGATGTAGCAGTGGACTTCGATGCCGAGGCGCTGCAGGGCACCCTTGCGGATGCCGGCGGCAGCCATGGAGACATCGGTGACGATATGCTTGAGGCTGCCGTCAGCCACCTTATTATATAGAAACTCCGTGGCGCGGTCGTCCATCCACAGGCAGTCCTCCATACCGAAATCCACCGTCGTGTGGATGGCGTGCAGCAGCGGCCACAGGCGCCACGTGGGCACATCGGGGTGCTGCATCTCAGAGAGAATCGTGCGGAACGATTCATTCATAATGGAGGCGCCTGGTCCCACTACAGACCCCTCTAAATCTCCCCGTGAGGGGAGACTTTCTTGTCCACTGGTCTTCATGATAAGCCCCTCTCCGCCAGCCCACTCCCCTCTCTCATGGATGGGACTTGGGGCAGGTCTGCTGGAGGAATGAGAATAGTAGCCTCGCGGCGTGACAATAACCTGTCTCCCCTCGCCGCAGGCTCCCCCCTCGCCCACGGGAGAGGGGGTTAGGGGGTGAGGCTCTATATAACTCTGACTGTTCCCAATGATGACGACGGTGAACATATCCACGTCCTCGGGGTCAAAGGCGCCAAGCGTCGTCACCTTCACTTCCTGCTCTGGGCGTCCAGCCTGCCGCACATAACCCACGGGAGTCTCAGCGCTACGCCCTTCCTGCAGGAAGAGTTCTATGAGACGATTGAGCTGCCAGTAGCGGCCATGCGACTTGGGGTTGTAGATAGCCGTGACGAAGTCGCCCACGGCAGCCGCCCTGATGCGCTTCTCAATCAGCGACCACGGCGTCATCAAATCTGAGAGCGAGATGATGCAGAAGTCGTGCCCAATGGGCGCGCCCAGCAGCGATGCCGCCTTCTGGAAGGCGCTGATGCCAGGAAGGGTGGTGATGGTGATTGGCTGTTGGCTATTGGCTGTTGGCTGTTGGCTATTGGCCATGCGCTCGCGCTGCATCTCATAGATGAGGGGAGCCATGCCATAGATGCCGGCATCGCCGCTGGAGATGACCACCACGGTCTTGCCTTGCTCGGCCAGTTGGAAGGCCATCTCAGCACGCTCGCGTTCGCGTTTCATGCCCGTGTCGATACACTCGCAGCCCTCCTTCATGTAAGCCTCAACAAACTGAAAATAATATTTATAGCCCACCACGACATCTGCCTCCCGCACGGCGTTGAGCACCGCGGGGGTGATGTCCTCGGGACTGCCTGGACCGATGCCGGCAATGATGATTCTATTCATCTTGAACTCTTTGAACTTTTGAACCCTTGAACTCTTTGAACCTTTGAATTCTTGAACTCTTGAACTCCTGAACTCCTGCCCCCTCAATACTTGAGTCGCAGGCTGGCGATGAAGGAGCGGCCGGGGGTGATGGTGGAGAAGTTGGAGTTCCAGGGGGAGGTGTCGCGCTGGTTGAAGATATTCTCGATGCCGAGGCCGGGCTCGAGGGTGAAATGCTTGAGGCGGACAGTGTGGCGGGTGACGAGGTCCCACTGGCTGAAGCCGTCGGCATAGCCGTAGGTGCTGCTGTAGCGCTCGCCTTGGATGTGGCCGTTGATGGTGATGTTGAGGTGGTAGTTGCCCCAGGTGTGGTCGTAGGCGGCCATGACGTTGCCGACATGGCGGACGCTCTTATCGACGGGGGACTCGGTGACCTCGTAGAGCTGTGTCTTGGTGTTGAGGGTCTGTGTCTCGGCCTTGGAGTCGGTGAAGGTGTAGCCGCCGCCGATGGTGATGCCGCCAGGGATGAGGAACTTCACGGAGGCGCTGATGCCGCGGACGGTGGCCTTGTCGATGTTGTCGCGCTGGCGGATGGTCTTCCAGCCTTCCTCGCGCAGGGCGGTGAGGTCGGGGGAGGCGGCAATCTCGTCGTCGGTCATCGTGCGGTAGTTAATCATGTCGCGGATCTTGTTCATGAAGGCGCTGACGCTGGCGCTCATCCACTTGTTGCTGTACTCGGCATTGACATTGAAGAAGTGATTCTTCTCGGGCTTCAGGTCGGGGTTGTTGAGGGTATAGCGCGCAGTGGTCTTGGCCTGGTCGGTGGCATACATCTGCGAGAGCGTGGGTGTGCGATAGCCACCGGCATAGCTGGCGCGCAGACGGAAGCCGGCGATGTGGAAGAAGAGGCCAGCATTGGGCGTGAAGGCGGCACCGAAGTTGTCGTTCTGCGTGTAGCGCACACCTGCCACGGCATCCAAGTACTTGAAGATATTGATCTCATCCTGCGCGAAGAGGTTGTAGGTGTTCGTGCGGGCTTTGTCGATGTTGTCGCTCTCGCTGGTGAGGCTCTCCTGCACGAACTCGGCGCCGGCGGTGAGCTTGTTCCAGTCGGCCAGACGGAAGATGCCGCGCAGTGTCTCGTTGATGTAATGCGTGCGCTTGCGTGTCTCGTCGTAGGCCTCTTTCTCATCGGTCTGCCAGTAGTTGTAGTCCGAGGAGAAGTTGTCGCTATAGACGTCGAGATAGAGATGGATGCGGTTGTTGGGGGTCCAGCGCGCACCGCCGCCATACATATAAGAGGTGTGGTGTACGTCGTAGGTGTAAGCCTGTTTGGGGGTGTAGGTGTAGGTGGTCTCCTTGGTCTTCTTGTCCGTGGTCTTCTTCTGCGTGAAGTAGGAAGCAGCCTGCGGACGGTCAGTGAGATGGTCGTAGTAGGAGCCACGGAGATAGACGGACCACTGGTCGTTGAAGCGCCACTCCAGCCGTTCGGCGATGTTGTTGCTGTGGTAGCCGGCTGACATGGGACGGCCTGTGAGCTTCAGCACTTTGTTGTCGCCCTCCTCAAACTCCTGATAGTGGTTGACCTGCCAGTTGCCGGCACGGTGGTGGGTGTATTCCGTGCGACTGGAGAACTTGCCGGCGGTGACGTCCACGGCCACGTCTTCGTCCAGACGGCCGTTGTTCATCAGGCGTGTGTTGGAGCTGACGCTGACGGGCGACTTGGTGTCGTCGGTGATGATGTTGATGACACCCGCGATGGCGTCGCTGCCATAGAGGGCAGAGGCGGCACCGCTGTAGATCTCGATGCGCTTCACATTCTCCATGCTGATGCGGCTCCAGCGGTCGTCGCCGCTCACGCGCTTGCCGTTCTCGAGGATGACGATGTAGTCGTCGCTGACGCCATTGAAGTTGACGAACGTGCCCATACCGTTGGTGTGGGTGGTGATGGTGGAAGTGAGCTTGGAGAGCGCGTCCTGCAGCGATGTCACCTGCGCGTCCTGAATCTGCTTGGCAGAGATGACCTGCACGGCCACGGGGGAGTTGTCGGCACGGTGGTAGGTGCCCGTGCCCGTGATGACCACGGGGTTCATGTCATGGGTGTGACGTGCATCGATGGAATCGTTGTCGGCCGCAAAAGTGGCTGTCGGCATGAGGGTTGCTGCCACGAGCAGCAGGAATGTCTGTTTCATTCTCTGGGTTGTGGTGTAAAAAAAGTGGTTATTCATGGTCGCGACGCCATACGATATCTTCCACGCCGGCATCCATGTTGGCCTTGCGAGCGAGGACGAAGAGGTAGTCGCTGAGGCGGTTGACGTAGGCGAGTGCTGTGGCATCGACTTCAGCCTCCTCGGCCAGGCGCAGCATCTCGCGCTCGGCACGGCGGCAGACGGTACGGCAGACGTGAGCCTCGGCAGCCGCGTGGGTGCCGCCAGGCAGGATGAAGAGGCGCAGGGGCGGCAGCAGGGCCTGCAGACGGTCGATCTCGGCTTCAAGCACAGCCACCATCTCAGGAGTGATGACGTTTCCGGGGCGCACATCGCGCTGACTGGTGTCCGTGGCCAGATAGCCGCCGAGCACGAACAGCGTGCGCTGCACGTCGAGGAGCATATCCACGTCCTGCTGGTCGCTGAGTTCCGACATCAGCACACCGATGTGCGAGTTGAGTTCATCGACAGTGCCATAGCTCTCCAGCCGCTGGCAGCATTTGCTGACGCGCTGGCCGCCCACAAGGGAGGTCTGTCCGGCGTCGCCTGTTTTAGTGTATATCTTCATAAATGTTCAATTTCCAAAAGTGGAATGGGACGCGCGCGTGCACGAGGCACGCAGCGGTCCCAATCCTTCAAAAATTAGCAGATAGTAACCTCTTCACAGAGGCGAAAAACATGGTATGTTTATAAAACGTGTTTACTCAGCTTATTCCTCCTCTTCAGCAAACATCTCGATGGCGTTCACGGTGTGCTCCTTCCAGATGTTGCGGATCTGGGCGTAGTCACCCAGGCCATTGAGGATGCAGTTGTTGGCGGGGTTGGCATCGTTGCCGTCGTAGTTGCAGACGTAGCCCTGCTCCTGGAAGAACTCGCGCCAGCTGTCGCCTTCGTTCTCGATGCCGGACATGTCGTTGTGGGCGTGGTCACCAGCGATGCTCATGAGGGCGTGGAGAGTGATGGTCTTACCGTCAGCAATCACCTTGTTGCCATCAGGAGCCATGCGATCTTCCCAGAGGTCGTCCAAGAGGTTACCCTCCATATCGACCGTTGCTACGAAGTAGCGGCTGTTCTTTGCTTGGAGTCTTTCCTCGAGCTGACGATAGCGAATGTTGCCGTTGCCATAGTTGTAGCCCTCGGGGTTGCCATGGCCCAGGAAGACCATGCCGTTGCCATTCTGAACATACTGGTTGAACTGTGCATCGATGACCTCGGCCACAGCCTCCACATCCTCGAGCTCAGCCATCAGCGGGCCACCGATGAAGATCTTCACGCCGCTCTCAAGATAAGCGTCGTCCAAGTCGGCATAGATATTGTTCTTGAAGTCCTTGATGTAGGTGTCACGCAGACGCAGGAACTCCTCACCGGGGATGATGTGAAGGGACTGCACGCGCACTTCCTCGTACTTCTGACGACCGATAGCCTCGAGCCAGAAGTTGGGGGAATAGAAGTCCTGGCTGGCGTAGTGTTCACCTTGTCCATTGGCACCTCTACTCTTGTTGATACAGATAGCGCTGGTGAAAGAAAAGAAGACATCGTAGTCCTTGAATTCCTCGTCGGACTTGTAGTCAGCCACGACCTTCTTGAAGGTGTTGTGGGCGTTCTCCCAGGTGCTGCCGAAAGCCACCAGCAGGATGGCCTTCTTATTGCCGCTAACGGCCTTGGCACCCTTCACTTCGTTCTCCACAGCAGACATGTACTTTTCAAAGTTACTCTTCTGCTGCTCAGAGCCGCTGCCATCATTGTCATCACTGGAACATGCTACGAAGTTAGCAGTCATCACGACGGCTGCAAGAGCCATCACAAAACACTTAATCGTCTTCATTGTTGTAATTGTTTTTAAGGGTTGAATGTTTAGAGTTATCTTTGATCTTTGTTCCTTTGTTGAAGCGAATCACCACGGCTGCATAGATGGTGGTGCCGGGTGTCGTTGTGCCGAGGTGGCGCAAGTGGGGCGTACGATCGACGTAGTTGAAGATGTTATCCACGCCCAGCTCGGCACGCAGCGTCAGCCCGCACGAACGAAGGGCACGGCCCTCGAAGTCGTGGGTGGTGTTGAGGCGCCAGAGGTGGTAAGCCTTGCCGTTGCCGAAATTCTCATAGAAGCGTGTAGAGGAAGCACGGCCATAGAGGCCGATGCCCAAGCGATAGACATTCTTGAACAGGTGGCGCCATGTAGCAAAGAAATTACCTTTGTGGTGCGCCGTGCCATCGATGGTGAGCTCGCGCAACTGCTCCGTCTCCTCGTCATAAATGCGTCCCTGCGCCTCCAAATAGCTGTAGCCACCACCAATGGCTATCTCTCGTGTGATGTTCCATTTCAGCGTGACATCAACGCCATAGGTGTAGGCATCCTCCAAGTTTTGGTATTGCCGCACGAATGCAGGGTCATACTGCAGGATGAGTTCTGCTGGTGCCTGTCGCGCAGGAATCGTCACAAGGTTGATCATGTCCTTCACCTTATTATAATAGCCCGTGACACTCACACTGACCTTCGACATCGTGTACTCACCGTTGAGTGAGAAGTAGTTGTTCGTCTGCGGCTTCAGCGCCGTGTTCCCCAGGAAGAGGCGCGTGCCGCCCATCTCACGAACATAGCGGTAGTGCTGCTCCTTAGGTGTTGGGCTCTTGAATCCCTGCGACCACGAGGCACGTAACTTGAAGTCGCCCAGGCTCACCATCGCCGAGAGCTTTGGCGTCAGATGCAGACCGAACTGCTGGTTGTGATCCAGGCGCAGGCCGCCGGTGACGTTCAGCCACTTCAGCGGATTCCATTCATCCTGCGCATAGACGCCCTGTGTCCAGTCCGTAGCGCGATCGCTGTCGATGCGCAAGGGCGCCTTCAGCCAGTCGTAGCGGAAGTCATAGCCCACGCTGAGGCGGTTGCTGTGAGGCAGTTCAAAGATGCCTTTCAGCTGTGCCAACGTGCGGCGCTGGTCGGCTTGCAGCGCACGGTCTCCGGCAAAATAGATGAGGGGTAGCGAGGGGTTGTCCGTCTCCACCAACCATCCGTTCTCCGAGGTGTAGTCGTAGTAGTAGCCATGACGATTCCATGTCACGTCGGCACTCAGCCGGTGACCCTTCTCCAACGCCCACGACCATCCTGCCGAGGCGGAGGCATCGTCATAGGAGAGGTCATAGCCGTGGACATCGGCCATGGCATACTTGCCGTTGGGACGATAGATGCGTTTGTGGTAGAGCATCCCATCGGCATAGACTTCCATGCCGTCAATGGGGCGCCACGACAGGCGTTCGCTGATCTGCCATAGCTGGTTCTTGTTGACAGTCTTGTTCTGCGAGTCGGTGATGACGCGTCCTCCCAGCTGCGTGGGGTCTTCCTCGCCGGTGTTCTGCCATCCGTCGCGATGGCGGAAATGGAAGTTCGTGAAGCTCTGCACACGCCCGAAGGTCAAGCCCACAGCGTTGTGCTGCCGCAGGTCTTTGTAGCTGCCGCCGCGTGTCTCGTTCTCCACGAGGAATCCCTCAGCGGGTTTTCGCGTGATGATGTTGATGACACCCGCGATGGCATCGCTACCGTAGAGTGCTGACGAGGCACCGCGCACGATTTCGATGCGCTCGATGCGGGCAGGGTCTATCAGGGCCAAGTCGTTCTGGCCGCCGTTGTCGCCATGCAGGCGCTTGCCATCGACGAGAATCAGGATGTAGGCATTGCCCAGACCGTTCATCTGCATCTGCGACCCCATGTCATCCTCATTGAAGGCAAAGCTGGCCGAAAGGCCCCCCAAGATGTCCTCTAGGCTGCGACCGCCGTATTGCTCCAAGTCGCGGCGCGTAATCACCTCCGTGTGCACGGGCACGTCCTTCAGCCGGTGCTGCGTGCCAGTACCGGTGATAACGACCTCCTGAAGCGTGTCGGTTTCAAGAGGCTTCTGCGCAGACGCGGGAAGAGCCAGGCACAAGAGCACCATGGCCAAAATCATGAGATTTTTCATCAGTTTCGCTTGCGCCTATTCCTGGACGCTAAGACGGCCTAAAACGTTAACATTAAACGTTAAACATTAAAACTACACGTGGCAGGTCTTCTGACTTTCCCCAGCGCACCTTACCTTCCCAGACTTTGTAGTTTAATGTTTAAAGTCCAGTGGCGTTATACAGGCGCACCTGTGAAAGGGGATTACAGCAGCAGGTACTGTTCCGGACTCACACCGGATTCCCTTGCATCCCGCGGGGTTTCGACCACGAGATTGCCAAATGCGGGTGCAAAGATACAACGAATAATTAAAAGGTAAAAAAGAAAAGAGAAAAATGTGCGTGTACAGTTCAAAAATTCTGCTTCGCGTACACGCGTACATAATCTATTTCGTAGCGCATGGGGAAGGCTGTGTCATCGATAGTGCCACCATTGTCACCGCCCAAAGCCAGATTCAGCAGAATATAATGCGGCTGACGGAAGGGGTTGGCATAGCGGCCAACAGCGCCATTGACTGTAGCGCTGAGCGGCTGCTCGTTGAGCAGTTCATCATCGAGATAGAGACGGATGGCTGTCTCGTCCCAATCCATGCGCCACACATGAAAGTGCTGTTCCCAGTCAGCCATGCGCTCCGTGAAATGCGCATACGGCACACGCTTGCTGTTCCACACAGCATGATGACTCTGGTCATCGCCCCATGCCACATTGGCCAGGATATGGGGTACACCATGCACGCGGTAAAACTCCATCACATCTATTTCGCCACATGAGGGCCACGGCATGCTGTTGCCCAGCGTCCAGATGGCAGGCCAAGAACCTCCAGCGATAGGGATGCGTGCGCGCACCTCCAGGCGACCATAGAGGAACTCCACCTTGCCACGAGTGGTCACGCAAGCAGAAGTGTAGTCTATCCACTCACGCTGCTGTCCCCAATGGCGGGCGCCAGAGCGGAAGGTGGGATTCGGGCGATGGTCTCTACGTGCCTCAATGATAAGGCATCCTCCTTCCTGAAAGGCATTCTCTGGCTGGTACCACTGCGCTTCGTGGTTGCGCACAAAGCCGTGTTCATAGTTCCATACGGCACTGTCGGGCCTACCGTCGGCATTGAACTCATCGCTCCAGACGAGTCGCCACTCCTGCGCCGCAGCAGACGGCACCAATGCCAGAAGTACCAACCATGCTATAGCTCGTTTGTTTTTCATTCTGAAGAGGATTTATAATTGTCGCTTTTGGTAAAAGGCGCGCGTAGCCATGAGGAAGAGGGCGGCACCCACAAGCTGAGAGATGGCCACAACCCAGAAGGCGGGGGTGTAACCGGCGAGCTCGCTGACGACACCGCCACAGAGCACACCGAGACCGATGCCGACATCCCACGAGATGAGCAGCGTGGAATTGGCGGTGCCACGCTCGTTGTGATGGGCCATGGAGATAATCATGTTCTGGAAGGCGGGCCAGAGGTGGCCGTTGCCGAGGCCGAGCAGGAGTGCCGAGCCATAGTAGCCGAACTCGTTGGGGAAGAGGACGAAGAGCGTGTAGGCCACCGAAGAGATGATGACGCCCTCCGTGGCATTCAGCAGCAGCTTGCCCTCGCGCAGCGCACGGGCACCCTGCAGACGGGATGCGACAAGGCCCACGGAGAGAAGCAGGAACCAGGTGCCTGTGCCGCCGGTGATGCCCATCACCTCCTTGCTGTAGATGGCGAGGTAGTTGCTCACCACGCCGAAACAGAAGCCGAAGAAGACCATGTTGACGGCCAACAGCCAGCCTCGGACGAGGAAGAAGCGGTCGAGGCGGATGAGCCCGCGGCGTATTGGCTGTTGGCTGTTAGCTGTTGGCTGTTGGGGGGTGGCGAGCGGTTTTGTTTGGAGCTTCACCTGGCTGTCAACCATCATGCCTATGCCGGCAATGAGCAGCGCCAGCCAGAACAGCAGCTGGAAATCGCCCGTCAGCCGATAGAGGTAGATGGCAGCCATGGGGGCAGTGGCCATCGCCAGGTTATTGGAAAGGCCGTAGTAGCCTATGCCCTCATTGCGCCGCGACGACGGCAGCACATCGATGGCCACCGTGGAATTGGCAACGGTCAGCGCTCCGAAGGGGGCGCCGTGTAATGTCCTCACGATGGTGAAGAGCAGCAGCGACGAGGCTCCCAGATAACCGCCGAAGAAGATGAAGAAGAGGAAGAAGCACACCATCAGCACCCGCTTGCGGGGGAAACTGTCCACCAGATAGCCGCTGAAAGGGCGCGCCAACAGGGCCGTCAGCGTGTAGCCGCTCAGCACGAGTCCCACCACATCCTTCGTGGCATCAAAGCGCTCCACGAGATACAGCGGCAACAGGGGTGTCAGCAGATAGAAGGCGAAGAACAGAGCGAAGTTCGCCGTCATCACGCGACAGTAGTTGCGGTTCCAAAGTCGTTCCTGCATCATGGCATGGGCCCGCCGGGGTCACCGACGGGCCACTATGTTTGGGTTATGATCTGTTAGCGAGGTCTTCGAGAATCTTCCAGACGTTCAAGAGGCCACGGGGCACATGGAAGCAGCCCTTCCACTTGCCACCCTTGAGGGGCAGCAGCACCTCGCCCTGGCGGTTGAGGTAGCCATACCACTCGGGGTAGTCGTCGTCGCGGAAGTGTTTCCAGGCGTAGTCGTGGACGCGCTGGAACCAGTCGAGGCAACGCTGGTCGCCGGTGAGCTGGTAGCCCTTGATGAGGGAGATGAGGGTCTCGAAATGCACCCACCACAGCTTCTGGTCCCATTCGAGTTCGTGGCGCGGATGGCCGAGACGGTCCATGAAGTAGAAGATGCCGTCGTACTCCTTGTCCCAACCGTACTCCACTTCCTGAAGGGTGATTTCCACAGCCTGCTTGATGAGTTCGGGGCGGCCAAGACGCTTGCCGAGGTCCATGACGAACCACATGGCTTCGATGGCGTGACCGGGGTTCATCTTGCGGCCGTCGAAGCAATCGACGAGGTTGCCGTCCTTGCCCAAAGCCTCAACAATCAAGCCGAGCTCGGGACGGTAGAAGACGTCCATGACTTCGTGCAGGCAGTCGTCGATGGCTTTCTGCAGGAAGGCGGGCTCCAGCAGGGACTCTATCTCGAGGGCTACGTTGCAGAGGATCATCGGCAGGTCGAAGGTCTTCAGGGCACGGGCACCGGGAGCGGCCTTCGACCAACGTCCCTTGGGGTTGTCGGTCTTGGAGAGCACGATGTCGAAGGTGCGCTTGGCAATGTCTGCGTATTCGGCAGAAAGGGAATCTGCAGCGATGGAATCGCCGCACACATTCACCGCAGAGAGGCCACTCTTGGCGGCTGTCTGCAGGGCGATGGAGAGCTGACCGAAGGCGATGACAGCGAAGGTGTAGGAGAAGATGTTGTAGGGTTCCACGAGGGCGTGGCCTTCGCGGTCGAGGGCGAAGTACCAGTTGAGGTTGCCGTCGTGGCCGTGCTTCTTCAGGAACTCAGCACCCTGAATGGCGGCGTCGAGCCACTCCTTGCGGGGCTCCACGGTGTTGTAGAGCTTGGAGAACATCCACACCTCGCGGCCCTGCATCCACACGAATTTGTCGGTGTCATAGACGTTGCCGACGCGGTCGAGGCAGGTGAAATAGCCGCCGAACTCGGTGTCCTGGCTTTTGTTGAGCCAGAAGGGAATGGTGCGGTCAAGCAATTCTGATTTGTAGAGCTGGGCTAATGAGGAAAAAGAGACCTCACCCCCCAGCCCCCTCTCCAAAGGGCGAGGGGGAGTAGTTTGTTGTGCAGATTGATTATTCATAATGATAGTTTTTATGTATTCGTTAAGACAAGCTTTGCCGTGAGAGGTGATTACGCCCCCTCGCCCTTTGGAGAGGGGGATTGGGGGGTGAGGTCTTTCCATGTCAACCCCTTCTGCTCCTCCCGCTGTGGCATGAAGATGCTGAGGATGAGGGCGACGAGGACGCTGACGAGCATCGAGACGAAGCCGAAGAGGAGGAAGTTGGCCTGCGTGAAGAAATTCATGTACAGGACGGTAGCTGTGCCGCAGAGGAAGCCGATGATGGCAGCCTTCGAACCGATGCGCGGGAAGAAGATACCCATCATGAACAGACCGCCGATGGCACCGCTGAGGAGACCGAGGATGGTGTTGAAGTAGTCGAGGAGCGACTGGATGTCAACGGTAGCCATCAGCCAGGCAATAGCCATGCCTATCATGCCGGCGCAGATGCCTGCGATGCGGGCCACCTTCACCTCACCGCCCTTGGGCGTTTGTTTCTTCATCTTACCCCAGAGATCCACCGTGAAGGCCGTGGAGATGGAGTTAATGTTGGAGGCGATAGTGGACATCGTAGCGGCGAAGACGGCAGCGATGAGGAGACCGGCAAGACCGGCAGGCAGCTGGCTCATCATGAAGAAGGGGAAGATGGCATCGCCCTTGGCCATGGTGATGTCCAGCTCGGCAGGATGTGTCTTGAAGAAGGTGTAGAGACCTGTGCCGATGGTGAAGAAGGCAATGGTCACGATGACGGACATCAGACCGTTGGTCAGGATGCCGCGTGCGGCACTCTTCTCGTCGGAGGTGGTCAGGTAGCGCTGGATGACGGTCTGGTCACTGGTGTAGCTGATGAGGTTGTTGGCCAAGCCGCCGAGGATGACCACCCACCACGTGGCGTTGACGAAGTCGAACGGGTTCTCGGCATCGAATAGGAAGAGGCGGAACTTGTCGTGGTCGGTGGCAATCTGCCAGAAGTCCGAGGCGCCGTTGTCGCCGGTGTTGACAATCAGATAGACGGCAGCGAGGATGGCACCGCCCACGAGGATGATGCCCTGGATGACATCGCCCCAGACGACAGCCTCGACACCGCCCATCGTGCAGTAGAGGATGGTGATGAGGGCCATCAGCGCTATACATATATATATATTAATGCCCGTGACAGCGGTCATCGCCAACGACGGCAGGAAGAGCACGAGAGCCGTGCGGGCCACCATGAAGACGATGAACAGGATGCTGGCCATCAGGCGGGTGGCGCTGTTGAAGCGGCGCTCGAGATACTCGTAAGCCGTGGTGACGTTCAGACGACGGAAGAAAGGCAGGTAGTACCTGATGACGGGGAACGACACCAAGAGGATGCAGATCTGCATCGGGTAGTAGGTCCAGTCGGTGGCGTAGGCCTTGGCGGGGATGCTCATGTAGGTGATGGCGCTGAGCATCGTGGCGAAGATGCTGATGCCGGCAGCCCACCACGGGATGCGGCCGCCACCCTTGAAGAAGTCATCGCCGGAGTTGCCGGCACGCTTCATGAAGTAGTAGCCGAGATAGACCATTCCCAAGAGGTACAGGATGAGCACCACCCAGTTCAGCCAACCGAAGTGAGCGGTGTAGGTGATATCGACGCGCGTGGCATCCGCCGAGCGCACACCGGGTTTCTCTTCGCCGCCGATGACAAGGGCGCTGAGGGAACCGGAGGGTGAGGCCAAGGGCACAACAGCAGCACCGGCACGTGCGATGAGGGGTGAGTCGAAGACCTCGGCCCAGGAGTCGGTGATGGTGTGATAGACGAGGATGCTGCGACGGAACTGATACCAGGCAGGGTCTTGCGTCATATAAGCGTAAGCCTCGGCACGGAGGGTCTCCAGCTGCTCGGCTGTGGTCGCCGTGTCAGCGATGAGGGCGTTGCGCTCCAAGGCCGCCTCGAAAATCTCTTTGTTAACACCGCCGAAGCAGAGGATGTGGGCAGCGCCGGAAGGCAGGGCGGAAGCACCGACCAAAGCCCCGCTCCCCGCTCCCCCCGTGGGGGGGAGAGCCGCAAAGCCTATGCCATCATCCATTCCTCCAGAGGATACGGAGTCCTCCCCCCCCAGGGGGGAGTTAGAGAGGGGCTTTATCAGCGATGTTGCCATCCACTCACCCTTCCTGGTGTCGTAATAGACGCCATTGCTGACGGCCTTGCGATAGCGGGGATCGAAGCCGCCAAGGAGGTAGAAGTTGCTGGCGAGGGCTCCCTTCTGCACGGCGGCTGCGGGTTGCACGCGGGCGGGGCCAGGCACATCGGGGAGTTCCTCCCAAGCAGCACCTGTCTGGGATTCAAACCACGAGGCAGGCAACGGCCATTTCAGGCGGAAGGCCTTGCGGTTGGGGATGCCATTATGCAGACCTCCAGCGACATAGATATAGCCATCGCCGTAAGCGGCGGCGAAGTTGTCGAGGGCGCTGGGCAGAGATGGCAGATTCTGACTGATGGACTCGCCGCTCGTTCCAAGCGTCAGGAGAACAGCAAAGTCCTCGCTCTTCTGACCATCAGCTGTACCGCCAAGGCAGACAAGGCCTTCAGGGGTCGTGACACTGGCTCCGTAGGCAAGGGCACAAGGCAGCGAACCGGCACGCCACCATTTTTCCTTTCCATCGAGCGCAATCGCATAAATATCAGTATAGAAGACCTTCTGGCCACCATCGGCGGCAGGTACATCAGGGAAGTTGCAACCTCCGGCCACCAAAACGCGGTCGTGAGGCACTGAAAAGCCCTTCGGAATATAACCGGCAAAAGCACCACTCACGCCCTGACCGCCAAAAGCGGAGAGGGCAGGAAGGGGCAAGAAGGAGGCGTTGTTGAAGCGATGGGCAGACCCTCCCCCCTGCCCCTCCCTTGTAGGGAGGGGAGTAGTATCTTGTGCGAAAGAGAGGCTTAGGGTAGAAATAAAAGCCAAGAGAAAAAACAACAATCTCTTCATAAGGAATTCTGTTTATAAGGTTACTACTCCCCTCCCTGCCTAGGGAGGGGTTGGGGGTAGGTCCTACTTATTGCAATGATTGAAGAAGTCGATGGCGTCGAGCTCGGCTTTCAGACGCACTTCCTCTTCGGGAGTGATGTTCTGGAAAGGTGTGCGGTTGGGGCCCAGGTCGAGACCGATGAGCTTCATGATGCGCTTGCCGCCAACGATGTTACCACGGAAGTGGCAGATGACATCGATGACATCCTGAGCGTAGTTCTGCAGCTCGCGAGCCTTCTCCAAGTCACCGGCCTTCCAAGCATCGATGATGCCCACGAGGCAACGGCCATTGTAGTTCGTAGTGCCGCCGATGCCACCCTGAGCACCACCCATGGCGAGGCACGGGAGGATGGTCTCGTCCTGACCGTGGAGCATATCGAACTTTCCGTCCTTGTAGCGACGGCAGCGGTTGTACTCATAGAGGCTCTCGAAGGTGTACTTGATACCGGCGAAGTTGGGAATGCGACCATCGACAGCCTGCAGGAAGTCGAGCATCGAGAGGAAGGCGCCATTGAAGGCGGGGATGTGATAGAAGTAGAAGGGAAGCTTCGGCGCACCGCAGGCAATCTCCTCGCAGTACTTCACCAGTTCCTCAATGCGTCCCACCTTGGGGAAGGGAGGTGCCATAGCGCCGATGCCGAAGGCACCGATGGCTTGGGCGTGCTCGGCAAGATTCTTGGAACTGCGGACGCAGGTGCTGCCCACGTGCACGATGACCTTAAAGTCCTGGAAATCCTTGGTGGCAGCCATCCAAGCCTCGGCAATCTGCTTGCGCTCGTCTTCGGTGAGCATATAGCCCTCACCGCTTGAGCCATTGATAAACACGCCTTTAAGGCCATTGCGATAGAGCAGGTTGGCATACTCGGGGATGATAGACAGGTTGATGCTGCCATCGGCGTTCATCGGTGTGAACGGGGCATCTATGAGCCCCTTGATTTTCTCGAAATTCATAGGTTTACGGTTTAAGTTAGTTAATCGTTTAAACATTTACGCCACAAAGATAGGTTCATTTCACGAATATGCCAAATTCTAAGCCCTATTTTTTGGTCACGTCGAAGATTTTAACTACCTTTGTCGCCGCAAATCCATGCAGGGGTACTTGCTCAACCCCCTTTAACAAAACAAGAATTATGAAAAAACAAGAGCCCATCAGCGTGACGTTCATGCTACTCAGCGTCACCTTTTGCGTTTGCCTCATCCTGGCAAACCTGTTAGCGACCAAGCAAGTACAATTCGGCCTACTGAACTTGACAGCCGGTGTATTTGTTTTCCCCATCTCGTATGTCGTCAATGACTGCATCACTGAAGTGTATGGCTATCGCCGTGCAAAACTGATTATTTGGACGGGGTTCGTAATGAACTTCGCCTTCGTGCTGCTGGCATGGCTTGCCGATCTCATTCCCGGGGCTCCTTACTGGACAAACCAAGAAGGATTCCATGCCCTGTTCGGTCTGGCGCCACGAGTGGCGCTGGCCTCATTTGCAGCCTTCCTCGTGGGCTCTTTCCTAAACGCCTACGTGATGAGCCGCATGAAAATTCACGACAAAGGACGTCGGTTTTCGCTGCGCGCTATCGCCTCTACAATCGTTGGAGAGGTGAGTGACTCCATCATCTTCTTCCCCATCGCGTTGGGTGGTATCGTACCTAAAGAAAATCTTTTACTTATGATGGTAAGCCAAGTAGTTATGAAGACATTATGCGAAGTAGTTATCCTGCCAGTCACTATTAAAACCGTGGCTTGGCTGAAGCATACTGAAGGCGTTGACGTGTACGATAACGACGAGAGCTATAGTGTGATTTAACGAACTATAGCCTTGGAAAATTAGAGACATTGGAACACTGAAAACAATAAAAGATGAAACCTATGAATAAGGAGACTGCGCTGGTGGTTTTCAGCGGCGGACAGGACTCCACGACTTGCCTGTTTTGGGCACTTAAGCATTTCAAGAAAGTCGTAGCCCTGACATTCATCTATGGACAGAAGCATGTCCGTGAGGTGGATGTGGCAGAGCAGATTGCAGCGAAAGCTGGCGAGGTGGCACGCCGCAACGGCCTCAACGAAGGCGGTGGTGATGTGGAATGGCACAAAATGGATGTCTCGTTCATCAGTCAGCTATCTCACAACTCACTGACCGACACAAGCATCACCATGGATCAGGACAAGCCTGCCGTGGGGCCTCCCAACACGTTTGTACCTGGACGCAACCTGTTCTTCATCGCTGTGGCAGCCGTCTTCGCCCGCGAAAGAGGTATCAACCATCTGGTAACAGGTGTTTCGCAGACCGACTACAGCGGCTATCCAGACTGTCGCGACGCTTTCATCAAGTCGCTCAACGTCACCCTCAACCTGGGCATGGACGAGCAGTTCGTTGTGCATACGCCATTGATGTGGATTGATAAAGCTCAGACATGGGCCAAAGCCGACAGGCTGGGCGTTCTGGACCTTATACGCCACGAGACCCTGACCTGCTATAACGGCATCGAAGGCGATGGCTGTGGCAAATGTCCCGCGTGCAAACTCAGGAGAGCCGGACTGGAAGAATACCTCAGCCTCACCGAGGGGAGAGAGAAATTCAGCCAACGGAGGATTCAGACGCTGAAGAGTTAAGAAAAGACGCTCACGAAGGAATTGAGTTCCAAACGACGATAAACAATGCCGCAAAAGTTTGACATTCACATTATTGGTTGCGGGTCGGCCTTACCTACGCGCAAGCACCTGCCGTCTTGCCAAGCTGTGGACGTGCGTGACAAGCTCCTGCTGCTCGACTGCGGCGAGGGCGCACAGCTGGCGTGGCGCAAGACGGGGTTAAACTGGCAGCGCATCACACATATCTTTCTCACGCACGCCCATGGCGACCATGTCTTCGGCCTTCCTGGATTCCTCTCCACGATGGGTCTGTTGGGGCGCACTGCCCCACTCTATCTGCACGGCCCTTCGTCGTTGCAGACCTATGTAGAATTCATGAAGGCACACTTCTTTGCCGACATCAGTTACGACCTGCATTTCGAGGCCGTTGACACCACCCAACACCGATGCATCTTCGAGGATCGCTCGATGGAAGTATGGTCACTGCCGCTGAAGCACCGCCTGCCCTGTTGCGGTTATCTCATCAAGGAGAAACCTGGCCAACGACATATCCAACGCGAGATGATTGACTTCTATGAGATACCCACCTGGGCTATCAACAACATCAAAGCCGGGCAGGACTGGACGACAGCCACCGGAGAAGTCATTGCCAACAGCCGCCTCACATCGCCCGCTGACCCCGTGCGCTCGTATGCCTACTGCTCCGACACGATGCCTGTGGCAGGATTGACAGAGTGGTGTCAGGGTGTGGATTTAATGTACCACGAAGCCACCTATGCCGAGGCAGAACGCGCCCTTGCACAGAAATATTTCCATAGCACCGCACATCAGGCTGCAGAAGTCGCCCATGCAGCGAAAGTCAAGCGTTTACTCCTCGGTCATTTCTCTTCACGCTATGAAGACGAGCAGCTCCTACTCAATGAGGCTAAAGAGGTGTTCCCAGAGACCCTTTTGGCCCACGAAGAGCTAAAAATAACACTATAATTAAGAAAATATTGTGTTTTTAGGCGAAAAAATTTGCATCGTATTCCGAAAACGCCTACTTTTGTCGTCGAAATAACGAAGAAATGCGTATTCAATGAAGAAATATTACCTCTTCTTTTTGATGATGGCAAGCCTCGGCGCCACAGCCGTAGCTGCTGAAGCGCCCGCGGATCTCTATGTCCCTGCCGCAGAGCTGAGCGATGCCCCTGCAGCATTCGAGGAGACAACCGCAGCCATTGAGGCTCCCGACCTCGACGAGGAAATCAACCCCATCACCATCTCTGTGAGCGGCACACAGGTGCATGTCACCAATGCCGCAGGGCAAGTCCTCGAAATCTACAATCTCGCAGGTGTGCGCGTAGCCACCTTCAAGATTGACAGCGATGACAAGACCGTCAACATCAACCTGAACAAAGGATGCTACATCCTGAAAGTAGATAAGGTGGTGCGCAAGGTCTCCATCAAGTGACAAGACAACTAACAAACTAACTACTAAATCTTTTTCCTCGACAAGAAGGAACAAAAAGGTCGGAATTCCCTGTTCCGACCTTTTTTGAAAAACATCATCCCCCGGCAATGAAAGCAACGCAACAAACCCTCCAGCAAATACAGCGCGCCATCCGCAAGGTGGTTGAGAAGTATCCCACTACGGCAGACCCCGTGCTCACTGACCTGCACATGCAGGTAAGGCCTGAGAGTGGTGAGCTGCGCATCTTCAATGATGAGATGGAGGAGCTGATGCGCATCGTTGTCGATCAATGGCTGGAGCCCACCGAGGAAGACCTCTACGATGCCGCTTCCGTGGCCATCAAGCAGAGTATTATCAGCCTGCGCGACGAAGTGGAGCACATGAGCATCCTGCACCCCTTCTCCTTCGTTCTGATGGGCGAAGACGGCGAGACGATGTCCGATATCTACATCGTTGACGACGACCAGCTCATCCTTGACACAGAACTCCTCAAAGGCCTCGACGCAGAGTTGGACGAGTTCCTTGAGGAGTTGTTAAAAGACTAATATCTTTGATGTCTTAGTATCTCATCGACGTGCGCCGCGTTCTGCGGGGCGCTGTCGTTGGCCTTCGGGGCGTTGTCCGCGTTGTCCACGCACCATGCGACGGTGGAAATCATCCTCGGCCTTCATCACCTTCATCACTTTCTCTGCCGGAATCGCTTTGAGGAAACGCTTATAGTAGCTCTCCTCCAGTTCAGCCATCTCCACCTGTAGGCGTTTGATTTTTGAAATGGTTTCCGCGCACGCCTTGTCATTGCCCTGGGGAGCATCCTTCTTCAACTCGTGGATCTGCCTTCCCATCTCACGCTGTTTCTTTCGCATCTCCGTGTAAAGCGGGAAGAACGACTTGGCCTCATCAGCCGTCAGCTCAGCAGCCTTCGTCAGTGATTCCTCCACCATCTGCTGGAACTTCTGCGGGTCGAAGCGCGGCTGTCCTTTAGGCGGCTCAGGCTGTGCCCAAGCACCTATCGTGCACAACGCAAACAAGCAACAAAAAACAACTTTCTTCATCTTTATCTTTCCTTTTATAATATTTCCTTGCTGACATGAAGTTTCAAAGCAGAACAATCGTCTTGACTTCTTAACTCCTTAACTTCTCCCTAATTAGTACGCTTCTGTCAGATAATAGGCTATCTGCTGATTATTGACCAACTCATAGTCCAGTTCATAGTCCAGTGCCTCGTCAGAATACATGAGTTCCGAGTCATCTACTGCCAACACTCCCTCCTTTATTCCACCCTGTTGCTGAATGAAGTACGTGCCGGTGGCCACGCAGAGTCCCACGACCACGGCTGCCGCTGCGTAGCGCAGAGCCCGTCGCCAGGGAGACATCTTGATCACGGTCGCCTTCACCACCTCCGGCTGTTCCTCTCGCTTCAGCAGTCCCTCACGCTCCATGCGCTCCATCAGTTGGCTGGTGAAGTTGTCGAAATAGCCGTCGGGAGTTGTGAATGGTCGCCGCCCGCTGTCGTGTTTGCGAATGATATCTTCTTCCATTGGTTTGATTTTTACTGATAGTAAGACCACTACATCCTCAGAAGGTTTAATCTTGCGAGGCAAAAAAATCAGATATTTTTTTCACTGCATGGTGGTATGACGCTTTCAGTGCTCCAACGCTGGTACCCAGGAGTTCACTCATGTCCTCATACTTCATCTCCTCGAAGTACTTCAGGTTGAACACCTGTCGCTGCTTATCGGGCAGACTTGCCACAGCTTCCTGCAGCTGGCGCTCCGTTTCATCGCCATCGAAATATGGATCGCTTTCCAGGCGCGCAGCTACGCCCACTGCCGCCTCATCGTCGAGGCTCAGCGCCTGACGCTTACGTTCCAGGAAGTTCAGCGTCTCGTTGTTGGCAATGCGGAACAGCCATGTCGAGAGCTTCGCATCCCCGCGGAAACCGTCCAAGCCCGTCCACACCTTGATGAATGTGTTCTGAAGGACATCATCGGCATCGTCGTGAGAGAGCACCATGCGGCGTATCTGCCAGTAGAGCTGTTCCTTGAAATGCTCCACCAACAGTGTGAACGCCTGTTGCCGCTGCGCGCTGTCGCGCAACTGCTCCACGATGAGCTGTTCGTTCCACTTGACGTTTGCCATGATTAAAGTGTCCCACGCGCGCGTTCTATACATATAAAATACCCCACGCGCCATTTTTATCGGCGCAAAGATACTACCTTTTCCCGAAAAAGCCGTAACTTTGCGCCCGATTTTTCAAATCTCCCCTTAAACTTTAAACTCTAAACTCTCTATAAAAATCAATGCCCGCACTTCAAACCATCCTCCTCCTTCTGGCCAGCAATGTCTTCATGACCTTTGCGTGGTATGGCCACCTGCGCCTGCAGGAAGCCGGTGTCAGCAGCCATTGGCCCTTGATTGCCGTCATCGCCTTCTCATGGAGCATCGCCTTCATCGAGTACTGCTTCGCCGTGCCTGCCAACCGCATCGGCTTCATCGGCAACGGAGGTCCCTTCACGCTCGTGCAGCTGAAGGTCATCCAGGAAGTCATCTCCCTGACCATCTTCACTGTCATCATCGGTTTCCTCTTCCAAGGACAGAGCCTCCACTGGAACCACATCGCAGCCTTCGTCTGCCTTGTCCTTGCCGTTTACTTCGTGTTTAAGTAAGTTTCAGGTTTCAGTCCCTCAACCATCAACCGCAAATGCTCTCTCCCCTCTCCTCTCCCCTCTACGTCATGGCAAAGCCCGTAGGCAGTCTGTGCAACCTCGCCTGCGAGTACTGCTACTATCTGGAGAAGAGCCAGCTCTACAAGCAAGGGAGACAAGGGGTTCAAGGAGTTCAAGGGGGTCAAGAGGGTCAAGAGTCCCCATTCCTCATGAGCGAAGCCACGCTGGAGGCATTCATCCGGCAGTACATCGAAGCGCAGACGCAGCCGCAGGTGCTCTTCACCTGGCATGGCGGCGAGCCGCTGATGCGGCCGCTCACATTCTACAAGAAGGTGCTGGAGCTGCAACGCCGCTACGCCGGCGGCAGACAGATTGACAACTGTCTGCAGACCAACGGCACGTTGCTCACCGATGAGTGGTGCGCTTTCTTCCGCGAGAACGACTGGCTCATCGGCATCTCCATCGACGGCCCGCAGGAGTTCCACGATGAGTACCGTCGTGCGCGTGGCGGACAGCCATCCTTCCACAAGGTGATGCGCGGCATCGAGCTGTTGAAGAAACATGATGTCGAGTGGAACGCGATGGGCGTTGTCAACGACTTCAATGCCGACTACCCGCTCGACGTCTATCATTTCTACAAGGAGATAGGCTGTCACTATATCCAGTTCACGCCCATCGTGGAGCGCCTTCTCCCCCACCCCGGGGGCCGCCGTCTGGCCTCCGTCGCCGATGCCTCTGCGCCACTCGCCGATTTTTCCGTCACCCCCGAGCAGTACGCCCATTTCGCCTGTACGATCTTCGACGAATGGGTGCGCAAAGATGTGGGCGAGGTCTTCGTGCAACTCTTCGATGCCACCCTTGCGCGTTGGATGGGGCAGGCGCCGGGCGTCTGCTCGATGGCTGAGACCTGCGGTCATGCAGCCGTCATGGAACACAACGGCGATGTCTATAGCTGCGACCATTTTGTCTTTCCAGGATATCTGCTGGGCAATATCCATCACGCCAGCATCACCGCTATGATGTACAGCCCCCGTCAACGCGCTTTCGGACACTCCAAGCGCGACAGGCTCCCCCGTCAGTGTCGCGAGTGCGTATGGCTTTTTGCCTGCAATGGAGGTTGTCCCAAAGACCGCTTTGCCTCCACAGCCGATGGCGAAGCGGGCCTCAGCTATCTCTGTGCAGGCTACAGTACTTTCTTCCAGCATGTAGCACCTTATATGGATTTCATGCGCAACGAGCTCCTCTGCGAACGACCACCGGCCAACATCATGCAGTCGCCGCTCGTGAGCTCATCCTAAAAACACGCTGAAAATCCTAAAGCAGCACATCGAGCACCAGCGGCAGATGATCGCTGATGCCACCGTGGTATGCAGGTCCACGGAATGTGCGACGCGGCTTCTCGCCTCCATATTTCATATCTTTCTCCAACAGCCAAGGGCACTGCACAGGCGTGGCAGCACCCTTCGCACGCACAGAGGAAGACACGAGAATGTGGTCTATCCACTGCCAGATGCCTCGAAAGCAATAGGTTCCAGGCGACGTCCTGTCATCCGTGAGCTGCAGAGGCTGATGTCTGAAGATGCGGTCGTTGGCATCGGTGTTAAAATCACCCATCACCACGATGCGAGGCACCTTGTCTCTCACTGATGTGGCGTGAGCCATGATGGAATCCACGACACCCCATAGCGTCGCGGCTGCCAGCTTGCGGTTCGTGTCGCCGGCGTGCCCGCCCACACGGCTGGGCAGGTGCACCACCAGCACATGAAGGGTGTCCATGTACAAGGGAGTCTCCTCTGCCTCCTGTGCTATCGTCAGTCCCTTGGCATAGAGGATGTCACGCGTAGGCCGCAGCCCCTCTTCGCGGCTTGGCACACGAATCGTCTGCAACTCCAACGGGCGAAAGCTCACAGGCTGATAAAGCAATGCCACATCTATGCCACGTGCATCCTCGCTGTGTGTCATCACGTAGTCGTAGCCCAGCCCGCGCAAGGCGCTATGCCGTGTCAGCTTCGTGAGCACGCTGTCGTTCTCCACCTCGCACATCCCGATGATGTCGGGGATGCCGCCATTCTCCGACATCGCCGCCACCACCTTGCTCACCTCATTCAGCTTGCGCCAATAGCGCGATGATGTCCATTTATAAGGCCCCTCCGGCAGGAACTGTT
This sequence comes from uncultured Prevotellaceae bacterium, assembly GCA_900316355.1. Lineage (GTDB taxonomy): Bacteria > Bacteroidota > Bacteroidia > Bacteroidales > Bacteroidaceae > Physcousia. The sequence goes on along the minus strand of ONCQ01000017.1, from coordinate 27,631 downwards.
CATCGTGGAATCCTTCGTCGTGCAGCGTGTCAAACAGATTCTCCACGTTCCATGTCATCACACGGAGCGGCCTCCCAGACCATGCCAGTGTGGCACAGCCACATAGCAACAGTATCGGAACTATCTTAACCTTCAATGGGCTTACGCGGAGACCCTTAGGCGAGTGCTGAGAGGTCTGTTTCGCTGATGCTCTTCAGGTTGTTAGTCTTGATGACGCTGACAGCCTTTTCGTTGTCATCGGTGCGGAAGATGAGGATGCCCTTGCCACGCAGCAGGAAGCTGTACATATAGGCAATGCTGATACCCGCCTCACTGAAGGTCTTCACAGCATCGGCAGCACGGCCGGGCTGGTCGTCGATCTCGATGGCAAAGACATCGCTGAGGGCTACGGCGACATTGGCCTTCTTGAGCTCCTCGCAAGCACGCATAGGTTCGCTGCAGATGAGGCGGTAGATGCCGTACTCGGCGGTGTCTGCGATGGTGGAGGCGATAATCTGGATGTGAGCCTCTTTCAGGGCGTCGAGGACCTTGATGAGTGTACCACTGCGGTTCTCAATGAAGATGGAGAGTTGATGGATGGTCATATTTGGTTTAAAGTTTAAAGTTTAAGGTTTAAAGTTTAAGGTTTATGGTTTATGGTTTATGGTTTACTGGAACACCTTGCGCTTATCTACCACGCGTACGGCCTTACCTTCGCTGACGGGCAATGTGCCCTTCGGCACGATGCGCACGATGGGCTTCAGCAGGATTTCATCGCCCAGCTGATGGCGTATTTCCTTTGACAGCCGCTGCATGGCATTGTAGTCATCGGTGGGTTCATTGAGTTCCACTTCGACAATCATCTGGTCGTTGTTGTCCTCGGTAACGAGCGTGATGAGATAGTTCGTACCCAGTTCGGGGAATTTCATGAGAATCTTCTCAATCTGTATGGGGAAGATGTTCACGCCACGCAGCACAATCATGTCGTCGCTGCGTCCGCGCATACGGTCGAGGCGGATATGGTTGCGGCCACAGGGGCAGCTGCGCCCCAGCACGCGCGTGAGGTCTCTTGTGCGATAGCGCAGCAGCGGCATCGCCTCGCGACAGAGCGTGGTGAGCACCAGCTCGCCAATCTCGCCGTCGGGCACGGGTTCCAGCGTCTCGGGATTGACAATCTCCACGATGTAGTAGTCCTCCCAGAAGTGGAGACCGTTCTGCTCGGGGCACTCGAAGCCCACGCCCGGGCCGCACATCTCACTCATGCCAAAGGAGTTGTAGGCCTTCACGCCCATCATCTCCTCGATGCGCTTGCGCTGTTCCTCGCTGTGAGGCTCTGCGCCGATGGCCAGCACCTTCAGCTTCGTGTCGCGTCGCGGGTCAACGCCCTCCTGCTGCATCACCTCGTAGAGGCGGGTGACATAGCTCGGGATGGCGTGGATGGCCGTGGTGCCGAAGTCCTTGATGAACTTAATCTGTCGCAGCGAGTTACCCGCTGCTGCCGGCACCGTCAACATCCCCAGCCGCTCTGCGCCATACTGGAAGCCCAGGCCGCCCGTGAACATACCATAGCCGCTGGAGTTCTGGAAGACATCGTCGGGGCGCAGGCCCACCATCCACAGGTTACGCGCCACCTGGTTGGCCCACTCGTCGAGGTCCTTCTGCGTGTGCAGGATGACTGTCGGGTTGCCCGTCGTGCCGCTGCTGGAGTGCAGGCGCACGCAGTCGCGCAGAGGCACGCAGGACATGCCGAAGGGATAGGTGTCGCGCAGGTCCTGCTTCGTGGTGAAGGGCAGCTTACGCACATCAGCCAGCGACTTGATATCGTCGGGTGTGATGCCCGCCTCCGCGAACTTCTTGCGGTAGAACTCATTGTTCATGCAGTGGCGCACCGTCTTCTGCAGGCGTTCCAGCTGCAATGCCTCTATCTCTGTGCGGGAGAGAGTCTCAAATTCGGGGTTGAAGAAAGCAGACCCTCCCCCCTGCCCCTCCCTTGTAGGGCGGGGAGTAAGATGTTCTTGACGATTTGAATTCGTATCCATATATGAAAAAAATTAAATTCTTGATAGTAACCAATCTCCCCTCCCTCCACGGGAGGGGTCGGGGGTGGGTCTTCCCCCTCGCCCTTTGGAGAGGGGTTAGGGGTGAGGTCCGGGGGTGGGTCTTTATAATTTACGCTTATCAATCACATGTGCGCTCTTGCCCTGGCTGCGCTCGATGGTGTTGGGCGCCTTCAGCTGCACCTTGGCGGCGATGCTGAGCACGCTCTTGAGCTTGGCGGCGAGCTTCTTTTCGAGTTGGTCCACGGCGGCAGGCGTGTCGAAGACGCCGGTGAAGAACTCCTGACGGATCTCCACCTGCACCTGCAGCGTGTCGAGGTTGTTGACGCGGTCCACGATGAGCATATAACGCGGTGCGAACTCGGGCATCGACAGCACGACGCTCTCCACCTGCGAGGGGAACACGTTGATACCGCGGATGATGAGCATATCATCCGAGCGCCCCTCGATGCGCCCCATGCGCACACTCGTGCGGCCGCAGTCGCAGGTGCCCGGCAGCAGCGAGCAGAGGTCGCGCGTGCGGTAGCGCAGCACGGGCATGCCCTCCTTCGTGAGCGTCGTGAACACCAGCTCGCCCGTCTGTCCGGCGGGCAGCGGTTCCAGCGTGGTGGGATTGATGATCTCGGGATAGAAATGGTCCTCACAGATGTGCGAGCCGTGCTGCATCTGACATTCATAGCTGACGCTCGGCCCCATCACCTCCGAGAGGCCGTAGATGTTGTAGCCCTTCAGCCCCAGTCGCTCCTCTATCTCCCTGCGCATGTTCTCCGTCCAGGGCTCAGCGCCGAAGGCCCCCACGCGCAGCTTGATGTCCTCCTTGCGGATGCCCAGCTTGTCCATCGTCTCGGCCAGGTAGAGGGCGTAGGATGGCGTGCATGCCAGCCCCGTGATGCCGAGGTCGCGGATGAGCTTCAGGTGCTTCTCCGTGTTGCCCGTGCCGGCGGGGATGACCGAGGCGCCGAGGTGCTCCACGCCATAGTGTGCGCCCAGGCCGCCCGTGAACAGGCCGTAGCCGTAGGCCACGGAGAAGATGTCGTCGCGCGTGACGCCGTAGGCTGTCAGGCAGCGCGCCATGCACTCGCTCCACACGCCGATATCCTTGCGCGTGTAGCCCACGATGGTGGGGTTACCCGTGGTGCCGCTGCTGGCGTGCACGCGGATGATCTCGCTCTGCGGCGCTGCCTGCAGGCCGAAGGGGTAGTTATCGCGCAAGTCCTTTTTGGTGGTGAAGGGCAGCTTCTTGATGTCCTCGATGGTCTGTATGTCATCGGGGCGGATGTCCAGCTCCTGCAGCTTGTTGCGGTAGAAGGGCACATTATGATACACATACTCCACGATCTTGTGGAGACGTTTGCCTTGGAGCGCGCTCATCTCGTCGCGGCTCATGCATTCCTTGTTAGGGTTCCAAATCATGTCTGTTTTTGTGTTGAGATAGGTTGAATCCCGCACAAAAGTACGACATTTTCTGCATTCCGAAGCAAGAAAGCAGGCAAAGAATCACGAAAAGCAGTAAAAAAACATCCTTCAGCTGACTTCCGAAGCCAAAAGAGGAGACAAAAAAAGAAGAAAAACAAAAGAGGCCGAGCTTCACAGCCCAGCCTCTCGAAAAAAACTATTACTACTCTATATAATGTGCTATAGAGCCAAACAAATGTGGGTCATGGTTAAGGGGCATCCAAAACCATTCGCCGTCAATTACTCCCAGATGTCAGACCAGCCTTTATCCTCTTTGGTCATCGCATCGGCATCGATTTCCTTGTTGTAGATTCTGATGGAACCTTCAAGCAGCTGCTGCTCGGGTTCAATCATGTCAATGGTTGTCTGTGGTGTCAAATATATCTTTTTCATAATAATCAAGAATTAGAGAATTAGAGAATTTTACTTAACGAGTACCTTCTTGCCATTGACGATGTTCACGCCCTTCTGAACGCGACTCATGCGCTGACCTGCGAGGTTGAAAATCTCTTCTCCCTTCTTTGAGAGAGAGGTGTCGGGGGTGAGGCCGTCTATACCCGTTGCAATATCGAAGTTTAGGAGAAGACCCTTCACAGCAAGATCTGCGTCAAGCTGTAGATAAGCCTTGTTGGCACCAATCTTTCTACCGGACTTACGCTGGTAGAAGCCGAGGCCGTCTTCGCCATTACCAAGGATATATTCACCGTCAGAGCGAGCAGCAGTGATGTCAACATAGGTAGGAACAAGCTTGTTGCCATCTGTTGTAGCTGAAGCGGCATCATTGATGGTCAGTGTGGCCGAAGTCACAGACGAAGATGTGCCTCGCAACAGAACGCCCGTACCTGCAGGCACTTCACTGATTTCTGTCGGAATAGCCCAGTCACCACTTACGGTAAGGATATATGCTTTCACGTCTGCGGGCAGGGTGACACCAAATGGTAATCCAAGCGTGGCATAAGTATAGTCACCTATAGCAGTGAGGGAGATATCGATGGATGATATTTCTTCCATCGTCCACTGAGCATTGTCGTTATCGTATGTGCCGCCAATAACAACGCCACTACCATTGTCTCGGTAATATGAATTAGCTGTATATGAAGACCATCCTCCTTCACCATTGCCAAGTACAAAAGCCAAGCCGGCCTGACCTGGTGTTGTTACATTATAGTGAGCATATTTCCCAGGAGCGGCTTCTGCACGAGCGTTACCCGTTGTTTCGTTGGGAGATGCTGAGGCCCAACTGTACTGCAAGCCCTGGCCATTGAAATACGACTTGCTATCACTCTTACTTATACGAACCACGCACGATGCATCCAATGTTGAAGTAGTCAGTACATCATAAAGACCAGCCTGACCGAAATCGTCATTCTCTGCTCCAATGTGCAGATATTTATTAGTTCCAACATTCTTCACCACATAATACTTTCCTTCTTCGGGATATATCTTAGCGATGCCATTGAGTGCGCTTACGGCTGTATTATAATAACTTTCCGTTTTTATTGCAGATGCATCGACAGCCGCTTTATAAGAATCCAATGCAGACTGGGTAGGACCAAACACCTTATCTGCAGACGCTTCATACAACGCAAGTTTCTCCATATATAGGTCATAGTAGTAAGGACCTTGAACGGTAATTTTATTAAAATTCAAATATGGCTCTGCGTATGTAAAACCGATAGTATTATCGTTATACAATTCCATATATAGACCACTACTATTCTTTAAAAAGAAACTAGTTTCACTTTCAGCTATAGAAAGCAGTGTATTAGTTTCACCACTTTCCATGGTCAAAGATGCATTCGCATGACCATAATAACCATCACCAGTACTTTTATTAATCAATCGGATTCCTTCGTATGGATTACCAATAAAGGCCCAAAGATCTGCGCTAGTATCAGTTGTATTATCAATTCCAATTATCGGAGTTACTCCGTCCGATGTCGTTCCTGTGGAAACCCATTTTGTGCCATTAATTTTCATCAAATACCAAACCGCATTAGCATAATCTGGTGAAATATCGAAGGGACCGTCCCAATCCAATGAAACATCTACTGATGTGGTATTTGCAGCGATTGTCTCAACTCCGCCATAAGAGAAGTCACAATAGTCGGGGGCAGACCAAGGTGATGAAGGTGCGGAACCGATTGCGACTAAGGCTTCTTGTGACTCAAGTGTAGTTTCACCCCACTTCAAGTTGTAGGTGATAAGTTTATATGCATCACTTTCAACGAATTTGAAGTCGGTAGACCAGCCTGACGATTGAGTCTTAGAACCTGCATAATAATTCTTGCCTGTAACAACTGTTCCAAAATATCCATTCGTAGGATCGCATGCTACATAGCGACCTCCACCCAATGATGCATTATACATGGAAATATAAGGCCATTCTGTTCCTTTGCTTAGTGTCCAGTCTGACCCCGTTGTACTCAATCCTGGATTTGAATATATAATATACTTATCTTGATTGGTAGCACTTTGCAAAACAACTTTGTCACCGCTTTTTCGGACAATCCACAAATTTTCTAATTCTGTAGCCGAGGCATCAGAACTGATAGTAAATGCGTTTTCTTTATTTTCTATATATGCGATTTTGCTCGGACTCTTTACATAACTCTGAATTCTATAGACTTTACCCACTTCGGGGAGGTTAATGGTATTTGTATTCTTGAATGTGTTGAGGGCTGTATTCAATGTGCTCAGATCTGAGGATGTTTTTTCAGAAGCATTGAAAAAATCAATTGCAGATTGATACGTATCACGTACTGCTGACGTGGGATAGCCAATTCCTTCAGGGGTATTACTGAGGTAATTAACAGCTTCTGTATAATCGGAATAAGTAACCTTTACAACTTTTCTAGTATTATCAACAGTCACAGTAGGATCTATGCAACATCCATCCACTGCGCTAGGAGTAAAGTCACTTGATGATGGATTAGTTGCGGAAGTTAAGACAAATATACCATCATTGGATTGCTGTGTAGTTGCTCCTGAATAAAGGCCAGGGCCTGTATATGTCACAGCTCCACTTGAAGTTCCTGTGATTATAACCTGCCATGCGGTATATCCAGAAAGTGTTACTACCTTCCATCTACCGTTCCATTTACCTTTATCATTTAATGGTGCAGATATAGTTGAATATCCGCCAGAGAACATATCCACTACTGCATCATTACATAGAGAAACCTGATTGGAATAGGGCCTACTGCTATTATCGGATGAATTGGGCCATATTCTAAATAAATTATAATACGGAGATACTGCAGCTGTACCTGAAGAATACGTATATCTGCTGTAGAAATAGGATGATGTATTCAAGAACGTGTAATTATATGCTTCGGCATTGAAATCTTGGAAATGGAGGTATTTGCCATCACACTCAGCCTTCTGGATTTTGTAGAGAGCCTCACCTTGGTAGTCAAGCCCATTATGTCGAAGGACAAAATATTGAGGCGTCGTACCTGTGGTAGAGGAAACTTTAGGTGTTCCACTGCTATTATAAAGAGCATATAAATTCTCATCGTTTGGAACATTATACAATGCAACAATCTTTCGATCTGCTACGGGCGAAGCACTGCCTCCTGCTAAGACTATGCCCCATCCTGAGTTGCCATCCGTATAATCATACCATCCCATGGTATTGGAAGTATTCGAAGATGCTCCCCCATGCCAATTCCATGCAGCCTTCCCGGATGCATCCACATCTTTGTCTGTTTGAAAGGCGCGAATATCGTAATACTTGTTGTCAGTATTGTCAGCTGCGATATACCATGGATTTGCCGCTGCTTTTGTGTCCACTAAAGATACTTTGTTTTGGCCTCTATCTCCATTTTCATAACTAGCCTTAGCATCGTAAGAAAGCCACTTTCCATTGAATATGCTGTAGATGTAATATCCACTGGTATAGCCATCTGCGTCAGCCGAATAGAAAGCAAACAGACCATAATCAGCTCCCGAATTGGTCGCATTGGTCGTATTTCCCAAATAGTAAGTTGAAGCATTACGGCAGAATATCTTATACTGATATTCGGCACTAGCACTCTCTGTTGTAGAAACCTTGAGGCCATCTGCCTTCACCCCACTAATGCCCAGCATTAGGAGAGCACAAAATAAAAGTAAAAGTTTTTTCATTGTTGATATAATTTGAGTTAGTTGTTGTTCGTTCGTTTCTTTTCCAGTCTTTATGGCTAACAACTGCGCTCAAATCAGGGCATGAAAAAAGCGCAGGTTCTCACCATACGCCTATCAGGTTCACCACAAACCTCCAACACTATGGGATAACCTGCGTGTTAACGCAAGCTCCTTTGTGTTGGATATAGGAGTAGCCGTTAAGGGCTATCCTACCTTGCTCGTTTTTGCTGTTTCGAGGTGGTGATTCGATAGGCGATTGAGCAAATAAAAGGTACACTCTCTTCCGAAAATGCGGCGCAAATGTACAAATAATAAAATGATATGCGGAGAAAATGAAGATTTTTTTCCGCATATCACTAAAAAAAAGCAGATAAATCGTGTAAAAACGCCCTTTATTTCTTGTAGCAGGCGAACATCTTGTCGATGTCGGCGCTGGGCAGCTTGCGCGTGAAGAGGCTGACGAGCCACACTACGGGGAAGCCGCCGAGCATGGCGATGGCACCGCAGTTGATGGGGTTGATGGGATTGCCCAGGAGCATGTTCACCACGGTGAGCCCCACGCCCCATGTGAAGCAGGCCCAGACGCCGCTGGGCGTCACGCCGCGCCAGTAGAGGCCGAGCATGAAGGGCGCCAGGAAGGCTCCCGCCAGCGCGCCCCATGAGATGCCCATGAGCTGGGCGATGAAGGTGGGCGGGTTCAGGGCTATCATCAGCGAGAGCACGATGAAGAAGACGATGAGGACGCGCATCACCACCACCTTGCGGCGCTCTACCTTCTCCGCTACGCTGTCGTCGATGCTGCCCTCTTCCACCTCGCCGGGCAGCGCTTTCTTGTCGCGGTAGATGAGGTCGAGGGTCATCGTGCTCGACGAGGTCAGCACCAGCGAGGCCAGCGTGCTCATCGAGGCGGACAGCACCAGCAGCACCACGAGGGCGATGAGCACGTCGGGCAGCGTCACGAGCATGGCCGGAACGATGGAGTCAAAGGCGATCTTGCCGGTGGCCTCATTGATGACAGGCTCATACAAGCGGCCGAAGCCGCCGAGGAAGTAGCAGCCGCCGGCCACGATGAAGGCGAAGATGGTGGAGATGACGGTGCCGCGACGGATGGCGCTCTCGTCGGTGATGCTGTAGAACTTACCCACCATCTGCGGCAGGCCCATCGTGCCCAGAGAGGTCAGGATGACGACTCCCAGCAGGCCCCACGGGTCGGGACCGAACCACGAGGCGAAGGGGCCCGTTTCGGAGTTGAGGGCTGAGGGCTGAGGGCTGAGGGGGGCGCCGTCGGCGGGGATGGCGGCCAGCTTGTGGACAGCCTCGGCGAGGCCGCCCTGCGCCGCGATGACGGCCGCGATGACGGCCACGATGCCGAAGAGCATGATGATGCCCTGGATGAAGTCGTTCATGGCCGTGGCCTTGTAGCCGCCGAAGATGACATAGATGGCCGTGAAGGCTGCCATGCCGATGACGCAGTATTCATAGGGGATGCCGAAGCCCATCTCAAAAAGCGTGGAGATGCCCTTATAGACACCGGCGGTGTAAGGGATGAGGAACACGAAGGCGATGACGGAGGCCACCACGCGCAGGCTCTGGCTCTCGTAGCGTGTGCCAAAGAAGTCAGGCATCGTGCGGCTCTCGATATGCTGCGTCATCAGCTTCGTGCGACGGCCTAAGAGGAGCCATGCCAACAGCGAGCCGATGACGGCGTTACCCACTCCAATCCATGTGGACGAGAGGCCGTAGCGCCAGCCAAACTGACCGGCATAGCCCACGAAGACGACGGCAGAGAAATAACTGGTGCCGTAGGCGAAGGCGGTGAGCCAGGGACCTACGTTGCGACCGCCGAGGACGAAGCCGTCAACGGACTTGGCCTGCTTGTGGGAATAGACTCCCACGCCTACCATCACGGCCAAGAAGATGATGGTCAGGAGAACCTTGATAAACATAGAATTAAAGACCCACCCCCAACCCCTCCCGTTAGGGAGGGGCGTGGGAGGCAGTTATCATTTTTAGATTTTAAACATTATTATAAAAACATCTTATCATATCCATTTGCCCTCTCCCCTCCCTAACGGGAGGGGCAAGGGGGGTGGGTCTTTAATTAAACCTCACCTGCAGCTGGCACAGCACGCTGTGACTGGGTTTCTTGATGAACTCAGTCCCGAGCCTGTAAGCACTCATATACACGTACTGCACCTGCACGCGGCATTTCTTGAAGAACCAATATTGCAAGCCGGCGATGGCCTTGTGCTGGTCCATGTCCAGGCTTGTGTTGAAATTAAAGAAGTCGTAGGAGCCCACGAGCTCCACCTTCGGTGTGCCGAGGGGCACGCAGCAGGTGAGGTAGCCACCACGGCTGACGGCGCTGGCGTCATAGCCCTCCAAGTATTCGCCATGGGCCTTGATCCACTTGCATTTATAGTCGAAGCCCACCGACCAGCGGTTGCGCTTGTAATCGTCGCCTGCCTTGATGTCGGGGTTGTAGAGCGAGGTGGCTACGGCGTGGCCACGGCCTATCTGCCCGGTGGCAACGAGATTCAGACCTGCCACGGGGCGGTATTCGATGCGCCCGATGAAGTCCTTGAAGTTGTTGCCGTCTTTCTTGTTGATGCCCTGTCCGTTCATCACCTGCAGCTCATAGCGCAGCTTGCCGTTGTTGGTCTCGCCGTAGAGCGACAGACCCAGGTCACGACCGTACTGCACGCCAAAGAGCGGGTCGCTGCCGCAACCGGAGAGGAAGGTGACGCCCTCGCTATAGACATCGATGGCTTCCATGGCGGTGGGGGAAAGGGGGTTCTCGAGCGTCAGACCATTCTTGAACTGACCTAAGCGTACGGTCAGCGCCTTGTTGCGCGTGATGCGGAAGTCTGTGTAATATTCCTGCACGACACTCGAGAAATCGTGCATAAAAAGGAACGACCAGCGGTCGGTGATGCGGGCGTTGGCCCAGAAGAGAACGCGTTTGAGTTCGAAGGTGTTTGTGTTGGTTCCGTCCCTGTGATTGTAGGCATAGCCGCCATGGGCGTAGCCGTGAAGGTCGATGCGGTCGGCGACATCCTTGAGCCAGTCAGGAGCCTTCTCGCCAACGGCTTTGCGCACGATGGTCTTCTCCTGCAGTGCTTCGGGGTTCTCAACGGCGACCGTGTCGGATTGTCCCATGGCCGCAGTGCTGCTGAAGATGGCCAGGAATACGGCCAGCAGCGGTCTCATGTGTTTCATCATTTGTGTCATATTAAAAATTGTGTTTAAGGGTTGTTCTTTTCGAAGATGGCCATGCGCTCTTCGAGCTGTGCGTACTGGTGGTCCTCGATGAACGAGGTGCACACGCGCAGCCCTTCCTGATGCGAGCCGGTGGTGATGAGGCAGATGGCCGACACGCCGTAGTACATCAGCTCGCGCGCCAGCTGGCCGCTGGTCATCTGCTTGTAGCCGATGGTGAAGTAGAAGCCGTCGGCCACGGGGCGGTCCAGGTCGCGGTCATAGACCACATGGAAGCCGTGGCGCAGGAAGATCTCCTTCAGCTTGCGGGCGCGGTCGCCATAGACCTTCACCTCGTCCCTGAATCTGTACTCGCCGTCGCACGCCGCACGGAACATCGCGGCCAGCGCATACTGCGCCGAATGGCTGGTGCCGGAGCTCAGCGCGTAGAGCATTCGCGTGGAGAAGACAAGGCCGAAGGGCAGCCCTTCGTAGCGGGCGCTGAGGTCGGGGAAGTGGCGGTGGAAGAGCGTGTCGCTGATGCAGACGACGCCGATGCGCTCGCCGGCATAGGAGAACGCCTTCGAGCCGCTGATGAGCAACATATAATTGTCCGTGTAGCGGGCCACCGTGGGCTGGTAGGGCGGCTGGAACGGCACGCTGAGATCCTCGCGGAAGTCCATGGCGAAGTAAGCCAGGTCCTCCATCACGATGGTGTCGTACTGCGTCGCCAGTTCGCCGATGGTCTGCAGCTCGCTCTCCGTGAGGCACACCCACGAGGGGTTGTTGGGATTCGAATACACGATGGCGCAGATGTTGCCCTTCTGGAGATAGCTCTCCAGCTTGCCGCGCAGCTTCGCGCCGCGGAAGTCATAGACGTCGAAGGTCTCGTAGTTCACGCCCTGCACCTGCAGCTGCATCTTCTGCACGGGGAAGCCGGGGTCGATGAACAGCACCGTGTCCTTCGCCTTCGACGCCTGCGAGCAGGTGAGGAACGAGGCGAAGGTGCCCTGCATGGAACCCGTGACAGGCACACAGCCCTCGGCGGCGACGTCCACGCCGATGAAGGCCTTCACGAAGCGCGAGGCCTGCTTCTTCAGTTCCGGATAGCCTTGGATGTCGGGATAGCTGTGGGCGATGCCGTCCTCGAGCGCCTTGACCTGCGCCCTGACGCCCACCTCGGCAGCGGGCAGACCGGGGATGCCCATCTCCATCTTGATGAACTCCACCCCACTCTCCTTCTCGGCCATGGCAGCCACCTGCTTCACTTCGCGGATGGTGGCCTTGGCGAAGTCCTGAATGCCCAGCTTGGCAATCAGGTTATCTACGATGTCCTTGGGGATGGGCGTGGGAAATGTTGCTGTGTGTTGTTCTTGTGTGCTCATATCGGTTGAATCGTTTTTGTTGTTGTCAATGGACAATCAGAATTCCACAAGGATGCGGCCGTTGATCTGGCGGCCGGTGAGATAGTTGGGGACAGCGTACTGCTGGTTGGTGATGTCGGTGACCCAAAGGTAGGAGGCGACATTGTTGAGACCGAAGACGTTGAAGCAGTCGAGGCCGAGCCACACGTTGCGCAGGCTGCGCAGGAAAGGCTTGCGGTGGTGCTTGTCCTCGTTGTTGAGCAGACGGTAGCTCATGCCGATGTCAGCACGGCGGTAGGCGGGTGCGCGGAAGGCCATGCGCTCCAGTCCCGAGTGTGGCGGGCCGAAGGGGAGGCCGCCGGCGAAGGCCATCTTGAGCGTCATCTTCCAGCGCTCGGTGCCGGGGAAGTAGTCGGAGAAGAAGAAGTTGACGTTCCAGCGATGGTCCGTAGGCTGCGGAATGGTCTTGCCGTGGAGCGTCATGGAGGCTTTCATGAGCGAGAAGGAGACCCACGAGTCAGTGCCGGGCACAAACTCGCCATAGACCTTGAAGTCGGCACCCACGACATAGCCGCTGCCCTCGTTGCGACCGTAATAGACGACCTTCACGTTATCGACGTTGTAGGGGTTGAGGCGGCTCTGCAGCTTGTAATAGACCTCGGTGGTGAACTTGAAGGGGCGGCCTGCAACGCGGAACTTGTATTCGCCACCGGCTACAATCTGGAAAGAGCGCTGACTCTGGATGTTGCGGTTGAGGGTGACGATGGTGGCACCGTCGGCGGTGGTGGTGTCGCGCAGCTCCTTGTAGAAGGGGGCCTGATAGTACATACCGGTGGCGACACGGAAGGTGAGGTTGTCGTTCTTCTTGGGCACGAAACCGATGCTGGCGCGGGGCGAGAAAAGGGTCTCCTTATTCCATGACCAATAGCTAAGGCGCGCACCATAGTTGAGTGATATGATTCCGATTCCCAGCTCTTTACGCCATGTATCCTGCAGATATACTTCAAGGCGGTTAGAGGAAATATCCTGCACGCTCTTGAGGTTGTAGATGAGTTCCAGACGGTCGCCATAGTGGGGCATGGAATAGCCTGCGGAGTCGCGAAATTCCCACTCACGGGTGTTCTCGCTGATGGTCTCATGCTTGAAGAGGAGGCCGGCGCGGATGTCGTGGCCGCGGGGCTTGAACTCATAGAGGGCACGGGCGGCGATGGTGCGCGAGGTGAGCAGGTTGCGGGCATGCTCCATGTAGGTGCCCACGCCCAGCTGCTCGCTGGTGTTGGTGTCGTCGAGCCAGTACTGCCCCTGTATGTCGTAGGTCTCGCGTTCCTTGGTGGTGAAAGCGGAGAGGCCGATGGTGAGGGCGCTGCGGCTGCCGAGCTTACGGGTGAGGGAAAGGGCACCGAACATGGTGCGGAAGAGGTCCTGCTCCTCACCGTCGAAATAGACGCGGAAGCTCTTGACATCCTCCATGGTGCCGAAGTTGGTCTCGCGGTCCTTGGGCTTGAAGCGGTAGTTGTTGCGCGAGATGTAGCCGATGACATCGAACGTCCACTTATCGGTGGGCCGCCACGAGAGGTAGGCCTGATAGTCGATGAAGTCGGGGTCGTACTCGCCGCTGGTCTGCAGCGAGCCCATGAGATAGCGGTTGGTCTTGTAGCGGAAGCCCTGCGAGAAGGAGACCTTGCCGAGGCGGAAGCCGTCATAGACGCTGGCACCGAGGAGGCTGGCGCTGACACTGCCCTCATGGCGCTCGGGGCGCTTGTAGGTGATGTCGAGGACAGAGGACATGCGGTCGCCATACTTGGCCTCGAAGCCACCGGCGGAGAACTGCACGCGGTCCACCATGTCGGAGTTGATGACAGAGAGGCCTTCCTGCTGGCCACTGCTGACGAGCATGGGACGATAGATCTCCACGCCGTTGACATAGACGCAGTTCTCATCAAAGGAGCCGCCGCGGACGTTGTACTGCGAGGAGAGCTCGTTGTGGGTGGCAACGCCGGCCTGCGTGGCTACCAACTCCTCCACGGCATTGCCGCTGGTGCTGGGCATGCGCTTCAGGTCCTTGGTGGACAGCTCCTGCGTGGAGCCCATCTGGCGGCGCACCTCGCTGACGACGACCTCACCCATGTCGGTGCCGCTGTTGCGCAGGGTGACATTCCACGTGAGCTTGCCCTGCGGCCGCACCAGCACCTTGGTCTTCTTCTCGAAGCCGATGAGCGTGTAGTGGACAACGACGGAGTCTGCGGTCTGGAAATCAAACGAGTACTTGCCGTCAATGGTGGTCATGGTGCCTGCCATCTGACCCTCCACCTTAACAGTCACGAAGGGCAGCGGCTTCTGGTCCTCATCGATGACACGACCGCTGAGGTGGCAGGAGGTAGAGACCTGCACGGTGGTGTCGGGCACACCCGTGGCATCCTGCGCAGTGGCCGTCGCAGCGCACAGGAGGAGCAGAAGGATTGTATGCAGGAAGTATCGTCTCACTATTACCATAACGCTAAAGAGGCCTTAATATTGTGCTATTCCAGCACTTTATGGATGCCCTGCTCGCGATGGTTGAGGATGACGCGGATGCCGTATTTCGCATGGAGATGCTCGGCCAGATGCTGGGCGCTATACACAGAGCGGTGCTGACCGCCCGTACAGCCGAAGGAGAACATCAGGTCTGTGAAGCCGCGCTGCAGATAGCGCTCCACATGGGCATCAGCCAGGCGATAGACGCTGTCGAGGAAGGTGAGGATCTCGCCGTCGTCCTCGAGAAACTTGATGACGGGAGCATCCAGGCCTGTGAGTTGCTTGTAGGGCTCATAGCGCCCGGGGTTGTGCGTGGAACGGCAGTCGAAGACATAGCCTCCGCCGTTGCCGCTCTCATCCTCGGGGATGCCGCGCTTGAAGCTAAAAGAAAATACGCGGACAACAAGGGAAGACTCACCACCTACGGACTCATCCACTACGGACTCACCCCCCTGCCCCTCTCTTGTAGAGAGGGGAGTAATTACATTTGGGGAAGAGGGGGAAATGCGATCCTGACTTTTAGTGAGGGCTTCCAAGACCTTGCGCAGTTCGGGATAGGGGCAGCTGCCTTCATCCTTCAGCAGGTCGCGCAGGTTATCAAGAGCGGGCGGAATGCTGTCGAGGAAATGCTTCTTACGCTCGAAATAGCCGCGGAAGCCGTAGGCACCGAGGACTTGCAGGAGGCGGAAGAGAACAAATAACCTGAAACTTGAAACCTGAAACCTGAAACTTGAAACCTGAAACCTGAAACTTGAAACCTGAAACTTGGAACCAGAAACCTCCCTCATCACCTCCTCCAAGCTCTTGCGATAGACTTCTATCAACTCGTCGCGCAGCGCCTGCGGATAGCGGGCTGAGGCCTGCCAGAGGAAGCTGGCGAGGTCGTAGTAGATAGGACCGCGGCGACCGCCCTGGAAATCAATGAAGCAGGGGTTGCCAGCAGCATCCAGCATCACATTGCGGGCTTGGAAATCGCGGTAGAGGAAGGCAGACTCTCCCCCCTGCCCCTCCCTATGAGGGAGGGGAGTAGTTACCTTTGCGGATGGAGATACGGATGCCCGCTCAGAACATTCCACTCCCTCCCTTATAGGGAGGGCGGGGGGAGAGTCTGTTGTGAGCAGGTCCTTTGCCAACGCTCTGAAATCCTGCTCCAGACGCAACTCATGGAAATCTATGCCGGAAGGCTTCAGGAAGCAGTATTTGAAGTAGTTGAGGTCGAACATGACGTTCGTCTCATCCATCTCGGGCTGGGGATAGCAGACAGAGAAATCGAGGCCCTGGCCTCCGAGAATCTGCAGGCGTGGCAGCTGGGCAATGGTGCGCCGCAGCAGTTCCTGCTCCCGCTCGCTGTACTGCCCGCCGGCCTCACGGCCGTCTTTCAAGGCATCGAAGAGGGAGCGCGAGCCCAAGTCTTCCTGCAGATAGCAGCGCTCATCGGCGGAGACGGCCAGCACCTGCGGCACAGAGAGGCCCTTCTCATGGAAATGATGGGCGAGGGTGATGAAGGCGTGGTTCTCCTCCACGGAGGTGCCGATGACACCGATGACGGTGTGCCCGGCTGCTGAGGTGAGACGGAAATACTGGCGATTGCTGCCGGAACCCGTGATAGCATCGACTGCTTGCGGAGCAGCGCCCGCGAAAGCGGTATAGAGGTCGAGGAGCGGTTGTTTATCCATTGATATGATGATATAAGCCCCCCTTCAGGCTCTTGCGACGGGGCGTGAGGCTGTTGATTTTCCGGCGGATGGCAATGATGTTGAAGAAGGAGACGACCACGAAGAGGGCCACGCCCAGGAGGATGGTCATCGACACGGAGCCCTCGCTGAGCGTCGGGAACATCTGCCACAGACGCTCGAGATAGAGGCCGCGAATCCAGAAGAGCAGCGCCAGCGAGAGCAGCAGCACAAGGGCGTTCAGACCCACCGTGAGCAACTGGTAGGGGCGTGACACGCGGGAGGGTGAATAGCCGATGAGCAAGAGGTTCTGCAACTTCTCGGCATTCTTCTGCACCAGCAGGAAGATGCTGAGCATTAGGATATAGAATGAGAGGGCGCTGATGAGCAGACCCACAGCCATGATGACAGCTGCGACGACCTTCAGGAAATAGGTGGCGCGCCCAGCTTCGAGCGTGTCATTCTCCAGTTCGTAGCCTTTATCGCGGATGTAGGCGGCGATGGCATCGTCGGTGGGGTTCTTGACCTCCACAATCAGACGGGTAGGCTCGGCAGCAGCGTTGGGCGAGAGTTCGGCATTGGCGCGCTGCATGAAGGCCTGGGGCACGAGGACGGTGTTCAGCCTGTTGCTGAAGCCCACCACACGCCCTTTCAGATGGCGCTCTGCACCACCCTCGCCACGCAGACGGATGCCCAACTCTACCATCGAGACCACACCCTCGGACACCTTGGGCAACGACTGACTCTGTGCAAAGCCGAAGTTGTAGATGGCGAGATAGGAACGGGGCAGGATGATGGGCACCTCCTCGGGGAAGGAACCGGAGTCATAAGCCACACCGCTGGGCCAACGGCTATCGACGAAGGCATCGGGGACGCTCTCGAAGAACATATCGGTGCCCATGCCCATGCCGCCCACGGAGAGAGAGGCATAGACCTTGAACTGGGAAGCCGTGAAGGCGCCCACCTGCCGCGTGAAGCGCTGCGACTCGAAATCACGGATGTCGGCATCGGTAAACGGCTGCGCCTCACCACGCAGCGTGGTGACGGCAGAGATGCGCTTGGAGACAATGAGATAGGTGTTCTTCATCACGCCATCCTCGCCCGAGAAGGCGGGCACGATGTCCTCATAGAACTGCATCGACAGCAGCACTATCAGCATTCCCAGCAGGTTGGCGAAGAAGAAGCCTGCGAGCTGGCCGATGCTGATGTGGCGGCGCAAGAGGCGCCATATCAAAGAGGAAGACCCACCCCCGACCCCTCCCGTGATGGAGGGGTGAGGCTGGCGCGAAGATATGTTGATACTCATAACGGGGCTTTATAATTTTAAGATCTTTTCGTAGGGTAAATCCATGTGGTGACCGATGCTGGTAATGATGACGCCAGCTCCCTGACGCTGCGCCTCAGCCATCATGACCTCAGCCATCACACGGCTGTTGACGTGGTCGAGGTGGCTGACGGGTTCGTCGGCCAACAGGAAGTCGAAGGGCTGGCACAGCGCACGCATCAGAGCCACGCGCTGTTGCTGGCCGTAGCTGAGATGGCCGAGCTTCGTGGCGCGCTTGTCGGCAATGCCCAGCTGCTCGAACCACTGTTCAATCTCGGCATCGCTCTTGAAATGCGTCAGCTGGTTCTTCACCTGCACATTCTCCCATGCCGTCAGCTCAGGGAACACACGCAGCTCCTGGAAGACCATGCTCAGCGAACGCTGGCGCAGCTGTGTCCAGTCATAGGTGCTGCTCTCGCGGATATCACGTCCGTCGAAAGCGATGGTACCCAAATAATCATCACGATAGCCGATGAGATAGCTGCAGAGCGAGGACTTGCCGGTACCCGAGGCTGCCTCAATGAGATAGAGGTGGCCGCGCTCGAAGGTGACCTCCTGCTGCCAGATATCGGAATGGATGTCTGTGCGGTCGCGGAAAACGCGCGGCAAGGTATGGTGAAGGGTAATAGTGGTCATAGCGTTAGGGCTTGGGATGTATGAGTTCCTTGGCGACATTGACGCCCTTGGGAGCCACGAGCGTCACCTTCAGCTCGTCGGCCTCCTCCATCTCGATATTCATGCGCTGGAACTGCTGGAAGACGGGCGGCAGGGGCACGGCGACACCGTTGGAGGCAGCCTGCGAGAGGAGCGCCGAAAACAGCGCCGGCGTGAAGAAGGTGGCATAGAAGCGGCAGTCATCGATGTCGTCGCGCTGCTCGCGCAGATAGGCATTGCCCTCGCTGGGCAAGCCCTGCGACGAACTGACATACAAACTATTAGCATCCGTCCCAAAGAACAATTCCTGCTCCCAAAGACGGAGGCTGTAGTCGTTGGGCGACAGCGCCTCGAACGTGATGAAGTCGTTGCCCCAGGTGGAGGCGCGCTGCATGAAGTCGGCATTGCTCAGCTGGGCCGTGAAGCAGAAATCGCGGATATCGGAGAGGTTGAAGCCACCCGTGAAGGCGGCTGGCGACAGCAACTCTAAAGCGACATCGCCGTCGATGGCATTGAGCATCTGGTCGAGGTCGAAGATCATGTTGAGGGCCACGAGCGCCGTGCGCGTGGTGTTGTGGCTGCGCAGGAACTCCACGAGGCTCTTGCCGTGGACATTGACAGCCATCCATGCGACATTGTCTGCGTGGGTGGCACCTATATTCTTCGTTGTCAGCGGCCGCAGCGCGCTATTCAGCTTCTTCAGGTTCTCCTTCACCGTGGCTGTCTGCGCCAGGATGTGGGCATCCAGCTCCACCTCGTTGTCATCGAAGCCCAGGGTGAGCGTCAGCAGGGCATCGTTCTGCGTACGGATGCCCAACTTGTACAGCAGCGTGCGCGCCTGAAAGGGAAGGACTTCGGGAGCCACGACAGCAGTCAGGGGCTCGTCGGTGTTCTGCAGGGTGGTATAGAGCAACTCTCCCACCCCGCTGTCCTTGCGCTTCTGTTCGAGGAGCGTGGCCATCTCTGCGCGCACAGCTTCCTGCGCAGCACCTGCGGCAGGGCCCATCACCAGCGCCTTGCGGCTGTCAAAAGCCATGAGCCACTGCCCGCCGAGCACCACCCAGTCGTAGCCGCGCTGTGAGGTGCGTTCGGAAGCCTTGGCGCGAGCGTGCATCTCATCGAGGCGGTCACACAGGTCATCGACATCGCTGACGGCAGCGGCGAAACCTACATTGCCGGAGGCGGTCATGAAGGCGTAGATGGGCTGCTGCACATCAATGCCCAATGGGGCTGTTTCGGGGTTGTCATTGGACGATGTCACGAGCTGGTAGAGCTCGGTGGTGTTGAGGTCGGCATCGTCGATGAGTTCCTTGACATCGAGGCGCGCAAGGGCGGTGGCGTCCTTGGGCAGCATGCTCAGGTAGGCATCGCTGCTGCGGCTGAAAATGAAATAGGCTGCCACAGCGGCTGCGATGACCACGGGAATCGTATAGAGAATGTATTTCTGTTTTGCCATATTGAATGGTTTTCGGTTTACTGTTTAGGGTTTACAGTTTACTGTTCTTCAGGCGCATGAGATGCACGGCCACGAGGGCAGCGGTCTCTGTGCGCAGACGGCTAGTGCCGAGCGATACGGACTGGAAGCCTGCGGCCTCGGCAGCGCGCACCTCGTCGATGCTGAAATCGCCTTCGGGACCCACCAGCACCAGCGCTGGCGTGCGGGGCTGCAGGACATCGAGGAGGAAAGGTTTCTCTCCTTCCCCCTCAGCACTGCCAAGCGAAGCAGCATCATAGCAATGGGCGATGAAGCGCTGTGCGGGCAGGTCGGGGCACGCGATGAAGCGCTGGAAGGGCTGCATCTCATCCAACTGCGGCAGCCATGCCTTGTGGCTCTGCTTCATAGCAGAGACGAGGATCTTCTCCAGCCGCTCCGTCTTCACCACCCGACGCTCCGAGAAGCGGCAGTCAAGGAGCGTGAGGCGATCCATCCCCACCTCCGTGGCCTTCTCGGCCAGCCACTCCATGCGGTCCATGTTCTTCGTGGGAGCTACCGCCAGATGAATCGCCCCACTCCACTCAGGATGCTGCGCCTCACTCGCCTCAATGCGATAGCGGCAGCGGTGGTTGGTGGCTTCTGTGATGACGGCACGATAGAAGGTACCATGGCCGTCCATGAGGTTAATCTCGTCACCCATCTGCAGCCGTAGCACACGCACAGCATGCTGGGCCTCCTCAGTGGGAAGCGCCGCAGACTGCGGGTCGGGGGTGTAGAAGAAACGGACCTCTTTCATTGCGTGGTTTCGTCCTCCTCCTTCGTGCGCTTGGCGAGCTCGTCGCGCAGCTGCGAGGCAGCCTCGTAGTTCTCACTCTCCACGGCATGCTTGAGGGCATCCTCGAGCATCTCACGCGTAAGGGTGTTGATGTTGATAGCGAAAGTGTTCTCCCCCGTCTTATGCAGGTACTGGGCCTCCAGCAGCTCATCCTCGATGAGGATGGGACAGGGCGCCATCGTGGCCAGCACGATGCCGTCGTTGGCAGGCAGGAAGTCCAGCTGTTTCTCCACACCGTCTTGCTCGCCCACGAGCTTGCAGATGAAGACGGCATCCTTGATGGACGTCAGCTCCATGCGCTTAATCTCAATGCCGAACTTGCGCAGCAACAGCAACGACGCGTCAGGCACAGAAGTGGCCACGGGCATCGGCATCGGCACGCGAGAACGCATCATCACGGTCAGCGCACGACGCGTGGACATCATGACGGGCAGGATGCGCGAACCGTTCTTCTCCTTGAGCAGCAGCATGGAACGGTCACCATCGGCAGCACTGCCGGCAACGGCGTGTATGACTAATTCTACTTTCATTTTGCTTTCCCTTCCTTAAACATCACCACAAAGCAGATGGCCACCACAAGGGCGTAGGCGGCGAAGATAAACCAGCAGGTCTGCCAGCCGGCAATCACCTCATACCCCGTAGCACCATTGGCTTGCGGATGGAACACATAGTTGTTGATGACAGCCTGTGCCAGCAGCGAACCGATGAAGGCACCCAGGCCATTGGTAACCATCATAAAAAGCCCCTGTGCCGAACTGCGCATGCTCTCGTCGGTCTCCTGATTCACGAACAACGAGCCGCTGATGTTGAAGAAGTCAAAGGCCACGCCATAGACAATCATCGAGAGAATGAAGAGCCACACGCCTCCGCCCGGGTTGCCCAGGCCGAAGAAGGCGAAGCGCAACACCCAGCCCAGCAGGGCCATCAGCACCACCTTCTTGATACCAAAGCGCGAGAGGAAGAAGGGGATTAGCAGGATGCACAGCGTCTCGCTCATCTGCGACAGCGAGATGAGGATGTTGGCGTGCTGCACGCCGAAGGTGCTCTGGTACTCCTCGATGGCACCGAAGCTGGTGATGAAGGGATTGGCATATCCATTGGAGATCTGCAGGCAGAAGCCCAGCAGCATCGCGAAGGCGAAGAACGTGGCCATGCGCGGGTTCAGGAACAGCTTGAAGGCGTTCAGTCCCAAGGCCTCGGCCAGCGACTTGTGCTCGCCCTTCTTGATGGACATGCGCGGCATCGTCAGCGCGTAGGCGGCCATCACAAGGCTCAAGGCACCGCTGACCATCCACTGTCCGGGGGTCTTCTGCAAGCCGGTGAGGTCGATAATCCACATCGTCACAATGAAGCCCACGGTGCCCCATACGCGGATGGGCGGGAAGGCCTTCACCGTATCGTAGCCCGCCTTCTCCAACGCCGCATACGCCACCGAATAGGTCAGCGCGATGGTGGGCATGAAAAAGGCCACTGACAGCGTGTAGAGGGTGAAGAGGGTGCCGAAATGCACGGCTTCCGCCTCGTAGGCGTAGGCCGAAGCAGCGATCATAAACAGACCGGCCAGCGCATGGCACATGCTCAGCACGCGCTGACCCTCCATCTTGCGGTCGGCCAGCATACCCATCAGCGCGGGCATGAAGATACTCACGATACCCTGCACGGAATAAAACCAGCCTATATGATGGCCCAGACCCACATGGGCAAGATAGCTGCCCATCGATGTAAGATAAGCACCCCATACGGCAAACTCGATGAAATTGAGCAGCGTCAAACGAAACTTTAAGCTCATGATAGACTTCTACATTGGTTATTTTCGGGGCAAAAGTACAAAAAAGTCCTCAAACCCGATGCCTCAACACCGAATAATTCGACCTTACCCCCCGAAAATATTTCAGAAGTTCACATGGATGCCGCCCACCACAGTGGCTTTGGGCATGGGGAAACCGTAGTTGATTTCGTAGCGCTGAGCCAGCAGGTTCTCGCCTCTCAGCCACAGCTTCACCTGCGGGAAGAGATGGTAGGCGATGCCGGCATTGAGCAGCACGAAGGTATCTTCCTCGCTGTCGCCGAAGCCGTTGTCGTCGGTGTCCTTCCACAGGCCGTGGACGCACTGCACGCCTACCGTCACTTCCAGCCGGCACGCGCTGTAGCGGGCACCCAGATAGCCTTTGTAGGTGGGTGCTGCGGGGATGCGCTTGTCCTCGGGCATGTGCAGATAGCTGTGATTGGTGGAGAGGTGCCAGTGGCGATTAATCTGCCAGGCAGCTTCCACCTCAGCGCCATAGTGCTCTGTGCTGCCGGTGTTGAAGTTAGCCCTGCGCCCCAACTCCGTCACCATCATCGTGGCAATCAGATTGTCAGCCTTCAGGTAGAAGAGGTTGACGCCATAGGTGAGACGCCCCTGCAGCAGGCGCTGCTTCCAGGCTGCCTCGTAGTTCCAAAGGCGCTCAGGCCGCAGGTCGGCATTGGCGACACCGTAGAGGTACATCTCCTTGAGGTTAGGCACGCGGAAACCCTTGCCGGCCATCACCTTCAGCTCGCCGCTCTGGAGAGGACGGAAGACAAAACCGCCCTGCGGCACCCATTCACCGCCGGCCTCGCTGTGATGGTCGTAGCGCACACCGGCCTCCACCGTCCACCATCTGGTTATATCCTGCCGCACATCCACATAGCCTGCCAGCTCTGTGAGGTTCTTGTCTAGCGGATAGTGCATATTCTGTTCCATCTTGCGGTTGAGGCGTTCGTTGCTGTCGAGCTTGCGGTTCCACGCCTCGCCATGGATATTCTGATAGTCGAAGCCCACCGTCACCCAGCTGCCCTTCCACAGCCCGAAGCCCTGATGGGCGCTGACACCCGTGAGGGCATCCTGCGAGCGGAAGAGGAAGTCACGCGGAGCGGCCGTGGCCACATGACCGTCGTTGATCTTATGACGACCAAAATTATGATAGACGCTCACAGCACCAGTGGTGCGCGCATAGCGGTTCTCCACGCTGGCCTCCACGACACCTCGGTTCACCCACTGACGGGCGTCCAGCAGCGGAGCATGCACAGGTCCGGGGTTCGAGGCTGCGAAATGCGTGAGGTTTGCTGACGCCCACGCACGCCAATGGGAAGAAAATTCGTAGCCGACTTTCACGACACCGCCATACTGATAGAAGTCCATGTTCTCGCGATGGTTATCGCTGCCCTGATAGTTCAGGGCGATGTCGCTGAAGAACCTGCCGGCACGGAGACTGTTACGCAGTTCCGCCTGGATGCTGCCGTAGGAGCCGCCGCCGAGGTTGAAGTCCGTGCGTGATGTCAGCCCCCGGGGAGCACTTCCCCCCTCTGCCGGCTGCTGCGCATGAGGCTGTGTGATGATATTGATGACGCCGCCCATCGCATTCGAGCCGTAGAGCACTGAAGAGGGCCCGCGCACCACCTCGATGCGCTCCACCGCCATCGTCTGGTAGGCGTCGGCGATGGCATGGCCGAAGATGCCCTGATACTGCGGATGACCATCGATGAGCACCATCGCACGCCCCACGCCGGAGCTCAAGCCACGGACGGTGATACCGCCGGCAGCACCGCCGCTGACGCCATAGCCCATCAGGCCGCGCTGCGTCACAAAGACATTTGGCACCATCTCGCTCAGCGTGGGCAGCACGCTGACGCGCTCCAGCTGCGTCAGCTGCTCCTTCGAGACGACAGATACAACGGGGAGGATGTCGCGCTCCACCGTTGCCACGCGCGTTCCCGTGACAACGACATCGCGCATCAAGCTGTCAGCCATTTCATCCTCGGCGCTGACAACCGGAGTGCCTGCCAGCATAAGCAGGCTCATGAGAATTGTGTGTTTCATTTTGTGACGATATCCTCCAACCTTAAACTCTACACTCTAAACTCTACACTCTAAACTTTACACTCTAAACTCTAAACTTTACACACTAACCACTACCTCCACCGGGCAGTGGTCGCTGCCAAAGATCTCCGTGTGGATGCGCGCATCTGTCACCTGTGGGAACAGACGGTTCGAGACGAGCCAGTAGTCGATGCGCCAGCCGGCATTTTTCTGGCGCGCCTGAAAGCGATAGCTCCACCAGGAATAGACATCGTGCACGTCAGCATTGCGGGCACGCCATGTGTCCGTAAAGCCCTTGGCCAGTAGCTGCGTGAACTGCCAGCGTTCCTCATCGGTGAAGCCCGCGTTCATGCGGTTGCTCTTCGGGTTCTTCAGGTCTATCTCCTCGTGCGCCACATTCATATCGCCGCAGATGAGCACAGGCTTCTGGGCATCCAAACGGCATACATAGTCGCGGAAGGCATCGTCCCATGCCATGCGGTAGTCCAGACGCTTCAGGCCATCCTGCGCATTGGGCGTATAGACCGTCACCACGAAGAAACGCTCGTACTCCAGCGTGATGACACGCCCCTCGTGGTCGTGCTCCTCGATGCCGAGACCGTAGGCCACACCCAGCGGCCGGTGCTTCGTGAAGATAGCCGTGCCGCTGTAGCCCTTCTTCTCGGCATAGTTCCAGTAGCTCTCGTAGCCCTCGAAGGCAATGTCCAACTGCCCCTCCTGCATCTTCGTCTCCTGCAGGCAAAAGAAATCAGCGTCCAGCGCCTTGAAGATATCGCGGAAGCCCTTAGCGTCACACGCCCGCAGCCCGTTCACATTCCATGATACAAACTTCATATTCTTTTAACTTTCAGTCAATGTTTCAAGTTTAACTTCGTTGACTTTTGTCACGACTCGGCCATTTAAGAGCGAGCTCTTATGGCTCTCGCTGCTCCAAAAGTTCCAAGTTTCAAGTTTCAGGTTCCAAAAGCCAACTGCCAATCGCCAACAGCCCTACAGGTCATGATGCAGCAACCGGTACTGCGCCATCTCCTCATACTTCGTGCCCGGACGGCCATAGTTGGCGTAGGGGTAGATGCTGATGCCGCCGCGGGGGGTGAAGAGCCCGATGACCTCTATGTACTTGGGATCCATCAGCTTGATCAAGTCCTTCATAATCTTATTCACGCAGTCCTCGTGGAAGTCGCCGTGGTTACGGAAGCTGAAGAGATACAGCTTCAGCGATTTCGATTCCACCATGCGCTCGTCAGGAAGGTAGTTGATGCGTATCTCCGCAAAATCCGGCTGTCCCGTAATGGGGCACAAGCTCGTGAACTCAGGGCAGTTGAAGCGCACCCAGTAGTCGTTGTCCGGATGCCGGTTCACGAACGTCTCCAGCACCTCCGGCGCGTAGTCGAAGGGATACTCTGTTTTCTTACCCAGGGCCGCAAGTCCGTCCTGCTCCCTACCCTTTTCATTTGTATTCATAATCATTCAATTCTCTTTATTTCTTAATTCAAGTTTCGTCTGCAAAGGTACTTTATTTCCGCGGAACAGCCAAAGGAACAGACGAAAATGTGAGATATTTGATTTAATTCAAGTTCCAATTTCCGTCAGATTTAAGTTCTAATCCATCTCCAATTTAAGTTCTCTCCTCCATGAATCATGCTTACAGGCCTTCCGCTGAATGGGCTTTTTAGTGCGCCATCGCATGAACAATTGATTTTTTCGGCTCTCAGACCAAAATAGCTCTGTTTTTTTGCAGGGCGAAAAGAAAAATTGTATATATTTGCAGGCGAAAATCATTTATCAGATGGCAAAGATAAAAGTACAGAACGTAGAGATTAACGTAACCAAGGTAAACAATGAAGACTATATCTGTCTGACAGACATGATAAAGGCAAAAGACGGAGATTTCTTTGTTACCGATTGGCTACGCAATAGAAACACCATGGAATATTTAGGCATCTGGGAGAATCTCTACAATCCAAATTTTAATTATGGCGAATTCGCCACAATTAACAAACTCATTTGTCTCTCGAATATGGAGAATATCAGCTCGGCCCAAAGGGACGCTTTGCTTGCAAAGAACGCCGTACTGGTATGCCACAAGGCGAGCGACTCATCAAACTCAATCAGATTGCCATCCAGCAGATGCAGGTGCTGGAGGACAATGAAAGTAGGAAGTTGTTGAAGTAAAACGAAAAACTATAAGGAAATGGCAAAGGTATTTCAGATATTGGTCCCAAATAAAACACGGGTTTCGCGCATCTTCATGTGTGAGAATCAGAGGTGACCTCTTGAGGCTTGAAGAGCTATCGGCGATTTCAGAACAGTAAATTTTAAAAAGATATATGGACATTCAAAAGATACAACAGTATAAGACAGCATTTGACCAAATAGCAAAGACGGTCAAGGACGACGATGACAATGCTATAGAGGTATGGTACGCCCGTGAACTCCAAGAAGTGCTGGGATATGCGCGGTGGGAGAATTTTATTGGCGCTATAGGCCGTGCTATAGAATCATGTAAAACACTGGGAATCAATATTGATGATCATTTTCGTGAGGTCACGAAAATGATAGCTTTGGCCAAAGGCGCACAACGTGAAGTGCAGGACTTTATGCTCACCCGATATGCCTGCTATCTGATTGCTCAGAATGGTGATCCTAAGAAAGAAGAGATTGCTTTTGCCCAAAGCTATTTTGCCGTGCAAACCCGCAAGGCTGAACTCATAGAAGAACGTCTGAACGAGATTGCCCGCCTGAGCACCCGCGAGCGACTACGTGCATCTGAGAAACAGCGTCGTGTGGCAAAAGACGAGAAGTAAATGCAGAAGGAAACTCAGAAACTGCCAAAGAAATAAAATGAAATAACGATATGGCAAAGATAAAAGTTGAAAATACAGAGATTACGGTCTCAAATGTAAATGGCGAAGATTACATTTGCATTACAGACATGTTGAAAGCCAAAGATGGTGATTTCTTTGTGACCGATTGGCTTCGCAATCGTAACACTATGGAATTTCTTGGTGTTTGGGAACGTGTATATAATCCCAATTTTAATTATGGCGAATTCGCCACAATTAGAAACCAGTCAGGATTGAACAAGAATCATCATCAACGATATGTAATCGCAATTCCCTCCACTAGCTAATCTGCATTGGAGAGCAAGATAAAATCACCATACTATACATA
>ONCQ01000030.1 GCA_900316355.1 uncultured Prevotellaceae bacterium | reverse complement strand
AGCGATGTTGAGCAGTGTCTCGCTGCCGTAGTGCAGGGTGTCGTAAGTGATGTCGTATTCGTTGATGTCGGTGAAGCAGTCGCGGTTGATGATGTGTACAGTACCGTCGTCGCCGCGCTCGAAATGGAGGGGTTGATAGACGTGCTGCACTTCGTAATAGTGGGGATGTGGCTTGCGGTCAGGACCTACGATGCCGTTGATGAGGAAGCGGCCGTCGTGGGGCTTGTCGCCGAAGTCGCCGCCGTAGGCCCAGAACTCATCAGGCTGCAGGGTCAGGGCTGCGGAGTAGCGCAGGGGCGAGCCGTCGATGGGCTTTGCGAGTCCCTGGTCAGCCCAGTCCCAGATGGCGGCGCCGACGATGGTGGAGTCGGCATAGATGATGTCCCAGTACTCCTGGAGGTTGCCCAAGGAGTTGCCCATGGCATGGCAGTACTCGCGCATCATGAAGGGACGGTCTGTGACGCGTTCGGCGACGCGCTTCATCTCGTCGGGGTAGAGGTAGCTGTCATCGTAGATGGCGGAGCAACGGCGGTCGCTGTCGTAGAAGGGCGGGCGTGTGGGGTCGAGGTGTACGATGGTGTCGCGCATGGACTCGGCATTGATGCCTGCGCCGGCCTCGTTGCCAAGACTCCAGAGGACGATGCTGGGATGGTTGCGGTCACGCAGCACGAGCGAGGCGGCCCGATCCACATGTGCCTTTTGCCACGAGGGGGCGTCGCCCAGCTCCTTGTTGCCTATGCCATAGCCGTGGCTCTCGTTGCATGCTTCGTCCATGACGTAGAGTCCATAGCGGTCGCAGAGCTCGTAGATGAGTGCGGTGTGGGGATAGACGGTGGTGCGCAGGAAGTTGATGTTGGCCTGTTTCATCAGTCGGATGTCGAGCTCGCAGGTGGCATCATCGACATAGCGCCCCATGCGTGGGTGGTGGTCGTGGCGATTGACACCACGGAACTTGACATTCCGGCCGTTGATCTTAAACACCTCGCCAACGATGTCTATGCGTTTGACGCCGAGATGGTAGTCGAAGTGTTCGATGGTCTGTCCGTTGCGGTCGCGCAGTTCCACGGCGAAGGGATATAGGTCAGGTTTCTCGGCCGACCATAGGCGTGGCTGCCGGAGCTGGCAACGGAGCTGCACGTGTGTCGTGTCCTTGGCGGCGAGGTTTTGCAGGCGGCCTGTTACCTCCTGCCCGTCGATGATGAAGGCTACGGTCAGGTCCTTGGCCCGCTTGCGGCCTGTGTTGCAGAGCTCCACGTCGGCGCAGACGGAGGCCGCGCTGTAGTCGTCGTTGGGCGTAGCCGTGACATAGTAGTCGCTGATGTGGGTGAGCGGGCGCACCCAGAGCTGTACGGGTCGGAAGATGCCGCTGAAGCGCCACATGTCGATGTCCTCGAGATAGGAGCCGTCGCTCCATCGATAGACCTCCACAGCGAGGCGGTTCTGTCCTTCGCGAACATAACCTGTGATGTCGAACTCGGCAGGCGACATGGAGTTCTGGCTGTAGCCCACGCGCTGACCATTCACCCACACGTAGAAGGCCGACTTGACGCCGGCGAAGTGGAGGATGAGGTTCTGCGGCAGCTGCTCGCGCGTAATATTTATAAAGGTGACGTAAGAGCCCACAGGGTTGCGGTGGTCGTAGGCATACCAATCCTGTGGCGGCTCGCCGGTCACGCTGGGCGCGTTACGCTGAAAAGGATACTTTGAATTGGTGTAGATGGGCTTGCCGAAGTTCTGCATCTGCCAGCATCCGGGCACGGTGATGCTGTCCCATTGACTGACATCGTAGTCTGTGCGGTAGAAGTCCACGGGCCGCTCCTCTGGGTTGCGGCTCCAATGGAAGCGCCACCGGCCGTCGAGCGACACGATTTCCTTACACTCCTTCCATTTGGAGGGCAGCTGCAACGTGGCGTGATAGGGCAGCTTGTTAATACCTACCACCTTCGGATTCTCCCAATCTGGAGCAGCGCCCTGGGCAAGGGCTGGTGATGCCATAAGCGCCCAAAGGCATAACAGTAAGGATTTGGTGGATGTGAATGATGCAAGCGTTTTCATAAGACCTTAATATTTTGGTTGCAAAGGTACGTTCTTTAGGGTGGCTCCTATCAATTTCTGGTATCAAAGAATGGTAACCCTTGCCCCATGTGCAACATGAAGACGTGCATAAAACGATTTTTTAAGTTCTTTTTAACCGCCTTGCCACTGGCGACGTATGGTCAGCCGGATGACCCTCTACCGCAAGATACACGCCATCACCGGGCAGTCGCCTAGCGAATTTATCACCACCATACGCCTCAAGCATGCCGCCCATCTGCTGGAAACCTCCACGCTGAACATTGCCCTCGTGTCGGAGCATACAGGTTTTTCATCCCCCAGTTTCTTCGCCAAGCAGTTTGCCAAGATGTTCGGCTGCCTGCCCAAAGACTACCGCGGGCATTCTCTATAATACTCCGTGCCTCAGCTTAGTACTGTTCTTCAGCGTTGGGGAAATCTCCACTCTTGACATCGCCCACGTAGTTGCCGATGGCATCGGTCATCACCTCAAAGAGATTGGCATAACGGCGTAGGAACTTGGGCGAGAAGCCTTTATTCATGCCCAGCATGTCGTGCACCACGAGAACCTGACCGTCGCAGGCGCCGCCGGCACCGATACCGATGATGGGAATGTTGACGCTCGACGTTACCTCTGCGGCCAGCACTGCTGGAATCTTCTCCAGCACGATGGCAAAGCAACCGGCATCGGCCAAAGCCAGAGCATCGCTGCGCAGCTTGTCGGCTTCGGCGGCTTCCTTGGCGCGCACGGCATAGGTGCCAAACTTATTGATGCTCTGCGGCGTAAGGCCCAGGTGGCCACACACTGGGATGCCGGCATCCAGGATAAGACGGATGGCTGGGAGAATCTCTACCCCACCCTCTAACTTCAGGGCATCGCAACCCGTCTCCTGCATGATGCGGATAGCGTTGCGGGCGGCATCCTGAGGATCTACCTGATAGGTGCCGAAGGGCATATCGCATACTACCAAAGCACGCTTGACACCTCGCACCACGCTGCGCGCGTGATAAATCATCTGATCAAGGGTGATGGGTAGTGTGGTCAGGTTACCAGCCATAGTATTCGAGGCACTGTCGCCTACCAGAATCACATCCACACCGGCACCATCCACAATTTGCGCCATCGTGTAGTCATACGACGTGAGCATGGCAATCTTCTTGCCGCTCTGCTTCATCTCAAACAGACGATGCGTCGTCACTTTACGGGTATCATCTACCAAATATCCAGCCATTTCTTGTTTTTTATTAAAATTCGGCTGCAAAAGTACTGCTTTCTCCTCATTTTACACTATCTTTGCGCACAAAATTGACTTGAAAAGCGTAAAATGTCGGAAATAAGACCTAAAAAGGCCAGTCTGGACCACGTCCTCAAATACATGGGTGTCTTTGGTGGCGTGCAGGGACTGACGATGCTGATGGGCATCGTGCGCAACAAGCTGGCATCCCTGTTTCTGGGAACGGCCGGCTTCGGGCTCATGGCCATCTACAACAGCATCACTGAACTTGTTCAGAGCGGCTCCAACTTAGGCCTTCCGATAGCCTCCGTGCAGCAACTGTCAGAGCTCTTTGAGTCGGGTGACGATGCCGCCATCACACATTTCGTGAAGGTCGTGCGCACATGGAGCTTCTGGGCGGCTCTGCTCTGTATCACTCTCACGTTGGCATTAGCTCCGTTTCTGGCACATTTGTTCTTTGAGAATGAGCCCTCCCGCATCTGGGATATCATGTGGCTGGCGCCGATGGCTGCCATGGCCATCGTCTTCTCGGGTGAGGCGTCCATCCTTAAAGGCCTGCGCCATCTGAAGCGCGTGGCCTCCATCTCTGCCATCAGTGCTGTGACGACGTTGTGCCTGACGGTACCTTTCTTCTGGGCCATGGGACTGCGGGGCATCTTACTGTCATTGAACATCAGCACACTGGCCGTACTCGCCGTGCACTTCATGTTTACACTACCCCTGTTCCCCTGGCGCATCGGCTTTTTCTCCCGAGACATCTTCCGTGAAGGGCTACCCCTGCTGCGCATCGGCATCCCCTATGTGCTGGCGGCTGTTGTGGGCACCGGCTGTGCCATGCTCCTGCAAGCCTTCCTCAAGCGTGAGAGCTCAGAGGAGACCCTCGGTCTCTACCGCGTAGCCTACACCCTCATGGTGAGCTATGCCGGCATCGCCTTCTCGGCCTTTGAAGCAGATTACTTCCCACGCCTGTCCAGCGTCAATCACCATCGCGAAGACCGCAATGAAGTCATCAACCAACAGATACGCGTTGGGGTGATGGTGGTGGCACCCATGATGCTTATCATGCTCGTGTTCATGCCCGTCATCCTCTCCCTGCTCTTCAAAGATGAGTTTCTGCCGGCTGCCGATATGGCCGTCTGCGCTGTCTTCTACACCTTCCTGCGCGCTATCACAGTGCCCATTGGCTATACGGCTCTTGCCTGCGGCCATTCGATGCGTTACATGGTGATGGAAGCTATCTACGATGTGGTATCGTTGCTGCTCATTGCCTACAGCTATCATATCTGGGGGCTCATGGGCGCTGGCATCGGACTTTCACTCTCCGCACTCTTCGACCTTCTGCTGATAAGCATCACCTATGGCATTTTATATCAGTTCCGCATGACGGTGGAAACAGCCCGTCTGGCTATCGGACAGGCCGTAATGGTGGCTATCAGTCTGGGCGTATGCCTGCTGTTGCCTCCGATGGGTAAATATATTGTTGGCTCTTTGTTGATCATCCTGTCGTTGACCTACAGCTACCGCTATCTCAGCAAGGAATCCGACATCATACAGAAAATCCAGAAGAAGCTACGCCGATGACAGCACGCCCTCTACCTACGCCTGAAGTGGCGGTACTCGTGGCTGCATACAATGCTTCAGCGACCCTGCCGCAAACGCTGGACTCCCTGCGCCGCCAGACCTTAGAGCGCATCGAGGTGCTCTGCGTGGATGACTGTTCAACGGATGACACCTTCGCCATCATGCATGCACAGGCTGCCGAGGACGCTCGTATTCGTGTATTCCAGACGCCTGTCAACAGCGGCCAGGCAGTGGCACGCAACCTGGCACTCCGTCATGTGACAGCGCCCTATGTCTGCATGGTAGATGCTGACGACTGGCTCTCCGAGGACTGCCTGATGAGTGCCGTCACCACATTTCACAGGCAACCGCAAACGGATTGCGTGCTGTTCCGTCTCATACAGCATTTCGATGAAACCGGCAAAAACGAAGAGTATAAACTGCCGACAGCCCTTCAGCATGACAATGCCGTCAGTGGCATGAAAGCCTTCGAACTATGTCTGGAGAGTTGGCAGCTGCATGGGCTCTATGTCACCCGCACCGCCTTGCACCGCCAATATCCCTTTGACACCGCCACACGACTGTATAGCGACGACAACACATCGCTCCTACACTATCTCCATAGCCGTGAGGTGCGTGCTTGTGAGGGTATCTACTTCTATCGCAAATGGGCATCGTCACTGACCAATGTCCATCATTTCCATGTGCATCGCTTCGATTTCATGGAAGCAAACCTCAGTCTGCTACTGGCACTGAAGAAAGAAAACATCCCCACCAAACTGCTACGCCGCTTTGAAGGGCGGAGATGGCTGACATTCATTGCCTGCTACCGACTGTTCCTGCAACACCGCAAGGAACTCACCCCTGCGGAACAGGAGACTCTACGCCCACGCTTCCAAACCATCCTGCATACCTTCCGTCCTTCCCGGCTCCCGTTGCGTTGCCGATGGAAGCCAGGTTATCTGCTGACACTCAACACACGCCTTTTCGACTGGCAACAACGCATCTATTTAGCGTTAAAAAAGTAAAATATGTTCGCGCACACGCGATAATTCAGAAAAAACATTTACCTTTGCTCCCACAAAACACTAAAAATACACTACCCATGAAACGATTTTCCACCTTCCTGTTGCTCGCGTGTCTGTGCGCAAGTGCTGCACTGCAGGCTGCAGATCTCACAGCTGGACGCGAGTACTATATCGTCCTCGGCATCTATGACAAAGCCCTTGGCTCCAGCAGCGACGGCAACTCCCCTGCCCTCTCAGCTATCGGCACCAACGAGGATGCCAATAGCTACATCTTCGTGGCTGAAGAGTCTGGACAGAACGGCTACGTGCTACTGAAGCAGAAGAGCACCGGACGCTACCTGGCCTCCAGCACCTCGAACTCTTACAGCGTGGTGTTCCAAGCCTCGAAAGGCACCTCAGATGCCTACTGCTGGAAAGCCTCGGAAGGCCCCCAACAGAAGCTGGTTAATAAGAGGAATACATCGAAGCAGCTGGGTATCGACGGCGGTCAAAGCGGCAAGAGCTATGTGAGTGTCTATTATGACAAGAATCGTGGATCACATGCTGAATTTGACATCATCCCTGTGGCTGGTACAGAAATCACCGATGCACGCCGCGCCTTTGAGGGGGATGTCTATACCAACGCTATCGGACGTCAGGAGGTGGACTACTTCCAGATCTATGACAAGCGCGTCGAGTTCTCAGATCCCGTCGATATCCATATCACGGCGAAAGAAGCACCCATTCGTGGCTCTGCTGCACGTGTGACGCTGGGAAGCCTCGACACGTGGTTGATATTCGACAATATCAAGCCCCAAGACATCATCAATTCATCGGACATCTATCGTGTCTATATTGGAACTTCACAGGCGAAGGTCGGCTCCAACTGTCGTGTGGATATCTATCTGAATGGCTCGG
The DNA here is from genome assembly GCA_900316355.1 of uncultured Prevotellaceae bacterium. Taxonomy (GTDB): domain Bacteria; phylum Bacteroidota; class Bacteroidia; order Bacteroidales; family Bacteroidaceae; genus Physcousia. Next base: position 39,246 of record ONCQ01000030.1, on the reverse strand, counting down.
TCATCATTCCCACACGTGTCAGTGGTAACAGTCTCCATGCCCTCACACTCTATTCCGGACAGAACTGCGAGGGTAACAGCACATGGGTCGGTGCAGACATCACCAAGACGACACTCGACCGCTACAACAATGTAGCCCGCAGCTTCGTGCTCAAGCGCGGACACATGGCGACGTTGGCCACCGGCACCAACGGTTCGGGCTATAGCCGCGTATATGTAGCCGACCATGCCGATCTCGTCATCAACGAACTTCCCACAGCCTTGGACCGCCGCATCACATCGGTCTTCGTGAAGTCCTGGCCCTATCTCTCCAAGAAAGGATGGGGGGATACTGGTGGTGCTACGCGAGGGTCTGATTTAGGTGCCACATGGTTCTGGTCATGGAGTGCCGGCTATAACTCCACATCGAATATGGAATATGTTCCCTGCCGCCAACACAAGTACTGGCCCAGTGCCAGCGAGGTGAACAACAAGACGAACACGGCGGCGTTCTCCATCAACGAACCTGAACATTCTGAGCAACATAACAAATGTGACTGCGGGGGTACTGTAGATGCATGGTACTGCACCACCATCACGCCCAACTTCCAAGCTGGTGGCGGGCGTATAGGCTCTCCCCAACCGACAGATTTCAGCTGGTTGTACGACTACTTCACCAAAACAGACAACATGGCTTATCGCTGTGACTTCGCCGTCACCCACGCCTACTGGCAGGTCAGCGGACGCAGTGCAGCGGACTATGCCTCATGGTTCGCCAGTGAATGTAAGAAGGTGTGGGACAACACCGGCCGTCCGCTTTGGCTGACAGAAATGGAGATGAGTGCTTCATGGCATAGTGAACAAAGCAGCTTTTCCGAGGAGAAATTCCGTGCACTGCTGCAGGCGGTACTCGAAAAACTGGATGAATGTGACTATGTCGAACGTTATGCCATCTACAACACCGATGGGAACGAGAAGAGTCACATGTTCTATAATAAGGGCGGATTCACACCGTCAGGACAGGTCTATCGCGACCATCATGCGACATTTGCCTACAACAGCAAATATACAAAGGTGCCGAATTGGTGGGCACCATCGGCTAAGAAACCGTCTTTCACGATGGAGCAGAATGCCACTACGGGTAAGTTGTCCTTCCGCATCAACAACCCCAACGGCGACCTCACCGAACGTCTGGTGGTGGAACGTCAGGCTGGCGGCGAAGGTGATTGGGTCATCCTGAGCGAGATGACAGACCGCTATCGCTTCGACAACACAACGCTCAGCATCAACAACGTGGATGCCACGGGCATGGATTTAGAGACAGACCGTTTCCGCGTTACGGTGACCACCCTCCTCGGCAAGACCGTCAGCAGCTCGTCAGCGGATCTTGGTTATCTCACCAACCCCATTATCGAGACAGATTCCAAGGAGGAAGTGAGCGGATGGACCTGCACGCGCGATGCCGCCAACGGCTATACCAAGGCCAGCTCGGGCGACACCTACTTTGAGGTGTGGGACGCCAATGCCAGCAAGATCAACTTCGACTACTACCAGACGGTCACCGACCTCCCCACAGGTATCTACTCACTCTCGGCGAATGTCTTTAACACCGTGAACAAAGTGGACGGTGCCACCATCAATGGGGCCGTAGGTCTCTATGCACAGACCTCTCTGAACTTCTATTTCGCACCTGTCACCACCGACACACCCATTGCTGATGATGCAACGGAACTCACCGATGTTCCTCTCAGCACGCTGGATCGCATTGTCGTCACCGATGGCTACCTCCGCGTAGGTATCCGCAATATGGGTGCCATGACAGGCCGATGGGCAGGTGGCGACAACTTCATCCTCAAGCGTGTGGGCAGCCTCACTGGTGTTGACGTCAATGCCGAGCGTGCCGTGGCAGACATCCACATGTACCAACTCATGCCTGCCTTAGGCGATGATGTCACGAGTGATATCAGCGTGCCCCGCGATGCCTCTGCCTACATCGTCAATGCCGATGCCAACCGCAGCGACAGCTACGGCTGGGAGGCCACCAATGTCAGCTTCAAGACGGATGCTGAGTCCTATGACGGCAACAGCAGCAACACCTACTGGAACCAATGGAAGTCCGGTGCCTTCAGCTCAAGCCTGACACAGGAGGTGACGGGACTTCCTGCTGGCAAATACACCTTCAGTGCTATCCTGCGCGGCCAGAGTACCGCCACCATGACGCTCTCTGCGACGGCCAATGCCATCACCGTGTCACAGTCCTTCACCGGCACCGGCATCACCTCACCGGCAGGTAGCCCCTATGCTAATGGTTGGCAGGTCGTGACAACAGAGCCTATCAACGTAGAGAACGGACAGACGCTGCTACTCACCTTCTCCGCAGATGCTTCCGCAACTGCATGGTGGAGCGCCGACCACTTCGCCCTCACGCTCGTGGAGATACCATCCTCTCGCACGGCTGTCGAGGCACCGCTCATCCGTCCTGCCGCTACTGACAACACACTCTTCGACCTCATGGGCCGTAAGATGTCCAACAGCACGCTCGGAAACCGCTCCCTGCCGAAGGGCATCTACATCATCAACGGCAAAAAAGTCCTTGTGAGATAATAATGAAAATTCTTCTTATCGGCGAATACAGCAATGTCCACTGGACTCTGGCCGAGGGCTTACGAGCTCTCGGCCATGAGGTTACAGTGGTATCTGATGGCGATGGATGGAAGAACTACCCGCGTGACATCAACTTGAAGCGTGGTCCTCTCAACTCTAAACTCTCCACCCTCAACTATCTACGCAGGCTCGCCTGCGTCTTCCACCGCCTGCGTGGCTATGATGTCGTACAGATCATCAACCCAGTATTCCTCGACCTTCGTGCCGAGCGCATCTGGCCGTTCTATCGCTACCTGCGTCGTCATAACGGACGTGTCTTCCTCGGTGCCTTCGGCATCGACCATTACTGGGTGAAGGTGGGCATGGACTGTAAGACCTTCCGCTACTCCGACTTCAACTTCGGTTCCCAGCTTCGCGACTATCCTTTCATGCACACGATGATGGCCGACTGGCTCCATGGTCCGAAGGGCATCTCGAACCAACGCATCGCAGAGGACTGCGACGGCATCATCACCGGACTCTATGAGTATGAAGCCTGCTACCGTCCCTTCTACCCCTCCAAAACGCGCTTCATCCCCTTCCCCATCAACCTCTCCTCCATCACCCCCACCTCCTCTCTCAACTCTCAACACTCAACTCTAAACTGTTTCATCGGAATACAGCGTTCCCGCTCCTCTTATAAAGGCACGGACATCATGCTCGCAGCCCTCCAACGCCTTAAGGCAGACTATCCTGAGAGAATCAACATCATCAAAGCCGAGGATGTGCCCTATGCCCAATATCAGGAGATGATGAACAACAGCCATGTCCTGCTGGACCAGCTCTATAGCTACACCCCCGGCATGAATGGTCTGCTGGCCATGGCCAAAGGCCTTATCCTCGTGGGTGGTGGGGAACCCGAGCACTACGAGCTCCTTGGCGAACATGAGCTGCATCCTATTATCAACGTCCAGCCCAATGAGGAGGATGTCTATCATCAGATAGCCACACGCCTGCTCTCAGGCCAGGAGGACATCCACCAACTGCAACTCGACAGCATCGAATACATCCGTCGCCACCACGACCATATCAAAGTGGCCCGCCAGTACGAAGCCTTCTACATGGCCTCCTAACCTTATGATGACCAGTGCCTCTCCTTTCATCTCCATTGTCATCCCTGTCTTCCAAGCCGAGGATACACTCGCGATGTGTGTGTCGAGCGTGCAGAAGCAGACGATGTCGGATTGGGAGTTGTTACTGGTGGATGACGGTTCCACGGACAATAGTCTCTCTGTATGTCATGCGCTGGCGACTGCAGACCCTCGCATCCGCGTCTTCCATCAGGCTAACGGCGGTCCCAGCTCAGCACGCTGTGCCGGCTTCCTTCAGGCTCGTGGCACATGGGTGACCTTCGTGGATGCCGACGACACGCTGCCTCCCACCGCCCTCGCCACCTTGTCATCAGCCACCTCTGACGACGCAGATATCGTTCTCGGCAATGGCTACACGCTCCATGGAGAACAACGCACGATCATTCCTATGCAGGACTTCCGACATCTGGCTGTCCGTGGCGAAGGCACCATCGGCCTGCCCTGGGGCAGCCTCTATCGTCGTTCTGTGATGACGCAGGCCCTCTTCGATGTCCCCGCGAACATCCGCATGGGCGAAGACTATATCTTCTGGCTTCGGCTGGTTTTCAGCACCGAGCATGACATGCATATCGTCTATGAAAAGGTCTATGATAAAGGGGCGGACCATGCGTGCAGCACCTTCCGATGGACAGCGGATTATGCGTCACGCATCCATGAGCTACGCATGTCATCCATCCCTGAGGAGCTTCATCACGACTACCTCTATGACACGGTTGTCGATCGCATCGACAACCTCTTCACCATTGCCGTCACATGGCCAAGGCGAGAATGGATAGACAGCGCCTTCTACAAGGGGATACGAGCCGACCTGAACCGTTTACACAAAACGCTGCCCCTCAAGCAGCGTCTCTTTCTCCGTTTACCCTCCCGCTTCTGGCGCAGGATGTATTCCCATGTCAGTGATATCCTGGCCTGGTGTCGCCGGTTAACAAAGGCGTAAGGCCAAGCGCCAGGCACCACGCCCGCCTACAGCGGTGTAGCTGCTCAACAGCATCCCACACATCAGCAACGGCTTCGAGGGATGTGGGATGATGTCCTTAGCAAGCTGACGGTAGGCTGCAGCGCCCTCCTGACAGCGCTCACGACGCATGAACCCCTCACCTATCTTCACACGCAGATACAGACTCCGGAGGCAACGGCGACGTTCATCATCTGTCAGCCTTCCGGCATGCTTGATGGCAACAAGCACACTGCGCAGGGCCTGCAGCTGTGCTTGCCATGACTGTGAGAAGCATGCGCCTGTGAGACTCTCGTCATGTACGAGAACCTGATGGTAGGCCTTTCCCTCCATCCAGTAGATAGTCGGTTTCGCGAGAAGCGCACGAGCCCCCAGCTCCCAGTCATCCCACACGGTGACGGACTCGTTCCACCCACCAATGCCTCGCAGCCACTGTGTGTTGAACACCATGGAAAGTGTGTCCATCATGCTGGTGATGATATGCTCGGGAACATCCACGTCACGCACATAATCTCGCACCTTCTTTTTCCCTCTCACCTCCATGCAGACCGGGGCGAACAGCATGTCAGGAGATGTGGAGTAAAGCACTTCCATCACGTCACCCACAAAATCAGGCGACATAAGGTCGTCGCTGTCAAAGAAATAGACATACTCTGTCTGACAGGCCTGTAATCCGCGATTGCGTGCTGCGGCAGCACCTTGACGCAATTCGCTCAACACCTGTATCGGGAAACCGTCATCACGATGTGTCCATGCCCACTGCTGACACACAGCCAGGCTATCATCCGTGGAACCATTATCCACCACCACCAGTTCGAAATGATGGCAGATAGATGCGGCGATGCTGTCCAATGTGCGCACCACCCGCTCCTGACGATTCCATACTGGTACAACAATCGTGACCCTCATCCTTCAACTATAAACTTTAAACCTTAAACTTTAAACCTTAAACTTTAAACTTTAAAAAGCGTGTCAATTTCGTATATACCTCACCCCGTACCATATCTTTCGGAAGATGGGAATCACGCGCTTGCGCAGGCGGATAGCCAGTGAGATGGACTCGTACAACGAACGCAGGAATGCCAATGGTAGCGACCATCGGTAGCCGTACACGGCACCACGCGAGCGCAGCACCTTGGTCTCAGTGATATGCATCCCCGTAGAAAGCGGACGTGTGACACCCATGTCAATCGGCACAATCCTTGCCTTCAGACCACGGTCCATGGCATCTATCATGAAGATGTCCTCTTCGCCTGCGCACAGCTTGTGCGCACCCAGACCGAAGCGCTCGTCGAAGTGCACTCCTGCCTGCCACACCCGTGTGCGGAAAGTCATCTCCCACGATGCCACATAATAGCTGCGTGGACGCTTGCGGTAGTCTATTTCTTTGTCCGGGTATTTCTTAAAGTAGCGATGGCTGGTGTTACTACGCATCCGCATGAGAGCGATATCCACGTCAGGATGCTGGATGTAATAGGAGTTGACAAGACCAAAAGCATCATCACTGAAGGACTCGTCGTCATCCGAGATGATGCATACGGCATCGTCCAGAGGATCCTTGAGCAGTGAGACGGCTGTCTTGATGCCCGCGTTGCGGCTACGACTCAGCCCACGCCCAGGCAGCGTGACGACGGTCACATCCTCTCTCTTGTTCAGCTTAGTTATGAGGGCAGCGGTATCTTCACCCTCATCGACGCGTGTCTGCTGCCACACCACGACATAGTGCACCTCCGGTTCCGGTTCACGGAGCACGGTGGGCACCCGTAGGATGCGGCGGTCAATCGTTGAAATCAAAACAAATATCTGCATCTTCCTATCTATATATTGTTTTTGAACTTTTGAACCCTTGCGCTCGGCGCTTGCGACGCTTCGCTCTGCGAAGAACTTTTTGAACTTTTTGAACTTTTGAACCCTTAAACTATTGAACCTTTGAACTTTTGAACTTTTGAACCCTTGAACTTTTTGAACCCTTAAACTCTAAATGTTAAACTGATTTATTGCCTCAATCACATAATCGACTTCTGCGTCTGTCAGCATGGGAGAGATGGGCAGGCTCAGGATTTCACGGTGTATCTGTTCAGTGATAGGCAACTTCAGATGACTGTAGTCGCTCAGTGCCAGCTGTTTATGAGGAGGTATCGGATAGTGAATGAGTGTCTCTATGCTATGCTCTTTGAGCCACGACATCAGCTGTCGGCGATAGTTCGTGCGCACGGGGAAGACATAGAAGACATGTTCCTCCTCATCCCTGGGAATCGAGGGTTTGATGATGAGCGGGTTATCGATGCCGCTGAGATAGCGGCGCGCAATCTCACGTCGTCGGGCATTGTCGGCATCCAGGCGTGGCAGTTTGACATCCAGCGCTGCCGCCTGCAGCTCATCGGTGCGGGAGTTCATGCCCGGCAACTCATGGACATATTTCTCTTTCGAACCGTAGTTCGACATCATGCGCACCATCTGTGCCAGCGTGTCGTCGTTCGTCGTCACACAGCCGGCATCACCCAGCGCACCGAGGTTCTTAGCCGGATAGAAGCTGAAGGCTGCTGCATGTCCCAGTGCACCGGCACGCACGCCACGCTGCATAGCGCCGTGTGCCTGTGCCGCGTCCTCGACCACCAGCAGATGATGCTCTGCTGCATAGTCATTGATGGCGCGCATATCACACACTCTGCCATAGAGATGCACAGGAAGGATGGCCACCGTACGTTCGCTGCGGACCGTTTCCAACTGTGACACATCGATGAGACAATCCGACAGTGAAGGCTCACATAGCAAGGGCTTCAGGCCCGCTTCCTGAATGGCCAGAATGGTGGCGATGAACGTGTTGGCAGGCACGATGACCTCGCTGTCATCCGGCCACCAGTTCAAGCGCTTGCAGGCACGCAGGATAAGCGTCAGGGCTTCGAGGCCATTGCCGCATAAGATGCAGTGCTGGACACCGATATAGTCCGCATAATGACGTTCGAAGTCGGCCACATGATGTCCCTGAAGATACCAGCCGCTATGCACCACCTGCGTGACGGCCTCGCTGAGATGTGGCTCAAAGCTGTCATTGATGCGCTTGAGGTCCAGAAAACGGACACTCTCCGTGGTCGCCTCGTCATCGAGGGGCATCATATTCCCTATCACAGTGCGATCCAGCTCTATCTCGTAGGTGTCATAGCAGACCGAACGTGCGCCGAAGCCTTCCTTCTGGAAAATTAGGCCTTCGTTCAGCCACTGGCCACCCTGCTCCGTGGAAATGCCGAAGTCCACGTACGCCATCTGCTTGTAGCGCTCGTTGATGAGATGACGGAACAGCAGATCCAAAGCCCCCCACTCACGTCCCTCGTCGCCCGAGGCGATATATTGGATATGAGCCACCTGGCGAGTGACAAACACCAGGCACCCCGCCACAATCTTACGTTCGTGGCGCACCAAAAACAACTTGATTTGCTGCGGGAAGCGTGACATCAGCAGCTGCATCTCCTCGAAGCTGTGCACGGGTGCTATATGATGATGCTTCATCAGCACCTCTGTGAGCAGTTCCCAGTATTCATGCAGCGTCTCCCAGTCCTCTTCGCCCATGCGGTCGATGTAGAGTCCGTTGTCGATGGCCTTGCGAGCACCGCGCAGGCGCAGCTTGCGCATCTGCAGCGGATTCTGCATGCTCACGACGCTACTCACGCCGCGTGACACCAGCCGCCCATGAGCGCGGAACAGCGCATAGAGATCCTCCTGCGCAGCACACGTGCTATAAATATAAGGTATGGGCTTATAGACCATGCGGTGTGCCTGCAGATAGTCCACATACCAGAGCATCACCGTCTGCAATATCACCAGCACCTGATGCTGCGTGGCAGACGTGGAATACAGGAGACCGCCATACGTCAGGCCCTGATGGGAATAGATAGTGCCCTCTGCCTCTACCCAGTTTGCGGGAAAGACAGACAGCAACTCATTATCTTCATAGATGAGCAGGGAGCAGTCGGAGAAGCGGTCGGAGTGATAATCCATGAAACGGCGTTCAAACAAGAACGTGCCGTTCTTGGACTCTCTGACAAACGCATCCCATTCGTCAGCCAACTGTGGTGTGTATTGTATGAGTTTCACGATAAAGACACCTTGACAATTGTCTATGACAAGGAAAAGTCAGTTTTACATTTCGGGTACAAAATTACGTAATTATTCGTAATAGCCCAAGAAATATCAGAAAAAAAACTTTTTTACCCCGATTTAACCTTATTTCTTTGCGTCCGCAACTTATTTTTAATGGGATTTTTTTATTTCAGTTTAATACTCTCGAAGATGTCAGAAAAAATTTGTAACTTTGCAGGCGAAAACAAGGAATAAGCATTTCCTCAACTGTGCATCCTAAAAACAAACCTAATAAAAGCTTTTATGAAACAAATAATCCTTTCAATGTTCGCAGCTGCAGTGCTCCTGTTTGGCATGGGCGCTTGCAAAGATTCTGACAGCCCTGCTATCTCCAACCAGCAGAAGATGGAAGAAAACCTCGTCGGCCTGTGGTACGAGGAGTTTGACTATGTGGACGTGACCGAGGGCGGCAAGCCCTTCAACCATGCACTGATTGCAGTGGAGACCAAAGCCGACCACACGGGCTACGTCGCACTGGCGGTGTTCGACGATGAATTCAACGAGCCTCTGGAGATCTACGGCGGTCCTAACGATGCCCCGTTCACATGGCGGGTGACAGACAAAGGGCATGTCACCCTGACAGACCCGCATACAGGCACGAGCGTCAAGTTGGCTCCTACGCGCAGCGACGGGGACCACAGCGACTTCGTCGATATCAGTCAGATTGATATGAATTGTGCGCAGGACAGCGTCGCCTTCAGCAATGCTTCCCATTCCGGCTCGCTGACCAGGCCTAAAGGCATGAAGAGCGATCTGATTCGCGAATGGATGGCAAAGTCCACCCTCCCGCGTGCCTACATCACCGACAGTATTCCGGTGGAGATCTTTCCCGACTATATGAACTACGTGTTCAACTACCCATCCTTCGACCCCTACGGCAAGCCCTGCACCCTCAGCGGAACCATCACGGTCAACAAGGCGCTGCTGAAAGAGGACAAGCCCTTCAACGGCATCCTGCTCTTCAACCACTTCACCATCTATGCCACCACGCAGGCACCCTCGCGCGGAGCTGTTGAGTTCCCGACAGGTGCGGCCTTCACCGACTTCATCATCGTAGCCCCCGACTACTACGGGTTCGGCATCACGGAAAAAGAGCCGCAGGCCTACTGCATCTCACGAATCAACGGCCGCAATTCGCTCGATGCCTACCTCGCTGCCAAGCGGTTGATAGAAGACCTGAAGGTGAAGAAGGGCAAAGACTTCGTCATCGCGGGCTACTCCGAAGGCGGGCAGACGACGATGGCCGTGCTGCGCGAGATTGCCGAACGCCATTCCGAGATCAAGGTTAAGCGTGCCTTCGCCGGTGCCGGCCCCTACGACATCAACTCGATGTACGATGCCATCACCAATGGCTACACCGAGATGCCCAGCACCGTCTGCAACCTGCTCTATGCCTACAATCACTACTTCCATCTGGGCTATGACATCCACGATTATCTGAAGGACCCCGTGGCCAGCCACTTCGACGAGTGGTTCCTCAGCAAGAAGAACAAGCGCATGGCCCTTGACTTGGAGCTTATCAAGACCAATAAGACGAGTGACATCTGCACCGATGCCGTGCTCGACAACGGCAGTCCCATCTCACTACGCTTCAAGGCAGCCTTCAGCGAGGATGCCCTCACCAGCGGATGGACACCCCGCAGCGACTTCGACATCATGCTCTTCCACGATACCGATGACGATGTCGTTCCGGTGGAGAACTTCTACGCCATGAGCAAGTTCCTCAAAGATCATGGCGTCAAGACAGAAGAGTTTGTCGATAGGTACAGCTCCGAATTAACCAAGGACCTCGGCATCACCAACCATGAGGTATCAGGCCTTACCTTTTTCCTCAAGATTATCGAGTGGATAACGGCGAACTATTGATGATGGCTACATCGTTCCATCATACGATGTGCTGCATACAGTTATGAGCAAACGCCTAATAAAACTAACAAATATGAACATGAGAAAATTGATATTCTGTATGATGGCATTGCTGGCATTCGGAACTGCCAGCAGAGGGCAGATTTACGAAGAGACGTTGCCGAATCCCGACAACGAGCCGGCACCCGTGCATCCGGTGCCGAGCCACCGTCAGCTGCTATGGCAGGAAACGGAGTTCTACGCCTTCTTCCACTTCGGCATGAACACGTTCACCAACGCTGAGTGGGGCAACGGCAGCGAGGCAGAGAGTAAGTTCGCTCCCACCAAGGTTCCTAATCCCCGTCAGTGGCTCGAAGCGGTGAAGGCAGCGGGGATGAAGGGCGGCATCGCCGTGGTGAAGCACCACGACGGTTTCTGCCTCTGGCCTACGGCCACAACCACGCACAGCATCGTGAACGCCGGCAATCAGAACGGACGCGACACGAATATCCCTAGGGACTTTTCCGAAGCTGCACGCGACCTGGGCATGAAATACGGATTCTATGTTTCGCCATGGGACCTGAACAGTCAGTATTGGGGCGACGGCACGAGCAACTATGTCAACAAGGTGTTCTTGCCGCAATGCCTGGAACTGGCCAAGTACGGCAGCGACCAGTTTGAGATGTGGTTCGACGGTGCCACTGGTGGCGACCATGCCGGTTACTACGGCGGAGCAAACACCACACGCACCATCCCTGATGCCTCTACCTATTACGACATCCCCAATCTGCGCGATACCGTTCATGCGATAGCTCCTAACTGCGTTATCTGGGGCGTGGGTGACGAGGCACGCTGGATTGGCAACGAGGCCGGCTGGGCTGGAGGAACGAACTGGTCTATGGGTTGGGGAGAGAGTGGCAACGAATCGGAATGGAAATGGCGTGCCGGCGAGAGCGATGCCAAGGCCACAAACAAAGGCTGGTTCTGGCATAGCGGAGAAAGCCCGAAATCCGCCAACGAACTGTTCAAGATTTATCTGGAAACCGTCGGCCGCAATGCCACGCTTATCCTCAACTTCCCGCCTAACCAAAGCGGCGAACTGCCACAGGCTGACGTGACAGTGCTCCAGCAATTAGGAACAATGATCCAGCAGCGCCTAGGCACAGACCTGACGGCCACCGCATCTTCTATCAGTACCTCTGCCACACGCACGGCCGGTGCTAACCGGACATTCGATGCCGGCAACCTCACAGACGGCGATAAGGATACCTATTGGGCCACCAACGACGGCGACCACACGGCCACCATCAACGTAGAGTGGGCAGAAACGCAGACTCTGCACTATGTAATGCTGATGGAATACATACGACTTGGACAGCGCATCCGCAAATTCTCCATTGAAACCAGCCTCGACGGGGTGACATGGAAGAAGTGTGCAACCACAACGACCACGGTGGGCTACAAGCGCATCGTGCCCCTGAACAACAGCACCAGCACCTACGGCGGAGTTGATGCACGCTACTTGCGTATCAGCATCGAGGACAGCCGTTCCTGCCCGACACTGCACACCCTAGCGGTGTACTGATGAGTTTATTGGTTTAAATGTTCAAGTGTAAAAAGAGCAAGCATCATGAAAGCGATATATAATATTTTCACTTTTCATTTTTCACTTTTCATTATATATGCCTTACTGCCTTCTTTGGCCGTAGCACAGCATATCACGTTTGAAAGTGCTGAGGAGTACAGAAGCCTCGGAGTCTATGATACATGGGAGCAGTCACCATTCCGTACTGGTGTCTTGAAAGGCAGTAACTACGTGAAGCTGATGGCAAACCCCGACATGGAGGAAAAAGAAGCTCCGGGCGTTGCTACCAACACCAGTGAAATGGCCTTGGCCCTCCAGCGTTCACGCTACGGCAGCAATACCTTTGGCGCACGTATCGACCTTAAAGAGCCCTTCTCTCTGGGTACCAGCAAGAAGTATGTACATGTATTGGTCAACAAGCCAGCAGATGAAAACGCCAATGTCATGTTGATTGGCTTGGGCAAGCGTCACGACTGGGAAGAACAGGCTCCCGAAACAGAGCAGTTTTGGGTGACGGCGTCCTTGTCAGCTCAAGGACAGTGGAACGACCTCGTGTTCCCGATAACGACCAACGAGTCTGTAGATATTCACAGCTTTGTCATCGTACCAGATCTGGCATCGCCTCACTTGCGAACGACGGATTTCATTGCTTTCATCGATGATATCGAGGTAACCGACAGCCCCAAACCACGCTATCAGATTATTAACTACCCGCTGAATTTCGACACAAACCAAACACCCACACGCTCCGACCGTGCACTCACAAAGCTTACCTTCACATCCACAGGCGAAAGCTCTAAAGACGTGACTGTGCCCACAGCAACCATCTATAACAACCTCACGGAGCAGGCAACGGTCTTTGCCAAGGCCGGAGGTTCCGTCACAGTGAAGATGACCTACAAAGGAGGTTGGATGAGCGGCTACGCCTATGTGGATTGGAACAACGATGGACAGTTCACACCCATCATCGAGGCCAACAAGCCTTCTAGCGGCAGTGAGTTGGTGAGCTATACATACCTAAGTGGCTACAACAGCAAAGGTGTTGCACAGACCAACGGCAACAGCGTTGTGAACGGCACCATCACCTGTCCAGCCTTCACCATTCCAGAAGGCACACAGCCTGGCATTTACCGTATGCGCTTAAAGATAGATTGGGACTGTGCTGATGCCGGAGGCAACAACACCCCGGGCAACCTGCTCACAGCCAATGGCGGTGCTATCGCGGATGTGCTGCTGAATGTCCACGATGACGAAGTGCGCATCTCTGCCAACCAGCTCAACGGCGATGTCCTCACACCAGAAGATGCTGCCCTGAGCGATGCACCGATACCGTTCAGACAGCCTGTAACCGTCAAAATGGTTCCCGCCCCTGACTTTACCTACACGGGCATCGTGATTACCCATGGCTACAACCTCGACGGACCAGAGTATGTGCGTGACAACAGACAGTACAAGCGTGTTACCATTCCTGCGGCATCGTTCAATAAAACAACACATGAGTACACCATCCCTGCCTCGTATATCGATGGCGAAGTGCGTATCGAGGGCCTCTTCACACCTGGCGAGACTTTTGTCCATTGAAGGAAGATGTCCGACCGCACTTATATAGCCATAGACCTGAAGTCGTTCTACGCCTCGGTGGAGTGCGTGGCCAGAGGATTGGATCCGCTGACCACGAACCTCGTGGTGGCTGACAAGAGCCGGACGGACAAGACTATCTGTCTGGCGGTGTCGCCATCTATGAAGGCTTACGGCATCGGAGGACGGGCGCGACTCTTCGAGGTAGTGCAGCGCGTGAAGGAAGTGAACTATGAAAGACGGCGCAATGCAGGATGGCATTTCACAGGCAAGTCATCCAATGACATTGAGCTGAAAGCACATCCTGACTGGGAGCTGGATTATATCGTGGCTCCGCCGCGCATGGCTCACTACATTGAGGTGAGCACACAGGTGTATCAGACGTACCTGAAATATATAGCACCTGAGGATATCCACGTCTATAGCATCGATGAGGTGTTCATGGATGTGACGGCTTACCTCGGCACCTATAAGACAACACCGCATGAGTTGGCCATCCGCATGATACGTGATGTGCTGGCCACCACAGGCATCACGGCCACCGCTGGCATCGGCACGAACATGTACCTCGCTAAGGTGGCAATGGATATCGTGGCGAAGCACGTACCGGCAGACAAGGACGGGGTGCGCATCGCGGAGCTGGACGAAATGTCATACAGGCGCACGCTGTGGAACCATCGCCCGCTGACCGCTTTCTGGCGTTTTGGCCGTGGCATCGCAACGAAGCTGGCTGAGTACGGTATTACCACGATGGGGCAGATTGCCCGAAAGTCGCTACAGAACGAAGAGTTCTTCTATAATCTCTTTGGCGTGAACGCAGAACTGCTCATCGATCATGCATGGGGATGGGAGCCGTGTACCATCGACTATGTGAAGGCTTACCGGCCTGAGACGAACTCCTTCAGTAGTGGGCAGGTGCTGCAGGAGCCATACGAATGGTCAAAAGCGAAGGTGGTGCTACAAGAAATGGCAGATGCAATGGCTTTGAGTCTCTTCTCGAAGCATTTGGTAACGGACCAGTTGGTGTTGACCATCAACTACGACACGGAGAACCTGACCGACCCGGAGCGCCGGGCAAGATACACAGGTCCTGTGACAACGGACTATTATGGTCGCACCGTGCCGAAGCACGCACATGGCACAGAAAACCTGTCAAGGCAGACATCTTCTTCCTCCATGATTGTGGAAGCTGCCGTGCGACTGTACGAGCGTATCACCGACCCTACCCTGCTCGTACGTCGCATCACATTGGTCACAAACCATGTGGTGCATGAGTCACAAGTGAGAAAGGAGACTGCACCCGCGCAGCTTGATCTATTCACGGATTACGAGGCCGAGGCACAACAGCGCAAAGAGGAAGAAGATGCATTGGAAAAGGAACGCCGGTTGCAGGCAGCACAGCTTGCCATCAAGTCACGCTTCGGCAAGAATGCCATCCTTCGGGGTATGAGCTACACCGACGGGGCAACAGCCAAGGACAGAAACGAACAAATAGGAGGACACAAGGCGTAAGCATTTACCATTTGACGATTTACCATTTATGGATAGTTACGAAGATATCATCAACCTGCCGCATCCGGTTTCTAAGAAACATCCGCAGATGTCAATGATGCAAAGGGCCGCTCAATTTGCGCCCTTTGCGGCATTGACGGGTTACGATGCTGCCATCAATGAGGCGGCACGGGAAAATGGTGAACCTGAAATACCGGGCAGGTAGTATCAATAGGTGAATCCGAACATCCACAAGGGAATGCGATTCCCGTGGCCTACCTCCGTGTCATCTACGGCAAGGAAGCTATTGGGTACATCGGCAATTTGCTCGAAGGACTTTCTTCTTCCGCCTACCTCAAACAAATACCGATCATCAACAAGGAAGTCGCCCTTCAGAGGATGCTTGACATCATGCAACACGGAAAGCTGGCAGCAAAAATACACATTTACATTCCGAACTACAAATTTTATGAATATATTTACATTTGGAACTGTAAATAATTAACCATTATTTGCAGTTTGAAATCATTCCTTCAACAACTCGCTGATGATTCTCTCGGATATGCCGCAGACTCAGAAAGGAAGCTGGTTCCTGCACTACCGCGAGAAGATGGATAAGGATCTGATCGAGGGCATCAAGGCCACGCTCTACGAGATTTGGCACACGAAAGAGCGCATACGTGAGATGCGTAAGAAGAAAGAGAAAAACGGAGGAAGATCTGCTCGAACACCGCACCGATGGAACGGATGCGTTTGATACCCTGTATATCGGGTGTGAGAAGTTCCCGCAGCATGATACCTACAATTATTCTGGTGGAGGGGTTATGTGAACGGCCTTTTTTATACATTTGAAGCCGTTTCGATGAGTTTTTGTGTGGGTAAATGGGGTTAAAAGGACCTTTTTGCCCTAATTTAACCTTTTTTCTCGCGCACGTACCTTAACAAAAGGGAAATTTTGTTTAGTTTTGTACTCGAATGAGACAAATAAAGGAGGAATCAGCCCCTTTTGACTCCCCAAATTAGTATTTGTATGTATAACATCAAAGACATCGCAGAATATATCGTAGCACTCATCGCTGCGTTTGCCCGCCGCTTTTCCATGACCGAAACAGAGGCGTACCAGTATCTCCATCGCTATGGGGCTATATCTGTTGCACACGAATACTATGACGTGATGCACACCCAGTCCTTCAATGATATGGTAGAGCGTATGGCTTCATACTGCCGTAGGAAAGGAGGTCAGCTATGATGACGCTTTTTCAGAAGCTTGGCAATGCAGAAACAGGATTGTTCTTTCAGTCGCCAAGATATCTACTATCATATATTCAATAGTGAAACATCAGTAAACAATAAAAGCAAGACGATGACAAAATACAATATCAGATTGGTTAAATCCATCTATACGCCCGTTGAGATTGAGGCGGAAAACATGCATGAAGCACTCAAGAAGGCTTTCGCGATGATGCCAGATACAGACTTGGATCACGGCGATTGCAAATACACCGTTGATTTCACGCCAGAGGACTATGATAAATAATGCTATCGTGGTCTGTGGAAGAGAGGGTTCCGATATAGGTTGAATCATAAACGTCTGCCAGGGCATCCGGACTTGGTGCTAAGGAAATACCGCACATGCATCTTTGTGAATGGTTGCTTTTGGCATGGACACCACGTCAATTTACAATTTGACGATTTACGATTTACAATTTCTGATTCTGAATGCTGCAAGATACCCAAAACAAACCGCGACTTCTGGGTATCGAAAATCCGAAGGAACAAAGAACGTGACCGAGAAGAGCAGCAGGCGCTCGCCTCTATGGCTGGCACTGCATCATCGTTTGGGAGTGCGAACTGAAACCATTGAAGCGTGAAGAGACATTAGACTCCATCGCTTTCACTCTAAATCACATCTGGCTGCAAGACCATCATGCAAAAGATGTTCAATATCAATCAATAGATGAAGAGGATATGCAAATGCCGATTGCGGCAGAAAGGGAAGATGAGAATTATTTAGACCAGTAAGATATGAAAAAGTACAATCGTATAATGCTTGGAAAAGCCGGGCTTTACGCTGATCAATGCAAAAAAGAGGGTTTTATCGGGGCCTTCTTTGGCATTGAAGAGGACCTGTCCACCAATCTGTATGATGATTGGAGAGCTTTCAACAAGCAGTATATCCCTATTTTCTTAGCCAAGTATCCCAACAAGAAAAAAGTAGCAGCGGGATTAGCATGTGGCAATTTATGGACAATATGCAAAGGGCTGGAAATAGGTGATATCGTGCTCTGCCCTAATGGAAGGGGCGAGTATTATGTGGGTAAAATAGCAAGTAATTACTTCTATAAACCAGGTGGGGGTCTTCCACATCGCCGTAAAGTTGAATGGCTTGATGTCACCATACAACGAAGTGAAATGAGTGAAAACCTCAGACATAGTACAGGGTCTATCGGAACTTGTTGTGAAATCACCTCATATGCAGAAGAAATTGAGAAGTTCATCAATGCTTCTGCGCCAGCCACCGTAGTTGCCACCTCACGTGAAATCGAGGATCCTTCTGAATTCGCGCTTGAAAAGCACTTGGAGGATTTCATGGTGAAAAACTGGAAGCAATTAGAGATAGGAAAGAAATTTGACATATTTGAGGAAGATGGTGAACTTGTTGGACAGCAATACCCATCAGATACGGGTCCTATAGACATCCTTGCCATCAGCAAAAACAAGAAAACAATTCTCGTCATTGAACTCAAACGAGGCCGAGCTTCAGATATTGTCATCGGACAAATCCAAAGATATATGGGATATGTCCAAGATGAATTGCTGGAACCAGGCCAAGAAGTAAAGGGTATCATTATTGGTTTGGATGCAGACAACCGCTTAAAGAGAGCCCTGTCCGTATGCCATAACATCGAGTTCTATCGCTATCAAATAGATTTCAAACTTATTAAATCATAGTATTAAGAGTAAAGCATATGAAAAAGACAATTTATTTTCTTGTAGCATCTTTATTATTTGCCGCATGTGGGCAATCACCTGAAGAAAAGGCTAAAAAGCTGGTCGAAGAGAGCGTTAAGAAGTCTCTATATCATCCCGAAAGTTATGAACCTGTAGAAGTCATCTTGGATAGTGCTTTTGCTCCTAAAGATGATCCTGCAGTTTACGAAAAGGCTGTTAGACTATACGAATTATCCAAAAGCGGCCAAGAGTATGAAGATAACATGAAAGATGCGAAATCATCAATGGCGATATGGTCTGATTCTTATATGTCTTCTTATAGTAAAAACCGGTATAATGAGGCCAAGGAAAAGTTTGAATATTATAGTGAGAAAGTAGAGGAAAATACTGCGAAAATACAGAAAACATTTAATGAAATGGCTAAGTTAGCTGAGCCTGGACGACGTTTCATAGGTTTCAAAGTGTCACATAAATTTCGTGCAAAGAATAACAATGGAGATGTCTTAATGGGAAACTATGTTTACCTTGTGGACGAGTCTGTTACAAATATTTTGGCTGAATATGATTCAGATAGCGAAGAGTATAAAATGGTACAGGCCCTATTTCAGGCATTAGCAGAAAAGGCTGAAGAAGAATTAGAAGAATTAGAAAATGGTGGCGGCGACATTGGTGAATGAATGAAATTTATGATGAAACATATCCCTCTGAGGAATAACTTACTTAATTTATAATTAACTTCTTTCTGCCGATATGATACGAAATAACAAGCATATACAAGAACAGGCTGACTTATGCGCACAGGAGTATGGATATTTCTGCGCGTCATATCTTGGCAGAAAAGGAGACCTTTTCGTCTATGCTCCAAAAGAAAAGGTCAGTGAAATTAAATGCACTGACCTACCACCTGTGATAACTATTAAAGGCAATATCGTCTCTTTTGTCACGGGGATGCAGTCATTAGATATTCTTGGAGGCTTGAAATTTCGGGATTACAAGAAAGGACGGCACATATTCAAAGAGTATGAGAGAAAGGTAATGGCAAATGATTTTTCTTTCGACAAAGAACAAGAATATATAACTGAGATTGTTAACAACCAACATCCAGGTTATGAAGTGCCAGTATCCAAGAATGAACTCTATGAATATCTGGAAATTGCTAATCGACTTGGCATGATATTAAAATTAGTGCCCTACGAATGGTGCAAGACAAGGAATGATGGATGGGCTTATTATGTTGAACTGATTGAAAAATAGAGGTAATCAAAAATGATAGTTATTATGACCTAGCATAGATTTCACATGAGTGCATTTACAAGAATGATGGAAGATTACGACTACCACATGAATACAGGGGAACTCCCTGAATACTTCGGTGGTGGAGGCGGCGACAACCGAGGCTGTGGCTTCGGATGCTTCGTGGCTATCATTCTACTTGCCGGGTTATTATATGCTACTTGTAGTTAAGATTATAGAAATGCTTATAACTTCAAAAAAACAATTGATAAAGAATCTTGACCGAATTGAGGGATACCTCTCAAATGGTTCAGATGAACTCTATGATACAATGGCTCAATATATTGCTAGAGGACGAGTCTTTGTATCTTATAAAGTAAACGGTGAATATCATTTCGCTCCAAGCAGATTTGTTGGATGTAAGGATAATACGTTAGTTAAACATCAGAACAACCAAGAAAAGGATGGCAAGAAAACTACGCCCGCTATAACACATATACTAGGTGAGAGAGCTTATGATACTAAACTTGACCAAGCATATCTCAACTTTTGTAAGTGGTTAGGAGTTACTCCCTCAAAAAATAAGAGGACATTTCGGACTTTGGATAAAGAACTTATTGGCGAACTGACATCTGAACCATTTCATGAAGGCAGTTACATTATGAGAACTCACCTTGTTCGTGAACGTAATAGTAAAGTGGTGAAAGAAGCTAAGCACCTATTCAGGTTAAGTCATGAAGGCAGGCTCTTTTGTGAAGTCTGCGGATTTGATTTTAGCGCAAAATATGGTAGAATTGGAGATGGCTTTATTGAGGCACATCACAAAGTAGAGTTATCTAGCATTGAAGGTGAACATGAAGTTAGTCCATCTGATTTCTCTATGGTCTGTTCTAATTGTCACTCTATGTTACATAGAGAGGGTATAACAATCGTACAGCTCAAAAAGAGGCTAAAATGAGTTACACTTACAAATATCCCCGTCCTGCAGTCACAGCTGATTGTATGGTCATCACCAAAGAGAGACAACCAAAGGTGCTTCTCATCCAGCGAGGCTTTGAGCCTTTCAAGGGATGCTGGGCTTTCCCTGGCGGGTTCATGAACATGGATGAGACCACGGAGCAATGCGCTGTTCGAGAGTTGGAAGAAGAAACAGGGTTACTTGTTTCAGAGCTTCAACAAATAGGTGCATACTCCAAAGTGGACCGTGACCCTCGGGGACGCACTATCACCGTGGCGTATCTCGCCATTATTGACGCACCCGTTGAGGTTCGTGGCCTGGATGATGCAGCCCAGGCAAAATGGTTCTCAATCTCTGATTTGCCTCCTTTGGCCTTCGACCACGATGATATCATGCGGGATGCGATGGCATTATTTCAAACCGTAGTATCTCAAAAGAATTCTTGAATATGGATTTCTATAAGAAATACGGTTCTTCAGAAAACCATAGGGAAGAGCTGATAAGGAAGATAGAAGCGGCAGTAAACAACCTCACACTTGAAGAGCTGGAGGCGCTGCACTACGATATGATGACAAAGAATTTTATAAACGATTAACAATATGAAGTACGTAAAACTGTTTTTTCGCCTGCTCTTAGGAGCATTTATGATTTACGCAGGCACTAGTCATCTGACTTTCAACCGTCAGGAGTTTGTGGCGCAAGTGCCCACATGGTTGCAGTTCAGCCCGGGCTTCACAGACTTTGTGGTGCTGGCATCAGGTGTGGTGGAAATTGCATTTGGCATTAGCATCATCTTCCTCGCAGCAAAGAAAAGAGCTATCGCAGGTGCGCTGCTGGCTCTCTTCTATGTGGTCATCTTCCCTGGCAATATCAACCAATATGTGAACCACATCGATGCGTTCGGTTTGAACACCGACACGCTGCGCCTCATCCGCCTGTTCTTCCAGCCCGTCCTCGTCTTCATCGCCCTGTGGTCAACAAATGGGTGGAAGTATTGGAAGCTGTGGGCTAAAGGCAAATTAATGGAATAATAGTAACAATTAATTAACAATTAATATGATTATGAATATCAAGGAATTTACAGAATCAGCGATTAAAGCTTATCTGGAGAAGGGTGGTTCCGTGAATCCTCATATCACGCTCGATATTTTCCAACTCATTGAAACTAATGAAGGGCTGCTACTTGATTATATGGCTCTGAAGAAGCATTATAAAGAGGTCAATCCTACGATCGGCAAAACAATACGCCAATACTTTGACCTCCGAAATGACAAGATGATACCCGTAGCTGGCCAATGCAATTTGATAAAGAGCTATATGCGCTTTCAGAAGAATTGAAATGAAGGATTGAATGGCACTACCAAAATTTATCATAACGATGGATGGTTACCTGCGTCTTGGTTTGGTCAATCAACATAAGGATTTGCTAATAGGCGATGACCAGAGTATCGGTGGCGGGTACTATCAGTTCGATTGGACAAGTAACCTCCTGATACTTGACCGTGCATCGTTTGATTTTGGAAGACCTCGCTGGCACTTGCTTGAAACGCTGAAGGTTCCAGCTCAATATCGTGGACTTCGCATTGTCTATGTCTATGATGACGACCGTGGGGACTACATCGTGAGTGACGAGTTACAGTCTGCAAGGTGCTAATCATACAAAGTTACATGAACTTAAATATCATCTACTACATTGGGGATAAGAAGAAAATATCATAAATTGTCAATATGCTTATAACAACAAAAAATCAATTGATAAAGAACCTTGATAGTATTGAGGGATACCTCTCTAACGGTTCAGATGAACTTTATGATGCAATGGCTCATTTTATAGCAAGAGGTCGAGTCTTTGTATCTTATAAAGTAAACGGTGAATATCATTTCGCTCCAAGCAGATTTGTTGGATATAAGGATAATACGTTGGTTAAGCATCAAAATAGCCAGGAGAAAGATGGTAAGAAAACGACACCTGCTATTTCACATATTGATAAGCAGACAGACGCATTGAAACGTCTGAAGCGGTCATTGATCAACGAAGTAATAACTGGCCAAAGGAATGTAGAATGAATGGAAATCTAAACGATATGGAAGAACAGCAGAATATCATCATCTATCGTACGCCAGACGGTCGTGCTTCGGTAGCACTCTATGCCAGGGATGGCAAGATATGGCTCAACCAGCTACAGATGGCAGAACTTTTTGCCACCTCGAAACAAACCATAAGCCATCATGTAATTAACATCCTGAAGGAAAAAGAGTTAAGCGAGCTTTCAGTTGTCAAACATTATTTGACTACTGCCGCCGATGGCAAGAGCTACGACGTCGTGTTCTACTCCCTGGAAATGATAATTGCTGTAGGCTACAGGGTTCGTGGATTGCGAGGCACACAGTTCCGGCAGTGGGCTACGGAACACCTCTTATGAAGAATTTATTATTCCTGACCGCAGTACTATCCTTGTTTACGAGCGTCTATAGTGGCTCTGCCACCAATGCTGCGGAAGACTCAATGGAGTTGGGCAAACTCTATTACGTGAATCTTAAAGAGGGGGAACAGCCCATCATGACAGGCTTGAGCCTGTTTGGCAACCGCTGCGGAAGTGCTGATTTCAATAAGAAACCTTACGCCGCTGAAGGCATACGCTCTGTTTACGAACTCGATGAATGGATTGAGTTTTATCCACAAACAAATGCGGCTACAGGCATCAAGGTGATGGTATTCAAGCACAAGTCTGACCAGGGCATTTACCAGAAGAACGCTTTGAACGACGAGACTCCTGGTTATATTCAGGAGGTTGACCTCAACAAAGATCCTGATGCGGGAGAAACTAATCATTGGGGCTCGTTCTACCTTCATCCAGAAGAGGTTGAACCAGGCTACTACGACTTTGTTTTCATCTACGGTAACAAGGTCTTTGCCACGATGTTGACAAGATTCTTTAAACCTGACGAGCTGTACCAGAAACCCGATTCGGAGTTGGAGAAACTAATGAAGGAATGCATCAAGCGCTAATATTTGTACGCGGAAACGGAGATTACGAATAAATGATTACGCAATGAAGAAAATTTTCATTTGCCTATTGGCAATAATCGGGTTGGCAGCTGCGTGCGGCCGGCAGAACCAAGAGAATGCAGATGTTCAAGCATTGGATACATACGAGGGCACGAAGCAGATGGCTGGTACGATGGAGGGGCCTCTGCCCTCAGACGTGATGCCCGACAGTGTTTTGCAGGCGTTGGACAAGACTACGCGGTTTCCCAATATTCGCCATACGCGTCAGCCGATGGCGAATTATAATGCCAAAACGGGCGATTTGTGGCTCACGACAAGTGCCATGGCGGGTACAGGGGTGCATGTGGACTGGCTCCACCAGATACGCTTTGGCGAGGACAACAAGGCTTTCGTCAAGATGGAGGTCAACCCCTACGACGTGCAGCAGGAGCTGCTGAAGCGTATGCGCTACACTATCGACGGCGAAACCATCACGCTCTATGATGGTGAGCAACCATTGGTGATCGTCACCAATACGATGACGGATATGGGTGGTTTCGATGACGAGCAGCCCTTATGGATTGGCGAACAGCTTTACTATGACGTGAGCGGTGAGGCGCCAACGTTGGTCTTCGTGCCAGGTGTGAAATACACCACGGGGCTTGTGCTGACCTATGATGATATGCCTGAGCTGATAGCACCCATCACGATTGACGACAACGGAAGGTTCACTATTCATGACATCTCGGTTAAAAATTGAACGACAGGATGTCGAGGCAAATAGGATTGTCGGTGGTGCCTCTGCGAGAGTAATTTCAAGTCGCTGCCGCTTGAGAAACAGGAAGAATTGCGCAAGAAGTATAACTTTTGGAAATATCAATGATTTTTTCCGTTTGTTGCTGGGTCTGTTTATGACCTATGCAGGTTTCAGTCATCTGACATTCAACCGTCAGGAGTTTGTGGCACAGGTGCCCACATGGCTACAGTTCAGCGAAGGTTTCACCGATTTCGTGGTGCTGGCATCGGGCGTAGTGGAGATAGCACTTGGCCTTGGAATGCTGCTGTTGTGGAAAAAGAAAGCTGTGGTGGGTGCGCTGCTGGCGCTTTTCTATGTCGCCATTTTCCCAGGCAACATTAGCCAGTATGTCAACCACATCGATGCCTTCGGTCTCACCACCGACACCCTGCGTCTAATCCGACTGTTCATCCAGCCCGTCCTTATCTTCCTCGCTCTCTGGAGCACAGGCGGCTGGCAGCCGTTGAAAGAATGGTGGCAATGCCTCACCAAGTCTAAGAAGGCATAAGGTATGAATACACTTACAACAATTCTTGTTTTGACCGTCGCAAAATGTGTTTGAGGAGCTGAAGGTAGGACACTGCTGCATCGGCAAACCGTTCAATATGTCACCCAAATATTGGATGGGCATTGATGTGACCACCGCACCAGATGATTTGAAGTTATGGAGGATTTCGAGTAATAATATGGATGCAAATCATTAAAAGTAGTTTTAGCAAAGTATTGATGATGGACAACAAAGAGTTACAAAAGGCAGTAAACCCTGCTTATTTGACAGCAAAAGGAACTTTGAGGCTTCTGAACCTGGCGAAAGATCCGGATGCAGTAGCCCTGGTACCCTATATCGGTCTGGAGCCCAGTCCACAGGCGAACAAAGTTCCCGCTTCTATATGGAACTGTTACAAGATTGCCCAGCAGGCCCGTTATGAAATTTATAATACGGCCACGCTCCGCAGCAGTGCACCCAATATCGTAGATCTTCCTTCGGGTTATTCACCCCGCGGCTTCCGTGTGTCTTCGGCCAGGAAGCGCTATTTCGGCTTTGACCTTCCGGTGGTGATAGACGACATGGCTCCAGCCGCCCAGAAGGTGATGACTCCGGAGCAGCGCAGCCTGTCCAGTTATCACGCCGTGGATGCCACCAATTACCAATCCATGAAAGTAGCATTGGGAAGTGCAAAGGGTGAATTATGCATTGTGACGGAAGGGCTGCTGGGGTATTTCAACGAGCCGGAGTTGGTGAGCCATTGCCAAGCCATTCACCGTCTCCTCTCGGAATACGGCGGCACCTGGATGACGGCCGATTTGTCCATCCTTAGAATCTATGCGCTCACCTTCGGCACTTTACTCGAAGGTGACGAGCTTGCTTTCATGAATCGTTCCCAAGAGAGAGCCAACGAATTGGCCGATGTGAAAATGAACCAGAACAGTTTCTTCCTCAATGGCGAGGAGGGAACCATACGATTCCTGGAGGAGCAGGGATTCAAGGTCGTAGCTGAACCCGTCACCCTCTATCTTCCGGATGTCCCCGGCGTGAATGATGAGCTCCGTAATGCCTATCGGCAAATGAACATGCTCACTATGCGTGTCTCTTCCCCTAAGACCTGGAAAGAGACTACTCCCGAGCTTCCTTTTAAAGTTGAAAGCTCGGTGACGGAGGGTAAGCTGGTAATGAAAGTACAGGGACGGTTAGACACCCTCACAGCAACGGACCTGCTGAAAGCCTTCCAGGAGTCGTCGCCTCAGGCCGATTCTATTGAACTGGACGTGGAGAAAATGTCTTATATATCACAGGCAGGTCTACGTGTACTGTTGATGATGAGGAAGTCTGTGCAGAATCCGAGCGGCTTTAAGGTATTCCACATCTGCCATGAGGTGGAAAAAATCTTCAAAATGACAGGATTTGACACGCTCCTGCTTTAGTTTCCAGACTACGCTGAATAAATATGCTGTCCGTGAGGATGGCAGTATTATTTTTGTTGCCTGCTGCCACCTCTTTGCTTCTTTACCGTGCATCTTCCGCTGGCGGGCATGGCGGCGGGCTGATCCTCCGGCCTCCTATGATGTGGCCTGTTTGACGTGAGGCCTGCACCGAGCTTGCCGTTCCTCGTTCTCTGTTTGCGTAGTGTCCGCAGCTCCTATGTGCTTTCGATGGTAGTTTTTCTCCCCAACGCTCCTCACTTCGCCAGTCCTGGGGAATGGCGAAGCGAGGGCGTTTGTTTTGGGGAGTTTTTTGCCTGATGTGCTCGATGTGCTTTTTAGGACTGCAACTGCATTGGTATGCCTGATGCCGATTGTACCCATAATCTTGTGTCGTCGGGTCGCATCCTTATGGCCGGACTTACTTTGTTCTTGCTTCACTCTGACTATTTTCACTCTTCATTTCTATTGCTACCATACATTGCGACGTTCTTGAAGTGTCAAGCGGCAAAGCCGAGCGGCACGTTGTAGTGCTATTGATGGATTAGAGCCTATCAATTGCTGTCATTCATCTGTTTGGCGTTGCGCATAGCGATGTTGACGTAGTTCCCGTTAGTGAGGCTGTCTTCATTCAACAAATGCTCTATGCAACAGTTCCATCAGTTGGGCAGCATTCAGCCCACGTAATCCAGAACTCTTAAAAAAATCCTGATTAGGCAGTTCGCCAACCCTTTCACAAAATCGTTCAATATCCTGACGCAGTTTCCCTGGTAACTCAAAGTGTGCGCTTTGAGGAAGCATAGCAATCAGACGGAAGATGTCCTTCTTGTGTTTCTCGATGTCGCGGCCATCTACCTGTTCTCCTTGTTCCTTTCTGTCCAGCATCTCGGTATAAGCCTTTGCCTTTAGGCATATTAAAGCCTCTGGGCTTGCAATGTGGATCTCTTCTATGTCCTGGCTATGTTCGAGGGTGAATGAATAATAGTCATCATCCATGAGAATTGCCGACAAACTAGATAGATCTTCACCAATGCTAATAGGTTCGACATGGGCATCTGCAGGCAGATTAAGTATGCCCGTGTTGCGGGCAAACAGCTCAATCTGTTTTGGATAGCTCTTGTCCTGCGGATTCATGAATCGGTAGTATTCGTGTCTTTGCTCATTCTCTCCTCGGCTTCTGCTTTCGTAGTTGCCGTCCTTGATGAAGTCCCACAAGCGCATACCGAAGTCTGGAGTGAGGGCTTCGACCACAAGAACCAAGTCAAGGTCTTTGGTGGCACGAGGGTTCATCTCCAACTCTTCCTCCAGAAGGTTGCAGGCAGCGCCACCTATCAATACATATTTATCCTTGTATTCGCCAAAATATTCTCTCCAGCGTATCAGTCCGTTTACCATCTCATATCATTTAAGAGGGTGTCACATTCCATTTGCACTCTCTCATCCACGCTGTCTTTCAAGCTCAGATATAGAGAGAGTCGGTCAACGCAATCTTCTTTAGCCAAAAGAGCAGGGTTATACTTCCAAACCTCGACCTTGGTCTCATCATATTCCTTGTTTAGAACAGCTGTTTTCTCCCTTGCTAACTGTTTGCTGATTGCAACGACGGGAGTAGTCGGTTCTGCCAGCATGGTGTAGTGTCCCATAGCAGTCTCACCTGCCAGTTTCGTATCTGCCAATGGCATATCCGTATAAACCACACGTTCTACAGGTGTTGTCATCATGGGCAAAGCTTTATCCCAGAGTTCCCTGCCAGTCATCTTGAACTTCACCTGCTTTTGTTTACCTCCCCAAAGTTCAACAAAGTTGGAAAGCGCAAGCCATTTCAAGGCTTGGTTGATGGTGGAATATGCCATCGCTGTCATATCGGCGATTGCAGCTGTGTTCATGTCATCGAGCCTTCTCACCTGTAGATGATAGAGGATCAGAAACTGTGCAACTGGTGGCATCTTGTCTGGAAGCGCCTTAGCTGCATTCTTCACGTCACGTAGCACCATCATCATGCTTGGCATGAATATTATCTTTCTTGGCACTATGAAATCCACCTTTGCACGAGTCAGTCGGGTCAGGTTATACGACTCAACACTCTCTAAAACAAACACAACAGGGCGACTAAAAATCTCTGTCATCTTTGCCTGATGCTTAGCGAGTAACATAGGAGAACTGTCATCTTCAACATTGGGAATAGCAAGTGTGACCCTGTTATTGAAAATCTCAATGTCGTAGAATCCATATCCGTTACTTATTGCAAGCGGCAGGTAGCCAACATCCGTATTAGAGGTTGCCCTAACTGCAATCTCACTTCCTATAAGTTCCGTTAGATAACTGAGGGCCGATTTAATATTATATCCCATATTGCTCATTATATTGCGCAAGATATTTTGTGCAAAAGTAGATATAATATATAAATAAACCTCATCTTTTAATGATTATTTTTGATTCTGTGCATCATTTTAGCATTAATCCGGCCCAACGGGGATTGCCAGTGGCTGGGCTTGGCGGCGGGCTTTGATGCCGATTGTACCAATAATCTTGTGTCTTCAGGTCTCATCTGCGAATCGTTACCAGTCGATAGTCAGCTGGCCGTCGTCACTCACACGTACCGCCTGCAGGGAACCTGTAACGGAGAGGCCTAACAGACGTACGGGACGGTCGTTTGGCTCTGTGCAATCAAAGATATTGATTGACCACTGAAAGTAGCTGGTTCAGCGGCATGGCTCCGCTCTGCCGCCAAAGAACTTTGCCACTGCGGAAGAGTATCAGTGTGGGCACGGCCTGAACGTTATACGTTTCAGCGGGAATGCGGTGCTTGTCTATATCTACCTTGATGATGCGGAGGCGGTCACCAAGGTTGGCTTTCAGCTGTTCCAAAACGGGGTGCATGGCCTTACAGGGGCCGCACCAGGTGGCAAAGAAATCAGCCAAGACGAGCTGGCCGCTATTGATGACATCGTTGAAGGTTTCCATAGGAATCTGTTATTTCGTTAAGAAAGGACAAAACGATAAATTGGAAATTTAGTAGTCCAGCAATCTGCCGTAGTCGTTCCATTCGCCAAACATGCGTCCGGCTTTGGTCTCTGTGATAAGGTGAGACAGGGTCTGTTCATACATGCTCTTGTCTCTGGTCTTATAGAATGCCACATTATAGGCACGAATACGTTGGTAGAGAGGAGGAAACGACTTGTACTTTGTCCATGCACGAGCCGATTTCAAAGCCGCCTCAACGTCTTTGTCTATCTTGAAGCTGCGTACGCCCATTGGTGGCAGTACCTTTCTCCCTGCGTCGGTCATCAGCCCTAACCGATCCAGTCGCCTCACTCGCTCCTTATTCAACTCTGTCCAAGGGCTGTTCCGTTTTCTCGGAGTAAAGCATTGCATCCTCTTGCCGTCAATCAGTTTATGCCGACTGTCAATCCATCCGAAGCAGAGTGCCTCCTCCACGGCATCAAGATACCAGAAATGCTTGTCATCTACAGGTCGTCCCCGTTTCACGTCAACCCAGCATTCTCTTTCGCTGGCGTGGTGGGCTTCGAGCCATGCACGGAACTCACTTCTGTTGGCTATACAGAGGATGTTATGCTCTTCCATAAATTCCGATTTATCTGGCTGCAAAGGTACACAAAATCTACGGATCTCCTTTTGAAGAGTATGTTAAACTACCTTTATATACCTTGTTTCGCGAACATTTCAGGATTTTAACTCAGCAGATTGTGTCTTTTCGCATTCATAGCTGTTACTACAGCAAACAAACGCATCTTAACGCATCAAAACGCAGACAAAGCACAGTTAATAAAATTAGCTGTCCTGCGTAACTGAATGAAAAAAGTAATGTGAATCCTTAGACCTTTCACAAGATGTAAAATCTTGTTTCCGAGTCGTTTAATGTGTGTTTACTTGAAGTATCACACATCGATAGGCTTGTGTCTTGTAAGCCAGATTGGCTTTTTTAGACAGAAATGGGAACCTCTTTCGAGATTCCCATTGTAGCGCCTACGGGAATCGTTTATTTCTTTAATATCCAAACTCTTAAGACAAAAATTAATTAAAGGTACAGCAGAGGTACAGCACCAATGCTTTAAGTCTATATATTAATATTTTATAGAACGCTTCGCACGTTGAAGCCGTAAAGGCTTTGATGTGCTTTTTTTGTGCCCTTTTGTGATGTCTTGAAGACATTGCAGGAGGGCATTTTTAGTTTTGTTGAATCTTAAGAGAGATGTTAGTGCCATGGGATATGAAACAGTAAAATCTGTCTTTTCGCTCTTCATGTCGTCAATATACCTTTGCAGCATAATTCCAACACCTAAGCAACTACGACTCTCCTTGGATTGCGGGTACAAAGGTAAGCAAAAATCCCGAACAAGCCTAAGATACAAACGGAAAAACCTGCTTTTATTCTGCGTTTCGATGCTTTTTTAACGTTTTTCGATGCGTGAGAGTGAATAAGAGGTGATTTTGAAGAAGTGTACAAAGGTTGAGTTATGGTTTTGGACAAGGAAAAAGAGTAATAACATATAGTCATTAAACCTTCAACATCATGAGCATTGAAAGAATTAAAGACAAAACCGGATGGCTAAGACAATTAAGACCTAATAAAGCAAGGGCTGGAATGCTCTGCAGTAAAGGTGATTGTAAGTCAATGTCTACAACAATCCTGAGGTGGAACAAAACCGAAGGGAAAGAAAGGTCTTGTGTTATCAAGCATTTGACTGACAGCAACGCATTCATTGTTGTGGCCTGGATGGAGTCACTGAGAAAGGAGGTAAGTCATGGCCTTTAGTTTTTCTGAACTGGATACGCTTGCAACCTTGGTCGTGCAGAAGTTCGAAGAGCATTCCTTTGAATTCTACAGCGCCGAGGAAGTGGCCGAAAAACTTCATATCAAAGTGGCAGAGGTAAATCGTAAATTCTCGTCAGGTGAATTGGTCGGCAAGAAGAAAGGCAAGCATTGGTTTATATCGAAGAAAAAACTTTTCGAGTCTCTGTTTGGACTAGAAAAGAAATGTGATTCCAAGTCCACGGCTGGCCCGCTGTGAAGCCCGTCATCCGTGGCAGTTTTGAAACTTCTTTTAAGTGAGATAAGATGATACCAGAGAGAATCATTGAGCAGGTGCTTGACAGGAACAGCATTGTCGATGTCATCACTGACTACGGCATCCAACTGAAAAGGCATGGACGCAGCAAGTATTATGAGTGCTGCTGTCCTTTCCATGGGGAAAAAACGCCCTCCTTCAAGGTGGATGATATAAAAGGCACATACAGGTGCTATGGATGCGGGGAAAGTGGCAACGCCATCAGCTTTGTGATGAAGCATGACGGGCTGGAATTCCCCGCTGCCGTGAAGGTGCTGGCCGACAAGAAGAACATCAAGATTGAGGAACGCGAAGAGACGGACGACGAAAAGAACAACCGCCTTGAACGGGAAGCGAATCTGGGACTGATGAGCCGCGTGGATGCGCTCTACAAGGCGATGTTCCGGGAGGATGCCGACGCCCAGGAGTATGCTCATGGGCGATGGGGCGCGGAATACTGCGAGGAGGAAGGTATCGGCTATGCGCCGAAGGGGAACGTCCTCGTCTCATGGGCTGAGAAGAACGGCGAGAGCCTGGACCGCCTACGCACACTAAGCCTCGTGGGTCTTGATGAGCATAACTGCTGGTATGACTTCTTCCGTGCGCGTATCATGATTCCTATCAAAGACCGCATGGGGCGTGTCATCAGCTATACGGCACGGGACATGACTGGCACATCGAAGTCGAAGTACCTGAATGGCGCTGAGAGTCCCATTTACCGCAAGGGGGATGTGCTCTTCGGCTTCCATAATGCCAGGCGCATAGCGTCGAAGGAGCAGAAGGTGTATGCCGTGGAGGGTGCGCCGGACTGCATGCGTCTGCAGCAGATCGGCGTGGTCAATACAGTGGCCCCGCTCGGAACGGCATGGACGGAAGCGCAATTCCATCTGCTTAAACGTATCGTGCATAAGATCTGTTTCCTTCCGGATGCCGACCCCGCCAAGGACGGGGATGAGTTCGGTGCAGGGGTGAAGGCCGTCATCAAGAACGGAAAGGAGGCCATGAAGGCGGGATTCGCGGTGTCCGTGAAACCTATCCCGCTGGGAAAGCAAGGAGAGAAACAGGATCCTGATGAATATTGCCAGGACATCAAACGCTTCAACGGGCTTGAAGAACGGGACTTCATTATATGGCTGGCAGAACTGCGCTTCGAGAGGGCGAAGACAACGGAGGCCAAGGCAACAGTCGTGGCAGAGCTGGCAGGACTGATTGCCATGGTGCAGTCGGACACGGAACAGGCTATGCTCATCGACGAGCTGGCCGAGATGAGCAACAAGAAGGAAAACCTGTGGCGCAGTGCCGTGAACGACCAGAAGCGCATCGCCAACGAGAAAGCCGGACAGCCAAAAAAGCAGAAGGAAATAGAGATTGAACAGCTGAGTCAGTACGGCTTCTATATCAAGAAAGGGAAGTACTGTTCCACCACCAAGGACGGCGATGAATGGGAGTGGTCGAACTTCACCATGGAACCGCTGTTTCATATCATCGACAATATCATGCCGAAACGTCTGTACTACGTCAAGAATGAGTTCGGGCTGAAACGCCTGGTGGAACTGCGGCAGGAAGAATTAGTGGGACTGTCGAAGTTCAAACAGAAGGTGGAAGGACTGGGTAACTTTATATGGATGGCCTCAGACCGCGAGTTCACGAAGCTGAAGCGTTTCCTCTACGAGGTGACGGAAACGGCTGAGGAAATCAAGCAGCTGGGATGGCAGCGTGCCGGCTTCTTCGCCTTCGGTAACGGCGTGTGGGACGGCGTAGAGTTTCAGACGGTGGATGACATGGGCATCGTGCGCCTGGGAGAATTGGGGAACTACTATCTTCCGGCATTCTCCCAACAGTATAAGAAGGACAACAAGCTCTACAAGTTTGAGAAGATGTTTGTCCACCTGTCCTACTCTTCCATCCCACTCCTGCAGTTCACGTCACAGATATTCCGCGTGTTCGGTGACAACGGACGCATCGGATTCTGCTTTCTCCTGGCCACGTTGTTCCGAGACATCGTGACGGCTGAGACGCGCAGCTTCCCTATCCTGAATCTCTTCGGTCCCAAAGGCTCGGGTAAGTCGGAGCTGGGACATACGCTGATGAGCTTCTTCATTGCCGGGAATGTGCCCCCGAATATTCAGAATGCCACGCTGCCTGCACTGAATGATACGGTGGCTGCAGTGGCCAACGCGCTAGTGCATATCGATGAGTTCAAGAATGACATCGATCTCTACAAGCGCGAGTTCCTGAAGGGCCTGTGGGACGGCACAGGACGTACCCGCATGAACATGGATCTGGACAAAAAGAAGGAAACGACAAGCGTGGATGCGGGTATCATCCTCTCCGGCCAGGAGATGGCCACGGCAGATATTGCACTGTTCTCACGCTTCATATATCTGACCTTCGACAGGTCTGAGTTCTCGAAGGAGGAACAGATGGAATATAACCGGCTGAAGGAACTGCGTGCCTTAGGGGTGTCACACCTCACCCTGCAGCTGCTGCGCCATCGGAAGAAGATGGAAGTGGAGTTCAAGGATATATACCGCTTGACACAGACGGAGATTGATGCGGAACTGGAAGGAGAACGTATCGAGGACCGCATCAAGAACAACTGGCTCATTCCGCTGTCCGTGCTCAGGACACTGGAGGGTGGCCTGGGCATCGATATCCACTACGAGGATATGAAACCGGTGGTATTGGAAGGCATACGCCGTCAGAATGCGGAATGTAAGTCGAACAATGAGCTGGCCGGGTTCTGGAACACGGTGAAATACCTGCTGGCTGAAGGGGAGATTATCAATGAGGGCGATTTCCGCATTCAATTCGTGACAACGCTGAAGACGGACATTGCCAATATGGAATGGCCAAAGGCCAAGCGGGTGATGTTCCTGCAGCGGTCACGTATCTTCAAACTGTACAAACGCCTGAACAAGCAGACGGACGAGGTGGGCATCCCGGAGGCTTCTCTGAGGTATTACCTTGAAAAGTCGCGGGAATACCTAGGTGAGAAGAAGTCTGTGCGCTTCAAGTGTTTCCTGAAGGGTGGCGTCCCGAAGATGAGACAGTCAAACCTGCTGGGAGAGAAATGCCGTCAGGCAGAAGAGGTGCAGCGGGCGTACTGCTTCGACTATGACGAGCTGGAGAAGAACTACCACATCAACCTGATGGAGAATGTCGAGAATCAAAAGGACTCGGATATTGAAGACTAAAATGATATAGACCCCTATTTCCTTTGCTACAAGTGCTACAATTGCTACATACTCAGTTTCAACATATTAGCCTTGTGGAATTTGCCTACAAATTGCCTACAAGTGCCTACAAAATGCCTACAAAAAAGGTAATGAAACTACATATACTACATGATTCTATATATATGATTCTATATAATATTATCTATTATAGCTCATTTCCAACGGGTTGCATTTTTTGTAGCCGTGTAGCCAAAGTAGCGCGTCAAAATGTGTGTCTCGCGTGCGTGCGCGAGAAAATGTCTCACTCTCTAAATCGATATGTAATCTAAAGAAGAATAATGCTGAATCCTGATGCCCATAAACTGCTTCCCATTCTTCTGCTGGGAGGGATCCTATTCAAGATAGGAACCCTCTGCTTCATGAATGGGAACAGCCTTGTGACGGAGGACATGGGCACTGGGTTGGTAGCCGAAGTTAAGTTTGAAAAAGGCGAACATAGACATAAATGTAATGCACTCAATGTAGTTGTGTGTATTGGCCTTATATACGAGGAGTACAAAGAAGGCAAAGTTTTTAACCTACTTAAATCCTCGTATCAATGACAGTACATGTTATCTACCTCAAACTGGAGGGCTACGTCAGGATGTGGCTCATCCATCACTACGGGAAGAAAGGACAGGATCCTATCTCCTTCCCTAAATGGTCAATGGAGAATGATGTCATGCAGGACAATCTCCAAAGGAAACCGAAAGACTGGGAACCGGAAAGAAAAGACGGCTGCATAGCCATCAAGGTGCCGAAACGGGAGGGCCTGAATCGAGATGTCTGGTGTTACCTGCCTGAAAGGATCCTCGTGATTCTCCGTAAGACAATCATGAGGCATTTCGTCAAGGACTTCATGAGGTTCATTGCAACGCCGAATCCGGCAACACCTACATATAAACAGAGGATCGAGGACTTCATGAAGAAGAACGGGATTGAGGATAACAAATCGAACATGGAAACGCTGCTGCAGATAAGGGTGAGGAAAAGACATCTGTTCGAGGCTCCCCCCGATATCGACAGCAAGGCGAATAAAGCGCATAAAGGATGCTGCTACGGAAGGAAAAAGCCACCTAAGAAGCGAAAATAGTTAAGGAATCTTAAATTTCACGTTCCCACTCTTCGGGGTTTTGTCTTTTCGTTTTTGTGCATTCTGATAGCTCATAATAACTCCCAAAAACATAACATCATGAAACAGTATCTTCCTGGCATCGTACGCATCGCTTATATCGGATGCGCGAGTCTGCCTCTGAACATCGAAATGAAAGCGCTCGTTGGAATTCCTTCCGGCATCTATGACATGATAAAAGAGGTGTGCTTTACGGGAACGCCAACATGTGTGACTGAAAATGTATATGACAATCATGCTCAGGTGGAGAAATCGACGCTGACGTTTTCTTCCACGGATGACATTCCTCTGAGGCAGCTGCTGGCATTCCTCGCTCTTGACACGAATGGGCGATGGTGGCTGATTGGTCACCATGAAGACCCCTTCCCTATCATCAAGCGCACTCATCAGACTGGTGAGGCTGATGGCGAGAAGGCGGGATATGTCTATGAGGTGTCCTTAATTGGACGTAAAACGCTTATTCTTGTATCAATTTAGAGCTTTTGAGAGCCAATTATGCCAAAATCCTCTATGAAAAGTGTAATCATTGCCGAAAATTTTGCAGATGTCACAAATTTGTTATATTTTTGCGACGGATTTAACATTTGTGATACTAAAATGAGTAGGATTTCGTCTGAAATAGGCAAGATGAAGCCGGGAACAATATTCTTCCCGTCTGACTTGGTAAGCCTTGGGTCAAAGACTGCCAACATCAGGAAAGCGTTGGAGAGGGAGGCAAAGGCCGGAACGATTCTGAGGCTTGCTCAGGGAGTGTATCTCATGCCTAAGATAGATTCCAAGTATGGCATCGGAGTCATCTACCCCTCTTATGAAGAGGTGGCTAAGAGGCTTGCCGAGAGGGATAAGATAACGATTGTTCCTACCGGGGCCTATGCTCAGAACTTGTTGGGATTCTCCACGCAGGTTCCCATGAATCTGGTGTACATGACAGACGGTCGTTCTAAGACAATCTCGCTCTTGAACGGTTACACCATCCAGTTTGTGCATACACCGCAAAAAAACATGGCTTTCAAGAACAGGATAATCATGATGCTGGTGTTCGCATTAAAGGATATCGGCAAGGAGAATATCACAGAGGAACATGTGGAGCACATCAGGGACGTGCTGGCCAACATCCCGTTTGAGTCCATCAAGGATGATA
Source organism: uncultured Prevotellaceae bacterium (assembly GCA_900316355.1). Classification (GTDB taxonomy): domain Bacteria; phylum Bacteroidota; class Bacteroidia; order Bacteroidales; family Bacteroidaceae; genus Physcousia. The sequence goes on along the minus strand of ONCQ01000030.1, from coordinate 2,532 downwards.
TGGCACTAATGCCCGCATGGATAAAGGATTTAATCACAGAACAATATGAGCAACAGGTATTTTGATATAGACGATGAAGGCAAAAGGCTTTTCATCACACAAACAGCGATGAGGGCCAAACTGCCCGCTATCGTCGTGGAAAAGGACTTGTGGGTGACATTGGTACTTCAGCTTGTGTTCAAGCTTCCGTTTGCCGACCGCATCATCTTCAAGGGCGGATCAAGTCTTTCCAAATGCTGGGATTTGATAGGTCGTATGTCCGAGGATGTTGACCTCGCCTATGACAGTAACTTCGGCATTTTCGAAGGTGATGAGCCGACGGTCAAACAGATTAAGAAACTGAGGAAACAATCTTCCCTGTTCGTGCGGGAAGAGTTTCTGAAGGCCATGCAAGAGGCCATTGACAGACATGGATTGTCTGAATGGTGCTCCATTGAAGCACAGCCTGATGGCATTGGTGATAACACCTACCCCGAACCCCGACAACTGTACATCAAGTATAAGTCGCTGTTCGCAGATGGGCAGCAATCCTTAAACGAGGAATATGTCCGTCCCGTAGTAATGCTGGAGATAAGTTCTCGCTCCTTGATAGAGCCGACACGGAAAACAAAGGTGAACAGCATGGTATCACAGACTTTCCCTGACATGAGTACGGACGTGACTGATGCTGAAATCCGTGCCGCTCTGCCGGAAAAGACATTCCTTGAAAAGGTGTTCCTGCTGCATGAGATATTCACGACGGACAGATGCCAGAAAGCGGAAAGGAAGTCAAGGCATCTCTACGACATAGAGAAGATGATGGATAAGGATTTTGCCCTACTGGCAGTGCATGATGACCAGCTTTGGACAAGCATCAATCACCACAGGGCTTTCTTCTCTTCCATCAAGGGCATTGATTATTCCCATGATTTGCGAAAGGAAATCTGTCTGACGCCGCCTAATGAAGTGCTGGCCTTATGGGAAGAAGACTACGGATACATGCAGCGTCACATGATCTATGACGGTAAGACTCTTCCCTTCAGAGAGTTGCTTCAACGTATGAAAGAACTGGAAAGAAGGTTCCATGAAGGCTGACAATCGGATTCAATCTCACAGATAGCCCCTCTGCTGTTTCTTCGGCAGAGGGGTTTTCTGTCTTTTCGCACGATATAATAAAGATGTACTTTTGCGGCAGAAATCACATACACATCTGCCCAATGACTCAATATCATCTCCATCTCAAAGGCTACGTGGGCGGTACGGACTTCAACACTGAATCCGTGCTGGCCACGCTGGCTGCTAATCCCGATGCCGAGGTCAGCGTACTTGTGGATTCCACAGGTGGTCAGCTGGCCACGGCACTTTCCATATCCTCCGCCTTCCACCGTCACGGGAAGGTTCATGTTCACTTCACCGGCATGAATGCCTCTGCCGCCACCATCTCCTCGCTCGGAGCGCAGCGCATCTCCATGGATGCGTCTGCGCTCTATTTGGTGCACAAATGCTCCATGGCGGTGTTCGAATGGGCAAGCATGAATGCCGACCAGCTGCAGGAGTACATCGACGGACTCGCTGAACAGAAGACGCAGATGGACAAGCTGGACTCTCACGTTGCTGCCATGTATGCCGCACGATGCCGCAAGCCGCAGGCGGATCTGCTGGCATTGATGAAGACGGGCGGCTGGCTCACGGCATCCGAAGCCAAGGAATGGGGTTTCGTGGATGACATCACGGACTATGAGGAGGACATCAAGCCTCACATGACGGAGGAACTGGCAACGGCATTGGCAACGGCTTCGATTCCCATTCCGGCGATTCCTTACGCGGATCCTATGTCCCAAAGGACAACGGAACCGCTGCTGTCACGCCTTATCTCGGCTCTGACGGCATTGTTCCATCCGGCCATGAAAGCGGATGAGGGTGTCGTGAAGACTCCGGAAGCGTCTGCGCAAAGCCAAGAGAATATCCAAACACAAACAACAAACACAACTATCACACCCATGAAACAGATGCCTAAACTGGAAGCTGCTCTGAAAACAGAGGGCTTCACCGCGAATGCCGAGGGCAGCGTGACACTCACGGAAGCACAGCTGCAGAGCCTCGAAGACCACCTGACGGCTCAGGAAACGAAGATTACCGCCCAGGAGGGACAGCTGACGGAGCGTGACACACGCATCACGCAGCTGGAGGCCGAGGTGACGGCGCTCAAAGGTACGCCCGCAGCTACTTCGCCTGCAGTGGTCAACGCTCAGCATGAAGGTGAGCAGCAGCCTACTGCCGCTGAGGACTACCTCGCTCATGTCAACAGTGCCAAGGAGCTGTATGACCTCGTAGGCGGATAGGCGTATCTATAATATAATAGATGTACGCCTGCACACGTCCACAAACCCGCGCAACACAACACTTTCTCAACACAAACACAAAATTATTACCGCTATGGCAGGAACTTTTAATTTTACCCCGCAGGAGTATCAGGAGGCCGCGCACAAGTGGCGCTCCGACCTTCTGATGCTCCCCATCATCGGCTGTGAGGAAACACTCCAGCACATGACC